>NZ_JBHVOL010000002.1:625597-635221 GCF_042887925.1 Kitasatospora sp. NPDC057904
CGTTGGCATCCAGCGTGCCCGTCAGCGTCCAACTCGCCGAAGAACCCGCCGGGATCTCCACCGCCGGACACGTCGCCACACCACCGCTGACCGGACAGGCGGTCCCGTCCGAAGCCACCATCGAAGCGTCGTTCACACCCACCGGCACCCGATCAGTCACCACCACGTTCCGAGCCCGCGAAGGCCCGTTGTTCGTGACCGAGACCCGCCACTGGATCTCCTGCCCAGGCACCACCGGGTTCGTCACCAACACCTTGGCAACCACCAGATTCGCCTGCGGAGAAGGCGAGTTCGACGGCGAAGCCACCGCCGTGTGCGAGGACGCCGTCGGATCAGGACCACCCGTCACCGTCACCGAGTTCGTCGGTGTGACCGTCGCATTCGGGTCCAGCGTCCCGCTCAGCGTGTACGACGCCGTCTGCCCGACCTCCAGCTCGATCGCCGGGCAGGTGGCGACGCCGTTGCCGATCGGGCACCTGGTGCCGTCCTCGTCCGAGACCATCATCGCGCCGGACACCCCGTCCGGGACCCGGTCCGCGACCACGACGTTCCGCGCGCGGGACGGCCCGTTGTTCGTCACCGACACCCGCCACTGGACCGTCTGCCCCGGCACCACCGGGTTCGTCACCAGCACCTTGGTCACCGAGAGCCGTGCCTGCGGCGACGGCGTCCCGGTCGGGCTGGCGACCGCCGTGTGGGCCGACGTGCTCGGGTCCGGGCCTCCGGTCACGACGGCCGTGTTGCCGGGCACGGTGGTGGTGTCCTGGGCCAGGGTTCCCGAGAGCGTGTAGGTGACGGTCTCGCCGACCGGGATCTCGACCCCCGGACAGGTCGCCACGCCACCGGCGACCGGGCAGGCCGTCTTCGTCGCGTCCGGCGAGAGCGAGGCGCCGACGACTCCGTCCGGGAACCGGTCGCTGACCACCACGTTCCGGGCCTGGCTCGGGCCGTTGTTGGTGACGCTGATCCGCCAGGCGATCGGCTGCCCCGGCACCACCGAGTTCGTCACCAGCGCCTTCGACACGGACAGACTCGCCCGCGGCTCTACCGTATCGCTGGCCTGCGCTGTCGCGGTGTGCGCCGTGGCCGTCGGGTCGGGTCCGCCGGTGACGGTCGCGACGTTGACCGGGGTGCTGGTCGCCGCCGGGTCGAGCGTACCGGTGAGGGTGTAGGAGACGGTCCCGCCGGCCGGGATCTCGACGGCCGGGCAGGTCGCCGTCCCGCCGGCGACCGGGCAGGCCGAGCCGTCGGCGTCCGCGATCATGCCCGCACCGTTCACCATCGCCGGGATCGTGTCGGAGACGACCACGTTCCGGGCCCGCGACGGACCCCGGTTGGTCACCGTCACCCGCCACTGGATCTGCTGCCCGGGCACCACCGGGTTGGTCAGCAGCACCTTGGCGATGCCCAGGTTCGCCTGCGGCGTGGGCGAGTCGGTGGGCGAGGCCACCGCCGTGTGCGCGGTAGCGGTCGGGTCGGGGCCACCGGTCACCACCACCGTGTTCGTCGGCGTGACCGTCGCGTCCGGCGCCAGCGTCCCGGTCAGGGTGTACGAGGCCGTCTGGCCGACCTCCAGCCCGATCGCCGCGCAGGTCGCCGTTCCGCCCGCGACCGGGCACGTGCTCGCGTCGGCGTCCGACTGGAGGACGGCGTTGTTCACCCCGTCCGGGATCCGGTCCGTGATGACGACGTCGCGCGCCCGGGACGGGCCGTTGTTGGTCACCGTCACCCGCCACTGGATCTTCTCGCCCGGCACCACGGGATCGGTCAGCAGCGCCTTGGCCACCGTCAGACTGGCCTGCGGTGACGGCGAATCGGACGGCGACGCCACCGCCGTGTGCGTCGGCGTGGCCGGATCCGGCCCGCCGGTCACCACCGCCGTGTTCGTCGGCGTCACGGTCGCGTCCTGCACGAGCGTGCCGCTCAGCGTGTAGGTCCGCGTCTCACCGACGGCGAGCTCGATCGCCGGGCAGGTGGCCGTCCCGTTCGCGATCGGGCAGACCGTCCCGTCGGCGGAAGTCATGCTCGGACCGCTGACACCGTCCGGGACGCGGTCGGCGACCACGACGTTCCGCGCACGCGACGGCCCGTTGTTCGTGACGGACACCCGCCACTGGATCTGCTGCCCGGGCACCACCGGATCCGTGACCAGCACCTTCGACACACTCAGACTCGCCCGCACCGACGGAGAGTTGGACGGCGAAGCCACCGCCGTGTGCGTGGAAGCCGTCGGGTCCGGACCGCCCGTCACCGTCACCGTGTTCGTCGGCGTGGCCGTGGCATCCTGCGCCAGCGTGCCCGTGAGCGTCCAGGTCAGCGTCTGCCCGGCCGGGATCTCCACCGCCGGACACGTCGCCGTGCCGCCGCTGATCGGACAGGCGGACCCGTCCGCATCCGCCTTCATCGAGGCGCCGTTCACACCTGCGGGCACCTGGTCCATCACCACGACGTTCCGCGCCCGCGAAGGGCCGTTGTTCGTCACCGTCACCCGCCACTGGATCTGCTGCCCCGGCACCACCGGATCCGTCAGCAGCACCTTCGACACGGAGAGCCGCGCCTGCGGAGTCGGGGACGAGGTCGGCGAGGCCACCGCCGTGTGCGAGGACGCCGACGGATCGGGCCCGCCCGTCACCGTCACCGAGTTCGTCGGCGTCGTGGTCGCGTCCGGGTCCAGCGTGCCGGTCAGCGTCCAGCTCGCCGAGGACCCCGCCGGGATCTCGACCGCCGGGCAGGTCGCCGTCACGTTCGCGATCGGGCACGCGGTGCCGTCCGCCGCCGTCATGCTCGCGTCCCGGACACCGGTCGGCACCTGGTCGGTGACGACGACGTTCCGCGCCCGCGACGGACCGTTGTTGGTCACCGTCACCCGCCACTGGATCTGCTGCCCCGGCACCACCGGATCCGTCACCAGCACCTTGGCCACGACCAGATTCGCCTGCGGAGAAGGCGAGTTCGACGGCGAAGCCACCGCAGTGTGCGTGGAAGTTGTCGGATCCGGACCACCCGTCACCGTCACCGAGTTGGCCGGCGTGGTGGTCGCATTGGGATCCAACGTCCCGGTCAAGGTCCAGTTCATCGAGCCACCCGCCGCGATCTCGACCGCCGGGCAGGTCGCCGTACCGCCGCTGATCGGACAGACGGTCCCGTCCTGGGCGGTCATCGACGCGTTCAGCACACCGTCCGGGACCTTGTCGGTCACGACCACGTTCCGAGCACGCGAGGGACCGTTGTTCGTCACCGTCACCCGCCACTGGATCGGCTTCCCCGGCACCACCGGATCCGTCACCAGCACCTTGGCCACGACCAGATTCGCCTGCGGAGAAGGCGAGTTCGACGGCGAAGCCACCGCCGTATGCGTGGAAGCCGTCGGGTCCGGGCCACCGGTGACCGTCACCGAGTTGGCCGGCGTGGCCGTCGCGTTGGCGTCCAGCGTGCCACTCAGCGTCCACATCACCGTCTGCCCGACCGGGATCTCCACCACCGGACAGGACGCCACACCGCCGCTGATCGGACAGACGGTCCCGTCCGACGCCGTCATGCCCGCACCGGACACTCCGTTCGGAACGGTGTCGGTGACGACGACGTTCCGGGCACGAGAGGGCCCGTTGTTGGTGACGCTCACCCGCCACTGGATCTGCTGCCCGGGAACCACGGGATCCGTCACCAGCACCTTCGACACCGACAGATTCGCTTGCGTCGATGGCGAGTTGGACGGAGACGCCACCGCCGTATGTGTGGAGGCTGTCGGGTCAGGACCACCCGTCACCGTCACCGAGTTGGCCGGCGTGGCCGTGGCGTCGGAGGCGAGCGTGCCCGTCAGCGTCCACATCACCGTCTGCCCGACCGGGATCTCCATCGCCGGACACGTCGCCACACCACCACTGATCGGGCAGTTCGTCCCATCCGCATCCGCCCGCATCGAGGCGTCGTTCACACCGGACGGCACCTGATCGCTCACAACCACGTTCCGGGCCCGCGAAGGACCGCTGTTCGTGACCGAGACCCGCCACTGGATCTCCTGCCCGGGCACCACCGGGTTGGTCAGCAGCACCTTCGACACCGACAGATTTGCCTGCGGAGACGGCGAGTTGGACGGCGAAGCGACAGCCGTGTGCGTGGACGCCGTCGGATCCGGACCACCCGTCACCGTCACCCCGTTCGTCGGCGTGATGGTCGCGTTGGAGTCCAATGTGCCGGACACGGTCCAGCTCATCGAGTCACCGGCCGCGATCTCCACCGCAGGACAGGTCGCCGTGCCGCCGCTGATCGGGCAGGCGGTGCCATCAGCCGCCGTCATCGAGGCGCTGCCGACACCCGCCGGCACCTGGTCGGTGACGACCACGTTCCGCGCCCGCGAGGGCCCAGTATTGGTCACCGTTACCCGCCACTGGATTTGCTGCCCCGGCACCACCGGGTTCGTCAGCAGCACCTTCGACACCGACAGATTCGCCTGCGGAGACGGCGAGCCGGACGGCGAAGCCACCGCCGTATGCGTGGAAGCCGTCGGATCCGGACCACCCGTCACCGTCACCGAGTTGGCCGGCGTGGTGGTCGCATTGGCGTCCAGTGTGCCACTCAGCGTCCACGTCACCGTCTGGCCGGCCGGAATCTCCACCGCCGGACACGTCGCCGTCCCGCTCGCGATCGGGCACGGGGCATTGTCGGCGTCCGCCTTCATGCTCGCACCGGACACCCCGCTCGGCACGGTGTCGGTCACGACCACGTTCCGCGCCCGCGACGGACCGTTGTTCGTCACCGTCACCCGCCACTGGATTTGCTGCCCCGGCACCACCGGGTTCGTCAACAGCACCTTCGACACCGACAGATTCGCCTGCGGAGACGGCGAGGACGTCGGCGACGCAACCGCCGTGTGCGTGGACGCCGTCGGATCCGGACCACCCGTCACCGTCACCGAGTTCGAGGGCGTCACCGCCGCGTCGGAGGCGAGCGTCCCGGTCAACGTCCACGTCAGCGTCTGGCCGGCCGGAATCTCCACCGCCGGACACGTCGCCGTACCGCCGCTGATCGGGCAGGACGTCCCGTCAGCGTCGGCGCGCATCGAGGCGTCGTTCACACCGGACGGCACCTGGTCGGTCACCACGACGTTCCGCGCCCGCGAGGGACCGTTGTTCGTGACGCTCACCCGCCACTGGATCTCCTGCCCGGGCACCACCGGGTTCGTCACCAACGCCTTCGACACGGTCAGGTTCGCCTGCGGAGACGGCGAGGACGTCGGCGACGCAACCGCCGTGTGTGTGGAAGCCGTCGGATCCGGGCCACCTGTGACCATCACCGTGTTCGTCGGCGTGACGGTCGCATTCGGGTCGAGCGTGCCGGACAGCGTCCACGTCAGCGTCTGCCCGACCGGGATCTCGACCGCCGGACACGTCGCCAGGCCATGGGCGATCGGACAGTCGGTCCCATCCGAAGCCGCCATCGAAGCGCTGTTCACACCCGCCGGCACCTGATCCGTCACCACGACGTTCCGCGCCCGCGAGGGACCGTTGTTCGTGACGCTCACCCGCCACTGCACCTGCTGGCCGGGCACCACCGGGTCGGTGACCAGCACCTTCGACACCGTGAGGCTCGCCCGCGCCATCGGGGACGACGTCGGCGACGCGACGGCGGTGTGCGCGGTGGTCGACGGGTCGGGCCCACCGGTCACCACGGCCGTGTTCGACGGCGTCGTGGTCGCGTTGGCGTCCAGCGTGCCGGACAGCGTCCACGTCGACGTCTGCCCGACGGGGATCTCCACAGCCGGACACGTCGCCAGGCCATTGGCGATCGGACAGGTGGACCCATCCGACGCCGTCATGGAAGCGTTGTTCACGCCCGACGGCACCCGGTCGCTCACGACCACGTTCCGGGCCCGCGAAGGACCGTTGTTCATAACCGAAACCCGCCACCGGATCTGCTGCCCCGGCACCACCGGATCCGTCAGCAGCACCTTCGAGACGGTCAGACTGGCCTGCTGGGAAGGCGAGCCTGACGGCGAAGCCACCGCCGTGTGCGTGGACGCCGTCGGATCCGGACCACCCGTCACCGTCACCGAGTTCGCGGGTGTGGTCGTCGCGTCGGAGGCGAGCGTGCCCGTCAGCGTCCACGTCACCGTCTGCCCTGCCGGGATCTCCACCGCCGGACACGTCGCCGTACCGCCGGCGATCGGGCAGTTGGCGCCGTCAGCGTCGGCGTGCATCGAGGCGTCGTTCACACCGGACGGCACCTGGTCGGTCACCACGACGTTCCGCGCCCGCGAGGGGCCGTTGTTCGTCACGCTGACCCGCCACTGGATCTGCCGGCCAGGCACGACCGGGTTGGTCACCAACACCTTGGCCACGGTCAGGTTCGCCTGCAGCGACGGCGAGTTCGACGGCGAAGCCACCGCCGTGTGCGAGGACGCCGACGGATCAGGACCACCGGTGACCGTCACCGAGTTCGTCGGCGTGGCCGTCGCGTTGGCGTCCAGCGTGCCACTCAGCGTCCACGCCACCGTCTGCCCGACCGGAATCTCCACCGCCGGACACGTCGCCAGGCCATTGGCGATCGGACAGGCGGTCCCATCGGACGCCGTCATGCTCGGGTTGTTCACACCCGCCGGCACCTGATCCGTCACCACGACGTTCCGCGCCCGCGAAGGACCACTGTTCGTCACGCTCACCCGCCACTGGACCTGCTGGCCAGGCACCACCGGATTCGTCAGCAACACCTTCGACACGGTCAGATTCGCCTGCGGCGTCGGGGACGCGGTCGGCGAAGCCACGGCGGTGTGTGCTGTGGCTGACGGGTCCGGGCCACCGGTGACGACGGCGGTGTTGGTCGGCGTCGTTGTCGCGTCGGCGTCCAGCGTGCCACTCAGCGTCCACGTCGACGTCTGGCCGGCCGGGATCTCCACCGCCGGACACGTCGCCACACCACCGCTGATCGGACAGACGGTCCCATCCGAAGCCACCATCGAAGCGCCGCTCACACCCGTCGGCACCTGATCCGTCACCACGACATTCCGCGCCCGCGAAGGCCCGCTGTTCGTCACGCTGACCCGCCACTGGATCTGCTGCCCCGGCACCACCGGGTCGGTGAGCAGCACCTTGGCCACGGTCAGGCTCGCCTGCGGAGTCGGCGAGGACGTCGGAGAAGCCACCGCCGTGTGCGAGGACGCCGACGGGTCCGGACCACCCGTCACCGTCACCGAGTTCGTGGGCGTCACCGCCGCGTCGGAGGCGAGCGTACCGGCCAGCGTCCAGGCCGCGGACGAGCCCGCTGGGATCTCCACAGCCGGGCAGGTCGCCGTACCGCCGGCGATCGGGCAGGACGTGCCGTCGGAGGCCGTCATGCTCGGGTCGTTCACGCCGGCCGGCACGGTGTCCGTGACGACGACGTTGCGGGCCCGCGAGGGGCCGTTGTTGGTGACGGTCACCCGCCACTGGATCTCCCGGCCGGGGATCACCGGGTCGGTGAGCAGTGTCTTGGAGACGACGAGGTTGGCCTGTGGCGTCGGGGAGGAGGACGGCGAGGCGACCGCCGTGCGGGCCGTGGCCGACGGATCGGGACCGCCGGTGACCACGGCCGTGTTGGCCGGCGTCGTGGTCGCGTCGGCCGACAGCGTGCCGGTCAACGTCCAGGTCAGCGTCTGACCGGCCGGGATCTCCACTGCCGGGCACGTCGCCGTGCCACCGCTGATCGGACAGGCGGTCCCATCGGCGTCCGCTGCCATCGAGGCGCTGTTGACGCTCGCCGGCACCTGATCCGTCACCACGACGTTCCGCGCCCGCGACGGACCGCTGTTCGTCACCGACACGCGCCACTGAATCTGCTGGCCCGGCACCACCGGGCTCGTCAGCAGCACCTTCGAGATGCTCAGCCCCGCCTGCGGAGAGGGCGCGGCGGTCGGCGACGCGACCGCCGTGTGGCTGGAGGCGGTCGGGTCGGGCCCACCGGTGACGGTCACGCCGTTGGTCGGGGTGGCCGTCGCGTTGGGGTCGAGCGTGCCGGAGAGCGTCCACGTCATCGTCTGCCCGGCCGGGATCTCGACGGCCGGACACGTCGCCACACCAGCGCTGATCGGGCAGGCAGTCCCGTCCGACGCCGTCATCGAAGCGCCGCTCACACCCGCCGGCACCTGGTCGGTCACCACGACGTTCCGCGCCCGCGACGGACCGCTGTTCGTCACGCTCACCCGCCACTGAATCTGCTGCCCCGGCACCACCGGGTTGGTGACCAGCGCCTTCGAGACGGTCAGATTCGCCTGCGGAGAGGGCGAGTTGGAGGGTGAGGCGACGGCCGTGTGCGTGGACGCCGTCGGATCCGGACCGCCCGTGACCGTCACCAAGTTGGTCGGCGTGGCCGTCGCGTCGGAGGCGAGCGTGCCGGTCAGCGTCCAGGTCAGGGTCTGCCCGGCCGGGATCTCCACCGCCGGGCAGGTGGCAACCCCGTTGGCGATCGGACAGTTGCTCCCATCGGCGTCGGCCCGCAGCGAGGCGTCGTTCACACCGGAAGGCACCTGGTCGGTCACCACGACGTTCCGCGCCCGCGACGGACCGCTGTTCGTCACGCTCACCCGCCACTGGACCTGCTGCCCCGGCACCACCGGATTCGTCAACAGCACCTTCGACACCGACAGGTTCGCCTGCGGAATCGGCGACGACGACGGCGAAGCCACCGCCGTGTGCGAGGACGCCGACGGATCCGGACCGCCCGCCACCGTCACCGAGTTGGTCGGCGTGGCCGTCGCGTTGGGGTCCAGCGTGCCGCTCAGCGTCCAACTCGCCGAGGATCCCGCCGGGATCTCCACGGCCGGACACGTCGCCACACCACCGCTGATCGGGCAGGCAGTCCCGTCCGACGCCGTCATCGAAGCGCCGCTCACACCCGCCGGCACCTGGTCCGTCACCACGACGTTCCGCGCCCGCGAAGGACCACTGTTCGTCACGCTCACCCGCCACTGGACCTGCTGCCCCGGCACCACCGGATTCGTCAACAGCACCTTCGACACCGACAGATTCGCTTGCGGAGTCGGCGACGACGACGGCGAGGCCACCGCCGTGTGCGAGGACGCCGACGGGTCCGGACCACCCGTCACCGTCACCGAGTTCGTCGGCGTGACCGTCGCGTTGGGGTCCAGCGTGCCGGTCAGCGTCCACGTCCGCGCCTGGCCGGCCGGGATCTCCACCGCCGGGCAGGTCGCGACGCCGCTCGCAATCGGGCATTGCGTGCCACCCGGAGCCGTCATCGTCGGGTTGTCGACCCCGGCCGGGATCGTGTCGGTGACCACGACGTTCCGGGCCCGGGACGGGCCCGCGTTGAAGACGTTGATCTGCCACTGGATCCGCTGCCCGGGCACCACCGGGTTCGTCACCAGCGTCTTGCTGACCTGGAGGGCGGCCTCCGGCGCGGGCGTGGCGGTCGGCGAGGCCACCGCCGTGCGCGTGGAGGCGGACGGGTCGGGACCGCCCGTCACGGCCACCGAGTTGGTCGGCGTCGTGGTCGCGTTGGGGTCGAGCGTCCCGTTCAGGGTCCAGCTCAGCGACGAACCGGCCGGGATCTCCACCGCCGGACAGGTCGCCACACCACCGCTGATCGGGCAACTGGTGCCGTCCGCGTCGGCCTTCATCAATGCGCCGGTGACAC
>NZ_JBHVOL010000002.1:635319-798990 GCF_042887925.1 Kitasatospora sp. NPDC057904
ACGGCCGTGTTCGTGGGGGTCGTGGTCGCGTTCGGGTCCAGCGTGCCGCTCAGTGTCCAGGTGGCGGACGACCCGGCCGGGATCTCCACCGCCGGGCACGTGGCGACGCCGTTGCCGATCGGACAGGTGGTCCCGTCGGACGCCGCCATCGAGGCGCCAATGACGCCCGAGGGCACCTGATCCGTCACGACGACGTTCCGCGCCCGTGAAGGCCCGTTGTTCGTGACCGTCACCCGCCACTGGATCTGTGCGCCCGGCACGACCGGGCTGGTCAGCAGCGTCTTCGAGATGGTGAGGTTGGCCTGCGGGCTGGGCGTGGCGGTCGGCGAGGCGACGGCGGTGCGCGTGGAGGCGGACGGGTCGGGACCGCCGGTGACGGTCGCCGAGTTGGTCGGTGTGGTGGTCGCGTCGGAGGACAGCGTGCCGCTCAGGGTCCAGCTGGCGGTGCCGTTCACCGGGATCTCGACGGCGGGACAGGTCGCCGTGCCGTTGGTGATCGTGCAGGAGCCGCTGTCCTGGTCGTTGACCATGGCGGCGCCGGACACCCCGGTCGGGACCTGGTCCGTGACGACGACGTTGCGGGCCCGGGACGGGCCGTTGTTGGTGACCTTCACCTGCCACGTGATCTGCTGCCCGGGGATCACCGGGCTGGTCAGGAGGGTCTTGGAGACCACCAGGTTCGCCTGGCCGCCCGGCGGGATGGGGTTGGCGGTACTGGTGCACTTCGGCGAGCAGTTCGGGTCGGTGGCGCCGCTCGGCGGGGTGACGGTGGCCCGGTTGTCCAGCGAGCCGTTCGCGTCCGACGGCACCGTACCGGTCAGCGTGTAGGTCACCTGGCCGCCCGCCGGGATGTCGACCGTCGTGTCGATGTCGCCCGTGCCGGAGGGGGTGCTGCCACAGTTGCTGCCGCCGGAGGCCTTGCACGTCCAGGTGAAGGCCTGGATGGCGTTGGGCAGCTTGTCCTTGACCGAGGTGCCGACGGCGTCCGACGGACCGTCGTTCTTCACCACGACGGTGTAGGTCAGCGGCTGCCCGGGCACGTACGGGTTCTTGTCCGGTGTCTTGGTCACCGACAGCCCGGTGGTGACCCGTCCGGGGGTGTCGGCGGTGCTGGAGCAGGTCGGGCCGCAGTTGGCGTCGGTCGTGGCGCTCGGCCTGGTCACCGTCGCGGTGTTCGAGAGCGTTCCGGTGGTGGACGACGGGACGGTGCCGGTGACGGTGTACGTGACCCTGCCGCCGACCGCGATCGTCGCCGTCGTGTCGATGCTGCCGGTACCGCTCGCGTCTCCGCAGCTGTTGCCGGAAGCGGCCGAGCAGGTCCACGTGAAGGCGGAGAGCGCGGACGGCAGGGCGTCCCGGACCGCCGCGTTGACGGCGGGCGCCGGGCCCGCGTTGCTCACCACGACGGTGTACGTCAGCGCCTGCCCCGGGACGTACGTGGTCGGCGAGGCCGTCTTCTGGACGGACAGGCCGACCTGGGTCACCCACTCGATGACGATCTCGCCGTTGCCGCCGTCCGCGTAGCCGCCGCCGTCACCGATGCCGCTGCCGCTCACGTACTGGGCGTCGGTGCGGCCGCCCGAGGTGCCGCCCACGCCGTTGCCGGTGCTGTTGGTGCCGTTGGAGGTCTGCGTGTTGCCGACTCCGGTGCCCTTGTTGTAGCCGGAGCCGCCGCCGCCCATGCCGTTGGGGTCGAGGGAACCGCCGCGCTGGCAGGCACCGCCGCCGCCTCCGTAGTAGCCGCCGCCACCACCGCCGCCGCCCTCGTACAGTGCTGCGCTGGCGCCGCGGCCGCCCTGGTACTGGCTTCCGGCGCCGGTGGCCGCGCAGGCGGTCTGGGTGGCGCCCGCGCCGCCCGCGGTCTGGGTGCCGCCCCGGCCGGAGGCGGTCGGCTGGTTGTCCTGGCCGCCGTTGGTGCCGCCGCCACCACCGGCCGCCGGGGTCAGGGCATCGGCGCCGGGCGAGGAGCCACCGCCACCGCCGGCGATGAGCAGCGGGTTGGTGCCGTAGGCGCCGTTCCACACGGCACTCAGACCGCCGCCGCTGCCGCCGCTCGCCTGGGTCTTGCCCTGGCCGCCCGCGCCGCCGCCGCCGTACGTCGAGCTGGTGCTGTTCATCAGCCCGCCCTGCCCCACGGTGAGGGTGAGGGCCTGACCGGGCGTCACCGCCAGGGTGCCGGTGGTGTAGCCGCCGCCACCGCCGCCGTACTGGCCGGTGTAGTAGGCGCGCGGGGAGCCCGCGCCCCCGGCGCCGAAAACGCGGGCGTACACACTGCTCACGCCGGCCGGCACGGTGAAGGTCTGGTCGCCGCCGCTGTACGTGAACCGTGTGCAGTTGGTGAAGCCGCTGGACGGCGTGCAGGCCACCAGGGCCCGCTGCTCCCCGGGCAGCCCCTGCGGCGCGTACGCGGGCGGGGCGGCGGCGAGCGCGAGCCCGCCCTGGGGCACCAGGCACAGCAGCGCGAGCACGCCCCGCATCGCCGTCGAGAACCGACCGCCGAGCAACGACCTCACCGGAGCCATCCGGCGTCTCCTCTCGCGACCGCGCACCTACGGGCGCAGATGTGCGGGCAACACGACAGTCACGCGAATGCACGCGTGCGCGATCAGAGATAGCCGAGGTAAAGCGCAAGTAAGGACAACCGTGGATCGTGTCATCGTATTTTCGGACCAAGATCCGCGCTTTCGGCCCACAGCCGGACACCGTTCGGCGCAGCATGCGGGCGGGGGCGGAAACGGAGGTGGGCCGGTCCGCCGGGACCGGCCCAGCACGATGAAGGAGCGTCAGCCGAAGGCCGGCACCGTGTCGAGGATCGCCAGGCGCGCGTTGGCCGTCTTGATGCTGCCGCATAGCACCTGCGCGCCGCCGATGCGGTAGTCCTCGCCGCTGCCGGTGGCCTTGATGACGGCGCCCTGGAGGGTGTTGTACTGCTTGTCCTGGAGGTCGTCCTTGCGCAGGTCGCGGACGACGATGAGCTTGCGGACGAGGTCGCCGGCGCCCTGCTGGGTGGCGAGGGCCTTCTTCTGGTCCTCGGGCAGCTTCGCGAAGGCCGCGTCGTTCGGGGCGAAGACGGTGACGTTCTCCATCGAGTCGAAGATGTCCTTGGCCTTGGCCGTCTTGACCAGCGCGGACAGCTGCGAGAGGTCCTTGGCCTGGTCGACGGCGGTCAGCACGGGCGTGCCGCCCATCGCGTCGAGGCTGCCGGGGCCCTGACCGGGCATCGCCGCGCAGGCCTGGCCGAAGGCCTTCTCCGGCGGCGGGGGTGCGACGGCCACCGGGCCTGCCCCGCCGACGCCGACGCCGCTGCAGCCGGCGAGCGGGGCGAGGGCGAGCGCCAGGGCCGCGAGGAGGGCGGGGCGGTGGGTGCGACGGCTCATGCGGAGGTCCTCCTGGGGGGAACCGGTCGAATCGTGCCGGATACGCCCAGATGGTGACATCGCGCCGGGCCGCCGCCCGGGAGGTAGGGCCCGCACCGCACCGCCCGTCACCCGTGCGGCGCCGTCGGCCGTCAGAGGTGCTTGAAGTCCTCGATGGCCGTCCGGACCACCTGGTTCAGCTCGTCGCTGCCGGCGTGCCCGGAGTCCTCGATGATGTGGAGGCGGGCGTCCGGCCACGCCTTGGCCAGTTCCCAGGCCGTGTCCGGCGGGCCGCCCATGTCGTGCCGCCCGTGCACCAGGACGCCCGGGATGCCGGCCAGCTTGTGGGCGTCGCGCAGCAGTTGGTCGGGCTCCAGCCAGGCGCCGTTGCCGAAGAAGTGGGCGCAGATGCGGACGAACGCGATCCGGTCGTCGACCTCGCGGTTGCTGTACATGCCGGGGCTGTTGTTGGGCTCGCCCGAGATGACGGCGTCCTCCCAGGCGAGCCAGTCGGCGGCGGCCTTCTCCCGGACGGCCCGGTCGGGGTTCTCCATGAGGCGGGAGTAGGCGGCGAGCAGGCTGCGCCAGTCATCGCCGAGGGCGGCGCGCTCGTCCTCGGGGACGCCGTCGCGGAAGCGGTCCCAGGCCTCGGGCTGGAAGCGCCGGGCGCCCTGGTAGAGCCACTGGGTCTCGGCGGGCCGGGTCGTCGTGATGGCCGCGACGACGATCTGGGTGACGCGTTCGGGGTGCTGCTGCGCGTAGGCGAGGAGGAGGGTCGAGCCCCAGGAGGCGCCGTTGAGCAACCAGCGGTCGATGCCGAGGTGTTCGCGCAGCCGTTCCATGTCGTCGATCAGGTGCTGCGTGGTGTTGAGGCTCATGTCGGCGGCCGGGTCGCTGGCGTGCGGGGTGCTGCGGCCGCAGTTGCGCTGGTCGAAGCGGATGAAGCGGTAGCACTCCGGGTCCCAGGAGCGGGCGGGCCTGCGCATCGCGCCGGCTCCGGGCCCGCCGTGGACGTTGAGGGCGGGCTTGCCCTCGGGGTTGCCGAGCTGTTCGTAGTAGATGCGGTTGCCGTCCCCGGTGTCGAGGAATCCGGTGTCGTAGGGCTCGGTCGGAGGATAGAGATCAACCATAACCGTCGAGCCTACGGCCGACGGGGGTCGAACTCATCCGATTTGTTTCCGACTTGACGGTGAGTCAGGAGAGGATCAGGAGCGGATCAGGAGCGGCCCAGCAGGTCGTCCAGCTCGGCGGCGAAGAGCAGCGCGGGATCGAAGCCCATCCCGGTGAAGTGCCCGGCGAGCTCCAGGGACAGGACGCCGTGCAGGCGGGTCCAGAAGGACAGCGCCCGGTGCAGCACCTCGGGCGGGGCCGGGTGCCCGCCGTCCCAGGCGCGGTGGTCGGCGAGGTGGGCGTCGAACGCCGTCGCGGGCCCCTCCGGCGCGAAGGCCGTCCAGGCGTCGAGGAGGACCGCCATGATCTCGCCCGAGACGGCGGTGGTGTCGTCGGGGGCGTGGTAGCCGGGGACGGGGGTGCCGTAGATGAGGAAGTACCGGTGCGGATCCTCCAGCGCCCACGCGCGCAGCACGTGCGCCAGCCCCGGCAGGTCGGTACCCGCGGCGGCGGCCGCACCGAGGGTGTCGGCGAGTCCGCGGTAGGCGTCCCGGACGAGCTCGGTGATGAGGTCGTCCCGGCTGGCGAAGTACCGGTAGAGCGCCGGCCCGCTCACGCCCATCCGCTTGGCGATCGCGTTGAGCGAGAGCGCAGAGGCCCCGGCCGTGGCGATCTGCTCCCAGGCGTGCTGCTTGACCTCCGCCCGCACCTGCGCCCGGTACCGCTCCCGCGGGGTGTCCGCACCGGTCGTCGCCATGGCCGCCCCGCTCCCGTCGCTACACGCTGAAGGTTTCGCTAGAAGCTATCACGACCACTGTGCGCCGGCAGGCGCCACAGGATCCCTTGACCTGTCGCCCGCCGAGAGTTAGAACTTATAACGACAGCGAGTGGCTATGCCTCTCGCGATGGCCACTCACCCAATCGTTGGAGGAGCACCATGCCCAGCCTTCGCACCGCCCTGGCCGGCGCCGCCGTTGCCGCGAGCCTCCTCGGCGTCGTCGCCTCGCCCGCCTCTGCCGACTCCGCCCGGAGTTCGCTGACGTGTCGCGGAGAGGGCGTCGACCCGGGGGCCGCCGTCCGCTACCGGGCCTCGACCGTCGTGCACGCTTCGCTCGGCACCGTCTGGCGGCTGCAGACCGACGTCGAGGGCTGGCCCTCCTGGCAGGCGGCCGTCGGTTCGGCGGAGCGGCTCGACGGCGGGGTGCTGCGGCGCGGGTCGGCGTTCCACTGGACGACGCCGATCCCGCCGAACCCCGCGACCACCGCGACCGGCCTGGACATCACGTCGACCGTCCGGCAGATCCGGCCCGGCGCCTGCATCCGCTGGACCGGGCCCGCCGTCGCCGACGGGCTGCGGATCGACGGCGTGCACGTGTGGAACTTCGCGGAGGTCGACGGCGGGGTCCTCGTGGGCACGGAGGAGACCCACACCGGCGCCCAGGTCGACGCCGACGTGCCCGCCGCGACGGCGATCCTCCGGGCCGGGCTCGACGCCTGGCTGCACGACCTCAAGGCCGCGGCCGAGGCGCAGGACGACTGAGCACCCCCGGTCCGGGCCCCCGGTCCGGGCTACGCGGCCTCGCCCGCCGCCTCGGGCCGGGGCATCAGCGCGTCCCACAGCGGCGTCGACTCGCCGCTGTCGCGGGCGCTGAACTCCTGCCAGTACGAGCTCGCCCACACCGTGATCGACGTCGCACCGCGGCTCGCCGACATCCTGACCGGACTCCTCCGGGGGTACCGCGCGGGAGCGTAGGGCGGGAAGGCCCTCCCGGGTACGCGCACTAGACTCACCGCGGCCGCGCCGTGGAGGGCGGTCGTACCCGTGCGTTGTGAGCGAAGGAGCGTCCGGCCGCCCATGGCTGACGAGATCGCCGTCGAGGCCCGGCCGCACCGGCCGCGGCCGGTCGAGGAAGAAGCACCCGGCGAACGCGGCCGTCGGATCGGCTCGCTCGGACTGCTCGTCGTCGGCATGCTCGCCGTGCTCGTCGGGCGGCAGGTCCTCGGTGACCGGACGGGGCCCGCGTGGCTGGAGGCGTGGGGGGCCGTGTTCGTCGCCGTCTGCGTACAGGCGCTGCCGTTCCTGCTGCTCGGCGTGGTGCTGTCGGCCGCGATCGCCGCGTTCGTCCCGGCCCGGTGGCTCGAACGGGCGTTGCCGCGCAACCCGTTGCTCGCCGTGCCGATCGCGGGCGCGGCCGGGGTCGTGCTGCCCGGCTGCGAGTGCGCGTCGGTGCCGGTGGCCGGGCGGCTGATCGCCCGTGGGGTGGCTCCGGCGGCGGCGCTGGCGTTCCTGCTCTCCTCGCCGGCCGTCAACCCGGTCGTGCTCGTGGCGACCGCCGTCGCCTTCCGGGGGCAGCCCGAGCTGGTGGCCGCGCGCTTCCTGGCCTCGCTGGCCACCGCCGTGGCGATGGGGCTGCTCTGGTCGCGGTTCGGCCGCCCGGAGTGGCTGCGGCCGAAGCCGGCGCCCGGCGGCCCGACCGGCCTGCCCGCCTTCCGGGCCTCACTGGAGCACGACTTCCTGCACGCCGGCGGCTTCCTGGTGATCGGCGGGATGACCGCGGCCACCCTCAACGTCGCCGTGCCGCGCGGCCTGCTCGGCGGCCTGGCCGGACTGCCCGGCGTCTCCGTCCTCGTACTCGCCGTGCTGGCCGTGCTGCTCGCCGTCTGCTCGGAGGCGGACGCCTTCGTCGCCGCCGGACTCACCGGCTTCTCCACCACCGCCAAGCTCGCGTTCATGGTCGTCGGGCCGATGGTCGACGCCAAGCTCATCGCCCTCCAGGCCGGCACCTTCGGCCGGGCCTTCGCGTGGCGGTTCTGCGCCGCCACGTTCGTCGTCGCCGTCACCGCGGCGTCCCTGACCGGGTGGTGGCTCCTGTGAGGCGCGAAGTCCGGGCGCTGCTGCACGTCCTGCTCGGGGCGGCGGTGCTGCACATCTCGCTCTTCAGCGAGCTGTACCTGCGGTACGTGCGCAAGGAGCTGCGGCCGTACCTGATCGCGAGCGGCCTGCTGCTCGTCGTGGTCGGGCTGGTCGGTGCGGCCGTCGCCGCACAGGAGTTGCTGCGCCCCGGTCGGCGCACCGGGGCCGAGGACGGGCACGACCACGGCCACGGCGCTCCCCGCACCGCGTGGCTGCTGCTCCTGCCCGTCCTCGCGATCTACCTGCTCCAGCCCCGGGCACTGGGAGCCTTCACCGCGCAGCACTCGGACAGCACCGCCGCCGAACCCGCCGACCCCGCAGGCGGATTCGGGCCGCTGCCCGCGAACGGGCCGGTCGCCCTGCGGCTCGCCGACTTCGACGCCCGCGCCGTCTGGGACACCAGCGGTTCACTCAAGGGACGGCAGGTCCGGCTCACCGGATTCGCCACGCCCGGCCCCGGCGGCGGGAGTTGGTACCTCACCCGGCTGACCATCACCTGCTGCGCCGCCGACGCGCAGACCAGCAAGGTCGAGGTCCACGACGCCGACGCACCGCCCGAGGGGACGTGGGTCGAGGTGACGGGCACGTGGCAGCCGGACGGGCGGAGCGGTGCCGTGCCCGCCCTCGCCGCGGACCGCGTCCGCCGCATCGCCGAACCGGGAGACCCGTATGAGTGAGCACCCGTCGGACCCGGCGGCACGCATGCGGCCCCGGCGCGGTGCGGCGGCCGTGCTCGCGCTCGGCGTCGTCGCCGCGCTCGCCTTCATGCCGTCCGTCCCGGACCGCCACGGCGGGCAGGCCGCACCACCCGCAGCGGACGCGCCGGCCGTCACCGTGCTCGGCGACGGCTCGACCTCCGACACCGGCCCGCAGCCCGGGCAGCCGACTCCCGTCCGGCTCGGACCGGGTGAGCGGCCGCCGCAGTTCGTCGTCTTCTCCTTCGACTCCCCCGCCGAGGGCGACGGCCACCTCTTCTCCCGCGCCCGCGGAGCGGCCAGGGCGAACGGCGCCGACGTCACGTTCTTCCTCCGTGGCGTGGACCTGCTCCCCGCCTCCGTCCGCTGGCAGTACCAGCCGCCGCAACACGAGGTCGGCGCCGCCGCCGTCCCCTTCCCGGCCGACGGGGAGGTACGGGCCACGCTCCAGCAGGTCGGCCGCGCGTGGCTGGACGGCGACGAGATCGCCGACGGCTTCATCGGACAGTTCTGCGGGCCGAAGGGCGGCCGGGACTGGTCGACGGCCGACTGGCGGAGCGAGATCGGCCAGGGCTACTCGATGGTGAACTTCTGGAAGACCGGGACGGGCTTCGCCGACCTGCCCCCGCTGCCGTTCGACTACCAGACGGAGCTCGTCGGCGGCCGGGCGCCGTGCCTGGAGGGCCGGGAGAACCTGCTTCCCGCCGAGCAGGACGCCGGCTGGCGCTACGACGTGGGCTCGCGGGACGACACCGCGCGCTGGCCGGCGCGGACGGACGGGATCTGGGAATTCCCGCTGCTCGCCACGGACCGGACGCCGCAGGCGTACCGCAGCGCCTTCGACCGCACCTACCGGGGCACCCGCGCACCGCTCGTCCTCGACACCGACCTGGGCTCCGGGGACGACGCCGGGCTCCAGGCCGCCGAGGCGGCGATGAAGGACCTGTGCCATCGCGACGGCGTCCGCTGCGTGTCCTTCCGGCAGCTCGCCGACTGGCTCGACGCCCAGGACCCCGCCGTCCTCGCCCGCCTCCACACCCTCGCGCCGACGGACGCACCCGACCCGGCCGCCGTGGCGGGACGTTAGCGCACAGGGCTCACGCCCAGAGGTGCTCCCCGAGCACGGAGCCCTCCCGGGCGCCGGGCAGGACGTACGCGACGGCGGAGGCCGTGTGGTCCAGGAACGGGTTGAGGGCGTCGCGCGCGGCGAGGCGGGTCTGGACACGGGTGAACTGGGCGGGGTCGCGCATGAAGGCGCAGAAGAGCAGGCCGCGGTCGGTGGGGCCGTCGTCGTAGCTGTAACCGCGGCGCAGCATGCGGGCGCCGCCGTCGAGGCGGGGGCTGGAGAGGCGGACGTGGGCGGTGGCGGGGATGACGTAGGAGCCGTCGGGGTTCTTGGCGTAGATGTCCGGGTCCTCGTGCTCGGTGGTGCCGGTGAGCGGGGCGCCGTCGGTCGCACGACGGCCCATCGCCTGGTCGCGGCGCTCCGCGGGGAGGGCGGCGAAGGCGGCGGTGTCCATGCGGATGCGGCGGTAGACGAGGACGGTGCCGTTCTCGTGCGGGCCGGGCGGGCCCCAGACCCACTGGCGGGCGGTCTCGTCGTCGGGGTTGGCCGTGCCGTCCTTGAAGCCGAAGAGGTTGCGCGGGGTGACGCCGGAGGGTGTGGGCGGCAGGAATCCGGACTGCGACCAGCGGGGCGTGGCGCCGGCGGCACGGGTGGCCGCGGCGACGAGTTCGGCGGCGACGGCCAGGGTCCAGCGGTCGTCGGCGCACAGTTGCAGGAGCAGGTCGCCGCCACTGCGCGCCGGGTCCAGGTGGTCTCCGGGGAAGGGCGGCAACTCCCCGAGGGCGGGCGGGACGTCGAGGCCCAGCCGGGATGCGATCGCGGGGCCCACGCCCACCAGTGACGTGAGTCGGCTCCCGGCGCCGCGGTCCAGGCGCGGGTCGGACGGCAGGCCGGAGACGGCCCCGGAGAGGACGCGGGTCAGCTCGGCGAGGAGGGCGCGCAGGGCCTCCCGGTCGGCGGCCGGGGAGTTCTGGGGCAGGTCGAAGGCGAGGAGTTGGGTCGCCTCCTGCTGAGGGAACGTCAATCCTGCTTGCCGGACGCCGTGGAAGGGCGTCGGAGCGGGCGGGCGTGCCACCGGGCGGCCCGACTCGGCCTCGCCGCTCGCCAGTTGACCGGCCGCCGCTCCGACACCGGCGGCAAGCACCGCACCGGCCGCGAACAGCGCCCTGCGCCGGCCGAACCCGGGGGCGGCATCGCGGTCCGGTTGCTGCGCGTTTTCCGGTTCGGTGGGCATGCGCGCTATTGGAGACGATAGAACACTGACTATGCAACTCCTCTCCTCGGGACGTGTGTTCGCCGCGCTGCTGGCAGCCACCGCGCTGGCGGCCGCCGGGTGTTCCTCCGCAGGCTCCGGCTCCGACGCCGCGAAGCATCCGGCCGGGAGCGTGCTGCGGGTGCCGCAGGACTTCCCCACCGTCCAGAAGGCCGTCGACGTAGCCCGCGACGGCGAGACCGTCCTCGTCTCCCCCGGCGTCTACCGCGAGAGCGTCCGCGTCACCAAGGCGCGCCTGACCCTCCGGGGCACCGACCGCAACGGCGTCGTCCTCGACGGCGGCCTCAAGCTGGTCAACGGCGTCACCGTGACCGGGCCCGGCTCGGTGGTCGAGAACCTCACCGTCCACGGCTACCTCGCCAACGGCGTGCTGTTCACGGGCGTCACCGACGAGAAGCTGCAGCAGCGCGGCGCCGGCGGTTCCGCGTACGACCCCCTGGACACCGCCCGCTTCCCGGTCGTCCAGGGCTTCCGCGCGAGCCGGGTGACGGCGTACGGCAACGGGCTGTACGGCATCTACGCGTTCGACGCGCGCGGCGGCGTGATCGAGGACTCGTACGCCTCCGGGCAGGCCGACTCGGGCATCTACGTCGGGCAGTGCAAGCCGTGCGACACGCTGGTGCGCGGCAACACGGTGGAGCGCAACGCCGTCGGCATCGAGCTGACGAACGCCTCGGACGGGCTGTCGGTGCTGGGCAACCGCGTCGTCGGCAACCGGGTCGGCGTCACCGTCAACTCCAACGACCTGGAGGCGCTCGCCCCGCAGCACGGCGCGGTGATCGCCGGGAACGTCGTCGCCGACAACAACGCCTCCGACACCCCCGAACAGGCGGACGGGGGCTTCGGCATCGGTATCGGCATCGGCGGCGGGACGGCCAACCTGGTTCGGCGCAACCTCGTCCGGGGCAACCGCGCGGCCGGCGTGATCGTCACCGACCCGGCCGGGCACCCGGCGAGCGGCAACCGCGTCGAGGGCAACCGCACCGACGGAAACGGCGCCGACCTCGTCCTGGCCTCGGCCGACCCGGGCAACTGCTTCGGCGGCAACCAGCCCGCCGTCCAGAGCCCGGACGGGCTGGAGGGCCTGGCGGCGTGCGGCGCCCAGGGCCGCGGGCCGGTGCCCGGCGGGCGGGCGGCCCCGGTCCAGGCGCCGCCCGGCGTGCCGTTCAGCCAGGTCGCCGCGCCGCCCGCGCAGCCGTCGCTGCCGGACCCGTCCGCGCCCGGCCGCCCGGCCACCGGCCTGCCGGGGGCGGTGGACGCGGACGCGTACCCGCTGCCGACCGACGTCACCGCCGTTCCGCCGCAGCCGAGTTGATCCAAAAGACACGCCATAGCCGTCACGCCGGCGCCGTCCGGGTGACGGGCAGCCCGTGCACGCCGTAGATCCGCATGGTCGTCCTGAGCTGCACCTCCTCGGCGGGGACGGCGAGTCGGAGGTCCTCGGTCGCGGCGTGCGGGCGTGCGGCCCCGACGAGCCGGGCACCGGGGCGTGCGTCAGCCGGTGAGCCACGGCGCTTCGGGGAGCTTCGCCGCGCCGTCCCGCCCCTTGAACTCCACGGCGGTCGGCGTGCCGAGCCCCGGCAGCCGCATCGTCACGCGGCGCAGCGTGCCGTCGCCGTCGACCCAGTACGTGAGGGGCGAGCGGCCGCTGTCGGGGGCGGCGCCCTGGGCGCGGGGGCCGGCGAAGCGGTCGTAGCCGCGGCCGTCGATGCGGTCCGGGCCGAGCCAACGGGCGCCGGACTGGGCGAGCAGGAGCGGGTTGTCGGGCCGGTCCGCGCCGAGCTGGACCATCAGCTGGAGGCCGGAGTCCAGCGGGTCGGCCGTGTAGGTGCGCGGCGACCAGCCGGAGCGGGGGACGTGTTCGGCCTGCTCCCAGAACTCGCCCTTGTCGCCGGTGGGTTCGGGGGCGAGGCCGAGGCCACCGGTGTCCCAGACGATGAGGCCGCGGTCCGGCTGCGCGCCGGGCCCGGTGGTCGTGTAGCGGCCGACGCCTCGGCGGGTCCGGTAGTCGACGACGCCCTCGACGCGGATCTCCACTCCCCCGCCCTCGGCCGCGGTGAGGACCACGCCGACCGGACTGGCCTGGTAGAGGTTCAGTCGCGACAGGGCGAGCCTGGACGCCTCGTCCGTGGTGACCGGCCGCTCGGCCGTCCCCTCGGAGACCGTCCGGTAGGCGACGAAACCGCCAGCGGCCAGGGCGCACACGACGACGGCGACGAGTGCTCCGAGCCGGAAGCGGCGTGGTTTGCGGGGCATGCGGCTGCTTTCCCTCTCAGGTGAGTCACGCCCGTCGGGCGGGTCTCCCGGACACCTCCGGGAGACCCGCCCGATCGAGCCCTTCCGGACCGTCAGCGCCTGGACCTGCGCCTGCGGGTCAGCACGAGCAGCGCCGCGCCGAGGGCGGTGAGCACCACCGCACCGGCCACGGCCGGCAGGAGCGCCCCGCTCGCGCCGGTGCCGGGCAACGTGCCGGGCACCGGGCGGGGTGCGGCCGGCGGCAGCGGGTAGTCCGGGTTACCGGGGTTGCCGGGGCTACCGGGCACGGCCGGGCCGGTCTGCGCCGGCGGCGAGGACGGCGACGGCGTACCGGTCGGCACCGGAGTCGGCGTCGGCGTGGATGTCGGTGTGGGCGTGGGCGTCGGGGTGGGCGTCGGGATGAGCCGGTTGACCATCGTCACCGAGACCCCGGCGTCGAGGTTGTCCGCGGTCAGCACGAGCGGTGCGGACACCGACGGGTCCGGCGCGGAGTAGCCGTCCGGCGGGCTCACCTCCTGCCAGTAGTACGTCCCGGGTGTGCCGCTGCCCTGGCACACGCCGTCCGCCCCGGTGGTGCAGGGCTCACCGACGGGCGTGTCCGGCTTGTCCCCGGCGGCCTGGAGGCCGTCCGTGCCGTTGCTCTCCTTCCAGAGGCGGAACGTGGCCCCGGCCAGCGGTTTGCCGTCCTGGTCGTTCTTGACGACCCGCAGGACGCCCTCCTGCTGCCGGTAGCCGAAGTCGTACGTGTGGTCGTTCTCGCCCGGTCCGCCGGTGGTCAGCGACCGTTCGGGGAACCTCGCCCCGGCCGGGAGGACGCCCTTGGAGTCGATGAAGTGGTTGTCCCCGACGTCGGCGGCGGTGGGCACCCACTGGTAGAGGGGGCCGCCCTTGGCGTAGTCCGCCGGGTTGTCGATCCGGATCGTGTACTTCGTCCGGGGTTTGAGGCCGCCGGTGACGTCGGAGTCGTCGAAGTAGTACTCGCCCCGCGTCGTCGTCCTCGTGGTGCCGACGACCTTGCCCGACTCGTCGTAGAGGTTGACGGTGGCGCCCGGGACCGGGCGCTGACCCGGGTTCTGGATGCCCTTGCGCTCGGGGTCGTACCAGACCCGGTTGCCGATCTGCAGCGGCGCCCGGTCGCACAGGACCTCCAGGTCGCCCATGGAGGCGCCCTTGCCGAACGGCGCGTTTTCCCTGGGCGGGTTGAGCCGGAAGCCGAGCTGCGGGTCCTGCTTGCCGTCCGCCCGCTGGAGGAACGACGTGCCGTACCCGAGGGCGGTGTGGTTGGGGTCGAAGGCGGAGACCGCGATGGTGTCCTCGACCTTGGAGAGCGCCATGCCGGCGAACGCCGTGTTGTGGTGGCCCACCCCGGCCCAGGCGGTGTCGAAGAACCGGTTGCCCCGGGGGGCGAGGCCGCAGCCGCCGTTGGTGTCCAGCACGTAGGTGCCGTGCACCGGACAGGCCTTGTTCAGGTCGCCGCCGGACATGACGCGGGCGGGGGCGCCCGGCCCGACCGCGCCCGGCGCGCGGTCGGCGAAGCGGTCGCGGAAGGCCAGCAGCATCGACCCGTCGGTCTCGAAGCCGATCTCGCCCAGCTCCGGCTCGGGGTTGGCCATGGTGCCGAGACCGCACGGACGGCCGTTCTGCGCCGTCGGGTAGGTGCTCGTCCACGGGAACCAGCCCGCGCCGTCGCAGGGGCCCGAGCCCACGGTGGACTTGCGCGGGTAGTCCAGCGGCTGGTCCAGCACCGGCTTGCCGAACGCCCCGGTGCCGAGGTCGAACGGCAGGACCACCGCGCGCACGTCGGTGAGCTTCCCGGTGGACTCGCCGGAGCACACCCCGCCGAGGTAGCCGGTGCCGTCCTGCAGGCCGAGGCCGAACGGGCGCCAGTCCCCCGCCGCCGGGCAGCCCGGGTCGGGGATCGGGTAGGCGGCCGAGGGCGCCCCGGCGCTCGGGACGGTGGCGTCGTAGCGGTACAGCTTGCGGTCGTCGAGGTTGACGACGAACAGGTCCTTGCCGTCGTCGGTGATCTTGATGCCGCCGAGGCTCTCCTTGCCCGGCGCGTCGACGAAGGCGTCGTCCGTGCCGCCGCCGTGGACGCTCGTGCTGGCGTCCGGGACGGTGGTGAACAGCGTCGTCGTCTTCTGCGCGAGGTCGGTGACGTAGATCGCGCCCGCGCCGCCCGGGCCGTACCCGGTGGTGCGCTTGGCGACCGCCGAGGAGAACACCCGCCGGTCGGCCTTGTTCCACGCGATGCCGAACAGCGTGCCGGTCTCGGCGTTGGTGGCGATGGTCGTGGCGTTCACGCCCTCGCCGTCCTGGCCGCGCGCGCTGTACGGGAAGGAGACCAGCGTGCGCTGTGCGCCGCCCTCGCGGGCCATGGGCTGGCACGTCGTCACCAGCGGCGCGTTCTTCTGGCAGTAGTCACCCGGGTTCCACAGCCCGGTGGTGTAGGACACGTTCCTGCCGCCGAAGAGGTCGACGAACTCCTCGTTGCTGCTCAGCCGGCCGGGCGCGCCGTCCAGCCCCTGACGGGAGGCGAAGGCCGGGAACAGCACGCCCGGCTTCGGATTCACCACCTGCACCCGGTACTTGCCGCCGGTCGCCTTGCTCGTGGCCGGCGCGAGCGTCACCATGCCGTTGGCCGCGGTGGTGCCCTCGACGCCGACGCCGGCGTCGTCCGTCAGCGTCACCTTCACGCCCGCGATGCCCGGCTCCAGCGCGGACTTGTACACGCCGCTCGCGTCCACGGCCCGGACCACCCGGACCGTCACGGACCCGTCGCCCGTCTGCGGGAACGCGGCCGGGGCCGCCAGCAGCGAGCAGCCGCCCACCCCGACGGCGAGCACCGCGACGCTGCCCGCCGCGCGGCGGGCGGATCTGCGCGCGCGGCCCCGGCCCGGTCCGCGCGCGGTGCCGTTGGGCTCTTCGTCTGTCGTCGTCATCCCCTGCTCTCATCGTCCAGAAGGGCGCTGCGGCCCTTGCTCGTTGGAGAGTTCACGGGGTGGCGGGAAACCGCCATCCTTAACGGGAGCTTAAAGCGGCTTGACGCAATCAGGATGAAGAACGGGAACTTTGACGGCTCATCAGACAGAGCCCGGAGCCACCGTCGAACACTTCCGCGAATAGACACATCTCCCCCGGCACTTGTTCACACACGCCGAATGGCGACTCCAAGCGCTTCTTTGAGACCGCCAAAGCTTCCCCAATATGCGACAAACCGGGCAGAGTTGACCTAGTGTCAGATGTTTGCAAAGTGGCTGGTGCGACGACCGGGAAGATCTTGACACCCCTCCGGGACGGCGGTTTCACTGACAGCGCTCCTCCACCGGAGCCACATCTTCCCGAGCCGCACCGGCGGCCGGACGCCCGCACCGAGATCACCCCCGCAGCGAGATCACGTCCTCACCGGGATCCCGCACGTTTGCGCTCGATAGCACCAGGAATGGGAGAAGCCAGATGGGGAGCGGACAGAACACCGACGGTGGCTGTTGTCCCGGCGAGTCACCCGAAGCCAATGAACCATTCCCGCTGACCGAGATCCAGTACGCGTACTGGGTCGGGCGCGGGCCCAATTTCGTCCTCGGCAACGTCGCGCCCCACGCCTACTTCGAGCTGGAGGGCCGCCGGCTCGACCCGGACCTGCTGAACCGCACCTGGCGCCGCCTGCTGGAGCGCCACGGCATGCTGCGGGCCGTCGTCCACGAGGGCGGCGAGCAGCAGATCCTCGCCGAGGCCCCGCCGTTCGAGATCGCCTTCGAGGACCTGTCCCAGGTGCCCGCGGAGGAGGCGCAGGCCCGGCTCGCCGAGGTCCGCCTGGACCTGTCGGAGCGGGTCTACGACCCCTCCGTGTGGCCGCTGTTCGACATCCGGCTGACCCGCCTGCCCGAGCACGACCGGCTGCACGTGAGCCTCGACCTGCTCATGGTCGACCTGGCCAGCATCGCCGGGCTGTTCAGCGAGTGGAGCGCGCTCTGCCGCGACGAGCGGGCCGAACTCCCGCCGGTCGACGTCTCCTTCCGCGACTACGTGCTCGCGCTGGAGAACGGCACCCAGTCGCCGCGGCACAAGCGCTCGATGGAGTACTGGGTCTCCCGCGCCGAGGAGCTCGCCCCGCCGCCGGAGCTGCCGCTGGCCAAGCCCCCGGCGCGCATACCCAAGCCGCGCTTCACGCACCGCGAGTACCACCTCCCGCCGGAGCTGTGGCAGCGCTTCCAGGAGCGCTCGGAGGAGGCGGGCCTGACCCCGACCGCCGTACTGGCGACGGTCTTCGCCGAGACGCTGCGGATGTGGAGCGGCACGCCGAAGTTCGCACTGAACCTCACGCTCTTCAACCGCCTGCCGCTGCTCCTCGCCGAGAACGCGAAGGGCCACCGCACTGTCCACCCCCACCTGCAGAACCTGATCGGCGACTTCACCTCGATCTGCCTCCTGGAGATGGACACCACCGGCGACCTCCCCTTCGAGGACCGCGTCGCCCGCACCCAGACCCAGCTCCAGCAGGACCTGCGCCACCGCTACGTCAGCGCCCTGCACGCGCTGCGCGAGCGGCGCCGGCGCGGCCTGCAGACCAACTTCGAGACCATGCCGGTCGTCTTCACCAGCGGCCTCGGCACCGTCGCCGACGTCTCCGGGCCGATGGCCTACTTCGGCGACATCACCTACCGGCTCAGCCAGACCCCGCAGGTGTGGCTGGACCACCAGGTGGTCGACTTCACCGGCTCGCTGGACCTCACCTGGGACGCCGTCGAGGAGCTCTTCCCCGAAGGACTCCTGGACGACATGTTCGCGACCTACACGGCGGCGGTCCGCGCGCTCGCCGAGGACGACGCGGTCTGGACGGCCGGCCCCGCCCTCGCCCTGCCCGCCGGCCAGGCCACCGAGCGCGACGGCGCGAACGACACCGCGGGCGAGCTGCCCGGGGGCCTGCTGCACCAGGGCCTGCTCAAGGGCGCCGCCGAGCACCCCGAGCGGCCCGCCGTGATCCACGGCGCCGGGACGGTCACCTACGGCGGCCTCGCCGCACAGGCCGCGTCCGTCGCCGAGCGGGTCCGCCGCACCGCCGACGGCACCGGTCTGCGCGACCGCCTGGTCGGCATCACCCTGCCCAAGGGCCCGGACCAGGTCGCCGCCGCCCACGGCGTGCTGCTCGCCTCGGCCGCCTACCTGCCCGTCGGCCCCGCGCTGCCGCCCGCCCGCCGGTCGGCGCTGCTGACCGACGGCGAGGCGCTCGCCGTCGTGACGGACGCCGCGCACCTGGACGCGCCGGACTGGCCCGAGGGCCTGCCGAGGCTGGACGTCGAGGGCGCCGCCGACCCGGCCGCCCCGGCGGACGCCGCCCGGCCCGAGGACCTCGCCTACGTCCTCTACACCTCCGGCTCGACCGGGCGCCCCAAGGGCGTCATGATCGAGCACCGGGCCGCGCTCAACACCGTCACCGACATCAACGAGCGCTTCGGCGTCGGCCCCGGGGACCGCGTGTTCGGCCTCGCCGACCTCGGCTTCGACCTCTCGGTCTACGACCTCTTCGGCACCTTCCTCGCCGGCGGCGCCCTCGTGCTGCCCGACGAGGACAAGCGCCGCGAGCCGAGCCACTGGGCCGAGCTGATGGCCCGGCACGGCGTCACCGTGTGGAACTCCGTCCCGGCCCAGATGCAGATGCTCGTCGACCACGTCGAGCTCACCGGCGAGGTCCCCGAGGGCCTGCGCCTGGTCCTGCTCAGCGGCGACTGGATCCCGCTGGACCTGCCCGAGCGCATCCTCGCACTGTGGCCCGAGGCCCGCGTGATCAGCCTCGGCGGCGCCACCGAGGCGTCCATCTGGTCCAACTGGCACCCGGCCGACGAGGTCCCCGAGGGCTGCCCGAGCGTCCCGTACGGCAAGCCGCTGCGCAACCAGGCCTTCCACGTGCTCGACGAGCGCATGGAGCCGTGCCCGGTGTGGGTGCCCGGCGAGCTGTACATCGCCGGCGCCGGCCTCGCCCGCGGCTACTTCCGCGACCCCGAGCGCACCGAAGCGAGCTTCGTCCACCACCCGCGCACCGGCGAACGGCTCTACCGCACCGGCGACTTCGGCCGCTACCTGCCGGACGGCGTGCTCCAGTTCCTCGGCCGCCGGGACGGCCAGGTCAAGATCGGCGGCCACCGCATCGAGTGCGGCGAGGTCGAGGCCGTCCTCCAGCGCCACCCCGGCGTGGAGAACGCCGTCGTCGTCAAGTCCGCCGACGACCCGACCAACGCGCGCCTGCTCGGCTACGTCGTGCCGGACCGCACCGACGGCTCCCTGCTGGTCACCGAGACGGCGGACCCAGCCGAGGCCGACCGCCGCCGCGCGGCCCTCGCCTCGGCCGCGACCTTCGCCGCCCCCGGCCCCGACGCCGACACCCTGCTCGGCGCCTGGTCCGCACTCGACGACCTGCACGCCGCGGCCGCCGCCGTCGCCTTCCGCACCCTCGGCCTGCCGCACCTGCCCGGCGAGCGCTTCGACCCGTCCGCCGCCACCGCGGCCGGCGTGGCCACCCGCTACGAACGCTGGCTGGCCCGCGCCACCGACGCCCTGGTGCGCCACGGCGACCTGCGCACCACCGAGGACGGCCTCGAAGTGGCCGTCGAGTTCCCGAAGTCCGTCCCCGACACCGTCGCCGACGCCGCCCGCGCCGCGCTCGGCGCCACCCTGGACGTGCCCGGGGACCTCATCGACTGGATGCTCTCGCTGGCCGGCAACGTCGCCGCCATCCTCACCCAGTCCCTGCACTCGGCCGAGCTCTACGCCTCGGACCGCACG
This sequence comes from Kitasatospora sp. NPDC057904, assembly GCF_042887925.1. Classification (NCBI taxonomy): domain Bacteria; kingdom Bacillati; phylum Actinomycetota; class Actinomycetes; order Kitasatosporales; family Streptomycetaceae; genus Kitasatospora; species Kitasatospora sp. NPDC057904. Next base: position 654,770 of record NZ_JBHVOL010000002.1, read on the forward strand.
CCCGAGGTGTACGCCCGCCTCTTCGGCCCCGCCTACGCCGTCGCCACCGAGGCGGTGGCCCGGCTCGTCGCCGACTGGCCGGCGGACCGCCCGCTGCGCGTCGTCGAGGTCGGCGGCGGCTACGGCACGCTCACGCAGCACCTGCTGCCGCTGCTGCCCGCCGACCGCACCGACTACCTGTTCACGGACATCTCGACCTACTTCACCGACCGCGCCCAGGAGAACTTCGGGGAGCACGAGTTCGTCCGCTACGGGCTGTTCAACCTCGACCAGGAGCCCGAACTCCAGGGCCACGACGGCCTGTCGGCCGACCTCGTGATCGCCGCCAGCGTCCTGCACGACACCCGGGACATCGCCACCAGCCTCGGCACCCTGCGCTCCGTCCTCGCCCCCGGCGGCCTGCTGCTGATGGTCGAACAGACCGCCATGCACCCGTGGTTCGACCTCACCATGGGCCTCCAGCAGGGCTTCGACGGCTGGACGGACACCGCGTTCCGCACCTGGGGCCACCCGCTGCTCGACTGCCCCCAGTGGGCCGGGCTGCTCACCGAGTGCGGCTACGGCGACACCGCGGTGCTCACCCGCGACGGCGACGGACCGGCCGCGGTCGGCTTCGACGTCCTGGCCGCCGAAGGCCCCGCGGAGCAGCGGCGCTTCGACCGCGACGCGCTGCTCGCGCACGCGGCCGCGCACCTGCCCAAGCACATGGTCCCGGCGCGGCTCAGCCCGCTGGAGCGGATGCCGCTCAGCGCCACCGGCAAGATCGACCGCTCGGTCCTCGCCAAGGCCGGCGCCCGGGGCGTGCAGCGCGGACGGCCGGTGCGTCCGCCGGTCACCGACCGGCAGGCGAAGCTCGTCGAGATCTACCGCTCGATCCTCGGCGTGAACCAGATCGACCTCGCCGACGACTTCCTGGAGGCGGGCGGCGACTCGCTGCTCGCGGCCCGGATCGCCGTCTCCCTGCAGCGCACCTTCGGCGTCGAGGTGCCGGTCGCCGTCGTCCTGCAGAACTCGACGGTGGCCGACGTGGACGCGTGGTTCGAACCGCAGCTCGGCCCGGCGAACCCGCTCGACGTGCCGGCGACCGCTTCCCCCGCATCCGACGCACCCCAGGAGGACGTGTGACACGCGACAGGCTCGTCGAGTGGCTCGCCGACTACATCGCCGAACTGCTGGACATCGCGGTCGAGGAGGTCGGCACCGAGCTCCCGCTGACCGCGCTCGGCGTCGACTCGGCCACCACCCTGGTGCTGGCGGCCGACCTCGGGACGAAGCTGCGCCGGCAGGTGCGGCCCAAGGAGATCCTGGAGCACCCGACGATCGAGGGCCTGGCCGAGTACCTGGCGTCGGCCGGTGCCGAGGCGGACGCCCTTGACGCCGGCACCGTTGACGCCGTCGCCGCCGGAACGGCCGAGGTGAGGTGACGTGACCGGCATGGCGGAACCGCACACCCCCCAGTGGACCATCAGGGCACCGGGCCCGTCCGGGCCGCGCACCCTGTACTGCTTCCCGCACGGAGGCGGTTCCGCCGCCGAGTACGTCCGGTGGGGCCGGCAGCTGGAGGGCCTGAACGTCCTGGCCGTCCAGCTGCCCGGCCGGGGCTCCCGGCTCGACGAGGAACCGTGCACGTCGATGGCCGACCTCGTCGACCGGCTCGCGAAGGAGCTGCCGCTCAGCACCCCCTTCGTGTTCTTCGGGCACAGCTTCGGCGCCCTCGTGTGCTACGAACTCACCCACCGGCTCATCGAGTTGGGTCGTCCACTGCCGGAGCGGCTGATCCTCTCCGGCTACCCGGCACCCGAACTGGCCCGGCACGAGCAGGGGTTCCACCTCCTGCCCGACACGGAGCTGCTCGGCGCCGTGAACGAGCGGCACGGCGGCATCCCCGAAGAGCTCCTGGCCGACCCCGAGCTGGCGCGGCTCTCGGCGGCCGGGCTGCGGGCGGACTACCGGATCCTGGAGACCTACCGGTGGTACGAACGGCCGCCGCTGCCCGTACCGTTCACGGTGCTCGGCGGCGACCGCGACCTCATCTCCCGGGAGCAGCTCACCGCCTGGGAGCGGCACACCGACGCCGGGCCGGTCCCGGTCCGACTGTTCCCCGGGGGCCACTTCTACTTCCGCGAACGGCAGCACGCGGCCGTCCTGCGGAACGTCCGGGCGGCGGCGGCATGCTGACGTTCGCCGTCGCCGCGCTCGTCCTCATCATGATCCCCGGCCCCGACCAGGCGCTGATCACCCGCAACGCCCTGGTCGGCGGCCGGGCCGCCGGCCTGTACACCACGCTCGGCGGCATGCTGGGGCTCAGCGTGCACGTGTCGGCCGCGTCGCTGGGGGTGTCGTCGCTCCTGGTCGCGTCCGCCGTGGCGTTCACCGTGCTGAAGGCCGTCGGGACGCTGTACCTGGTGTGGATGGGCATCGGCACGCTGCGCGCCGCCCGGAAGTCGGCGCGGGCGACGGCCGACGCGGAGGCGTCGGAGGCGGCCGGGAAGACCTGGCTGATGTACGTGCGGCAGGGCTTCCTGTCGAACGCGCTCAACCCGAAGGTGGCACTGTTCTTCGTCACCTTCCTGCCGCAGTTCCTCCCCACGACCGGGCACACGCTGGGCCGGGCGCTGGTGCTCTCGGCCGAGTTCGTGGTGCTGTACCTGCTGTGGTTCAGCCTCTACACCGTCACCGTCGACCGCTTCGGCGCCTTCCTGCGCCGCCCGAAGGTCCGCAGCCGCATCGAGCAGGTCACGGGCGTGCTGCTGATCGGCTTCGGCGTGCGGCTGGCACTGATGCAGTGACACCGCTGTGGGGGTGTCCCGACCGGACACCCCCGCACAGGGTTCCCCGACCACGGCCGGGGCCGGGTTCCGCCCGGCCCCGGCCGTCCGACATCATGGCGGGTTCCGACATCGATTCGGGTGGAGAACGGGAGAACGGTGCAGCCGAAGGATCCCAGGACCCGGGCGGGACGATGGGCCGTAGCGCCGCTCGTCGCGCTGGCGGGGCTCGTCATGATGCTGGCCGGCGCGGCGATGGCCACCGTGTGCGTGCTCAGCATCGGGTACCCGCTGCGGCTCGCCGGGGAGCCCGGCCTGCTGGCCGTCTCGGGCTGCATCACCGAGGGCAGCGGCAAACAGGCCCACACCACCTGCTTCGGCACCTTCACCCCCGACTCGGGCGCCGCCGCCGTTCCGACGTCCTACGACGGCTCCCTGCCGGCCCACGCCCGCGTCCCCGTCCAGTACGTCCCCTCCGAGGACACCACCCACCGCGTGGGCGTGGCCTACACCGGCGTCCGCGTCCTCGGCACCTGCTTCGGCCTGTTGACCGTCATCGGCGGCAGCCTCGGCATCGGCCACGCCGTCCGGATCATCGCGCCCCGCCACGCGGCCCGCTGGCGCAAGGCCGTCCCCGAGCGCTTCGCCGGGTGGGTCGTGGTGGTGCTGCTCGCCCTGACGGCCGTCTCGGGCGTGACCAGCGTGGTGGCGTACGTCTTCACGGACTGAGCCGCTACTTCAGGCCGGCGAGGATCCCCTTCGCCACGTCGCTGACCGTCGCGGCCACGGCGTCGTCCTGGAAGCCCGTGTCGTGCGGAACGTAGGCCCGCACGACACGGTTGGCGGCCACGACGGCCAGGCGGTAGTCCCGCTCGTGGAGCGTGGCGTCGTCCTTCGTCGACTGGTGGGCACGGTCGCCGAGCGCGATGGGCGGCTTGGAGGCCGTTCCGGTGTCCTCCTTCGTCCAGTCCGCGTAGAACTGCTGGGCCTGCTCGGCCGTCTTGAAGGTCAGGACGTCCAGTCCGACGAACGTGCCGGCCCTGCCGCCGTTGGCGAACCAGCGGGTGCACGACTGCAGGGAGAACTCGTCCGGGGTCCCGGGGTTGTGCTGCTCCGACTTCCCCTCGGGAGTGCGCTTCTCCTTGCCGAAGAGCTGCTCCAGCCCGCCGGTGTCGACGTTCCGGCACTCTGCAGGCACCGGGCCGAGGGGCGTCGCGGTGCTGCTCGGGGCGAACGCCGGTGCGGCCGCCGCCGTGGGTGCTCCGGCCAGGCCGCTGGGGACGGGCGGGTTCGCCGCCGAATAGGTCGTGCCCGAGCTCGGGTTGAGCACCACGAGCGCCGTGATCCCCACCACGGCCGCCACGGCGACCGCGATCCCGACGAGCAACTGCCCGCGGCGCCCGGCGTCCGTCGGTTCCGGTGCCGGTGCCGGTGTCCGCAGGGCCATCGTCGGGTCCGGCGTCGGGATCTCCGACGGCATCGTCGGGGTCGGGACGGGCTGCGGTGCGTCCTCCGTCCGCTCCGGCGCCGCGTCGAGGTTGAGCAACTCCACCGTCCGACGGCCGATCTGGGCCATCAGCGGGGCCGCGAGCCAGCCGGCGGCGACCAGATCGGCGGCGCCGCCCGGGGAGAGCCGGGCCGCGACCTGCCGCGGGGTCGGCCGCGCGGCCGGGTCCTTGGCCAGGCAGGCCTCCGCCACCTCTCGCAACTCGCCCTGCAGGCCACCGAGTTCGGGATCGCCGTGCGCCACCTTGTACAGCAGGGCGGCCGCGCTGTCCGCGCCGAACGGCGACGCTCCGGTGGCCGCGAACGCCAGCACCGCGCCGAGCTGGAACACGTCCGAGGCCGGGCCCAGCGGCTGGTCCTGCACCTGTTCCGGCGACATGTAGCCGGGCGAACCCACCACGACCCCGGTGCTGGTGAGCGCGGACGTGGCGAGGCTGTCCATCGCCCGCGCGATCCCGAAGTCGATCAGCACCGGGCCGTCCGGCGACAGCATCACGTTCGACGGCTTGAGGTCGCGGTGGATCAGCCCCAGCCCGTGGACCGCCGTCAGCGCCTCGGCGAGCCCGGCGGCCAGCGCCCGCACGCCGTCCTCGGACAGCGGCCCGAACTGCGCCACGGCCTCGGCCAGCGAGGGCCCGGCGACGTACCCGGTGGCGACCCACGGCTCCGGCGACTCCGTGTCCGAGTCGAGCACCGGCGCCGTCCACGCCCCGCCGACCCGGCGCGCCGCGGCCACCTCACGCCGGAAGCGGGCCCGGAACTCGGCGTCCGCCGCCAGCTCCGGCCGCACGACCTTGACCGCGACGGTCCGCCCGCCGGCCGTCCGCCCCAGGTAGACGCAGCCCATGCCGCCCGCGCCCAGCCGCCCGAGCAGCCGGTACGACCCGACGACGGAAGGATCCCCGGCCTGCAACGGCTGCATCGTCACACCACTCCCCGTTCGCCGCCCCGCCGCTGTCCGGCCACGGCACCCGAATGTGCCGCCCAGAGCTTAGCGGTATCCCTCAGACCCGCCCCCGCGCAGCCTGCGCCGCCCGTGCGGCCTGCGCGGCCACCGCCATGGCCCGCCGGGCCGAGGGGTCCGCCGGATGACCGGCGACGAGGTGCAGGTCCGGCCCCCGGTGCGTGGGCCTATGCACTCGTGGCGACGATGCTGGGCGCGGGCTGGGCGTTCCTGCACTCGACGCTCCGGGCGTGGGCGACGTCGGTGGTGCCCGAGGCGCGCGGAACGGCGGTCTCGTGCTCCGTCGCCGCGCTGTTCATCGGCAGCGCGCTCGGCGCGACCCTCGGCCGGGCGCGGCCGACCACGCGCGGTTCGGGCCGCTCTTCGGGGTGGCGGCTGCCGCGACCGTCCCGCTGACCGTCGCGGTCGTGGCCGGCCGCCACCGCTTCACCGCTCGGGGGCAGGAGCCGGCCCGCCGGCCGGGGTGTCCGGGGCGCCCGGGGCCTTGACCAGCGACACCTTCGAAGCCTCCAGCGCGTTCGCGGGCTCCGGGGCCTCGATCGAGTCCGGTTCCGCCCCGCCGCCCGGCTGCTCGATCCGGCTCAGCAGCCGCGCGACGGCGTCCGTGCGCTCCCGCAGGGTCGCGACGTGAGCCGCCCTGGCCGGCTTGACGGGCTCCTCGGCGGGCCGCACCGGGATGCCGCGGCGGCGGGCGGTCGCGATGAGGCTCTCGCCGACCTGGCCGGACACGACGAGCGTGGCGACGGCGAAGCAGCCCGCGTCCAGGGTGCGCTGCCGGCCGAGCAGGCCGCGGTACACGATCCGCGCGGGCACGGCCAGTTCGTCCAGGCGCTGCTCGACCGACCCGCGCTCCAGCGCCGCGAGGACGACCGTGGCCAGCGCCTCGCCGATCTTGGTGACGGCCCACTTGCGGCCCGGTACCGGCGGCAGGAACTCCCGGACCTTGTCGACCTCCTGCTCCAGGGCGGTGGTGGTCAGCACCTCGAAGGCGTTGCGGGTCTGCACCTCCACGACCTTGTCCCACTCGATCTCCTCGCCGTCGAACCCGGCCTTCACCGGCCCCAGGTGCACGGCGCCGACGCCGTCGAGGAGTCCGAGCAGCTTGTGCACCGCGGCGGGGGTGCGGGGGTGCCGGCCGAGCAGCGTGCCGACCGACAGCTTCCACGGCTCGGTGGCGGGCACGGGCGGCGGCGCGACGGACGTGAGCGCCGTGAGCGCCCACCGTCCGCCCGCCACCGACCGGCCGCCGCGCAGCGCGGCCTGCCAGCCGGCCTGCAACCCGGCCTCGCCCCGCTCGGCCGCCACGCCTATCAGCCGCCCCAGACCACCCATCAGATCCCCGTCCTCACATCGGCAACCCGCCGATGGTAGGCGGTCGGGCGAGCGGCCCCCGCACCGGTCGGCCCTTCAGGAGCTGCGCAGGCCCGCCAGGACGGCCCGCTCGACCGGGGACGGAGCGGAGCCGTCCAGGTCGAGCAGCCCGGTCGGCTCCAGCGGGGGCTGGGCGATGAACCGCGGCACCGTCCCGCCGTGCCGCTGGGCGGCGTGTATCAGGAACGGGTGGCACAGGTAGACGTCCCCGGCCGCGCCGGTCGCCTCGACCTCCTGACGGCCCGCCGACGCCGGGACGGCCTCCCCGCACAGCGAGAACCACTCCCGGCCCTCCTCCCCTGCGGCGGTGAGCAGCGGCGGCACGTCGAGGTGCGAGCCGATCCGGATGCGGGTCGGGGCGTCGTCCGGGCCGACGTCGGAGAAGAGGAAGAGCATCAGCAGCGCGCGCCCGCGCGAGCGCAGGCCCACCCGGTACTCCCCCGAGTCCCCGGTCCAGCCGGCGTCGAGGTGCCAGCCGTCGTCGCCCGGGTCCTTCTCGCTCGGGAAGCGGATCGGGAAGGTGCCCAGCCCGAGCGGCGCCGTCCAGCGCCCCGCGCCCACCAGTCGGTCGTACGCCTCGTGCAGGGCGGGGGTGTTGGCCGCCTCGCGGAACGCCGGCGTGGCCATGCCGCCGATCCGCACGACCGGCTCCGTCCACGTCCCCGGATCGTCGGGCGAACAGCCGCTCGCCGCCCACAGCTGAGCGCGGCACTCGTCCACCGTGGCCCGGGGCACGGCGCCCGGGACGCGGACGAAGCCGTCCGCGACGAAGGACTCGATCTCGGCTTCGGTCAGCACCGGCACACTCCACGGACTCGGCAGGTCAACTGCCCCGCAGCCTTGTCGAATCACCATGTGACGGCAAGTCAATTTTCCCACCTGTGGACAACGTGGACAACGCGGACGACGCGGACACATCGACACCGTGGACGACTCCGCGCAGCGGTGCTCCGCCGGGCGACGAAGGCGGGCCCCGTCCGGACGGCTCGGGTCGTCGAGCCGCCCCGGCCACGGCCGCCGGGGCCCGCTCGGCGTGCCGTCGGCGGCGGTGCCGGTTACCGTGTCCGGAGCCGAGGAGCACAGGGCCGACGGAGGGGTGCCGATGACGGACGTCGTCGATCGCGCGGAGCGTGCGGACGGAGCGGACGGGCCGGACCCCAGGGCGCGGCTGCTCGCGCGGGCCGCGGTGCTGTGCGCGGTGGCGGCCGTCGTCGCGATCGCGTTCACCGGCCTGCACGGGCTGCTCGCGGTGGTCGCCGAGCTCGCCGGGCTGGCGGTGACGGCGATCGGCGTGTGGTGGGCGATCGCCCGGCGCGGCGTCCTGCGCGCCGCCGGCGCCGTCCTGGCCGTCGGGGCGCCGGTCGCCGTCGTCGTGCTGGCGTACCACGCGCACGCGCTGCTGCTGTCGGTGATCGTCCTGGTGCTGTGGCTCGCCGCGTTCGTCTGCGCCCGCGCCGCGCTGCGGGCGGCCCGGCCGCCGAAGCCGATGCCCGCCCGGGAGACCCCGCCGCCGCGGCGGCCGGTGCTGATCATGAATCCGAAGTCCGGCGGCGGCAAGGTCGGGCGCTTCCGGCTCGCGGAGCGGGCCGAGGAACTGGGCGCCGAGGTGATCCTGCTCGACACCTCCGCGGAGCAGGACGTGGCCGGCCTCGCCCGCGGTGCCGTCGCCGACGGCGCCGACCTGCTCGGCGTCGCGGGCGGCGACGGCACCCAGGCCCTGGTCGCGGCGGTCGCCGTCGAGCACGGGCTGCCGTTCCTCGTCGTCTCCGCCGGCACCCGCAACCACTTCGCGATGGACCTCGGCCTCGACCGCGACGACCCCGCCACCTGCCTGGACGCGCTGCGCGACGGCGTCGAGCTCACCGTGGACCTGGGCCGGGTCGGCGACCGGCCCTTCGTCAACACCGTCTCCTTCGGCGCCTACGCGGCCATCGTCCAGAGCCCGGAGTACCGCGACGCCAAGACCGCCACCGCTTTGGACGCCCTGCCGGACCTCCTGATGGGCGCCGACGGCCCGCACCTGACCGCCGACGCGGGCGGACGGCGGATCGACGCGCCGCAGGCACTGCTCGTCAGCAACAACCCCTACGCGGGCGCCGACCCCGTCAACCTCGGCCGCCGCCCGCGCCTGGACCGGGGCGTCCTCGGCGTCCTCGGCATCCGCGTCGACGGCGCCGCCCAGGCCGCCGAACTCGCCCTGCGCGGCGAACGGGCCACCGGCCTGACCGTGCTGTCGGCGCGGCGGGTCACCGTGCGGGCGGACGCGCCGGAGATCCCCGTCGCCGTCGACGGCGAGGCGCTGACCCTGCCGACCCCGGTCGTCTGCTCGCTCGCCGGCGGCGCCCTGCGGGTGCGCGTCCCGCGCGACCGCCCCGGCGCCGATCCGTCCCAGCAGCCGCACGCCCCCCGCCTGGACTGGCGCGTCATCGCCCGCCTCGCGTTCGCCCGGACGGAGGCGCGCGGATGACCGCGCGGCGGGCCGGCACCGTCCTGCACGACCTGGCGGCCGTCGACCGCGCCGTCTACGCCGCCGTCGCCGCGACCGACACGCCCGCGCTCGACGCCGGCCTGCGCCGGCTCTCCGCCGCCGCCGACCACTCGAAGATCAACCTGTCGATCGCGGCGGCCCTGCTCCTCACCCCCGGCCGGTACCGCCGCGCGGGACTCGCGGGCGCGGCGGCCGTCGGCCTGGCCTCCTTCACCGCGAACCTCCTCGGCAAGGAACTGGTGCGCCGCCCGCGACCGGACCGCGACGCGGCCAGGGTGATCGCCGGCCGCCACGTCCCGATGCCGGCCTCGGCGTCCTTCCCCTCCGGACACACCGCCTCGGCCTTCGCCCTGGCCACGGCCGTGGGCACGCTCCTGCCCGCCACCGCCACCCCGCTGGGCCTCCTGGCCTGCGCCGTCGGCTACTCCCGCGTCCACACGGGCGTCCACTACCCCGGCGACGTCGTGGCCGGCGCCCTCCTGGGCGGCGCCTGCGCGAGCGTCGTCCTGGCCACGGGCCGGAGGCTCACCGGCTGCTAGCGCCGTGGCCGGGTAGGGCCACGGCACTGGCGCAGGCGCCGGTCAGCCGCTGACGCTGGCGGCGCCCGTCTCGATGTGGCCGGTCGCGCGGCGGGTCCAGGACTGGTCGCTGTTCACGGTGACGGTGAAGTCGTACCAGCCCTGGGCGATCGTGACCGCGTTGAAGTAGTCGCTGACGGTGGCTCCCGGGGCGACCTGGTAGGTCCAGGTGCCGGTGCGGTAGTTGGTGGCGGTGATGGTGAACGTGACGGTCGTGGTGCCGGTGTTGGTCATCGTGAACCACACGGCCGGCTTGCCGGTGTCCGGCGCCGGCGCGTAGGAGGTGGTGGCCTCCGCGGTCTTGCCGGCGGTGGTGGCGTTGCCGGTGAAGCGGCGCAGGAAGCGGTTGGGGCCGAGCACGGTGAGGTCGTACTGGCCGTTGCCGTAGGTGGCGCCGATGTTGAAGTAGTCGCTCGCGCGCCCGTCGGTGCCGGAGGCGGCGTCGTAGGGGGCGACGGTGTACTGCCACGGGCCGCCGCTGCGGTAGGCGTTGGCGTGGATCGAGTAGTGCGCCCAGGCCGTGGCCTGCGGGCCCTGGTTGGCCAGGTCGATCCAGAGCAGGATCTGGTTGTTCGCGTCGTACTCGATCCGGTCGACCCACGCGTTCGGCTGGTAGGGCAGCGCGCGGGCGGGCTTGGTGCCGGGCTCCTGGACGGGCATGGAGTTGGTGCCCGGGGCCGGGTTGATCTGCAGGTTGGCGGTGGCCTGGCTGATGGTGGCGCTGGTGTCGGGCAGCGCGGGCGCGCCGTAGAGGGGACTGGTGAAGTCGAAGGCGCCGGTGAGGTCGCCGCAGACCTGGCGGCGCCAGGTGCTGATGTTCGGGCAGACGGCGGGGGTGCCGATGGCGGCGGTCCAGGTCTCCAGGAAGCGCAGCACGGACGTGTGGTCGTAGACGTGGGAGTCGACGAAGCCGCCGCGGCTCCACGGCGAGACCACGATCATCGGGACGCGGAAGCCGAGGCCGATGTTGGTGCCGTTGTAGAACTCGCCGGCGGTGCCGGCCGGGGCGACGGGCGGGGGCACGTGGTCGAAGAAGCCGTCGTTCTCGTCGTAGTTGAGGAACAGGACGGTCGAGTTGAACACGTCCGGGTTCGCCGCCAGGGCCTGCACCACCAGGTTGACGAAGTGCGCGCCGTTCTCCGGCGGGCCGTCCGGGTGCTCGGAGAACAGCTGGTTGGGCACCACCCAGGAGACCTGCGGCAGCGTGCCGGCGACCGAGTCGGCCCGGATCGCGGCGGCGATGTCGTCCGGGGTGGAGCCGGTGCTGGGCACCGAGGCCATGCCGCGCTGGGCGAGCGGGCTCGAACCCGGGGCGCTGGTGAACTGGTTGAAGTACGCCAGGGCGTTGTCGCCGTAGTTGTCGCTCGCGTTCTGGTAGACCTTCCAGCTGACGCCCGCGTTCTGCAGCGCCTCGGCGTAGGTCTGCCAGCGCAGGCCCTTCTCGTCGCCGCCGTCGTAGGCGGGGCCGCCCGCGGTGCCGGCCGGGTCGATCTGGCCGGACCACAGGTAGGTGCGGTTGGGGCCGGTGGCCGAGAGGATCGAGCAGTGGTACGCGTCGCACACGGTGTAGGCGTCGGCGAGCGCGTAGTGGAACGGTATGTCCTCGCGGGCCATGAAGCCCATGGTTCTGTCGGAGCCCTTGGCGGCGATCCAGGAGTCCATCTTCCCGTTGTTCCACGCCTGGTGCTGGGTGGACCAGGAGTGGTCGAGCGAGCCGTCGCACTGCGCGAGCTGCTCGCCGCTGACGCCCCACCACCACGTGCTGGTCTTGCTGAGCTGCCACGGGTACTGCCGGCCGCTGCCGTTGGGCTGATTGAAGACGCTGGTGCCGCCCGCGATCTGGATCGCGGTGCGGTCGCCGAAGCCGCGCACGCCCTTGAGCGCGCCGAAGTAGTGGTCGAAGCTGCGGTTCTCCTGCATGAGCACCACGACGTGCTTGACGTCGCGGATCGTGCCGGTCGGGGCGGCGGAGGCGCTCGGTACCGCGCCGGGCAGGGCGGCGTCCAGGCCGATGGCCGCGCCGAGGGCGGCGGCCGAGCCGAGGAAGGTGCGGCGGGTGACTGGGGACACGTGAGGCCTCCGAGAAGTATGGACAACTCCGGCGGACGATCCGGCAGCGGAGACTGTCGGGCAGCCAGATGGCTACCGGTCGGTAGCCGGGTGGCGGAGAAGTTACACGCGGCCGACGGTTCGCGGAAGCCTCCGCGGCATGAACACGCCGCCCCGGCCGTGGTTGACCGGTTCACCGTCTATGACGCGGCGCGGCGAGAGCGGATACTGGCCGACCGGCTCGGTTCCGGCACGCACTCCCCGGACCCAACACGTCCTTCTCTCAAAGGGGTTGGCATGAGCAGCAGCACGTACGACTACGTCATCGTCGGCGCCGGTTCCGCGGGCTGCGTGCTGGCCGCGCGGCTGTCGGAGGATCCGGACGTCCGGGTGGCGGTGGTCGAGGCGGGCGGCCCGGACACCGCGCAGGAGATCCACGTGCCGGTCGCGTTCCCCCGGTTGTTCAAGTCGGACGTCGACTGGGACTTCGACTCCGAACCGGAGCCGGGCCTCGGCGGGCGGCGGGTCTACCTTCCCCGGGGCCGGACGTTCGGCGGCTGCAGCTCGCTCAACGCGATGATCTACGTCCGGGGCGCCCGCGCCGACTACGACGGGTGGGCGGCGGCCGGGGCCACCGGCTGGTCGTACGACGAGGTGCTGCCGTACTTCCGGCACGCGGAGGACAACGAGCGCGGCGAGGACGAGTTCCACGGCGTCGGCGGACCGCTGACCGTGAGTGACGGACGCTCCGGACACCCGCTCGCCTCGGCCTTCGTCCAGGCCGCCGGGCAGGCCGGCTACAAGGCGAACGACGACTTCAACGGCGCGACGCAGTTCGGCGTCGGGCGCTACCAGGTGACGCAGCGTGGCGGCCTGCGGTGCAGCGCGGCTGTCGCCTACCTGCACCCGGCCCTCGGGCGGCTGAACCTCACGGTGCTCGCCGGCGTCCGCGCGCACCGCGTGGTGGTCGAAGGCGGCCGGGCGGTGGGCGTGGCGGTCGAGCGCGCCGGGGTCGTCGAGGTCGTGCGCGCCGAGCGGGAGGTCGTCCTGTCGGCCGGGGCGTACGGCTCGCCGAAACTCCTGATGCTGTCGGGGATCGGACCGGGCGAAGCCCTGTCCGCCCTCGGGATCGAGGTCGTGCGCGACCTGCCCGTCGGCCGGGGGCTGCAGGACCACTACATGGCGATGCTCAACTTCCGCACCGGCGCCGACTCGCTGGCCAGTGCGGCGAGCCCGGAGAACACCGCCCTGCTGGAGACGCAGGGGCGCGGACCGCTCACCTCCAACGTCGGCGAGGCCGGCGGCTTCTTCCGCAGCCGCGACGACCTGGACGCGCCGGACATCCAGTTCCACGCCGCCCCGGGACTGTTCCACCAGGAGGGGCTCGGCGCCGTCACCGAGCACGGGTTCGCCTTCGGCCCGTGCGTCCTCGCCCCGACCAGCCGCGGCGCGGTGACCCTGCGCTCCGCGCGGCCGGACGCCGCGCCGCGGATCGTCCACAACTACCTGACGACGGAGGAGGACCGGGCGGCGATCGTCGCCGGGACGCGGATCGCCCTGGAGATCGCGGCGCAGCGGGCGGTGACCGATGTCGCCACCGGGACGTACGGGGACGCGCCGTCCCCGTACGGCTCGGACGCCGATCTCCTCGCGTGGGCGCGGCGCGCCGGCCAGACGCTGTACCACCCGACGTCGAGCTGCGCGATCGGCGCCGTCGTCGACCCGGAGCTGCGGGTGTACGGCGTGGCGGGCCTGCGGGTCGTCGACGCGTCCGTGTTCCCGGCGGTGCCGCGCGGGAACACCGACGCGCCCACGATCATGGCGGCGGAGAAGGCTGCGGACCTGATCACGGGCGCCGCGGAGCCGATCACGGGCGCCGCAGACCCGATCGCGGGCCGGTCCGGGTCCTGATGCCCCATCGAGTCCGCCGCCCGCCCGACGCGCGCGGGTGGGGGCCGCGCACGGCTCGTGGCCTTCACCCGCTCGGCCTATAGTGGAGAACGTGGCCGCCCGTACCCGGCCACCGGGACGACATTCCGAGCGGGGAGGCCCAAGTCGTCCGCCGTGCGCCTCGACGTGAGTCCGTCCGCCGCTTCACCCGCGCGTGGCAGGAGACCGTCCATGTCGAACAACGGCCGGTTGGACCAGATCGACCACCTCGTGGTCCTGATGCAGGAGAACCGCTCCTTCGACCACATGCTGGGGTTCCTCTACCCCGACCAGAAGACCCCGTCCGGGGCGCAGTTCGAGGGCCTGAAGGGAGACGAGAGCAACCCCGGGCCCGACGGCGTGCACACCGTCTTCAGGATCCTCCGCACCACCCCCGACGCGTACTTCATGCCCGGCGCCGACCCCCGCGAGGGCTACGCGCCGACCAACACGCAGCTGTTCGGGACGGCCGATCCCGGCACGCCCGCCCCCGCCGCGACCATGACGGGCTTCGTGACGAGCTTCGTCGACGCACTGCAGTTCGACCCGCTGCACGGCCGGACGGTCCGCCCCGGCACCGGGCCCGGGAACATCATGGGCTGCTACACCCCGGACGCCCTGCCCGTCCTGTCCGGCCTGGCGCGCGGCTACGCGGTCTGCGACCACTGGTTCAGCTCCGCGCCCACCGAGACCCTGCCCAACCGGGCGTTCGCCCTCGCCGGCACCAGCCAGGGCCGGATGGACGACCACCAGCAGGCCGGCACGCCCCCGTTCGACTTCCCGAGCATCTTCGGCCTGCTCGCCAAGAACGGCACGGACTGGGCGATCTACAGCGACGGCAAGCAGCTGACCCGCTTCGACTTCCCGGACACGACCCAGGCCGACCCGAGCCACTTCGGCGGCTTCACCCAGTTCCGCAACGCCGCCAGGACCGGCACCCTCCCCAAGGGCTTCGTCTTCCTGGAGCCCGACTGGAGCCTGGCCGGCAACGACCAGCACCCGGTCCACGACGTCTCGCACGGCGAACAGCTGATGCTCGACGTCTACACGGCGCTGCGCACCGGCCCGGACTGGAACAGGACCCTGCTCGTCATCACCTACGACGAGCACGGCGGCTGCTACGACCACGTGCCCCCGCCCTCCGGCGCCGTCCCGCCCGACGGCGCCCAGGGCGAGTTCGGCTTCGACTTCACCCGCTTCGGCGTCCGTGTGCCCGCGGTGCTGATCTCCCCGCTGATCGCCGCCGGAACGGTCTACCGGCCCGCCGGCGACACCCCGCTGGACCACACCTCGGTGCTCAAGACGATCGAGCAGCGCTGGAACCTCCCGCCGCTGACCGACCGCGACAAGGCGGCCCCGGGCTTCGGCGACGTCCTCACCCTGGACACACCGCGCACCGACGACCCGCTGACCCTGGTCCCGGTGTCCGGCGGCACGACCATGTCCGCGAACAGCGAGTCCTACCTGGACCGGGTCTGCGACGCCCTGGCCCGGCAGGCCTGAGCCCGGAGCCTCAGAGCGCCTTCGCCTGCCAGTAGGTGAACCGCTCGACCGGGTCGCCGTCGAGCGACCACGGCCACGCGGTGACGGTGTCGCCGATCGCCCCGAACACGGCGCCGCCCTCGCGGACGCGGCCGGCCTGCACGAGCGCGTAGGCCAGCAGGTTCAGGTCGGCCAGGGCCGCGGCGTGCCGCAGGTAGCCCTCGCGCGGCCAGGTGGCCAGGGCCGTGTCCAGGGCGCCGGCGGCCCGGGCGTGCGTCCAGAGGCGGCGGGCCAGCAGCGCCTCGACGCCGCCCCTGGCGGCGGTGCGGTCGTGCTCGTCGACGAGGGCCGCGAGCTCCACGCCCACGGACGGCGAGACCGGCGGCGCCGAGGCCCGGAGCGTCTCCACGAAGTCGAGCTGGCCGCTGCGTGAGCCGCACTCCTCCGGCGAGAGGTAGCGCAGCATCTGCAGGTGGGCCTCGCGGTTCCAGGGGTCGCGCGCGGTCACCTCCTGCCAGACGGCGTACAGCTGGTGCGGCTCCGCCCGCATGAGGCGCAGGATCCCGAGCAGCACCACCCAGGGGAGGGGGTCGGACGGGGCGATCTCCGCGGCGCGGTAGCAGTGGTCGGCGGCCGCCCTGGCGTCGTCCATCCGCCCGGCGGCCCGGCCGCGGACCAGCTCGACCCAGCCCTCGAACACCATCGGGTCCGAGCCGCGCCGGCGCAGCCGCCAGGACCGCGCGAACGCCGTGGGCGCGGCGGTCTCGGCGAGCACGGCGAAGCGGTGCGCCCGGCGGTCCGGGTCCCGCGCGGACTCCTGGAGCAGCCGGTCGACCTGGTCGATCTGGATGTCGTCCGGCCCCAGCCGCCCGGCGGAATTCATTTGCCGCCGAACGCGGCCGAGTTGCACGTCATCGAGTTCCGGCCGCACCCGCGGACCGGAAGCGCGGAGCCTTCGGAATATCGACACGCGCCGCAGCGTAGGACCCGAAGGGGAATTTCGGACAGCCCCGGACGGCCCCCGAGAGCGAATTGTTATTTCCGGCCTCCCCGGTGAACCTACCGCTCCGTACGGCAACCGGCCGCCCGGGATTGTTCAGGCAGGTTCCGCATTTGCGCCCCGCGCGGGCGGACCTTACCACTCTCGGTCACTACGAGCCAGTATCGCGCTTCACAAATGATTCACCCCGTCGGCTTGCACATCCGATAGGGCCCGTGGGCAGAATGGGCCGATTTTTAATGACCGCCCCACCCCGCGAAGAACGCAAAGAATTCAACCGGAGAGATACGCGTGAAGCTTCGCGCCCAATACCCGATCAGAAACCCCGCCGAGCCGATGAATTCCCCTGACCGCGCCTCAGAAGCGATCGTCTCCCCGTACGAGATCTCCTTGCTGCGGGCGAGCCGGGCCGCCGTCGAGCCGTACGCCGCCGACCTCCCGGGCCACTTCTACGCGACCCTGTTCCAGCGCTACCCCGAGGTCCGTGACCTGTTCCCGGAGCACATGGAGGTCCAGCACGACAAGCTCGTACGCGCGCTCATGCTCGTCGTCGACCTGGTGGACGAGCCCGCTACCCTCGTCCGGTTCTGCTCCGAACTGGGCCGCGACCACCGTAAGTTCGGCGCCGTCAGCGCGCACTACGCGGCGGTCGGCGAGTGCCTGCTCGCCACGCTGGAGCACTTCGCCGGCTCCGCCTGGACCCCGGCCGTCGCGGCGGCCTGGACCCGCGCCTACACCGCGGCCGCCGGAGTCATGGACGGGGCCGCCACGGCCGACGCCGCCGAGCATCCGGCCGTCTGGGACGCCCGCGTCGTGGACCACCGGCGGCACGGCCGCGACCTCGCGGAGATCACCGTGCGGACCGACCTGCCGTACCCGTACACCGGCGGGCAGTTCGTGAGCCTGGCGACGCCGTGGTGGCCGAAGAGCTGGCGCTACTTCTCCCCCGCCAACGCCCGGCGCCCGGACGGGACCGTCACCTTCCACGTCCGTGCCGTCACGGGCGGCCCGGTCAGCACCGCCCTGGTGCAGCGCGCGAGGGTCGACGACGTCCTCCGGCTCGGCCGGCCGCTCGGCGACATGGTCCTCGACCCGGCCGCGCGCCGGGACGTCGTCTGCGTGGCGGGCGGCACCGGTCTCGCGCCGGTCCTCGCCCTCCTCGAACAGGCCGTCCTGGACGGGGTCCGGCGGCGGACCGACGTCTTCGTGGGCACGCGCGGCACGGACGGACCGCTGGGCCTGGACATCCTCCACCGGCTCGCCGACCAGTACTCCTGGCTCACGGTGCACCCCGTCGTCCACGACGACGACACCCCCGGCGCCGTCACCCGCCTGCCCGCGGCCCTCGCGGCGGCCGGGCCCTGGCGGGACCACGACGCCTACGTCAGCGGCCCCGGCCCGATGATCGTGAGCGCGGCCGAGGCCCTGTACCGCACCGGGGTGCCACTCGACCGCATCCACCACGACCCGTTCGTCCGGCTCGACTTCGCGCTCTGAAGTCGCCCTCGCCGGGCTGCCGAGAGCCTGCCATTTCGGTTCAATTCACCAAAACTCGGAGCTCACAGGGAATTTGACAGTCGTTCGTATCCTGCAGAACAGTTCCCCCCGACGGCGGACGATCATCGACACCACCAGGTCCGCCGACGGGGAGGACTTCACCAATGCGTTCCGGATTCCGGCGGGCCGCCGTCTGCGCCGCCACGGCGCTGGTCGCCGCGACGATCACACCGCTCGTCGGCTCGGCCTCGGCCGACACCGCACCGCCCACGAACGGCTACCTGCAGATCGTCGCCCACGAGGACGACGACATCCTGTTCATGAACCCCGACCTCGCCCGCCAGTACGACGCTCCGTCCACGACGGTCTACCTGACCTCGGGCGAGCAGGCCACCACCACGGAGAGCGCGTGCCTCTACGCGCAGCACCGCGAGGAGGGCGCGCGCGACGCGCACGCCACACTGGCCGGGGTCGCGAACGACTGGGCCTTCGACACCCTCACGCTCGGCAACGGCAAGACCGTCGAGGTCGACACCCTGCGCGGCACCGCGAACCCGGTGCGCCTCGTCTTCTTCCGGCTCTATCAGAGCGGCGACCCGGGCGCAGCCGGCGAGACCTCGCTGGACGACCTCTACATCGGCCCCCTCCCCGACGGAAACGGGCACCTCGTCACGCCGAACCCCAAGCGGACGGTGGGCAGCCAGGGCACGGACGGCGACGAGTGCCGGACCGCGCCGGCCCACCCCGACACGACGCCGGACTACCGCCCCTACAACAACCAGACCTACACCCACGAAGAACTGGTCGCCGCCCTCACCGACCTGATGGGGCAGTACAACCCGGGCATCCTGCTCGCGCAGGATCCGAAGGTCTACCCGCTGGGCAGGGGACACGACGAAACCGGCTACGACTACCGCACGGACCCGCTCAACTACGGCGACAACTCCGACCACCGCGGCGCCGCGCGCTTCGCGGGCGAGGCGGCGGCCGGCTACCACCCCGCCCGGGGCAACGTCCTGCTGCGGTACTACCGCGACTACAACATCCGGCTGCGCCCGGCGAACGTGGACCCGCGCCAGGCCTCGGCCAAGTGGAGCGTCTTCAAGGACTACTACCTGCCGCACGACTCGGAGCTCCACGAGAGCGGCGCGGCCAGCTGGCAGAACCACTACGCGATGTACGAGTTCCGCTCGTACCCGCGCTGGTTCAACGGCACCACCTGGTCGGCCCAGGACGGCACCGGCCTGCTCAACGCCTTCGCGGTGGTCAACGGACAGCCCTCGCAGTGGAAGGAGACCGCGAGCGGCGGGGCGTGGACCGGCCCGGCGGGCCTGGGCGGCGGCGGGCAGTTCGCGCCCTACCTGACCGTGGTCAAGGACGGCAAGGGCCTGCTCCACCTCTTCGGCATCCGCCTGGCGGACGACAAGGGCACCGACAACCACGACGAGATCGTCACGCTCGCGCAGACCTCGGTCGGCGGCGGCTGGGGCGCCTGGACCTCGCTGGGCAACCCCAACTCCGACGACGTCGGCGAGATGATCGGCTCGCCCGTCGTGACGCCCAACGCCAACGGGGCGCTCACCGTCTTCGTGCCCAACGCCGGAGGCGGCGTCAGCGCCGTCACCCAGCAGCAGGACGGCGGTTGGCCGGGCACCTGGGCGGACCTGGGCGGCGCGTGGGTCCAGGACGGCCTCGCGGCGAGCCTGGGCACCGACGGCCTGATCGACGTCTTCGCCCCCACCGTGTCCGGCCACGACCTCCTGCACTGGCGACAGAGCACGAAGAACGGCCCCTTCGTCCCGGACACCGCCTTCAGCGGGCCCACCCCGGCCGGGCCGATCGGCATCGCGCAGACCGCCGGCGGCCGCAAGGAGATCCTCTTCTCGCACCCCGACACCGGGAAGACCGTCAACCAGTGGGTGCAGGCCGACAACACCTGGACCCCCGTCTCCTCGTCCACCGGCGGCCCGGTCGGCGTGGACGGCCCGAGCGCCGTCACCGCCAACGGCCGCATCGTCGTCGCCACGCGCAACGGCGGCGGCGGCGTCAGCCTGGCCACCCAGACCGAGGGCAACGGCGCCTTCACCACGGTCTGGCAGGACCTCGGCTCGGTGATCGTCGGCGCGCCGTCGCTGGCCACCGACGCCACCGGCCGCGTGGTCGTGCTCGCCCTCGGCACCGACGCCCAGCTCCACCTGCGGCGCCAGACCGACGCCAAGGCGGACAGCCCGTTCGCCGACTGGCAGGCGGCCGTCTCCTCCTGACCGCCCCGCTCGCCGCGCCCCCTGACCGCGGATGCCGCGTCAGGGGGCGCGCCTACCCGTTCCCGTGCACCTACCCGTTCCCGTGCACCTGGACGACGGCGTGGCGACCGCTCGTCCGCCAGGCCGTCCCCGTGCCGTCGAGCCGCGCGACGGTGGGGGCGTCGAGGCCGACGATCACGTCCGACTTCAGCGTCCGCAGGGCTGCGACGGGGGACGGGAAGTACCCGGCCGTCTCGGCGAAGCGGGTGGTCGGCGGCCAGCGGCGGTCGCCCACCAGGCGGCGGTAGTTGAGGTCGCCCTTGAGGATCGTCAGGGCCGCCCCGGCGAACTCCGCCCGGAGGTCCTCGGGCATGTCGGCGTACGGCAGCGGCGCGCAGGAGAACGGGTGCGTGCGGACCGCGAGCGTGCCGCCGGCCATCGCCTCCCACAGCCGCTCGCCCACCGCCGAGGCGGCCGGCTCCGGTGCCGCGCACAGGCGTTGCAGCGCGGCGAGGACGTCGGCCGGCGTGGCGTCCGAGACGAAGTACGGCTGCGGCTTCACGTGCAGGACGACCTGTGCGGCCCGTCCGGCGGCCAGGAGGTGGTCGATCAGGACGAGGTCCGGCAGCAGTTCCCGGCCGGCGTTGTCCGCGACGACGCAGACCCGTCCGCCCGGCGTGCGCTCCAGCTCGGCCCACAGCTGCGCGCTGTCGTCGGCGACGAGGTCGGACGCGCCCGGCCCGCCGGTCCCCGCGGTGAGCTGGAAGCTCAGGTCCGCCCGGTTGCCCCACAGCGCGGAGGACAGCAGGGCCTCCGCCCGTCGGGCCGCCGGGAGGCCGTCGAGCCCGCCGAGAGCGGCGAGTTCGTCGTCCACCGCCGGCCCGGCCAGCTCCGCGCCCTTGAACGGCGCGAACGGATCGACGCCCTGCCACGCCCCGGGCCTGAAGTACCCGGTGGCGTCGAGCAGCCGCCGGTAGAAGTAGCTCTCCGCCCAGAGGAACGGCGCCTCCTCCCACGGCGTGCCCCACAGCCCCGCGCCCCACTCCTCCCAGCGGGCGGCGTCCGGCGCGCCGTCCCCCAGCGGCTCCAGCACCCCGGTCGTGCTCTCCACGAGCAGCCGCTCGACCGCCGCCCGCTCCCCCGGCCCGTAGGGCAGGGCCGCGAGCAGGCGCCGGACGAGTTCGGGGTGGCGCTCGTGGAAGACGCCCCGGGCGAAGGACCCCGGGACGTCGCTGCGGATCACGGGTGCGTTCGACACGCTGGGGCTCGTCTCCTCGATGCGGGCGCGACTCGGCGACGGTAGCAGCGGGCCGGCGGCGGTCGCGGACCAATGGAACCGCGGAGATCCTCCCGACCTCGGCCGTCTGCGTGGACGGGCACGGCCCCCAACCCCTCTGCCCCTCGCCCTGAGGTCAGCCGCTGCGGGTGAAGGTCCCGAGGCCCTCGTGGCTGAACTGCTCGACCACCGCGGTCGAGGCCCGCCCGTCGGCGCCGATGGTGAAGGTCAGGCCGGTGAGGCCGACGGCGTTCTCGCCCTTGCTCTGGTAGCTGAAGACGTCGCCGTTGTAGTGCTGGAGCGGGAACTGCTGGTTGTCCGGTCCGAGGCTCATCACCAGCCCGCCGCCCTGCTCGCTCACCGTCATCGGCCCGTAGTAGCCGTTGGCGTACGTCCCCGTGTAGGCCGCGTTCGGCTTCGCCGGGGTGGCGCCGGCCGGCGGCTTCGCGTAGTCGGTCGGCGAGGAGGCGGGCGCCGAGAGGCCCGGCAGGAGCTTGCCGAACAGGCCGAGCCAGTCGACCGTCTCCCGCCCGTACTGGGCGAGGTCGAAGAACTCCTCGGCCACCGCCTCCGGGACGCCGATCGGCTGGCCGTTGGTCAGGACGACGATCCCGAGCTGCTCGGTCGGCAGCAGGGTCACCACGGTGGCCGCGCCCAGGTCGAAGCCGCCGGAGTGGTTCAGCCGGAGCCGGCCCAGGGTGTCGTAGGTGACGTTCCAGCCGAGGCCGTAGAAGCCGGCGTTGCCCGCCGGGGACCTCGGCGGGGCGCTCACGATCTGCGGCACCCGGGTCTCGTTCAGACCCGCCGGGTCGACGATCTGCTTGCCCTCGAAGGTGCCGTCCGCGAGCTGCATCCGCATCCACCGGGTGAGGTCGTCGACGGTGGAGCTCACACCGCCGGCCGGCGACTGCGGGTCCGCGTTCTCGGTGGTGCTGACCTGCCAGCCGCCGGCCGTCTTGACGTGCGGCGTCGCCTTGTTCGCCGCGCTGTCGTAGGCGGAGCGCAGGGAGCTGGTGGAGTTCATCCCCAGCGGCTTGTAGAGGACGTCCGCCGCCAGGTCCTCCCAGGCCACCCCCTTGGCCTTGGCCACGGCCACGGCCGCCTCGGTCAGGCCGTAGTTGGTGTAGGCGTAGCTCGCGCGGAACGGCGAGAGCGGCTGGTCGCGCAGGTGCTGGAGGATGTAGTCGCGCGGGTAGCCGAGGTCCTCCAGCAGGTCTCCGGCGTGGTCCGGCAGGCCGCTGCGGTGCGAGAAGAAGTCGGCGATCGTCACGTGGCTGCTCACCCACGGGTCGGCCAGCGCGAAGCCCGGGTCGTACTTCGTGACCGGGTCGTCCCACTGCACCGCCTTCTGGCCGACCACGCCGGCGACCACGGTCGAGGAGATCGGCTTGGAGACCGAGGCGAGCTGGAACACCGTGTCCGGGTCGACCGGCTCCGGCCGGCCGAGCTGGCGGACCCCGAAGCCCTTCGCGTGGATGACCTTGTCCTTGTAGACGACGGCCAGCGACACGCCCGGGACGCCCGTCTTCGCCATGGCGTCCTGCACGTAGCCGTCGATCTTGTCCACCGCGGAGGACACCTGCTGATCGGTCAGCTGGGGCGCCTGCTGCGCGGGCGGCGCGGTGGCCGGGGCGGACGAGGCGCTCGGGGTGGGGGCGGCCTCGGGACCGGTGCCGGCCGCGGACGTGCACCCGGCGAGCAGCGCGGTGGCCAGCAGCGGGGCCGCGGTGCGCAGCCCCGGCCGGGCGGCGGTCCGGCCTGGCCCGGGGACGGTCCGCCGGGCTGCGGCGTGACGATGCATGAAGGTCCTCCCTCGTCCGGGCCGTGCCCGGGATCCGGCGGCGCCGCCGTCCGCCGCACGGCGCCGAGTAGTCGACGGCCCATACCCGGCGCGGCCGCCGCCGTGCGCCGCCGCCCCCGCATTCCACCCGTCCGGCGGCGCGGATGCCGCCGGCCCGCCTACTCGACGTCCTCGACGTACTCGACGATCTGCATCATGCCGAGGTCCTCGTGCTGGAGCTGGTGACAGTGGGCGACCGTGCGGCCGGTGAAGTCCTCGTACCGGACGAGGAAGGTGACGCGGTCGCCGGGTTTGCCGCCGGCCAGGCCGACGGTGTCGTGCCAGACCGGCGGGTCGAGCCGCGTGCCGTTGCGGTGGGTGACGAGGACGTGGTTGGTGTGCAGGTGGAAGGGGTGGTTGAAGGCGGGGTTGGTCTCGTCGGTGCGGACCGTCCACCGCTCGACGGTGCCGAGTTTCAGCGTGTGGTTGACGTGCCGCGGGTCGAAGAGGCCGTAGGCCGGGTCGCGGGCGGCATCGCCGGCGGGGTCGGCCGCGGGGGTCGGGTGGGTGCCCAGGCAGCGGAAGGCGTTGGGGAACGGGGCCGCGAAGACGCCCGGGTCGACGTGGAACACGACTTCGCGGTCCGCGTCCGGGTTGGCGACGTCGCGCTCGTCGAGGAAGGGCTTGCCGGGCGGAAGCGCGGTCGGCAGGGCCATCGGCGGCTCGACGGGCGGGCCCGCCACCTCGACCGTCATCAGGGGAGCGGACACTCCGGCGGCGCGCAGTTCGTACGTGCCGGGCTCGCAGCCCTGGACGAGGACGTCGGCGCGGTTGCCCATGGCGAGGGTCACGGCGTCGGAGGCGACGACGGCGGGAAGGTCACACCGTCCTGAGCGATCTGATGCAGCGTCAATTTTGATTCGCCACACGTGACTTGGAGCGACAATTCCCCGAAGGCGGTGGCGGCGACGAGTCGCCAGCGCTGCACCTCGCCCGGGCGCAGCGTGAGGGTGGGGTTGACGGCGCCGTTGACGGTGTAGGTGGCGGGCACGGCCGCGAGCGCGCCGCCCGACGTGAAGTCGGGCACCCGGCCGTCCTTGAGCCGGAGTTCGTTGACGCACACGACGATGTCGGCCGCCGCCGCGATCTCCGGCACCTCGTCGACGTCGCCCTCGACGACGAGGACCCCGGCCATGCCGCCGACGATCTGCACGGACGTGGCCCCGTGCAGGTGGGGGTGGTACCAGTGGGTGCCGGCCGGGTGGTCCGGCGGGACGTCGACGGTCGTCACGTAGCGCGGCTCCGGGGCGCCGGCGGCGACCTCGTCGGCGGTGCGCGGCGCGAACGCCCGGTGGACGTTGTCGGCGTCGCCGGACGGGGAGACGTGCAGTCCGTGGGTGTGCAGGTTGAAACTGTTGAAGTCGTGCGGCCGGTTGTGGTCGCCGGCGTGGGCCGGGTTCGGCGGCAGGCCGTTGACCTGCGTCAGCCGCAGGGTGTCGCCGCCGCGCACGCGCAGGGTCGGGCCCGGGATCGTCCCGTTGTAGGTGCGCGTGGTGACCCGGCCGCAGCCCGGGACGGCGACGTCCGTGAAGCGCACGTCGAGGGTGCGCTCGACGACCCGTGCGGACGAGCCGGGCACCGGCTGCGAGGCCCACACGACCGGCTGGGGGAACTCCCCCGGCGCCGGGGCGAGCGGCGGGGCGGCCGGGGGCGCCGCCGTGCTCCGGCCGGCGAAGAGCCCGTCGGACGCCGCCACGAGGACGGCGGCCGCGGGGACGGCCTTGAGCACCGACCGGCGGGCGATTCCCTCTTTTTCGCTCATAGCGGGGCAATCTAGATCAACCGCACAGGGGCGGTCCGGAGGCACACCGCAGTGGGCGGTACTCGGGCAGCCCGGGCGCCTCAGGCGGCTCAGGCCACGGGCGGGTAGCCGCGCATGCGGACGAGGTCGTGGGTGAGGCGGGTGAAGGCCCGGGCGGCGGCGCTCTCGTAGGCGTCGGTGCGCCGCAGGAGGGCGACGGCGCGGGTCGGGAGGGCCGGGTCGAGCGGGACGGGGGTGAGGCGGGGGTGGTCGTGGGTGACGGCGTCGGGCAGGACGGTCGCGAGCGGCGTGCGCTGCACGACCTCGGTGAGCGCCTGGATGGAGTCGGCCTCGACGGCGATGCGCGGGCTGATGCGGTGCCGCGCGAAGTACCCGTCGATGTGGCCGCGCGTGGCGAAGTCCGCGCTGAGCAGGGCGAGTTGCCGATCGGCGAGCTCCCGGACCGGCAGCGGCCGGCCGGCCGGGCCGGCGGCGGGGTGGTGCGGGCCGGTGACCAGGGTGAGCGTCTCGGTGAACAGCGCGGTGGCGGTGAGGCCCGCCGGGTGGGGGCCCTCGAAGGCGATGCCGAGGTCGAACTCGTCGGCCAGCAAGCCGGTTTCGATGCGGTCCTGGGTCGCCTCCCGCACGGTCAGGGCGATGCCGGGGTGGCGGGTGTGGAGCTCGGCGACGAGCGGGCCGACGAGGTAGGCGGTGAACGTCGGGGTGACGGCGAGCCGCAGCCGGCCGCGCGAGAGGTCCTGCACGTCGTGGACGGCCCGCTCGGCGGCGGCGAGGTCCCGCAGCGCGCCGCGCGCGTGGTGGGCGTACGCCTCGCCGGCGTCGGTGAGGCGCACGGTGCGGCCGGTGCGGTCCAGCAGTTGCGTGCCGAGGGTCCGTTCGAGCTGCTTGACCTGCTGGGACAGCGTCGGCTGGGAGATGTGCAGCTCTTCGGCGGCGCGGGTGAAGTTGCCGTGGTCGGCCACGGCGAGCAGGTAGCGCAGGTGGCGCAGTTCCAGGGCCATGGAGCAACTATAGACGGCATCGATGGAAACCATGGTTCATGCGTCTTGGACACTATAGGCACAGGTCATGCATGGTGGATCTCACCAAGGCCCGACGGGCCGGGCCGCTGTGAAGGCCCGGCCACACGAAAGCCCCGGCCGCACGAAAGCCCGGCCGTCATGAATGCCCGGCCGCCATGAAAGGGAGTGACCTCATGCCCGACCTCACCGAGGGCCTCGCGCAGTTCCAGCGGGACGTCTTCCCGGCCAAGAAGGAGCTCTTCGCCCACCTGGCCGCCCACCACGCACCCCACACGCTGTTCATCGGCTGCTCCGACGCCCGCGTCGTCCCCGAGCTGATCACCGGGTGCGAGCCCGGCGAGCTGTTCGTCATCCGCACCGCCGGCAACCTCGTGCCCGCCTACACCCCCGGCGCCGACGGCGTCGCGGCGAGCATCGAGTACGCCGTCGCCGCGCTGGGCGTGCGGGAGGTCGTCGTCTGCGGCCACTCCGCGTGCGGTGCCATGACGGCGCTCGCCCACGGCCACGACCTGAGCGGTGCGCCGGCCGTCGCCGACTGGCTGCGGCTCGCCGACGCCTCGGTGGCCCGCACCGCCACCACCGAGGACGTGCCGGCCCTGGTCCGGCAGAACGTGCTCGCCCAGCTGGCGAACCTCGCCACGCACCCGTCGGTGGCCCGCGCCCTGGCCGGGGGCCGCATGACCCTGCGGGGCTGGGTCTTCGACATCGCCACCGGCCGCGTCGAGGAACTCCGGGCCACCGCCCCGCTCGCCGCCTGACGCCGACTCCACTTCCGGGCGGCCCCGTTCGGCGCCTCCCGGCCCCCATGATCCCGCCCGCACCGCGCGCACGACGCGCGTGAGCGGCGCCCACCGAAAGGAACCACCCGTGGTGCACGCCCAGTTCGACCCGACCGCCCGCCAGGCCCTCGCCGTCGCCGCCGTCGACGCCAAGACCCGCAAGGACCTCTCCTGGCAGCAGATCGCCGACGTCTCCGGCCTGTCGGTCGCCTTCACCACCGCCGCCGTCCTCGGCCAGCACGCCCTGCCGGAGTCCTCCGCGAAGGCCGTCGCCGAGCTGCTGGGCCTGGACAAGGACGCGGTGATGCTCCTCCAGACCATCCCGACCCGCGGCTCGATCCCCGGCACCGTCCCCACCGACCCGACGATCTACCGCTTCTACGAGATGCTCCAGGTCTACGGCACCACCCTGAAGGCCCTGGTCCACGAGGAGTTCGGCGACGGCATCATCTCCGCGATCAACTTCAAGCTCGACGTGAAGAAGGTCGCCGACCCCGAGGGCGGCGAGCGCGCCGTCATCACCCTGGACGGCAAGTACCTGCCGACCAAGCCGTTCTGACCCTGATGGGGGCGGGCCCGACCGGGCCCGCCCCCCTTTTTTCTGAGGAACCCGCCATGGAATTCGGCCCGCGCACGAACACGGTCATCGACAAGGTCGCCTGGATCCGGGTCGAGGACGGCCGTCTCCTCGCCGCCCGCACCCGGGGCCGCGAGCTGTACTACCTGCCCGGCGGCAAACCCGAGCCCGGCGAGACCGACGAACAGGCCCTCGTCCGGGAGGTCCGCGAGGAACTCGGCGTCGCCCTCGACCCGGCGACCGTCACGCCGCTGCTGATCACGCGGGCCCCGGCGGACGGCAAGCCCGCCGGAACCGTCGTCCGCACCGCCTGCTACACCGCGGACCACACCGGCGTCCCCGCACCGCACGGCGAGATCGCCGAGATCGCCCACCTCACCCACGGCGACCACCCGCGCGCCAGCCCCGCCGCCCGGCAGGTACTCGACCACCTCGCCGCCACCGGCCTGCTCCTGCGCTGGTAGGCGACCGGTCGGCCGTGAACGGCCGGCCACGCGCCCGGCAGTGGATCAGTAGAGGCCGTGGAACGGCACCAGCGAGAGCAGCGCCCCCACCCCGGTCGCCATCAGCCCGAAGCGCGCCGCCCGGGCGCCCCGGCCGCCCGCGGCGGCGGACACCCGCGGTGCGCTCTGCCGGGTCTCCGGCGGCGCGGTGTCGATCTTGGTGAGCGCGACCCGCCCGGCGAACTCCGCCCCCGGCCGCCGGCGCACCCGGACGTCCCACGGCCGCGCCGGATCGTGGTCCACCACGACGGTGCGCCCGACCCGGAAGTCGTCCAGGTCCATCAGGTTCACGACCACCGTCGCGTCGGCCCGGTACGCGCGGCCGCCCGTCGGCGCGACCGTCAGGTCCAGGCGCAGCGGGATGTCCGGGCCCTCGCCGGTCGCCCGGGACGCCTCGATCCGCGCCATCGCCGGCTCCAGCCGGGGCGGCTCCGTGCCCGCCGCCGCGCGCCGCCGGGAGCCGGCGACGAGCAGGGCGATGGCCCCCAACGCCGTCCACGGCACCAGGTTCGCGCCGACCACCGTCAGCGTGACGGTCGTCCCGACGTCGTCGGCGGCGATGCCCGCCACGATCGCGCCGATCTCCCCGCCCAGCAGGACGCACAACAACAGTCCGGCCCAGTACACCCCGGCTCCTCCACTCGCTCGGCGCGCATCGTACAGCCGGGCGCCGCCCCGGACTGCGCCGCATGCGAAGGGCCCTGACGGCGGGGTCGGTCGCCGGGCGCCGGGCCGGCCACCGGGTCAGTCGCCGGGCGCCGCCGGCGACGGCCCGGCGCTCAGGCGGTTCGACGCGCGGGCCAGGAGGTCGACGAGCAGGGCGCGTTCCTCGGCGCTGAAGCCGTCGGCGATCCGGCGTTCGATGGCGACGGCCTCCGCGTCGGCGCGCACCAGCAGGGCCTCTCCCTCCTCGGTGAGGCGCAGCTCCGTCACCTTGCGGTGCCAGGGGTGCGGCTGCCGGGTGATCAGGGCCTTGGCTTCGAGGTTGGCGAGCACGGTGGCGATGGTCTGCGGCGTGACCAGGCAGGCGCGGGCGAGCGCGGCGGCGGACAGGCCCGGGTGCTCGTCGAGCGTGTAGAGCGCGACGTACTGCGGCACCGTCAGCCCGAGGGGCCGGAGCGCCGCGTGCTTGGCCGCCATCAGCTCCTGTTCGACCCGCTTGATGTGCAGGCCGAGGCGTTCGGTGAGCGGCATCTCCATGGGGGCGATCCTACGCCACCGGCTCATCGCACCCTGGTTCATGACAGAACCCTAATTCTCATAAGAGCCCTGTTGACTATCAGGGCTCTGTTACATGTAAGGTCTCTGCCATTCCCACTCCCCGTCACTCCCGGAGGCACCCCATGTCCAGCCGCGCACCGCTCGACCACGTCGTCGCCGGGTCCGGACCGGGCCTCGTCCTGATCCACGGCACCGGCGCCGACGCCACCTCCAACTGGGGCGGTCTCATCGACCTCCTGCGCGACCGGTACACCGTCGTCGCCCCGAACCTGCCCGGCGCGGGCGCCACCGCCACGGACCCCGCACCGCTCGACCTGGACGACCTCGCCGACCGGGTCGTCGCCACCGCCCGCGCGGCCGGCCTCGACCGCTTCCACCTGGCCGGCCACTCGATCGGCGCCGTCGTCGCCACGGCCGTAGCCGCCCGGCACCCCGGGGCCGTCACCTCGCTCGCCCTGCACGCCGGCTGGCTCCGGACGACGCCGCGCGAGGCGTTCATGTTCGACCTGTGGGCGCGCCTGCTGCGCACCGACCCGGGCCTCCTGGCCCGCGAGTTGATCCTCGCCGCGATGGGGCCCGGCCTGCTCGGCGCCCTCGACGAGGAGCAGTTCGCCGAGATGGCCGCCGGCTTCACGGCCATGCTCGACGACCGCGTGCTCGGCCAGATCGAACTGGACTCCCGCGTCGACCTGCGCGAGGCGGCGGGCCGCGTCACCGCCCCCACCCTCGTGGTGGCGAGCGCGGACGACCGGATCGTCCCGACCCACCACCAGCGCGAGTTGGCCGCCGCAGTCGAGGGAGCCGAATACGTCGAGCTCCCCGGCGGACACGGCCTCCCGTTCGAGGACCCGGCCCTGCTGTTCACCCTCCTCGCCGACTACGTGGACCGCCGCCAGGCACTGGAGCCGGCGCGGTAGGTCCGCCGGCCGCACGCGGCCGAGGCGGCAGCGGCCGCACCGGTGGCGGCCCCGAGCCCGGCGGCACCGGATCGGCGGGGGCCTTCTACGGTCGCCCTTGGACGGCCGAGCAGGCTTCGACCAGGGCATCGACCACGGCGCCGATGGCGGGACGCGCGGCCGACGTGGACCGCCACACGGCGAAGACCCGGCGCCGCGGGCCGTCCGCCACGGGCACGAACCGCACCGGAGCGGTGATCGGCTCACGTCCGAGGTGCGGGATGATCGCGATACCGAGTCCCGCCGCCACCAGGGCCATCTGCGTCGCGTGCTCCGAGGCGGTGTGGGCGATACGGGCCCTCCCGAGGCTGCGCACCAGCCATTCGTGGCACAGCTGCCCGTCTCTCGAGGTGATCCAGTCCTCGTCGGCGAGGTCGTCCAGGCCCAGTGCCCGGCGGCCGACGAGCCGGTGCTCCGGAGGCAGGGCGACGTCGTAGGTGTCGTCGAGGAGAGCGCGGCGGTCCAGCCCCTGGGGCAAGGACCGCGGATCATCGGTCCAGTCCTCGCCCACGGCCAGGTCGAGCAGTCCGCGCCGCACCGCCGGGACGGCTTCGCAGGGCTCCTGCTCCCGCGCCGACACCGTCAGCTCCGGGTACCGCGACCGCAGAGCCCGCAGAGCGGGCGGGAGCAGCGCGCGGGCGGCGGTGGGAAAGGCGGCGATCGTGAGGCTGCCGGCCACCGTTCCGCGGTGCTGCGCCATCGTCGCCATGATGCGCTCGGCCTGTTCGAGGAGTTCCGCGGCCTGCCCGGCGAGGAGGGTGCCGGCCTCGGTCAGGCGGATGCCCCGGCCTTGACGTTCCGCCAGGTCGGTGCCGGTCTCCTGTTCGAGCCGTGCCATCTGCTGCGAGACGGCCGAGGTGGTGACGTGCAGGAGCCGTGCGGCGCCCACGACGGATCCGGTCGTCGCCACCGCGTGCAGCACCCGCAGGCGTTCGAGGTTCAACATCTCAGTGATGCTACGAGGTGTGGTCCACAGGGATTCACTTGTGCTTCGCGGTGATCGAATCCAGAGTTGGCGGAGTGCGCCAGGTCGTTCTCATCGGGGGAGCACCGAAAGCCGATCGCTCGGGTTCGGTGCGATGCGGGGCCCGGGAGACCGGACGCCCCCGACCTGGCGCACCGAACGGACGGCAGCGGGACGGCCACCGGACCGAGCGGGAGCGCGCCCTGACCCCGCCCGGCCGGCTCAGTCGCCGAGCTCGTGCCGGACGGAGCCCGGCTCCGGTTCCCCGAGCTCGATCCCGTTCTCGTCGAGGCCGTTGACGATCCGCAGGCGGCGCGCCTCGTGACCGTCGCCGAAGTCGAACTCCACCCCGACCGTGCCGACGTCCAGGTAGCAGCGTCCCGATTGCGGTCGCCGTTCGACGAGCGCGACCCCGCGCAGTTCCCGGCCGACGAACGGTTCGAGGCGGTCGTCCCGGTGGGACCACTCCGGCGTGAACTCGGACTGCTCCCACCCCGAGACGGCCGCGGACGTGTCGATCGTGTCCCAGCCGATCGAGAGGTCGTGGAGCTTCGAGTGGCAGATCTCCACCCGGACGCCGTCGAAGTCCAGCACCACCGGGCAGTCGGCGAACCAGTCCCCGTCCTCGGCGAAGCGCACCACGGCGAAGCCCGTCAGCCGCCGCCCGACGAGCCCCGCCAGGCGAGCGGCGTGCCGCTGCCGAACCGCGTCGATCCCGACGAGAAAGGTCGGGCTGAAACCTGAGATCCCCATGTCCACGGGCCCCAGTTTCGCTTCCCACCGCGCCAACGGACAACCCGTCACCGGTAGTAGGGTGAGCGCCGCCATGCGCGCGCGACGAAACGACCTCTCGTACGACACCCACCGCCCCGCGCTCTCGCTCGACGCCGCCGGGCCGCGTGAGCCAGGGTTGCGGGTCGAGTGCGCCGACGGCGGCCGACTGGTGCTCCGGCAGGGCGTCACGACGCTGCTCCTCGGCCGGGTCGAGCCCGGCCACTGGGGCGTCGCGGTGCACCGCACCGGCCGGTACCGGTCGCCGGTCCCGCCCATCAGCGCGGCCTGCATGCGCCGGCGGCCCGACTGGCTGCACCAGTTCGCGGACCACCTCGAACGGGCGGCGCACGGGCCCCTGCACGCCGGCCGGTGGCTCCTGCGGAGCGGGGACCTGCCGCCGGACGCCCGCCCGGCGGACCTCGTCACCGACTGGCCCGCCGCCCACGTCGGTTGGGACTGCCCCGGCTGGAACGGCGTCGTCCCGCTGCGCCCGCCGGGCGACCCGGCCGACGCCAGGGTCCGGGCACACCGCAAGCACGTCCGCGACGGGACCCTCGCCCCCGTCCTGCTCTGGCGGGTCAGCGCCCTGGACGGCTACGTCCTCCTCGACGGCCACGACCGGCTGCTGGCCGCCCGCGCCGAGGGCGTCCACCCGCCGTACGTGGTGCTCACCCGCGGCCTGGACCCGGCGCGGCGGACCCGCCGGGCCGACGAGGCCGCGGCGCGCGTGCCGCGCCTCGAACGCCACGGCGACCGCGCCCGCCGGGCCGCGCTGCACGCGCTCGGCGAGGCCGCCGCCCGGGCCGAGCTGGAGAGCGCGCCCACCGTCGCCTGGCCCCTCCCCGGCGGCGCGCCCGCGTGGGACGCGCTCGCCGCGGCGGACGCACCCGGCTGGTCCGCGTAGGGCGTGTCCCTCGATCCGAAGGACACGCCCTGGCTCAGCGGGCCTCCGCCGAGGGCGACTTGACGGCCGTGAACCGCAGCGCCCGGTCCGTCACCGGCCCCTCGACCAGCCGCTCGACGTCCTTCTCGTACGCCATCTCGACCGTCCACGGCCCGCGCGTGCCCGCCCGAGGGAAGGCCGCGATCCCGCGCTGGACGTAGCCGGAGCTCAGGTCCAGGAACGGCACGCGCTCCACGAGCGGATCGTCCAGGACGGGTTCGACGATGCCGTGCCCGTGGGCGTCCATGTGGTCGAGCAGGCGGCAGAAGTGCCGGCAGACGAGGTCGACCTTGAGCGTCCAGGAGAGGTTGGTGTAGCCGAAGGCGAACGCGAGGTTGGGCACGCCGGAGAGCATCATCGCCTTGTAGACCGTCGTGTCCGCCGGGTCGACCGGCCGGCCGTCGACGCTCAGCCGCACCTTGCCGAACGGCGACAGGGTGAGCCCGGTGGCCGTCACCACGAGGTCGGCGGCGAGCTCCCGGCCGGAGGCGAGCAGGACGCCCGTCCTGGTGAACCGCTCGATCCGGTCGGTGACCACCGAGGCCCGCCGGGCCGAGATCGCCTTGAACAGGTCGCCGTCGGGCACGATGCACAGCCGCTGCTCCCACGGGTCGTAGCGCGGCGTGAAGTGCGTGTCGACGTCGAAGTCCTTCGGCAGCCGGCGGCGGACGTCGGCGATCAGCACGCGGCGCATCAGCTTCGGCGCGCGCATGCAGGCCCGGTAGAGGCCGCGGCCGAGCAGGATGTTCTTGCGGCGCACGATCCGGTGGGCGAGCCGGGGGCCGAGCAGCCGCAGCAGCACGGCGGCGATGCCGTCCTCGGCCCGGGCCGAGAGCACGTAGCCAGGCGAGCGCTGGAGCATCGTGACGTGCCCGGCGCGGACGGCCAGCGCCGGGACGAGCGTGACGGCGGTGGCGCCGCTGCCGATCACGACGACGCGCTTGCCCTCGTGGTCGAGGTCCTGCGGCCAGTGCTGCGGGTGGACGACCCGGCCCTCGAAGTCGTCGAGGCCGGTGAACTCCGGTGCGTAGCCCGCCTCGTGGTCGAAGTAGCCGGTGCCGAGGAAGAGGAAGCGGGCGGTGAAGGTCACCGGCTCCGCGCTCCCGGCCGTCTCGGCGGTGACCGTCCAGCGTCCCGTCTCCGACGAGAACTCCGCGCCGGTCACCCGGTGTCCGAAGCGGATCCGCCCGGCGATCCCGAACCGGGTGACGGTCTCCCGCAGGTAGTCCAGGATGCTGTCGCCGTCCGCGAGGAACTTCCGGCTCGTCCACGGCCGGAAGCCGAAGCCGAAGGTCGGCATGTCCGAGTCGGACCGGATCCCGGGGTAGCGGAACTGGCGCCACGTGCCGCCGATCGCGTCGTGCGCCTCCAGGACGGCGAAGGACGTGCCGGGGCGGCGCGCCTTGAGGTGGCAGGCGGCGCCGATGCCCGAGATGCCGGCACCGATGATCAGCACGTCGACGTCCGTGCCGGGCGCCTCGCTGGTGGTCCTGGTCGTCACTCGTGCCTCCTGGCCGTCGCAGTGCTCGGGACATGTCGGTGACGAGCATCTCCCGAGGACGCCGAAACGTTCCACCCCGCCTCCGTGGCCGCCCGCCACCCGCCGGGCGCCGGGACGGTGGATTCCCGCCGCCCGGCACGGGGATCCACCGTCCCGGCCGGGTCACCGCGGCCGGAGGTCCAGGACGAGCTCGCGGGGCAGGCCGTGGGTGTCGTGGAGGTAGTGGAGGTCGTCCTCGGTGAGCGGGCCGCGGAAGCGGGGGCGGGAGAGCACCTGCCGGCCGCGGTCCAGGAGCCGGCCGAAGCGGTGCTCCTCGTCGAGGAGGGTCCGGCGGACGACGTCCGGGTCCACGTCCTGGCGGAAGCGGTCCAGGGTGTGGCGGATCAACTCGTCCGGCAGGTCGCCGAGTCCGCGCTGCGGGTCGTCGCGGCGCAGCACGGTGAGCACCCGGCGCAGCAGGCGGCGCAGGACGTAGCCGCGGCCGGTGTTGGACGGGCGGACGCCGTCGCCGATGACGACGATGCCCGAGCGGAGGTGGTCGGAGACGAGGCGAAGGGACGGCTCGTCGAGCTCCCAGAGGGTCGGCAGGAGGCGGCGCCAGGGGTCGAAGACGTCGCACTCGAAGACCGACCCGCGGCCCTGGAGCAGCGAGGAGAGCCGTTCCAGGCCGAGGCCGGTGTCGACGTTGCGCTGCGGGAGCGGGACGAGCGAGCCGTCGTCGAGGCGGCGGTGGCGCATCATGACGTGGTTCCACACCTCGACCCAGCGGTCGTCCTGCGTGGGCGTCGACCGCGGCGGGGTGTCGCCGGTCCACAGGAAGATCTCGGAGTCGGGGCCGCAGGGCCCGGTCGGGCCGTTGGACCACCAGTTGTCCTCGACGGTGAGCTCGACGGGGACGCCGCGGTCCTGCCAGAGCTCCAGCGAGCCGGTGTCGGGGCCGACCCGGTCGTCGCCGCCGAAGACGGTGACGTGGAGCAGGCCGGGGGAGACGCCGAGGCCGTCGGTGAGCAGCCCGTAGCCCCAGTCGAGGCTCTGCGGGCCCTCGTAGTCGCCGAGGGACCAGGTGCCGAGCATCTCGAAGACGGTCAGGTGGGTGCGGTCGCCGACCTCGTCGAGGTCCGTGGTGCGCAGGCAGCGCTGCACGTTGACCAGGCGCCGGCCGAGCGGGTGCGGGCGCCCTTCCAGGTGGGGCGTGAGGGGGTGCATGCCGGAGGTGGTGAACAGCACCGGGTCTCCGGGCGGGGGCAGCAGGGTCGAGCCGGTGATGCGGTGGTGGCCGCGGTCCTCGTAGTACTCGATGAAGGTACGGACGAGCTGGTCGGTGTTCATGGGGTGGCTCCTTCGCGTGCGGGCCGGGCGGAGGCACCGGACAACGAGTCCACGCGATCGTCGGAACCGAGGAGGGAACACCTCGAAGGCACCACCGGCGGACCGTTTCCGGTCGCCGGGGGGAGGGGGTACGTCAGGCGGCGGCAACCGGCGAGCTGGTCGCTCGCGCGGCTGCGGTGGTGCTTCGGTCCATGACGTCCATGCCACCGAGGTTAACGCCCCGGGCACACCGCGTGCCAACCGTTTTCCGTGCGCACCCCGCTCACCCGCACGACGGCTCCCGGGGCCGCCTTCGGACCCCGGGAGCCGTCCTCACGCGGCGGACGTCACATGTTGATCATGTGGCCGGCCAGGCCGTGGATGGCCTCCTTGACGGCCTCGCCGAGCGTCGGGTGCGCGTGGACGTTGCGGGCGACCTCGTGGACGGTGAGGTCCCACTGCTGGGCGAGCGTCAGCTCGGGGAGCAGCTCGGTGACCTCGGGGCCGATCAGGTGCGCGCCGAGCAGTTCGCCGTGGGTGTCGTCGCAGATCACCTTGACGAAGCCGATCGGGTGGCCGAGACCGTGCGCCTTGCCGTTGGCGGTGAAGGGGAACTTGGCGACCTTGACGTCGTAGCCGAGCTCGCGGGCCTGGGCCTCGGTGTAGCCGAAGGAGGCGATCTGCGGCTGGCAGTAGGTGGCGCGCGGGATCATGGCGAAGTCGACCTCCATGGTCTCCGCCCCGCCGATGGTCTCGGCGGCGATCACGGCCATCGTCTCGGCGGCGTGGGCCAGCATCAGCTTGGCGGTCACGTCGCCGATCGCGAAGATGTGCCCGGCGCTGGTGCGGCCGCGGCCGTCGACCGCGATGGCGCCGCGGTCGGTGAGCTTGACGCCGGCGTTCTCCAGGCCGTAGCCGTTGACGCGCGGCGCGAAGCCGATCGCCTGGAGCACCTTGTCGGCCTCCAGCACCTGCTGCTGCCCGTCCTTGGTGACGGTGACGCGCACCTTGGCGTTCGGGTCGCTGTCGTCGATCGACTCGACGCGGGTCGAGGTCAGCACCTCGATGCCCAGCTTGCGGTACTGCTTGGCGAGTTCGGTGGAGACCTCGACGTCCTCCAGCGGCACCACGCGGTCCAGGAACTCGACGATGGTGACCTTCACGCCGTAGTTGTGCAGCACGTAGGCGAACTCGACGCCGATCGCGCCGGCGCCCGCGATGATGATGCTCTCGGGCAGCTGCTCGGTGAGGATCTGCTCCTCGTAGGTGACCACGCGCTCGCTCAGGCTGGTGCCGGGCAGCAGGCGGGTGGTGGCACCGGCCGCGATGATGCAGTGGTCGAACGTGACGACGTCGAAGCCGCCGCCGCTGAGCGCGACCTGGAGGGTGTGGTCGTCGACGAACGTGCCCCAGCCGTCGTACTCGGTGATGCCGTTCTTCTTCATCAGGTAGTGGACGCCCTTGACCCGGCCGTCGGCGACGGCGCGGCTGCGGCGGAAGGCCTCGCCGAAGTCGAAGCTGACCCGGCCCTCGACCTTGATGCCGAAGGTCTTGGCCTCCTTGGTGAAGATGTGCGCCAGCTCGGCGTTGCGCAGCAGGGCCTTGGAGGGGATGCAGCCGACGTTGAGGCAGACGCCGCCCCAGTACTTGGCCTCGATGATCGCGGTCTTCAGGCCCAGCTGGGCGGAGCGGACGGCGGCGGTGTAACCGCCGGGGCCCGCGCCGAGGACGACGACGTCGTAGTGCGTGCTCATGGTGCTGACTCCTCCGAGGGTGTCACGGTGGTCCTGATCTCGGTCCCATGGTGGCAGGACCGGGCCCGGCGCACCCACCGGGTCTCGGCGGGCACGCTCCGCGCGGCACCGTACCCGTCCGGGGGCGCAATTGTCAGTGGTGTCCGCCTCCGTGATCGATGTCGCAGGTCACCGGGGTGGGCCGGCGGACGGGTTCGCGCGTTCGACGCCGGGTAGTCGGTGTACCCCTCGGCGCCGCCCGTGTACATCAGGCCGTCGCGCAGGGGGTTGAGCGGCGCTCCGGTGCGCAGGCGCTCGACCAGGTCGGGGTTGGCGAGGAAGCCGCGGCCGAAGGAGATCAGGTCGGCACCGGCCGCGAGCAGGCGCCCGGCGGCGGCCAGGCCGCCGTCCTCGGGCAGCGGCTGCCCCCAGCCGAGCACGGGGTTGGCGATGAGGGTGCCGGACCAGGCCTTGCGGAGCTCCTGGAAGACGGCGTCCTCGGGGTCGGCGAAGACGACGTGCAGGTAGGCGAGGCCGTCACCGGCGAGTTCGCCGGTCAGGGCGCGGTAGATCGCCGCGGTGTCGCCCTCCGCCATGCCCTGGCCGGTGAAGCCGGGAGACACCCGCAGGCCGACGCGCTCCGGGCCGATCTCGGCGGCGACGGCGCGGACCACCTCGACGACGAAGCGGATCCGGTTCGCCACCGGGCCGCCGTAGCCGTCGGTGCGGCGGTTGGTGTTCCGGGCGAGGAACTGGTGCAGCAGGTAGCCGTTGGCGCCGTGCACCTCGACGCCGGCGAACCCGGCCTCGACGGCCCTGCGGGCGGCGGCGGCGAAGTCGGCGACCGTCCGGCCGATCTCGGCGGCGGTCAGCTCGCGCGGCACGACGGACTCGCGGTGGCCGCTCGGGGTGTGGATCGTCTCGGGCAGCGCGACCGGTGAGGGGGCGACGGGGTGCAGTCCGCTGTTCTCGGGGTGGCCGATCCGGCCGCCGTGCTGGAGCTGGAGGAACATCCGTCCGCCCGCCGCGGCCACGGCGTCGGTCACCGTGCGCCAGCCGGTGACGTGCTCGTCGGCGTGGATCGCCGGGATGTCGGCGTAGGTGCGGCCGACCCGGTTCGGGGTGGCGGCCTCGGCGATGATCAGCCCGGCGGTGGCGCGCTGGGCGTAGTAGGTGGCCATGATCGGCTGCGGGACGCCGCCGGCGCCGGCCCGGGTGCGGGTCATCGGGGCCATCACGAGGCGGTTGGGGAGGTGCAGCGGGCCGAGGTCGGCGGGCTGGAAGAGGCCGGGGGTGCGGGTGTTCGCCGTGTTCGCGTTCGTCGCCGTCGTGTTCGCCGTGTTCGTAGCGTTCTTGTGCGCCGTCTTCGTCGTCTTCGTCGTCTTCGTCGTCATGCCGGAACCGTAGAAGCTCACACCGGTGTCAGCTTCAAGTGCGGGGGCCGGGGGCCGGGCTGACGGCCGGGTGGGCCCGCCGCCCGAGGACGGCAGCGGGCCCACCCGGTCGTCAGGCCGCCACCTCGTGGGCGTGGTCCTCGCCGAGGCCGCCCCCGGCGCCGCCGCCGCCCGCCTGGGGCGACACGGTTGCGGGCCGGTCGAGTTCGCCGAGGTCCCACGCGAACGTGCCGACGGCGTGGGCGATCACGGCGATGTTCGCGCCGAACGCGTCCCGGTCGAGGTTGTCCAGGCCGTCGCAGGCCTTGTGGTAGCAGGGATCGAAGGCGACGCCCGCCGTACCGCCGTAACGGGCCTGCTGCGCGGCCGACTTGACGACCTCGGCGCCGGTGTCGGTGCCGCCCGCCGGGATGCCCGCGTCGATGAACGGGCCGTAGTCGGAACGCCCGTTGAAGGCCACCGGCTCGTACTGCAGGCCGCGGCGGTCGAGGAAGTCGGAGATGTGCCGCTGGATCTGCGCCGAGCCCGCGGGACCGGCGCCGCCGCCGGTGCTGCCGGAGCCGTCGTAGACGAACTGGGCGTGGTTCGGGGAGGCGATCATGTCGAAGTTGAGGTAGAGCCGGATCTTCTTCCGGTCCGCCTCCGCCAGCGACTTGACGTACGCCTCCGACCCCTTGAGCCCGAACTCCTCGGCGGACCACCAGGCGAACTTGACCTTGTTCCGCACCGGCCGGACGCCGAGGTTGCGGGCGACCTCCAGGATTCCCGCCGAGCCGGAGCCGTTGTCGTTGACACCCGGGCCGGCCGGGACGGAGTCGAGGTGGGCGCCGACGAAGACGGTGTTGTTCTCGTCGCCGCCGCGGGTCTCGGCGAGGACGTTCCACGTGGTGCGCGGCTCCGTGAACGTGCGGATGTCGAGGCTCACTTCGACCGGTCCGGCCGCCGCCTTCGCCGCCAGCGCCTCCCCCGCCGCCTTCGAGACGCCGCCGACGGGGATCCGCACCGCGTTCGGCTCGCCGAGCGTCCCGTTCAGGTCGCCGTCCGCGCTGTTGTAGACGATCGCGCCGGCCGCGCCCGCCGCTGCCGCCGCGGCCTGCTTGACGGCGAAGCCGCAGCCGCCGCGCCGGATCAGCGCGATCCGGCCGGTGAACTCCCCCTCCGGGTAGTCGGCGGCCGCGCAGCCGGTGGCCGGGCCGACCGGCACGACCGCCAACTCGCCCTTCACGCCCGCCTCCGGGCCGCTCGGCGAGTACGTCATGGCGATCACCGGCACCTGCTCGGCCTGTGGTGACACGACGTCGAGGCGCTGGGTCCGCGCCTCGAAGAACGTGTAGGAGAACTCCTGCCGCGAGACCTTGAGCCCGGCCCGGCGGGCCTGCTCGTAGACGTAGCGGGCGGACTCCTCGTGGCCCGGCGAGCCGGCCGCCCTGGTGCCGCCGTTGCGGTCGGCGATCCGCTGGAGGGCCCGGAGCGTGTCGAGGGCGTCGTCGGCGCTGCTCCGGTCGACCAGCCGGGCCGCGAGCTGCGCACCCCGGCGGGCCGGGTCCGGGTCGGCGCCCGCGGTGCCGGCCCCGGCGAGCAGCAGCGGCACGGCCAGGGCGGTCGCCGTCACCGCGGCTCCGGCGGGGTGGGCGAGCGGGGTTCTCGTACGGCGGGTTCTCGTACGGCGGGTGCGCGGGCGGCGGGTGCGCAGCGTCAAGGCGGGTCCTTCCGACGGTCCGTGGACTCCGATTTGACATGACCGTCACCAGGCCTGCCAAGACCGCCGCGTCCGTCCGGGGGGAGGGCGCCGCGGCGCGACGGGATGCGGACCGGTCACCGCTCGGTGATGCTGGAGAGGTGGGGGACTCTCTTCCAGGAGTGTGACCATGTCCATGATGGATAAGCTCAAGAGCCTGCTCAAGGGCCACGAGGACCAGGCCGAGAAGGGCGTCGACAAGGCGGGCGACGCCTTCGACGAACGCACCGAGGGCAAGTACGGCAGCCAGGTGGACACCGCCCAGGACAAGCTCAAGGAACAGTTCCGCGACCAGCCGCCGCAGTAGGCCCGCCGCTGTCCCCTGAAGCTGACGCCCCGGTCCGGCCGCCGTGCCGCGCCGGGGCTCAGTCGTGTCCGGCGACCCCCTCGGGCTCCGGCACCGCGCCGCAGTTCTCGCACGGTTCGGCCCCGGCCCGCTCGCGCAGCCGTCCGCACTCCGGGCAGACCCGGTCCAGCCAGCAGGCCGCCTCTCCGCCTTCGTCCATGCCGCCGATTGTGCCGCCCGGCGCTGCGCCACGGCGAGTAGACACTGTCTACTCGGCCCTGGTAGACAGTGTCCATGACCGAAGAGGAGAAGGACCTCCGCACCCGCCTGGTGGCCGCCGGAGTCGAACTGCTGGCCCGGGACGGCGTCCAGGCGCTCGGCCTGCGCGAGATCGCCCGCCGGGCCGGCGTCTCGCACGGCGCGCCGCGCCGCTACTTCCCCACCCACCGCGAACTGCTCGCCGCCATCGCCCGGCACGGCTTCGGCAAGCTCACCGACACCCTCGCCGCGGCCGACACCCTCGCCGCCACCGACGGCCTCCCGCCCCGCGACCGGCTCACCGGGCTCGCCCGCGCCCACCTGCGCTTCGCCGCCGCCAACCCCGGCATGTTCGAGCTGATGTTCCGCCACGACCTGCTGGAGGGCAGCGGGGCCGACCTCCGCTCGACCTCGCTGCCGCTCTTCCGCACCTTCGCCCGCCTGGTCGGCGAGGCCCGCCCCGAGCGCGACAGCGGCACCACGGCCGTCGCCCTGCTCGCGAACCTGCACGGCCTCGCCCAGCTGCGCGCCTGGGGCAGCCTGCGGCTGCTCACCGGCGACGACGACGTGGAGCCGCTCCTGACGGCGATCGTCGACGCCCACCTCGGCGCCCCGGCACAGCGGTGAGCGCCGCCCGGCGCGAGCGGCTCACGCTCGCCGCGAGCATCACCGGCGCCGTCGTCGTGGCCCTGGACGGCACCGTGCTGTCCGTCGTCCAGCCCAGCCTCCAGCGCGACCTCCACACCACCGCCGCGGCCGTCCAGTGGACCAGCACCGGCTACCTCGTCGCCGTCGCCGCCCTGCTGGTCTTCGCGGGCCGCCTGGGCGACCGGTACGGGCACCGGCGCGTGTTCGGCGCCGGAGTGGCGGGCTTCGCCGCCGCCTCGGCCGGGATCGCCCTGGCGCCGGGCATCGGCTGGGTGATCGCCCTCAGGGTCGCGCAGGGCGTCGCGGGGGCCCTGCTGCAACCCGCGACCCTCGGCATGCTGCGCGCGGTGTTCCCCGGCGAGCGGCTCGCCGGGCCGATCGCCCTGCGCACCAGCGCGATCGGGCTCGCGGCCGCCGTCGGACCGCTCCTCGGCGGCGCGCTCACCGCACACCTCGGCTGGCGGGCGGTCTTCTTCCTCACCCTCCTGCCCGCCGCTGCCGCCGGACTGCTCGCCCTCGCCGTCCCGATGCCGGGGCCCGTGCGCGGCGCGGACACCGGCGGGCTCGACCTGCCGGGCGCGGCACTGCTCGCGCTCACCCTCGGCTGCCTCGTCCAGTCCCTGGTCGGCCTGCCCTCCCGGGGCAGCACGCTCGGCCTGGCCGCCGCCACCGTCCTCGGCCTCGCGTTCGCCCGGCACGAGCGGCGCACCGCCCGTCCGCTGCTGCCCCCGGCCGTACTGCGCTCCGCCGGGGTGACGCCCGTGCTGGGCGCCCTGCTCGCGGCGTCGGCGGCGCTCTCCGGGACGCTCTTCCTCGCCACCTACTTCCTGCAGGACGTCCTCGCCCTCGACCCGTTGCAGAGTGCACTGCGGGCGCTGCCGCTCGCCGTGACGATAGTGCTCGCGGCGCCCGCCTCCACCTGGCTGGCGAACCGTCACGGTGCCAGGGAGACCGTCGTGTCGGGCATGCTGCTGGTCGCCCTGGGCGTATTGCTGATCTCCCGGCTCGACCGGTCCTCCGGGCCGGTCGGGACGGGGGCCGGCTTCCTCCTGCTCGGCGCCGGGTTCGGCGCGGTGATGGCCACCGCCACGGCCATCGTCGTGCGCGGCACGGCCGCCTCCCGGGCCGGGGTCGCGGGCGGCCTCCAGCAGACCGCCATGAACGTCGGCCCCGCCCTCGGGGTGGCGCTGGCGGCCACCGTCGCCGGACCCGCCGCCGTCGGCACGGCGCTCGGCCCCGCGGGCCTCGCCCTGGCCGCCGTCGCCACGGGCGGCGCGCTGCTGGCCACCCGCATCCCCGGCGCAGAACGGGGCGCGGTCGTGCCGGAGGGGCGCTGAGCGGCCTCGACGAGCCCCGTCGAACCGCCCGCGCGCCTGCCCGGGCCGCGCCGAGCGCTCGCCCGGGGCACCGCGCTCGACCGGCCCTCACCCGTTCGGCCGACATAGGCTGGCCCTGACCACCACCGCCCCGACGGCCGGAGGGCCGATGAGCCGACGCCGCCCCGCCAGCCATCCGAGCGCCGACGCCCTGCTGACCCAGCTCGAAGGACTCACGGCGCGCGCCCTGGCGCACGCCGAGCTCCAGCGGGCCCAGGTGGAGCTGGCCGAGGCGCTCCAGCGGGAGCTGCTGCCGGCCGCCCTGCCGCAGCGGCCGGAACTGCGGGCCGCGGCCCGGTACGCGCCGGCCCGGCACGGCCTGAGCGTCGGCGGCGACTGGTACGACGGCTTCCCCCTGCCCGACGGCTCCCTGGCCTTCTCGCTCGGCGACGTCCAGGGCCACGACGTGGAGGCGGCGGCGCTCATGGGCCAGGTCCGGGTCGGCCTGCGCGCGGTGGCGGCCACCGCCGCCGACCCCGGCGAGGTCCTCGCCCGGGCCAACGACCTGCTGATATCCCTGGACAGCCGCCGCTTCGCCACCTGCAGCTTCCTGCGCTACGACCCGGTCACCGGGGACCTGTCGCACGCCCGCGCCGGCCACGTCCCGCCCGTGTGGGCCAACCGCGACGGCCGCTGGGGCCACTGCGCCGACGAGGGCGGGCCCCCGCTGGGCGTCCTGCCCGGCGCGACGTACCCCGTGACGCACCACAGGCTCACCGGGAGCGGGGTCATGGCGCTGGTCACCGACGGCGTGGTCGAGGGCCCCGCGTTCCCCATCGAGGCCGGGCTGGACGAGGTCGCGGCCGTCCTGCGGGAGCGGGTCGGGGCCGACCCGGACGAACTGGCGGCCGCCGTGCTCCGGGTGGCTGACCTCACCGGACACGCCGACGACGCCGCCGTCCTGGTCCTGCGCCACGACCGCTAGCGGCTCCCGGCCGGGCCCCGGGGCAGGCCACGCGTGTCACACGCCGCATCGCCGACCGGGCGTAGTGAGATGCTGCCGTGCCGCTGACTACGCCGTTCCGCCCCCGTTCCCCCCGTGACCTGGCGGTG
This sequence comes from Kitasatospora sp. NPDC057904, assembly GCF_042887925.1. Classification (NCBI taxonomy): domain Bacteria; kingdom Bacillati; phylum Actinomycetota; class Actinomycetes; order Kitasatosporales; family Streptomycetaceae; genus Kitasatospora; species Kitasatospora sp. NPDC057904. The sequence continues at coordinate 698,557 of NZ_JBHVOL010000002.1, forward strand.
ACCGCCATACGACTGCTCGCGGTCACCGCCGTCTACCTCGCCGCCGGCCGGCTCGGCCTGCTGCGCCAGGTGGTGATCGCCGGGGCCAAGGTCACCCCGCTGTGGCCGCCGACCGGGATCGCGCTCACCTGCCTGCTGCTCCTCGGGCTCGGCATCTGGCCGGCCGTCGCGCTGGGCGCCTACCTGGTGGTCGTCACCATCGGGCCGGCGCACTGGAGCTCGCTCGGCATCGTCGCCGGCAACACGCTCGCGCCGGTCGCCGCGTACCTCATGCTGCGCCGGGTCGGCTTCCGGATCGAGCTGGACCGGCTCCGCGACGGGGTGGCCCTCGTCTTCCTCGGCGCGTTCGCCGGCATGCTGGTCAGCTCCACCATCGGCACCACCGTGCTGGTCCTGAACGGCTCGCTGCCGGCGGACGGTTTCTGGTCCACCTGGTCGGCCTGGTGGACCGGCGACGCGATGGGCGTCCTGGTGGTCACCCCGCTGCTGCTGGCGCTGCGCACCGCCCGGCCGCCCGCCGATCCGGGCCCGTTCGACTGGGTGGAGCCGGTCCTGCTGCTGGCCGGAACCGCCGCCGCCACCCTGATCGCCACCTCGACCACGGTGAACCTGCTCTTCCTGGTCTTCCCCTTCCTGATCTGGGCGGCCCTGCGCTTCCGGCTGATCGGCGCGGCGCCCTGCGTGCTCCTGATCTCGGTGCTCGCGATCGTCGCGGCCACCGACCGCAGCGGACCGTTCGCCCGCCACGGACTCGTCGCCGACATGGTGGTGCTCCAGGCCCTCAACGCGTGCGCGGCGCTGACGGGCCTGCTGCTGTCCGCGATCATCGCCGAGCAGCGCAACACCTACCGCCGCATCGAGCAGGCCTGCGTCGAACTCGCCGAGGTGGTGAACCGGCTGGCCCCGGGCGAGGCGGACACCAGCCAGTGGCTGCCCCCCGACGACGGCGGCCGGTAGACACCCGTGTGGTGGGGACACCGGGGCTCATATCCAGCCGCGCTCGCGGGCGAGGAGGGCCGCCTGGAACCGGTTGGCGGCCTCCAGCCGGCGCATCAGCGAGGCCACGTACTTGCGGTAGGTCCGAACCGCGATCCCGAGGTCACGCGCCCCGCTCTCGTCCTTGTCCGCCGTGTACAGCGTCTGGAGGATCCTCCGCTCCAGCTCGCTGACGCCTTCGACGGACGGCCCGGTGCCGGGCCCCTCGGGCGGGAGTTCCTCCGCCGCGCCCCACATGCGTTCGAAGAGCGAGGCGAGCGCGGCGACGAGTCCCGTCTCACGGACGAGGATGGCGCCCTTGGCCGTGTGGGCGGGGTCGATGGGGGTGAGGGCGGCGACCCGGTCGCAGACGATGAGCCGCTCCAGCGGCTGGCGCGAGATGCGGATCTGCGCCCCCTGGGCGGTCAGCTCGCGGGCGTAGGCCATCGTGGGCCGGTCGTCCAGGGCCGCCGCGCCCAGGAGCGTTCGCATGTGGACGCCCCGGCGCAGGATCCGCTCGTCCAGCGGGCGCGCGTGCGCGATGGTGTCCGCGCTCAGCACACCGCCGGGGTGCGTCGTGAGGCTCTCCGTCCAGGTGAAGAAGGTGAGTTCGTCGATGACCTCCCGCACCTCCGCCATGCCCTCCAGACGCCGGATCGAGGCATCGGGGCCGGCCGAGCGCCGCTCCGCCGCCTGCACCCCCCGCTCGGCGATCAACACGTCGACCGTGCGGCTGGTGGTGACCTCCTCCTCCAGCCGGGACCGCAGCAGGCCCACCGCGTACTCCACCAGGTGCTCCACGGCCTTCGCCGGCGACACCGGGTGCAGCACGCCGTCCCCGGTCTCCCGGGCCAGGCCGAGGCCGGTCAGCCGCCCGCCGAGGTCCCCGTCGGCCGTGTCGAAGTGACCCGCGAGCTCCTCGTGGGTGGTCTCGCCACGGCGCAGGAGGAGCCGGTACGCCTCCTCGTCGTCCGGGGCGACCCCCAGGAACGTCAGGTGCCGCTGTCGCATGCCCACCCCCGTGTCGGTGCTTACCGCGCCACGGACCGCAAAGGTCCAGTCCAATAGTCGTCGAGATCGTTCGAACCGGAAAGCTGCCCTGTCCGGCGGCGGAACGGATGCCGGGAACGAAGGTCAGCCGAAGCGCCGACAGGACATGCTCGTGACGCGGAGCAGGTCCACGTGGCGACGCCTGACGAGAAGGAGCACCCCGACAGACTAGATGATCGATTCCAAGGAGTTAGCAGTCGTAGGCGGTCGGCGCGCATGGTCGACTGGTCGGTGTGAAGTCATTCAGAGCGGAACCGGCCCGCAGGAGTTCCGCATACCAGTCGGCGATGGTGCCCCAGGAGTCAGTCATCCAGTACGGGTGCCCGCGGCCGCCCCCTGCAGGATGCGGCACACCGGCTTGCAGTAACTTGCGCATCCCGAGGCTCGATCTGTCTCCACTCGGTCGTCAGAGTTGTTCGTGCGAGGCACCAGGAGTCCTCGCCCTTCTCAAGGGATCAAAGGGAGATGCAGTCCATGATCCGCACCGAATCCAGCCCGGCCACCTCCGTCCGGCTCCGCAAGTCCTTTCCCCTGTACGCCTGTTCGGCGCTCGGCGCGGCACTGATCGCACTCGTGGGCGTGGGCGCCGCGCAGGCCGGGCAGCAGGTGCAGCCCGCCGCTGCGGTGACCGGCGGCGCCCCGGCCGGCGCCGCCACCCCCGACGTCCACGACTGGGGCTGAGCCGGGCCGCCATCCGACTCGACCTGGAGGCCCCCGTGCCCTACGAACAGCACGTACGGATCGTGGCGACCGCCCAGGCCCTGCCGGCAGCAGCGCCGGAGACCGCTGCGGTACGCCTGATCTCCCTCCTGCCGGCCCCCTGGACCGCCACCCTGACCGGGGTGACGCCGACCGCCGCCACGCTGACGCTCTCCGCACCCGAGGCTCCGGCCGCCGGCACCGCCGAGGAGGCGGTCGACCGGGCCCTGTCCCGACCAGAGCTGTGCGGATGGATCCGCACCGAACCCTGATGGACATTCAGCAGGTCGATCCACGATGAATGCTGACGGATGGTCAGCACATCAATCCGCATCGAACCCTGACGGACATGGCGCGACAGCCCGCCCCGAAGCCCCTTCCCGGTCATGGAATTCCCCCACGAGATCCAGTCGAAGAATGGGAGCACGCCAGTGCCACGTCCACCCGCACTGCCGTCCGAGGAGAAGGCCTCGATCGTTCTGTCGATCCTCTCCGGTCAGGTCACCGCCGCCGAAGCGGCCCGGCGGGCCGGGGTCTCCGACCAGGCGATCAGCAGCTGGAAGCGCCGCTTCATCGAGGCCGGCCGCGAGGGCCTCGACGCCGGCCACGGCCAGCAGAACACCCGCGAGCTACAGCTCCTGAAGGAGATCAGCATGCTCAAGAGCGCGCTGGGCGACTCCTACCTGCAACTGCGGGAACTGACGTCGATGCGTCACCACCAGCGCCTGGCGGGCAAGTTCACCGTAGGCTGACCACATGATCGAGGACGGCGCGCAGGCCAGCGGCAGCGTTACCACCGTGCGCCGGGTGGGCGACACCATCCGGCGCCCCTGCGGCAGGTGGACGCCGCTGGTCCACGCACTGCTGGGCCACCTGCACGACGTCGGCTTCACCCGGGCCCCGCGGGTGCTGGGCATCGACGAATCCGGGTGCGAAGTGCTCTCCCTGCTCGACGGAGAGGTCGCGATGCGGCCCTGGCCCGCGGTCCTGCGCGGCGACGAGGGCGTCACGGCGCTGGCCCGGTGGCTGCGCGAATTCCACTCCGCCGTGGCCGAGTTCAGGCCGCCCCGAGACGCCGAATGGTTCGCCCCGGACGTCCGGTGGCGGCCCGGCCAGGTCGTGCGGCACGGAGACCTCGGTCCGTGGAACTCGGTCTGGCGCGGCGCGGAGCTGGTCGGGTTCATCGACTGGGACTTCGCCGAGCCGGGTTCGGCGATCGACGACCTCGCCCAACTCGCTTGGTACTCGGTGCCGTTGCGAGGTACGCAGCAGGAGCACGCGGCCGGCTTCGGCGGCGGCGCCCCGCTGCGCCGCCGGCTGGAGCTCCTGTGCGCCGGCTACGGCGCCGATCCGGCGCAGGTGCTCGCCGGGGTGGCCGCGTTGCAGGAGCGGGAGTCGGGCCGGATCGAGCACTGGGGCGGGCGCGGCGTCGAGCCCTGGCGCACCTTCCTGGACCGCGGGGACGTCGCGTCGATGGCCGCCGAACGGGCCTGGCTGCGCGAGAACCTGAGTTCCCTCACACCGGCCCCGGATGCGCGATGACCCCTCTTCGGAACAGTTCGGCCTTCACCCGGAGGACGTAGTCGTCCCCGAAGAGCCCGTAGCGGTGACAGGCCGCCGTGACCGCTGCCTGGCGGGCCGGGGAGCGGTCGCGCAGCAGTGCCCCGCACAGCCCGGCGTCCAGGTGGGCCAGCGGTGCCACCAGACCCGCGGCCCCCGGGGTGTCCAGCATGAGGTCCTCCCAGCCCTGGAACACGGGCGTGTCCGCGGCCTCCCGCACCAGTGCGAGGGTCGTCTCCGGGGAGCGACTCGACTCCTTCATCCCGACGACGCGGTCGAGCCGGAGGATCCTGATGAGAGTCTCCCGGTCGATCCGGTTGCCGGACACCGCGGACTCGTTGTAGACGAACACCGGCAGCTCGGACGCGGCGGCGACGGTCGCGAAGTGGCCGTAGACCGCCTCCGGCGAGGCGGGCCCGCCCATCGGCGGCGCGACCACCACGGCGTCCGCGCCCAAGTCCGCCGCCACCGCGGCCCGTTCGACGGCCTCGGCCGCAGTGGCGACCTGCGCTCCGACGAGGCACGGAAGTCCGTCCGCGTGGCGCACGGTGAATTCCACCATGGCGCGCCACTGCTCCGCGGACAGCCGCCAGCCCTCCCCGCAGCTGATGGCCGGCATGAGTGCTGCCACGCCGGAGCGCGCGGCGCCGATCAGGGCCCGCACGCACGGCTCGGAGACGGCGCCGTCCGGGCCCACCGGAGTGACGAGCGGCAGGACCAGCCCGCCGCCGACCACCGGTCGGGCCGGCGGGTCGGTCACGGGGCGGGTCATCGGCCGATCCTCTCCAGCGCCGTGGCCAGCCGCTTCACCGAGTCGGCGAACATGCCCGGGTCCCGGGCGAGCGCTATGCGGATGAACCCGTCGCCCGCCCCGGGCGCGTGCCAGTGGAAGTACGTGCCGGGCAGTACGTAGACGTCCTCCTCGCGCAGCAGGTGCTGCAGTTCCGTGGCGGTGAGCCGGTCGGAGGCGATCCTGAACCAGGCGACGCTCACCGGCACCACCGGTTCCTGGAGTTCCAGGACCGTTCCCGCCAGGACGTCGCGCGCCAGCCGGCGGTTGGTCTCCAAGACGGTGGCGACCGACGCGAAGCCGTCGCGGGCCGAATCCTCGGCGTAGGCGGTGAGCAGGTTGAGGATGAAGGGCGACACGTTGAGCAGCACGCTGGTGTGCAGCTTCCTGACGTCCTCGTAGACGTCGTCGCTGGTCACCAGCATGGCGCACTTGGCGTCCTGGACCGGCCAGGTCTTGCCGGTGTCCTCGATGGTGACATAGCTGACGCCGGAGTCCCGCAGGAGCTCGTAGAGGTCGAAGCGGCCGTACGGGGTGTCGCCGCAGAAGGCGAACGCGGCGAAGCACAGGTCGATGACCAGCAGCTTGCCGTGGTCCCGGCAGAACCGCGCCACCTCGGCGAACCCCGAGCGGCCGTGCTTGAGCAGGCTGAAGCCGGTCGGGTTGTTCGGGTCGACGAGGAACAGCGCGTCGCCGCGCACGGACTCCTTGAGGTTGTCGTAGATGTGCTGGACGTCGTGCAGGGTGCGCTCGGCGATCGGACGGGCCGTGACCCCCGAGTTCCTCAGCACGTCGTGGAGGTTGTCGAAGCAGGGCTCGACCAGTGTGACCGTCGCCTGCCGCTCCCGCAGGTACATCGCGACGACGAGGGTGGAGACCGAGGCGGCGTAGGAGAGCAGGGGCGGCTTGCCGTGCAGCGCGGACGCCTGCCCGTGCAGCCGGAAGAACGCCTCGGTGAACCGCCGCTCGAACTCCGCCTGCGTGCCGCGCTCGGCCTCGTACCAGAGGTCGGGCAGCCTACCGACGATCTCGCGCTGGCTCGCCGACTGGTGCTGGTGGGTGTGCGCGTCGGCCAGGTTGTGCCGGGTCGCCAGCGCTTCGATCTCGTGCTGCGTCAGGTCCGCGGGCCCGCTGGCCAGGGCGTCGAGTGGGCGGCTGTAGGTGATCACGACTCTCGTTTCTCGGGTCGGTCGGACGGACAGGCGGAAGGTGGCGGGCCTGGGCGGGCGGGCCGCACGGGCGGGGCGGGGCCGGCGGTCAGAACGGGGCCAGAAGCGCCTGGCGCAGCTGCCGGGCCACCCGGGGACCGCCACCGGGCCAGTGCCGGGCCTGCTCCCCGCCGGGGGCCGCCACCGCGACCACGGGGTCGGCCGCGAGACGGGTGAGGAACCGCCGTTCGGCGGGCGGGAGCCCCGCGGGGTCCGCGTCGGAGGGGCCGGTGCCCGGCGCCAGGACGGCGAACCGGCCCCAGAGCGAGGCCGCATCGCGCAGCTCGGTGCCGTCCGGCCCGCAGACGACCGCGGCTCCGGCGATGGCCCGCAGGACGTCGTCGCGCCAGGGGTGCACGGTCCCGACGGCGACGCCGGTCTCCTGTGCGTGTGCGAGCAGCGTCTCCTGCGCCGGGCCGAGGGCGTCGGCGATCAGGACCACGCCGCTCCCCCTGGCGGCGGTGCGCCGGTACGGCAGGAAGGGGCCGACCGTCTTGACGCCCCGGCCGGATGCGGCACTTGAGGTGATCCGGGGGGCGGCCGGCGTGCAGACCACGACGCGCCCGCCGCACTCGGCCGCGAGCGCGGCGCCCCGGTCGGGGTCGGCGAGGACCGCGACCAGCGGCAGCCCGGATGCCAGCGCGGTAGCGGCGGCGCCCGGACCGCCCACGGCGAGCGCGGCCCGGGGCCGGTCGTCCCCGGCCGGGCGCGCCGCGCCGAGCCAACCCGGCAGCGGGGCCTCGCCCGGCGGGGGCGCGACCGGGACGTCGAGGTGGGCGAGGACCGCGGCCGCGACGAGGAGGTCCCCCAGGTCGCGCGCGGGTTCCAGGAACAACGAGATCACAGCTGGTCCCCCGATGTGACGGGTGTGCGGGCCCCGACCGCGGGTCCGGCGCCGGGCCGGCTCCGCAGGAGGATCCCGAACAACGGCAGGCTGAGCACGAGGAGGCCCGCGAAGACCCAGGTGTAGCCGAAGGAGGCGACGACGCTGCCGGTGACGACGAAGGACACGGTGGTCGCGAGGCCGCCGATGAGGCCGCCGAACGAGAGCACCGTGGAGCGCACCGCGTTGTCGGTGGCGTCGTTCACTACCTGGCTCAGCAGCGGGTAGATCAGATCGATGGTGAGGAAGACGCAGTAGTAGCCGACGATCGCGAACCACGGCCGCGCGGAGTACATCCCCAGCAGCCCGGAGGCGAACAGCACCGCGGCGATGAGCATCGCCCGGGTCATGCCGAGCGCGGTCAGCCGGTGGGCGACGGCGGACACTCCGGCGGCCACCAGGGTGATGAAGCCGATGACGAGGCTCACCACGGTGGGTTTCAGCCCCAGCCCGGCGAAGAAGTCCTGGCTGAAGATGCTCACCGCCGTGACGCCCGCGTTGACGAGGGCGCCGAACAGCAGGGCGTTGAGGAGGTGGCGCCGCCGGCGCAGCACGCGCCATCCGGCGACGATGGTCCCCGCCATGGTCGCCCGCCGGTCCACGGGCTGGGGCGACTCGGGCACCCTCCACACGAACCAGCTCGCCCCGGCCACGGCGAGCGCATGCGCGACGAACGGGAGCCAGTACAGGTGTTCGTACATCGCGCCGCCGACGAAGGTGGTCAGTGCGAGGACGGCGAAGCCGAGCCCCATGGCGCGTCCGGTCTCCCGTGCGAAGAGCTCGCTGCGGCCCAGGTCGTCCAGGAGTTCGTACAGCAGCGCGCTGTCCGCACCCCGCTGGCCCGCCCAGCCGAGCCCTTGCAAGGCGAAGGAGACGACCAGCAGCCACAGCGGTGTCGCGAGCATCAGCGCGGCGCCGGCCGCGCCGGCCAGGAGCCCCGCGGTGATGACGGCGCGGCGGCCCAGCCGGTCGGCGAGGGAGCCGAGCGGCACGTCCGCGATCAGCCGGGAGGCGTGGAAGCACGCTTCCAGCAGTCCCATCTCGAACAGCGAACGGCCGTGCGCCACCAGGTAGACGATGAAGACGCCCCGGGTGAACTGCGCGTTCGAGGTGCCCATGAAGAACCGGTACGCCCAGAGGGCGCGCCGCCCGGCCGGTGAGATCGCCGTCACCGCGCACCCCGGTCGCCGAACAGCCGGCCGGCCACCGCGCCCGCCAGCTCGCGGAACCCGGTCCCCAGCGCGTCCCGGCAGGCCTGCTCCGGCCACCAGTCGACCGGTAGCCGCTCCCAGCCGCGGATCGTGATCCGCTCGTCCGCGGGAGCGTCCTGGGCCAGCCGCGGCCACCCGGAGGGATCGGGCAGCGGTGCCGCCGCTACGTAGCGCCGTGCCGCGCCCGAGCCGAGCAGGACCGAGCGGCTCAGGTGCACCCCTTCGAACACGAGCGCGCCGGGCTCCTTCCGCTGGGCATCGGCGTAGCGCGAGCAGTACATGCGGAACGCGTCCAGCACGTCGTCGGAGTTGGGGAATCCGAGCGGGTACATGCCTTCGTGGAACGGGGTGAAGAGGCCGTAGAGCTCGGAATCGGGCAATGGCAGGACCTCGTCGGGCCGTTCGTGGTGGACGGAGGTGACGCAGCGCACCCCCAGGGCCGCGGCGGTGTCGTCGAGCACGGGCGCCAGCCGGTCGCCCAGCGCGTGGAACTCCTCCGCGCGCGCCGGATGTTGCAGCGCCTCCTCGGCGACGCAGAGGCCGATGCGGGCGGGCACGCCGAACGCCTTCGCCGCGATCCAGCCGAGTGCGGCCTCCCACACGACCGAGACGGGCAGCGCCGCCGGGTCGCCCGCCGACCGGCCGAGGCACGGGTGGCAGACCACCGAACCGACGTTCTGCGGCCAGGAGTCGGCCGCGAGCGCGACCACGAGGCCGGCGACCGGTGCCGGCACCGGGCCGGCGACCGGGCGCAGTCCCGCCGACGCCCATCCGCGCGGCTCGCCCTCACCGGCCCCGGCCGCGCGCACGGCGCCCTGTCCCCAGTGCTCCGCCCCGAGCGCCGTCATCGCCACACCCCCAGGGACAACAGCCGGTCCAGCCCCACGCCCACGCAGAAGGTGGCGCGGCCGGCATCGCCCGTGAACGACGTGCCGTGGTCGTTGAACGAGGCGACGGCCACCGGCCGGTCACCCGTCATCCATTCGAGCTTGCGCCGCATACCGTCGGTGAACCCGTCGGACGCCGCGCACCACTGCCCCGGCACCGTCGCGGCGAGCAGGCCTGCGACCCGGTCGACGACGGCCCGCGCGAGCTCCTCGACGCGGTCGACCCCGGCGCAGCCGACGATCTCGAACACCCGGTACGCCTCCAGCCGGCCGGCCGGCTCCCAGCGCCGCGCCGGTTCGCGGCGGAACGCATAGCCCACACCGGCGTAGAGCCCGTCGGGCCGCTCACCGATGCCGTCGACGAACTGGAGGCACGCGGCGTGCGGGAGGCGGCCGGACGGGAACGCGCTGTCGACGTTCTGCGGGTGGTCCGCGCCGACGGCCGAGTCGGTGAGGATCGGGTACCAGACCGGTACGACGCCGAGGCCGGCCAGCGCCGCATGGAGGCCGTCGGCGAAGCGCTGCACCGCGACGGCCTCGTCGCCGACGGCGAGCGCGGAGCCCAGCGGGCCCGCGAAGTCCGTGGGGGCGACGGGCAGTCCGACGAGGTGCTCGCCGGACACCGAGGTCGTGAGCAGGCCGTCCCGCGGCAGCGCGGGGCGCTGCTCCCCCGGCGCGCCGGAGGCGAACCAGCGGCGCGGCGAGCCCGGCCGCGGGGCGCACAGGTGCGTGGCCAGCGTCGTCACGTCAGCCAGTGCCCCGGGCGCGAAACCGGCCGAGACGTCGACGTCCCACCGGGCTTCGGCGGCGGCCAGCAGGCCGGCGATGCGGAGCGAGTCGACCTCGCCCAGGATCGGGGAGTGCGGACCCGCGTCGATCTCCGCCGCCGCGAGCCATTGCGTGATCCAGCGGACCACTTCGGTCGTGTCCATCGGTCTCAGTAGCTCCAGTTCGCTGCGGTTCCGAGGCGGGCGATGTCGTCGCTGTAGCCCGCGGCCGTGGTCGAGCACCCCGTGCAGGAGAGCGGTCCCGCGGCCCGGAAGTGCGCGCGGTGGGTGCGGAAGCTCGGCTGGTCCAACCAGATCCGCCCGGACGCGTCGGTTGCACGGCCCGAGCCCCGCTCGTCGGGGTCGCGGTGCGGCAGGCAGCTGCAGGCGAACTGCCGGCCCTGCTTGGGGTCGAGGTAGACGACGTCGTCGGTGACGTGGCAGGCCGGTCCCTCGGCCCTGGGCGTGACGCCCCCGTCGAAGTACGCCGAGCGCTCGGCGTCCGTGTCGCCGTAGAAGCGCCGGCCGAGCGGGCGCAGCGCGCCCGGCCTCGACCCGTCGTACAGCGGTTCGCAGCGGGCCGTCACGTCGTCGGGGTCGGGGTAGCGAACGGTGCGGTCCAGCTTGATCGCGGACAGCTCCCACTGCTCGACCCCAATGTCTTCGAGGAGGCGTTGCAGCTGCGGCATCTGGGCGTAGTTGTGGGGGCCGACCACGGTGTTCACCCGTGGCAGGACGCCCAGTTCCCTGCACCGGCGCAGGCCCTCCACCGCGGACTCGAACAGTCCCGGTGTGCCGCGGTAGACGTCGTGCGTCCGCGGTCCCGCACCGTCCAGGCTCACGATGATCTGCGCCAGTCCCGCCTCGGCCAGCGGCCCTGCCAGGCGGGGCAGCCGGTGCCCGTTGGTAATGATCGACATCGCCATCCCGGCGTGGGCGCCGATCCGCACCAGCTCCGTGACGTCCTGGTGCAGCAGCGGCTCGCCGCCGGTGAAGCGGACGACGCGGACGCCCAACGGCCAGGCCTGTGCCACGGTGTCGCGCATGTCGGCGGCGGAGAAGCGGTAGCCGTCGCGCGAGCGCGCGAACTCGCACATGAAGCAGTCCGCGTTGCACGCCTCCAGGACCCGGATGAACAGGTATCGGGGCCGGCCGCCGGGTGCGGCCGGCGCGGCGGGAGCCGGCGTGCGGGGTGCCTCGTTCATGTCGGCGTGCCTTCCCTCGGTACGGGTGCTTGGGTGGGTGGGTGGGGAACCGTCACGGCTCCGGCCCGTGCGCAGTGGGGGCGGAGCTGCTCCCAGAGGTCGGCCGTCGCCCCGCGCCCGAGCACGCCCGCGTGCTCCAGGGCCGCGGCTCGGGCCAGCGCGTGGCCGGCGGCCAGCCGGAGGTCGGGGGCGCGGCCGCCGGCGCTGCGGTAGCCGCGGCCGAAGGCCGCCCACCGCGCCGGCGGGACGGCCGCCCACTCGGCCTCCGGTGACCCCAGGGCGGCGTCGGACCAGTCGAGCACGGCCACCAGCTCTCGGCCGGAGACGAGGAGGTTGTCCTCCCGCAGGTCGCCGTGCAGCGCCACCCGGGCGCCTTCGGAACGCCGCGCGTCCCGTTCCGCGGCCCGGACGAGCTCCGCGGCCGCAGCCGGAACCATGGCGGACCGGACGTGCTCCAGCGCGGTGCCGTAGCGGTCCCGTCTGCGCGGCAACGGGTGATCGCCGGTGTCGAACGGCCCCGGATCCGCACGTGTGTGCAGCCGGGCGGCGACCTCGCCCACTCGCGCCCACTCGGCCTCCGAGCGCGGCGCCCGCCCGTCGACGCGGCGATAGACCTGGTACGGGAGACCGCCCTCCAGCACCCCCGAGGCGCGCGCCTGCGGGGCGGGAGCCCCCACTCTGCGGGCCTCCGTCCACACGCGCTGCTCCGCGCAGATGCGCAGCGCGAAGCTGAGCCCGACCCGGACCACGTGCTCGGCGCCGAGGAGGACGAGGCAGTTGCCGCCGCCGCGGGTGTCGAACGAGCCGCCCGGTTCCAGCGCCGCGAGCACGGCGGCCGCCTGCGCGGCGGGACCGGCCGGCGGCCGGCCCGGACCGGGCGCGCTCATCGGGTGAGGAGGTCCGCCGTCGCCGAGGCGACGCGCTTGGCGTCCTCGGGCGACATCTGCGTGCCGAGGACCAGCACCCGGTTCCACAGCGCGATTTCCACCTCCGCGAGGTGCTGCTCGCGCTCGCCCCACCAACCGCGTCCGCGCATCCACGGCTCCACCCACGGCATCGCGATGAGCGCCGGGTACCCCCAGCCGGGGATGCCCTCGGCGGTGAGGGCGTCCACCAGCCAGTCGCGGTGACCGTCCCACTCCTCGTCCAGGACGACCGCGACGTCGAACCACGAGGGGGTGGCGTCGAGTCCGGCGGCGAGCCGGGCGGTCCGGATGCCGGCCTCGGCGAGGACGCCCGTGAGGACCTCGGCGGTGCGGTTGCGCGCGGCGACCCGCTCGTCCAGCTCGTGCAGCGCGGCCAGGCCGAGGGCCGCCTCGATCTCGCCGCCGCGGAAGTTGTACCCGGGGAAGACCCCCTCGAAGTTGCCGCTCTTCCCGTGGTGCGCGTAGGTGCGCATGCGCCAGTCGATCTGTTCGTCGTCGTAGACGTTCAGTCCGCCCTGCCCCGCGGTCACGAGCTTCTTGTGGCTGCCCGCGAAGGATCCGATGTCGCCGAGCGAGCCGACCGGCCGGCCGCGCAGCGTCGCGCCGTGCGCCTGTCCGCCGTCCTCCACGAGAAACCGGCTTCCCGCGGTGCGGTGGATCGCCTCCACGTCCGCGACGTTGCCGAGGAAGTGCGTGATCAGCGACGTGTGGATGTCATGCCCCTCCACCCATCGGGCGACGTCGTCCACGCACAGCAGGGTGTCCGGGTCCGTCGGCAGGAACACCGGCCTCGCCCCAAGGTGGTGGATCACGTTGAGGCTCGCCACGAAGCCCGAGTCGCTGAGCGCCACGGCGTCGCCCGGCCCCACGCCCAGCGCGAACAACGCGGTCTGCAGGGCCGCGGTGCCCGAGTTGTGGAAGAACGCCTTGCGGCGGCCGGTGTGCGCCGCGAACTCCCGCTCCAGGCGCTTGCTGTGCGGGCCGCCGCCCCAGAAGACCGTGCGCCGGCTGCGCACGATGTCGGCCACGGTTTCCGCGGCGGCCGGCGTGATCCCGGTGTCCTCGTACGGAAGCTGGTCGAAGCAGGGTGTGCCGCCGTTGACGGCGAGACGGCGATCGGCGCGGAGTTCATCGGGCGTGCGCATGGTGACGGTGTTCCTTTCGTGGTCCGGCGGTACTGGTGGGGGGTCACCTCGGCGAACGGCCGGCGATCGCCACGATCGCCTCGGCCACCTGGTCGGCCCCGTCGCGGACGGGGGTGAGCGCGGAGAAGTCCTTGTCCGGCGCGGAGTTCGCGGCGATCGCCTTGATCAACCCCTCGGTGATCTCCTCGTGCGCCCTCGCCCGCTCCGAGGGCGAGGCGGCGACCTCGGCGATGCGCGCGTGGATGCGCTCGACCGCGTGCTCCTCGCCGTGTTCGTGCCACCGGCCGACCGAGTCGCGCGCGAGCACCCACTCCGGCCAGTCGGCCACGAACGCCGGATCGCACCGGGTGGCGACCAGTTCGGAGTTCAGCACCTGGCTGAGGTTCTGCGGCGGCAGGAGCACGGCCGTCCGATCGAGCGACGCGAGCTCCAGGATCGTGGTGAGGCCCGGCGAGGTCAGGACGGTCTGCGCCGACCCGAGCAGCGCGCGGAACCCGTCGTGCGGCAGCGGCCCGACGGCCGGCCTCGGCAGTCCGTCCGGGAGCGACGCCGGCAGGGCCCGGACGTTCCCGGTGACGACGACGTCCGTCAGGCCCGCCGCATCCAGCGCCGCGAGTGCGGCCGGCAGCACGAGATCGAGGTAACTGGTGTCCCCCGGGCGGGAGAAGGGCGAGTGCAGGCCTCCGACGTTGATCACCGCGGCCCCGCGCCGGCCCTCGCCCCGGCCGTGGAGCCGCCCGTCCCGGCGGGCCGCCGAGCCGACGATGGGCTCCACCCACCGGAGGTTGGCCACCGAGGCCATCACCTCCGCGGCCGGCCCCGGCAGCGGCAGCGTCCGCTGCGCGCAGTAGAGGCTCGCCCCGACCGGGACGGCGTCGTGCGGCGTCCACAGGAAAGGGAGACTGTCCACGTAGACGACCGGGCACCCCGCCGCCTCCAGCGCGCTCGCCGCCTGCGGGTGCAGCACGACGAGCGCCGCGTCCGGAGCGACCTCGGCGACCACGCGGCGGACGTCGGCGGCGTCGTCGATGTCGCACTCCGCCCAGGACCCGATCAGGCCGTCGCCCAGCACCGGCCGGCCGAGGCGGGTCCCGATCCCGACGACATCGGCGGGCATGACGGCCGCCAGCGCTCCGAGGATGCTGGAGAGCTTCCCCGCGCTGCCCCACCCGAAGTCCACGCCGACGACGAGGAGCCGCGGCCGCCGGTCAGCGGCGGACACCGCTGCCGCTTCCCGAGGGCCGCTCGTAGCCGTACGGGCCCGACGTCTTCGGGTAGCCGCTCACCTCGCCGGTCCACGCCACGGCCGGAGCACTCGCCAGCAGCCGGTCCGACTCCTTGAGCAGGGCCCCCAGTTCATCGCCGCTCCAGCGCTCGGGCAGGGGCCGGATGCTCGTGGGCGTCACCGACCCCAGCCCGGCGATCAGGGCGGGTAGGCGCTCCTGGTTCGACAGCAGCAGGACCGGCACCCGCAGGGCCGACGCCCAGCCGAGTTCGACCAGGACCCCCGGCGACGGCGGGTCGCCGAGGATCGCGCACACCAGGTCGGCGTGCCGCATCGCGACGAGGTCGGCCGGCGTGCAGACCTCCGGAAGCAGCCAGCCCGCACCCCACGACTCGTTGTGATGGGCGTTGAAGACCGCGTGCCCGTGCTCCATGAAGTGGGTGCGCAATCGCTCCAGCAGTTCGGCCTTGTCGGGTTGGAGCCGCCCCGTGGACCAGTCCATCCACTGCGTGTAGGGGCCGGCCAGGAAGATGTTGGGCACCGAGGATCTCCGTCGTTCGGAATGGACAGCGCGGAATCGATGACGCCATCCGCGGCCGCGCCCGGACAACCGGGGACCTCCCGTTGGTGGACCCGGACCCCGCCCCACCTCGCCCCTCCGCCCTCCGACCGAACCATGGCGGATCGTTGACCCGCGCCGGCCCCGCCCCCGGGCCCGGTCGCGGCGGGTCAACGGTCGCCGATGGTTCGGCTTGCGGGGCGCGGAGCCAGGTGGGAGCGGGCCTGCGTCAACCAAGGCCGCGCCCGCGCTCGGCCCGGGGGCAACGGCCGTGCTGGAGTCTCCCGTGACGACGGGCCGGTGTCCGACGCGGCCGGTTCCAGTGGATGGGAATGAACAGATGGCGAGTCAGAATCCCGCAGCACACCCGTCCGGCGACCGGGGGGCGCCGCTCGTCCCGCTCATCGGAGAAGGCGGCCGCGAGCCGGTGTTCTGCGTGCACCCCATCAACGGCGAGGTCGGCTTCATGCTCGACCTCTTCGACATGGCCGACCTCGACCGGCCGGTGTACGGGCTGCGCGCACCCGGCATGGACGGCGAGTGCGCGCCGCTGCGCACCTTCTCCGGACTGGCCGCCCACTACCTGCGCGCGGCGCGGTCGGTGCAGCCCGAAGGGCCGTACTACCTGGCCGGGTACTGCCTCGGCGGCGACATCGCCTACGAGATGGCCGCCCAACTGCGGGCGCGGGGCGAGGACGTCGCGTTCGTGGGCATCCTCGATCCGGCCGTGCGCGACCACTCGGCGCGCGACCACGACGACGACGCGCTGCGGCGGTACCGCCTGGACGACCTGCTGGACGTCTGCCGGGAGTCCGGGCGCGACCCGGGCGGGCTCGACGTTTCCACCGACGCCGGGAAGGAGGAGCTCGTCCGCATCCTGCGCGAGCTCGGACGGATGCGCCCCGGTGACGGCGTGCCCGAGCTCGACTGGCGGGTGGAGGTCTGGGTGGCCAACATGCGCGCCATGCTCGCCTACACCAAGCCGGGGCTCGACGTCACCATCGACGTCTTCGTGAGCGACGCGGACCTGCTGCACGTGGCCCTCGAGTCCGAGGACAGGTTCGCCGCGCCGGCCCGGGTCCACAACTTCTCGGGCGACCACGACTTCCTCTTCGAGTCCCGGCACCTGGCGTCCCTGCTGCACGAGGCGATGGACGGCCGGTCATGGGCCATCTAGCCGCGCACGGGCTCTCCTACACCCTGCCGGACGGCAGGACGCTGTTCTCCGACGTGTCGTTCCGGGTCTCCGGCGGCGACGTCGTCGCGCTGATCGGTGCCAACGGAGCCGGGAAAACGACGGTGCTGCGCATCCTGGCCGGGGATCTCGCCGCCACCAAGGGCGGCATCCAGGTGCAGGGCGGACTCGGCGTGATGCCCCAGTTCATCGGGTCGGTGCGGGACGACAGCACGGTACGGGACCTCCTTCTGGCCGCCGCGCCGGCCGCGCTGCGGCGGGCCGCGGCGCGGCTGGACCGGGCCGAGCCGGCGGACAGCGGGGACGAACGGGCGCAGCTCGCCTACGCCGAGGCGCTGACGGCGTGGGGCGACGCCGGCGGCTACGACCTCGAAGTCCGGTGGGACAAGGCCACGACGACGGCGCTCGGCCTCCCCATCGACCGGGCCGCGGCCCGCGCCGTCACCACACTGTCCGGCGGCGAGCAGAAGCGGCTCGTCCTGGAGGCCCTGCTCCGGGGCCCCGAGCAGGTCCTCGTGCTGGACGAACCCGACAACTACCTCGACGTTCCGGGCAAGCTCTGGCTCGAAGAGCAGCTGGCGCAGACCGACAAGGCCGTGCTGCTGGTGAGCCACGACCGGGAACTGCTCACCGAGGCCGCCACGCACATCGTGACGATGGAGGCCGGGACGGCCTGGACGCACGGCGGCACGTTCGCCACGTGGCACACCGCGCGCGAGGCCCGGTGGGAGCGGATCGCCGAGCTGCACCGGCGGTGGGGCGAGGAGCACCAGAAGCTGAAGGACCTCGTCCGCAGGCTTCAGCAGCAGTCGGCGGTCAGCGACGCCATGACCTCGCGCTACCACGCGGCGCAGACCAGGCTGGAGAAGTTCGAGAAGGCCGGCCCGCCCGCCGAACTGCCCCGGCGGCAGAAGCTGGCGCTGCGGCTGCGGGGCGCCCGCACCGGGGTGCGGGCGATCCACTGCGAACGGCTCGAACTCACCGGCCTGATGAAGCCGTTCGACCTGGAGGTGTCCTTCGGCGAGCGGGTCTGCGTGCTCGGCTCGAACGGCTCGGGGAAGAGCCACTTCCTGCGGCTGCTCGCCGAGTCCGTCCAGGACGCGCCCACATCGGTGGAGCACTCCGGCGACTGCCGGCTCGGCGCGCGGGTGGTACCCGGGCTCTTCGCACAGACCCACCGGCACCCGGCGTGGTCCGGGCGCACCCTCGTGGACGTCCTGGCACGCGGCGAGGACGGGCGCGCCGGCGTCGATCTCCGCACGGCGATGGCGGCGCTGGGCCGCTACGGCCTCGCGGCGGCGGGCGAGCGGAGCTTCGAAACGCTGTCCGGCGGCCAGCAGGCGCGGTTCCAGGTGCTCCTGCTCGAACTCTCGGGCGCGACGCTGCTGCTGCTCGACGAGCCGACGGACAACCTCGACCTCGCGTCGGCCGAGGCGCTCCAGGAGGCGCTGGCCGGGTTCGAGGGAACGGTCGTCGCGGTCACCCACGACCGGTGGTTCGCGAAGTCCTTCGACCGGTTCCTGGTCTTCCGTGCCGACGGCCGCGTGGCCGAGACGGACACACCCGTGTGGGACGAGCGCCGCGTCGTGCGGCAGCGCTGACCTGAGGGAGTATCACATGGACCTGATCACCGTACGCCGCGTGGTGCCGGACGACTGGGAAGTCTGGCGCGCCGTGCGGACCGCCGCGCTGACCTCCGACACGGACGTCTTCGGCCCCTCCCCGGAGGGACTGCAGGAGCTGGGAGAGGAGGAGTGGCGAGACCTGCTGGACGCCGGTCTCGGCATGAAGGCCGTCGCCTTCGCCGGCTCGGAACCGGTGGGACTCGCCGGCGTCCAACTGCTCGACGGGGAACCGGCGGCCGCCGAGGGCCACAGTCTGTGGGTGCGGCCCACGGCGCGCGCACACGGTGTCGCGCGCCTGCTCATCGCGGAGACGGTGGCATGGGCTGCGGAGCAGGGGTGCGAGTCGGTCGGCGCCTGGACGGTCGCGACGAACGACCGGGCCCTGGCGGTGCTGGAGCGCTTCGGGTTCCGGGCCACCGGCCTCCAGCGCCGGCATCCCCGTGACCCGCGGGTCCGGCTCCGGGGCTCCTGCTACCTCATACCGGAGACCCGGCGCTCGCCCGCGCCCGCAGCCGGGAGGGGCGAGGCCGGATGAGCACCACGGCCCGGCCCCACCACCATCCGCTGATCCGCCGCTGGAACGCCACGGACCGGGAGTTCGCGGCCGACGCGGTCCTGCCCGACCTGCTGGACGCGGCCGCCGCCGCGCACCCCGACGCGCCCGCCGTCCGCACGACCGCCGGTGTCGCCCTCACCCACCGCCGGCTCGCGGAGGCGAGCCGGCGCATGGCCCTGGCACTCGCCGGGGCGGGCGTCCGGCCGCGGACCCCCGTCGCGCTGCTCGCCGACCACGTGCCGGAGGCCGTCGTCGCCATGCACGCGACCGTCCGGGCCGGCGCGTTCTACGTCCCGCTCGACCCCAGGTGGCCGGTGCGCCGCACGGCGGACGTCATCGAGTCGATCGGTGCGCGGCACCTCGTCGCGACCGCCGGGCACCTGGCGGACGCCGAACGGCTGCGCCGCGCCGTCGGGCGCGACCTGACGATCACCGTGACGCAGGAGCAGCCGGGACCGGTGCCGACGGACCGCCCGGCCCCGGCGGCTCCGGCCGGGGCGGAGCCCGCAGACCTCGCGTACACGATCTTCACCTCCGGGTCGACGGGGCTGCCGAAGGCGGTCGCGGTCCGCCACTCCAGCGTCGTCAACCTGATCGAGTGGTTCAACCGCCGCAATGGGGTGGGGCCCGACGACATCCTGCTCCAGGTCGCCTCGTTCGGCTTCGACCTGTCCGTCTACGACGTCTTCGGCGCACCGGCGGCCGGGGCCAGCATCCTGCTGCTGACCGCGGAGGAACTGGCCGATCCCGAGCGGATCGCCGCGGCCCTGGTGGCGCACGGCGTGACGCTGTGGAACTCGGCACCCGCACTGTTCACCACGGTGTCGTACTTCCTCGACGAGTCCTCGTACGGCCGGCGCCGGGCGCTGCGCCGCGTCTTCCTCAGCGGCGACTGGATCCCGCTCACCGCGCCCGCGGTCGTCCGGGCCGAGTTCCCGGGCGCGACCCTGGTGGCCCTCGGCGGAGCCACCGAAGCCTGTGTGTGGTCCAACGACTTCGTCGTCCACGAGGTGGATCAGAGCTGGGACAGCATCCCCTACGGCAGGCCGATGCAGAACTCCCGCTACTACGTCCTGCGTGAGGACCTGAACCCGTGCGACATCGGCGAGCCGGGCGAGTTGTTCATCTCCGGCGCCTGCGTCGCGCAGGGCTACATCAACGACCCCGAGCTCAGCGCGCGGCGGTTCCTCCCCGACCCGTGGGACGAGGACGACCGGGGGTGGCGGATGTATCGGACCGGCGACCGCGCGCGCTGGACGTCCCAGGGCTGGATCGAGTTCCTCGGTCGGCTCGATTCCCAGGTGAAGGTCCGGGGTTACCGCATCGAGCTCGGCGAGGTCGAGCAGGCGGCCCGTCACGTTCCCGGTGTCGAGGAGGCGCTGGCCGTCGCCGCGGGAGACCCGCGCGACCCGTTCATCGCGCTCGCGCTGCGGAGCGCCGAAACGCTGGACGCGGCGACCGTCCGCGCCCACCTCGCGCAGCGGCTGCCCCCGTACATGTGCCCCGCCCGGGTCCTGGTCACCGGTTCGCTGCCGCTCGGCAGCACCGGGAAGGTCGACCGTGCCGCGCTGCGGCAGGCCTTCACGGACGGTGCCGGCGCTGCTTTCGAGGGCTGAGCCACGGCCCTCCGCCCCGGAGGGCGAACGAAACGTCAAGCTTGGAGAACCGATGGACGACAGGTTGTACGACGTGGTGATCGTGGGCGCCGGCCCGGCCGGTCTCTCGGCCGCGATCATGCTGGGCCGCGCGAAGCGCAGCGTCCTGGTGCTGTCCCTGCCCGACCGGCGCAACTCCTCCGCGACGACCGTGCACAACGTGCCGTTCGCCGACGGGGCGACACCTGCCGAGGTCTACGCGCGGATGGAGGGCGACGCGCAGGAGTACGGCGTCGGGATCCGGTGGGAAGAGGTCCTCACGGCAAGCACCCGGGACGACCACGTCATCGTCGAGGGCGCCCTCAGCGGGCCGGTCAGGGGAAGGCGGCTGCTGCTGGCCACCGGCCGCGCGGACGAGTTGCCGTCCTGGCTGCCCGACGGGGTCTGGGGCCGGTCGGTCTTCGACTGCCCCTACTGCCACACCCACGAACGGGACGACGGCGCCTACGTCTGTGTGGGGCACAACGCGGAGGCACTCAAACTGGCCGCGCTCACCGTCCAGTACGCGCGCGAGCTGACCGTGGTGGTCTCGGACCCCGCCCTGGCCCGGACCGCCCTCGCCGGCCTGCTCGCCGAACGCGGCGTGACCGTCCTCGTCGACACGGTCGCCCACGCGCGGGTGCTGCCGTCCGACGCGCTCGAACTCAAGACGGCGTCCGGCACCGCGCTGACCGCCGACACGCTGCTGCTCGCCGACGTGGCGCGGGCGCGGCGCCGTCTGCCCGAGGCACTCGGGCTCGACCTGACCGACCAAGGGTTCCCCGAGACCACGCTGTACGGCCTCACCTCCGACCCACTGGTGTACAGCGCGGGCAACGTCGAGGGCTCGCCGTACTTCATGTGGACGGGTGCCGCCGGCAGCGGGATCAACGCCGCACGGATGATCTGCGAGGACCTTGCGTTCACCACCGACCTGACGAAGCGTGGAGGCTGACCGATGACCGATGTCCTGGCGGTCGAGGAGATCCTGGCCGGGCTGTGGGAGCAGGTGCTGGGGAGACGGCCGGACCCCACCAGCAACTTCTTCGACCTGGGCGGGGACTCGATGCGGGCCGCGAAGCTCACGGGCCAGGTGAAGCGCGCCCTCACCAAGAAGGTACGGATGATGCTGATCTTCGAGCAGCGGCGGCTGTCCGACTACGCGCGCGCCGTACACGGCCTCCTGGCCGAGGACGACGGCGCGGTCCGGGACGCGCTGCTCGACGAGGTGCGGGAGGCCTCGGCGCACGACATGCGGCGGAGCTGAGCCCGCGGCACGGTGGGCGCCCGGCGGGTCCGGTCAACGGCCGGTGGCGACGCGAGCATCGTCCGGCTGCTCGATGGGCGACCCGACGGGCGGCCCGGTCGGCTTGGGCCGGGTGAGCGCCACCAGGAGCGCGAGCTGCACGACCGCTCCCACCGTCAGCCCGGCCCACACGCCGTTCACGCCGAGCGGGCCCGACAGCACGGTGGCGGAACCGAGTTGGGCGCCGAGGCCGGCCGTGACGGAGACGACCAGCGCCCGCCCCGCGCCCACGGCCTGGTGCACGCCGCCGACCGCGACGACGAAGGCGTACGGCAGCAGGTAGGGCGCCGCCAGGTGCAGGAAGCCGGCGGACTGCGCGGCCACCGCCGGGTCGTCGGTGAACAGCCCGGTCACCGGTCCGCCGAGCGCCGCGCACAGCACGGCCGCGACCGTTCCCAGGAGGGCGGCGAACCAGCCGGTGGCACGGGCGAATCGACGGAGCTCGGCCTCCTCCCCGGCCCCGGCGAGACGGGCGGCCCCGATCGCGGCGGCCTGGCGCAGCGCGTAGAACGCCATGGTGACGACGAGCAGCACGCGGTAGCCGACGCCGTACCCGGCCACGGCGGCGACGCCGAAGCCCGCGACGAGCGCGAGTTGGGCCGTCCCGACGGCCATCCGGGCGGTGAAGTCGAGGCTGAACGGTGCCCCGGCGCGGACGATCCGCCGCAGCTCCGGGCCGAACTCCGGGCCGGCTCCTCCGGCGGGCCCGCCCGTCCGGCGCTTGGCCAGCAGCCGCAGCGTGAGGGAGAACGCGACCGCCCGGGAGGCGGTGAGCGCGAGCGCGGCGCCCGTCACGCCGAGGCCCGGGACGGGTCCGGCGCCGAGGACGAGCAGCGGGTCGAGCGCGAGGAGCAGCGCGTTGGAGAGCAGCGCGATCCGCATCGGGGTACGGGTGTCGCCGGCGCCCTTGAACAGTTCGTCGGCGACGCGCTGGCCGGAGAACAGCCCGAACGCCGGGAACACGACGGCGAAGTAGCCCGCGGCGAGCCCGGCCGCGGGGCCGTCGAGGAACCCTGCCGCGAGGTGCTCGCGCAGCAGGAAGCCGGGTACGGCGAGCGCGACGGTCACCAGCGCGCAGAGCCGCCACGCCGCGCGCGTGGTGCGGGCGGCCCCGGCGGCGTCCCCGGCCCCGAGGGCGCGCGAGAGCCGCAGGCTCGTACCGGAGGCGACCACGAGAACGAGACCGAGCAGCAGGTTCTCGACGGTGCCCGCGAGGGTGACGGCGGCGACGGCCGCACCGCCGAGCCCGGCCACCCAGTAGGCGCCGATGACGGAGGCCACGACGCCGGACAGGAGTTCGGCGTAGACCGGTCCGGCCAGTGCGGCCAGTCGTGCCAGGTGTGTGCGCATGTTCCCTCTCCCGGCAGCGCCACGGCCGCTCCCTTGAGCCGCCCCCCGTCTGCCTCGAATAGAGATACATCGGATCGAGGCACATCGACAAGAGGTAAAGTGGCGCGCGCACCGGGCGCACTCCGACGAAAGGGCTTCATCGTGCTGACGCTCGCGATCCTGGGGTTCCTCTACGACCAGCCACTGCACGGCTACGAGCTCAAGTCCCGGATCACCGGCCTCACCGGACACGTCCGGCCGGTCAGCGACGGCGCGCTCTACCCCGCCATCACCCGGCTGGAGAAGGCCGGCCTGCTGCACCGCAGGACCGAACCGGGCAGCGGCGCCGTCCCCCGCCAGACGCTGGAGCTGACCGCCGCCGGCCGGGCCGAACTCCGGCGCCGGCTCGGCGACCCGGAGCAGGCGGAGATCACCGACCAGATCCGTTTCTTCGCCCTGGCCGCCTTCCTCCACCACCTGGCCGACCCGGCCAGCCAGGCCGCCGTGCTGCGCCGCAGGCTCGACTTCCTGGAGGCGCCGAGCAGCTTCTTCTACGACGGGCAGGGCCGGCCGGTCACCGCCGAGCGCGAGCCGAACCCGTTCCGCCGGGGCATGCTGCTGGTCGCCCGGGCCTCCGGGGCGGCGGAGCGGGCGTGGCTCGCGGAGACGATCGCGCAGCTGACGGGGGCGGGAGCCGCCGGAGCCGGGGACGCGGGGGGCTCGGGGACTTCGGGAGGCACAGGAGCTTCGGGGGACCCCGGAGCTTCGGGGGCGTAGGCCGCGCTGTCCCGCCCCCCTGCCGAACAGCACAGAAACAGCACCGAAACCGGACCGAACGGGACCGAACGGCAGGGTGGGGAAGCGGAATTACCCCGATCGACACCTGGTCCCACCGGGCCCACCCGTCGCTATGATGATCCGCCTCACGTCCGACGGGCCCGCGGGGCACCGGTGCGGCGTGAACCCGCCACCGGGCCCCGCCCGCTCCCCTGGAGGCCGCCGTGACCACGTGCGAGACCGCTGCCGTCCAATCCGCCCCGCTGCGGCGGGACGACATCCCCGGCTGGTTCTTCAGTCTCGACCGGGCGGCCTTCGGGCACCTGCTCGCCACCCAGAGCGCGGCCGGGGTCACCGGCGACATCCTCGAACTCGGCAGCTACCTCGGCCGCAGCGCGGTCCTGCTCGGCGACCACCTCCGGCCCGGCGAACGACTCACCGTCTGCGACCTGTTCGACTCCGACGCGGGCGACGCCGACAACGCCGCCGAGATGGCGATGTCCTACCGCAGGACCCTCACCCGCAGCGCGTTCGAGGCCAACTACCTCGCCTTCCACGACGCCCTGCCGGAGATCGTCCAGGCCCCCACGTCCGCGCTGGCCGACGGCCGGATCCGGGCGGACAGCTGCCGGTTCGTCCACGTCGACGCCTCGCACCTGTACGAGCACGTCGCCGGGGACATCGCCGTCGCCCGCGCGGCGCTCGCCGCCGACGGCCTCGTCGCCCTCGACGACTACCGCTCCGAGCACACCCCCGGCGTCTCCGCGGCGGTCTGGGAGGCGGTGTTCACGGGCGGGCTCCGGCCGGTGCTGCTGACCCCGATGAAGTTCTACGGGACGTGGGGCGACGCGGCGGCCGTGCGCGAGGTCCTGCTCGGCCGCGACTGGCAGGCCGAGGGCTACACGGTGGACGAGGACACCATCGCCGGGTCGCGCGTCCTGCGGCTCAACTACCAGGTCAAGGCGCCGGTCCAGCGCTCCACGCCGCGCCGGCTCGCCCTGGACCTCCTGCCCCCGGTCGCCACCCGCGCGACCCGGCGCGTGCTCCGGACGCTGCGCGAGCGCCGCGCCGTCCAGCCGGTGCGCGCCGTCTGACGGCCGGACGGGGAAGCGCCCCCACGGGGCCGGACGCAGCGGCGTCCGGCCCCGTTCGCGTGCGCCACCTTACGTGGTCATATTTTCGTATTGGCTGATTCTGCATCACCCACACGAGTGAATCACCTTAAAAGGTTTGCCTAAGGAACGTTAAAGAACACATAGTGAGGGCGCCTCGATTTGGTCTAGGGATAGCCAAGTCCCGGCAAAGTCTCGGGTGAATCGTGAGTGAATCGTGAGTGAGGAGAAGGCCTTGTTCCACGGAATCACGGCGGCTGGATACGGTCAGCGCCTGCGCGAGGACATCGCGCGGACGGGCACCACGCCGCTCATCGGGGTGTACGACATGTACTCGGCGTCGATCGCGGCCGAACACTACGACGGAATGTTCGTCTCCGGATTCGGGTTCGCCGCCTCCTACTACGGCCTGCCCGACATCGGCTTCATCGCCTGGCCGGACATGCTCTCCTTCGTCGAACGGCTGCGCGGTGCCTTCCCGCAGCACCACCTCCTGGTCGACATCGACGACGGCTACGTCGATCCCGAGGTCGCCTGCCACGTCGTGCGCCGGCTCGAACGCACCGGCGCCTCCGGCGTGATCCTGGAGGACCAGAAGCGCCCGCGCCGCTGCGGCCACGCGGACGGCAAGCTCGTCCTGCCGCTCGACGAGTACCTGGAGAAGCTGAACCTCGTCCTGGAGAACCGCACCGACCTCGTGGTCGTCGCCCGCACCGACGCCACGGAGGAGCAGGACATCCTGCGCCGCGCCCGCGCCCTGGCCGAGACGGACGCCGACGTCGTCCTCGTCGACGGGGTGCGCAGCGAGGACTGGATCCGGCGGATCCGCCGCGTGGTCGGCGACAAGCCGCTGCTGTTCAACCAGATCGCGGGCGGCAAGTCGCCCCGGCTGTCGCTGTCGGAGCTCGGCGACCTCGGGGTGGACGTCGCGATCTACAGCACGCCGTGCCTCTTCGCCGCGCACCGGGCGATGGACGAGGCGCTCGCGGGGCTGAAGGTCAACGACGGCCGGCTCCCGGCCGCCCCGGCGAACAGCCGGCCGGTGGGCGTGCAGGAGTCCACCGAGCTGCTGGAGCGGAACATCGCCCGCGCCCGGGGGCTCGTGGAGGTCACGGCGTGACCTCGGGGTCACCCGGTCCGGTCCGCCATCGGGCATCCGCCCGGTGGCGGGCCGGCGCCGCCGGACTCGCCGGGGCGTGCGCGCTGCTCGCGGGCGGTGCGCCGCCCGCGGCGGCGGGCGGGCTGATCACGGTCATCGACAACTCGCACGCCGACTCCTGGGTGGAGGTCGACCGCACGGCCAACGTTCAGCAGGGCGGCGGCTCGGCCGGCAGCGACCACGACGGCGCCGGGGCGGTGGTCGGCGGGGCACTGAAAGGCGGGTCGGTGGTCGGCGGGGCACTGGGAGGCGGGGCGGTGGTCGATGGAGTGGGCGCGCTGGTGGGGCCCGGAACGAAGGAAGGTGATGGATGAGCCTGCAGTGGCTGCGGCGGCGCGGCGTGGATCCCTACATGGCGGCGCTGGCCGGCACCGTCGGGCTCGCCGCCCTGTTCCCGGCGACGGGCACCGCGGCCCGCTCGGCCGCGGTGGCCTGTGACGTCGCGGTGGCGCTGCTCTTCTTCCTGTACGGCGCGCGGCTGTCCACCCGCGAGACCCTGGCCGGGCTGCGCCACGTGCGGCTGCACGGGCTGGTGCTCGCCTGCACCTTCGTCCTGTTCCCGCTGCTCGGGCTGGCCACGGCCGTGCTGACGCCCGTCCCGCTCACCGACCAACTGCGCACCGGCGTGCTGTTCCTGTGCCTGGTGCCGTCGACGGTCCAGTCCTCAGTCGCGCTGACCGGCGCGGCGCGGGGCGACGTCCCGGCGGCGATCTGCGCGGGCACGTACTCCAGCCTGGCCGGGCTGGTGCTGACACCGCTGCTCGCCGCCTGGCTGCTGGGCTCGCACGCCGAGCTCTCGGCCGACGGACTGCTGCGCATCGCGGCCCAGTTGCTCGCGCCCTTCGTGCTCGGGCAGGTGCTGCGGCCGTGGATCGGCGGGTTCCTCGGGCGGCACAAACGGGTGCTGGCGCCCGTCGACCGCGGCTCGATCCTGCTCGTCGTCTACACGGCCTTCAGCGCGGCGACGGCCCAGGGCATCTGGCACCTCGCCACGCCCGGCGCCCTGCTCGGCCTGACCGCGGTGCTGCTCGCCCTGCTCGCCGCCTCGCTGGCCGCCGCCCGGCTCGGCGCCCGCGTCCTGGGGCTCGGCCGCCCGGCCGTCGTCGCGGCCGTGCTGTGCGGCTCGCAGAAGAGCCTGGCCAACGGCCTCCCGATGGCCACGGTGCTGTTCGGCTCCGAGGCCGGGCTGATGGTGCTGCCGCTGATGCTCTACCACCAGCTCCAGTTGGTGGTCGGCACGATCCTGGCGGGCCGGTGGTCCCGCGCCCCGGAGCGGGCACCGACACCCCGTGCCCCGGAGCCGACCACGTCGGCGGCGCGGGGCTGAGCGCCGGGGCGGCACCGCGTGGTACCGCTCCGGTGGCCGGGCCTGCCCGCGCTCACGGCTCCGGGACGGCGCCGGTGCCCAGTGCGGCCGACCGCAGGGCGGCGGCCAGGCGGACGAGGGGCTCGCTCGGGCAGCCGGGGAGGCGGGCCAGCAGGAGGCGCCGCAGTTCCTGCGGCCCGCCGCGAACGGGCAGGACGCGTACCCCCGGCGGCGCGGCGGCGGCCATCGCGGGGGACACGGTGGTCAGGCCGCAGCCCGCGGCCACGAGGTGCAGCTTCGCCAGCCAGTCGCGGGCGGTGTGCACGATCTCCGGTCGTTCGTCCAGGCCCGGCCGCACCCCCATGAGCCGGTCCGCACCGGAGGCCGATCCGGCGATCCACCGCTGCCCGCGCAGGTCGGCAGCGTCGACGTACGCACCGCGCGCCAGCGGGTGGTTCGCCGGCACGGCCAGGCAGAGCGGGCGTTCCGTGAGCGTCTGCACCACCAGCGCCGGCGACTCCGCGTCCGGCGCGCGGAACGGCGGCGCCGACGACAGCAGCGCGAGGTCGATGCTGCCCGCCCGCAGCGCCCGGACCAGTGCCGGGGTGCCGCCCTCACGGCTGACGACGTGCACCCCCGGGTCGCCGCGCCGCAGGGCGGCCAGCGCCTGCGGCACCAGCGTCGTCCCGGCGGTGGCGACCCACCCGAGCCGCACGGTGCCGCCCTCCTCCGGCAGGCCCGACAGCTCCCGGGCGGCCGCGTCGATCTCGTCGAGCACCACCGTCGCCCGGCGCAGGACGAGCCGCCCGGCCGCCGTCAGCCGGACGCCGTCCCGCCGCCGCTCCAGCAGTTCGGCGCCCGCCGCCCGTTCGATCGAGGCCATCTGCCGGGACACCGCCGACTGGGTGTAGCCCAGCAACGCCGCGGCCGCCGTGAAGGTGCCCTGCTCGGCCACCGTGCGGAACACCCGCAGCGCGGTCAGCGACACGTCCGTGAAGTCCATGACGTTCACGCATATCACGTGTGCGATTCTTTCGCTGGCATCATGGTCACGGCCTTCCTACCGTGGCAGGCATGACCGCCGTACGCGTGAACACCACCGCTCCCCGCGTCGCCCTCGTCACCGGCGCCAACCAGGGCCTCGGCCGCGCCCTCGTCGAGGGCCTCGCGGCCCGCCTCACCACCGACGACCTGGTGCTGCTCACCGGGCGCGACGAGGGCCGCGTCACCGAGGCCGCCCGCGAGGTGGCCCGGCGCCCGGACAGCCGCGCCCGGGTGCACGGCCGCGTCCTGGATGTGACCGACACCGAGGCGATCGGCCGGCTCGCCGACGACCTGCACGGCCGCCACGGCGGCGTCGACATCGTGATCTCCAACGCCGTCGCCCGCCTGCTGCCCGGCGAGTCCCAGGCCGAGCGCGCCGACGAGTTCATCGACGTCTCCAACTCCGCCACCCACGCCGTCCTGCGCTCCTTCGGCCCGGTCCTGCGCCCGGGCGGCCGGCTGCTCGTGGTGGCCAGCAGCCTGGGCACCCTCGGTCACCTCGACCCGCGCCTGCGGCACCTGTTCGACGGCGCGAACCTCGACCAGGTCGAGTACGCCGTCGAGTCGTGGCGCGCCGCGGTCCACCACGGCACCGCCGAGGAGAAGGGCTGGCCCCGCTGGCTGAACGTGCCGTCGAAGGTGGCCCAGGTCGCCGCGGTCCGGGCGGTCGCCGCCGAACGACGCACACACGATCTCGCCGCCGGGATCCTGATCGCGGCCGTCTGCCCCGGCATGGTCGACACCGCCACGTCCCGGCCGTGGTTCAGCGACTACGGCCAGGCGCAGTCCCCCGCCGAGGCGGCCCGGGCCGTGCTCGACCTCGTCCTCGCCGAGCCCGTCGACCCGCCCCTGTACGGCGAGCTGATCCGCTTCGGCCGGGCCCTGGACTGGCACGGCGGCACGCCGCCGACCGAGCAGGACCGCCTTCTGACCTCGTGACAATCCACCACCTCGACAGAGGAGTTCAGCGCATGAGCACCCCCATCACCACCCCGTACGGCTTCGCGAGCACCACCAGCGAGATCGCCCGGGGCGTCGACCTCACCGGCCGCCGGGCCGTCGTCACCGGCGCCTCCTCCGGCCTCGGCGCGGAGACGGCCCGCGCGCTGGCCGGGACGGGAGCCGCCGTCACCCTCGCCGTCCGCGACGTCGCGGCGGGCGAGCGCGTCGCCAAGGACATCACCGACGCGACCGGCAACCGCGAAGTGCACGCCGCCCGCCTGGACCTCGCCGACCTCGCTTCCGTCCGCGACTTCACCGCCGCCTGGCAGGGCCCGCTGCACGTCCTCGTCAACAACGCGGGCGTCATGGCCTGCCCCGAGCGGTACACCGAGCAGGGCTGGGAGTGGCAGTTCGCCACCAACCACCTCGGCCACTTCGCCCTCACCACCGGCCTGCACCGCGCACTCGCCGCCGACGGCGCCGCGCGGGTCGTCACCGTCAGCTCCAGCGGGCACCAGCTGTCCCCGGTGGTGTGGGACGACGTCCACTTCGCCTTCCGTCCGTACGATCCCTGGCTCGCCTACGGCCAGTCGAAGACCGCGAACGTCCTCTTCTCCGTGGAGGCCGACCGCCGCTGGGCAGGCGACAACATCACGGCCAACGCCGTCATGCCCGGCGCGATCTTCACCAACCTCCAGCGCCACACCGAGGGCCGCGGCAGCGGCTCCGTCCCGCCCGAGCTCGTGAAGACGGTCGAGCAGGGCGCCGCCACCTCCGTCCTGCTCGCCGTCTCACCCCTCCTGGAGGGCGTCGGCGGCCGCTACTTCGCCGACTGCAACGAGGCCGAGGTCCTGGACCGCCGCGGCGCCCCGCTGCAGGGCGTCGCCCGCTACGCCCTCGACGCGGACAACGCCCGGCGGCTGTGGGACCTTTCGGAGCAGCTGCTCGCCGACGACCTCGCAGGGGCGGGTCAGCGGATGTAGTACGGCCGGTTGTGGGCGGCGACCGGTGCGGACTGGTAGGTCCACACGCCCGCCGCCGGCGCGTCGGCGACGAGGTGGGCGAGGTCGCGGGCGGGCTCCTCGGCTGGGTTGCCGACGTCGAGGCGGACGCGGTCGGCCGAACGGTCGTCCAGGGCGAAGAAGCGGTACGGCTGGTAGACGTTGAGCGGCCCGGCGAGCAGCCGCCCCTCGTCGTCGGTGCCGTAGCCGGTGATCGGCGTGTTGTTGACCGGCTCGGACGCGAGGCCGGCCAAGTCCGCCTCCAGCGACAGCAGTTCCTCCTCGTGGCGCTGGAGCCCGCCGTCGTCGACGGTGGCCCGGCGGCAGGAGACGGACCAACGCTCGTTCACGGAGGGCGCGTTGAGGGAGGGCATCAACGTCTCGAACCAGCCCGCCCGCTTGGGCTCGGCGTAGAGGAGACGCCCGGCGTCGATGGCCAGCGGGTTGTCGCACAGCACGTGCAGCCGGGCGATGCCGAGCAGCTTGGTCTGGTCGTAACCCCGGGCGTACTGCCCGTAGTTCAGCTCGGGCAGGCGTTCCTCGGCGAACTCCGGGTGGGCGACGAGGTTGATCTCCACCTCCTGGGTGATCCCGCCGCCGCCCGGGTACTGCGCGAAGTACAGCTGGTAGTTGAGCGACACGCAGGCCCGCCCGTCGAACAGCGCGGGCACGAGCCCGGGGTGGCGCTTGCGCAGCAGCTCGCGCGCCCGCTCGGGCCCGACCAGGTAGTCGACGCCGATGTTGTGCAGGGCGCCGTAGTGGAAGGGGAGGTAGTACGGCTCCGGCACGGGCGGGAGCGGAAGGCCGGTCATGGCGTCTCCGGGTTCGATGCGGGGAGGAGGGGGGAGGACGGTCCGGTGCGTTCGGCGCCCACCGCGAGCGGGCGGCGCACGTCCAGCAGGTCGAGGTGCATCCGCTCGGCGCTGCGCAGCGCGAGCGCGGCCATGCTGAGCGTCGGGTTGGAGGTGCCGAGGGAGGGCATCGAGCCGCAGCCGACGGCGTACAGGTTGGGGTGGTCCCAGCTGCGCTGCCACTGGTCGACGACGGACGTGCCGGGTGCGTCGCCCATGACGTGGGTGCCGCCGGCGTGGCCCGCGCCCCGGTACCCGTACGCGACTCCCCCGTGCTCGACCCGGCCCGGCCAGCCCGGTCCGGCCGGGTAGGCGGTGTGGTCCTCGGCGCCGAGCAGCGCGAACAGCTGGTCGGACACGGCCCGGGCGGAGGCCATGCCGTCGCGGACGTACGCGGTGAGGTCGTAGCGGATCGCCGGGCGCGGCAGGCCGAGCGGGTCGCGCCGGTCGGGGTCGAGGGTGACGCGGTTGGCCGGGTCGGCGGGCTGCTCCAGCTCGAACTGGAGCGAGAACTGCCGGCCCAGCCGGTCGCCGAGGCGTTCGCGCAGCTCCTTGCCGCGCAGTCCCGCGGCCAGCGCGGCCCGGGCCTCGGACTGCGGGTCTCCCCCGGCCCAGGACCAGCCCCAGTTCCCGATCTCGATGCGGAACGGAGCCCGCCGCTCCCGTCCGGCGCCGAAGCGGAAGGCCTCGAACCCGCTGGTGGAGCCCGGCCCCCGGTAGGGCCCGACCGGGCCCGGCATCAGGCCCCAGGTGAGCAGGGCGGGGTGGTCCATGAGGTTGCGCCCGACCTGGTCGCTGCGGTTGGCGAGACCGGACAGGAGCAGCAGCCGGGCGTTCTCGATCGCGTGCGCGGCGAGGACGACGAGGCCGGCGTCCACGCGGTGCGCCTCGCCGCCGTGCGTCAGGTACTCCACGCCGGTGGCGCGGCCGGTCGCCGGGTCGGCGAGGACGCGGCTGACGACGGCCCCGGTGCGCAGCTCGACGCTCGCGGACCAGCGGGCCTGGGTGCGCCGCGGCGTGTACTTGGCACCGGTCGGGCAGGCCGGGACGCAACTGGCGCTGCCGGCGCAGAGCGGTCCGGTGGCGTCGCCGGGCCGGGTCGGCCGGCCGTTGCGGGCGTGCGGGGTCGCGGTGACGGCGAGGCGGGCGGGCACGGGCACGGCCGGGTCGCGGACGGTGCGACCGTCGAGGTCGCGGGCGAGCCGGCGGTCGAGGTAGGAGGGCGGGATGGCGCGCATCGGGAACTCGTAGCCGTCGGGGAGGGGCAGTCCGACGGCGGTGCGCTGGTCGTCCGCGTCGGCCGCGACGCCGAGTTCGCGTTCGGCGTCGCGGTAGTGGGGCTCCAGGTCGTCGTAGCCGATCGGCCAGTTGCGGCCGTGCCCGAGGTCGGCGGTGCGGAAGTCCTCGGGGTGCATGCGCGGGGTGAGGCCCGTCCAGAGCAGCCCGGTGCCGCCGTTGGCGCGCAGGTAGCCGCTGGCGTAGGGCAGGGGGCCGTGCTGGACGAGGTGGCCGCCGGGCCCGGCGAGGTCGCCGACGTCGGGTGAGGGCGCGTCGGGGTTGTGCGGGTACGCCGAGGTGGGCGGGCCGCCGCCGGCGGCGCGGTGGGCGGCGGCGGTCTCGGCCGCGCCGGGGACGGTGCGGCCGGCTTCGAGCACCAGCACGCGCCAGCCCTGCGCCCCCAGCCGCTGGGCGACCAGCGAGCCGGCGATGCCCGCCCCCACGACGACCGCGTCCCAGCGCGTGCTCACAGTTCCTCGCCTCCCCGGGGCGTGTCGCCCCAACTCCCGTGGCCCGGTGCGGCGGCGCCGGGCGGGTCGGCGTGGAACGTCCGCCACACCAGCGCCCCGTCGTAGGCCCGCGCGGACCCGGGCGACTCCCCCGGCCAGGCCCCGACGTACCAGAGGTGGACGAGCGCGTGCTCGTCCCGCACCCGGTGCGCCAGCACGGTCCGGTGGTGCTCGTGCGCCATCCCGGTGGCCCGCAGCTCCGGCTCGTCGAAGCCGGTCAGCCCGGCGCAGACGCGGAGGAACTCGTCGAAGTCGGCGAGCTCGTCCAGTTCCTCGAAGTCGTCGAGGTCGTCGAGGCGGCCCTCGGTCCCGTCAAGGTCGTCGAAGTCGTTGTCCACGCTCAAGCGGGCACCCCCACGCAGTCACCGGCAGGTGGCCAGGCCATGACACCCGAACCCGCCCGCGATCATCCCGCCTGCGCCCGCCACCGAATCGTCGATATCCGAAACAGTCTGAAACTGGCCGAACTTGATCGCCGGTGGCCTGATCGAGCGTGGCTCGTGGCCACGATGCGACCGGATAGGCCATGCGGCCGCCACGAGGAAGTCCAGGGACATCCAAGGAATCCCCAGGATTTCTTTACCGCCCGGTGACTCATCACCGCCAACCGCCGGCCTTACCGTTGTCGACGCTTGGTCAACTCCACCCCCTCACACAGGAGTAGCCATGTCCATAGCCCGTCGACGCACGTCTCGACGCGCCCTTGTCGCCTCCTCCGCCGCCCTGCTGACCGTCCTCGGCGGCGCGGCACCGGCCCTCGCCGCCACCGCCCCCGCCATCGTCCAGGCACCGCTCGGCCACCACGGCGGCGGCGTGCTGCGCAGCACCAGCAGCAACTGGGCCGGGTACGCCGCGACCGGCGGCAAGTTCACCAGCGTCAGCGCCAGTTGGGTGCAGCCGTCGGTGTCCTGCTCGGGCTCCGACACCTGGTCCAGCTTCTGGGTCGGGATCGACGGGGACGGCAGCAACTCGGTCGAGCAGCTCGGCACCGAGGCGGACTGCTCGGGCGGTTCGCCGGTGTACTCGTCCTGGTACGAGATGTACCCGGCGTACCCGGTGAACTTCTCCAACTCCGTGCGGCCCGGCGACCACTTCACCGCGAGCGTCACCACCAACGGCTCCGGGTCGTTCACGCTCACGCTCTCCGACACCACCCAGGGCTGGAAGCGCAGCGTCAACAAGACCCTGCGCAGCGCGGCCCTGGCCTCCGCCGAGGTCATCGCGGAGGCGCCGTCGAGCTCCACCGGCGTCCTGCCGCTCTCGAACTTCGGCACCGTCGGCTTCAGCGGGGCGACCGCCAACGGCCAGAGCCTGAGCGCCGCGGGCGCGTCGAGCATCACGATGGCCTCGGGCAGCACCACCAAGGCCACCACCTCCGGGCTCAGCGGGGGCAGTGCCTTCTCGGTGACGTGGAAGCACAGCTGACGTAGGGCGTGTCGTCCGGCGCGCCGCCGCTACGGGCGGCGTGCCGGGCGACACCGTCAGAGCAGCGGGCCGAGGACGGGCAGCACCGGCTTGCACGGCACCGGGACGGGGTGCGCCGGGTCGAGCGCGTTGCGGACGTCGGCCAGCGCGACCGGGTCGTACGGGCCCTCCAGGTGGTCGGCGGCGTCGGCCACGCACTGGTCCTGCAGGGTCAGGTTCGTGACGTGCGGCCCGGCCGGCAGGTAGGAGTTGGTGTACGGGGTGACGACCTCGTCGAACCTCGACGCGATGACGGTGTACTCGACGCCCGGGAGGGTCGCGCCGCCCGCGTCGAGCGCGGCGATGAACGGGGAGCCCGCCTCCTGCTCGACGCAGGCCGGACAGGCGGTGTCGAGCACCGCGTTCGCCGGCTCCAGGATGTGCAACTCGGTCGCGAGCACACTGAGGCCGTCCAACGTGGTGCCCTCGTTGAGGGGGGTGATGCCGACGAGCTTGGCCACCTTCGCGGCGCCGCCGTCGTTCTTCAGGTAGTAGCGCGGCAGCACGCCGCCGCCCTGGGAGTGTCCGACGAGATCGGCCTTGGCCGCCCCGGTGGCGGCGAGGACCTGGTCGACGAACGCGGACAGTTGCCGGGCGGAGTCCTCGATCGGCCCGAGGCCCTGCATCGGCGCACCGGGGGCGCCGCCGTAGTCGAACGCGTAGACGCAGTACCCGGCGTTGGCGAGCAGCGGGGCCGCGCCGCGCCAGTTGTCGTTCATGTTCTCGGCCGTGCCGTGCACGAGGACGACCGGCTCCGGGTGCGCTGCGCCGGGCCGGCAGGACCAGTCGTTCGCGCCGGGCGGGGCGGTGTCGGGGGTGAGGAAGCCCGCCGGGAAGCCGATCGCGAAGTGGTACTCGACCGGGTACACCGGGGCGGCTGCGGCCGGGTGGACGGTGGTGGCCAGCAGGCCGCCCGCAGTGACCGCCGCGACCGCGAGCGCCCGACCTCGATTCGCTCTCATGAGGTATTTCCTGCCGTCAGGAATTCTTTCTGCACTTACCGAAAACTATCACCTGCACAAGCATTACGCAGGCCAGAAGCCACCGGTAAGGCAGGCCGCACTCCCGCTGCAAGCAGAGAGTAATCAGTAGCCTCATCGGATATTCATATGGCATGACGGCATTGCGGTCCAGGAATTCCAGGATTCCATTCCGGAATTCTCGCACCCAATTCCGTGACACCCGGTACGGGAGTCCGGGCCCTGCGCCCGGACGTCACGAGACCACCCGCAGCCGCCCCGGAGTCGGCCGCGTCAGCCGGTCGACGTGCGCGGCGCTCTCCGCCTCGGCCGGGAGCAGCACGAGGAGCTGCTGTGCGTCGGCGGCGAGGTCCAGGGTCTCGCGCACGAGCGGCGCTCGGCGTGCGGCTGACGGGGGACGAGACGGCCGCCCCGGAGCGGCCGTACGCGCCCCGGCTGCCGACCGGGTTCCGATCAGCCCAGCTTGTCCGCCTCCCGGACCCGGTGGAGGTGGACGAGCACGTCGAAGGACTCGGCGATCCGCACGGTGCTGAGCGGCACGGGGTACCCGGTGCCGATGCTGCGCAGCGGTCGGGGGGTGTCCAGCCAGGCGCGGGCCGCGGGCGGGGCGCTGCGGACGTCGAGGTAGAAGTCGCCGCCGCGGACCCGGTCGAGGGTCTCCTCGGTGGTGCCGGGCGCGGGCGGGCCCACCGTGAACTTCGTCCACTCGCGGTCCGGGAGCCCGGACGACGCTTGCGAATCCTGGGAGAGGAAGGAGCCCCGGCCGAAGGTCAACCCGACCGGGAGGTACCCGCCGCCGAGCGCCTCGCGCAGGAACCCGCCCTGCGCCTTCGGGTGCTGGTCGGGGTCGTCGGGGACGTACGCGACGTGGCCGTTGTGCGCCGACACGAGCATGCGGTGGCCGGTCTGCCGGTGCCACCAGACGACGTTGTCGGCCATCACCCGGTCGCGGTGGAGCATCGCGGCGCGCAGCGCCCCTTCGTCCTGGAGGTCGACCCCGAGGAACACCGCGGTCTGCGCGATGGAGCGGGCGTGCTGCACGGCCCACGCGAACTCCGCGCCGCTCTGGCTATATTGACTCTCCATCAACTTGAAAGCCACTTCGGCGTTGCCCGCGAGGCGCTGCCGCTCGGCGAGCGGGCGGCGCAGGTAGGCGAAGCTGTCGTCGAGGGGGCGCAGGCCGGCGTACAGCTCGGTGAAGCGCGGCAGCAGCTCCGGGTGCCGGCGCCGGACGTATCCCGTCACCCGTTCGAAGAAGGCGTCCCCGACGCGCGGGGCGCCGATGTCGTCGCCCATGAAGTGGACGCGGCGGCGGGGGTTGCGCCGGTTGTGGTCCCGCATCCACTCGACGAGGTGCAGGAACTCCTCACGCTCCCACGGCGATCCGCCCAACGCGGCCCGCACGACCTGGCGCGCGTCGCCGGGTCCGCCCTGGACGAACTCGTCGACGAGCAGCCCGGCCGGCCAGCTCATCTCCAGGGCGAAGGCGCCGAAGCCCTTCTCCTCCACGAGGTACCGGAAGACGCGCTCCTTCATCGCGAAGAACTCGTGCGACCCGTGCGTCGCCTCCCCCAGGCCGACGACCCGGGCGTCCCCCACCATCGCCCCGAACGCCCGGAGGTCGGACGGGTCCGCCCCCGGCACCGTGGAGCGCAGCGGCCGGGAGGCGCGTAACAGCGCGGCCCGGACCGGCTCCTGCTCCTCCCCCGCACGCGCGGCCGTGGCCGTGGCCGGCACCGCCAGCGCCCCCGCCCCGGCCGCTGCTGCTGCCGCCGCCCGCAGCAGCGAACGCCGCCCGATCAGCCCACCCATGCGCGATCACCCATCCCCGACTCGGCTTCCTGCTCCTGCCGTTGATGATCGCCCACGATCCGTCCGCGACACCCTGGGGCTGGCCTCCGACCTCGCCTGGGGATAGCCCCCCTCCCACGCGATGACGGACCTCGTCATATCCGTGTCCTTGCCGCTGCACCCGGGCCCGGTCACGCTGGAACGGTGAGCAGTTCCCCCGAGCTCTTCCCCCGAGCGCTTCGCCCGGGGTGGGCGCCGGACCGGGGACGACACCACCCCTCCCCGGAAGGCACCCCCATGCGCATCGCCATCCCGATCTTCGACGGCTTCACCGCACTCGACGCCGTCGGCCCGTACGAGGTCCTCCGCATGCTCCCGGAAGCCGACGTCGTCTTCACCGCCGCCACCGCGGGCCCCTGCACGGACGGCGCGGGCCTGCTCCACGTCGTCGCGACGGCCCCCTTCGAGGACGTCACGGAAGCCGACGTCCTGGTGGTCCCCGGCGGCCCGGGCGCCCGCAGCCGCCTCACCGACGAGCCGCTGCTCGACTGGATCCGCCGCGTCCACACCACGACCACCTGGACGACGTCGGTCTGCACCGGCTCCCTGCTCCTCGCCGCCGCCGGCCTCCTCGACGGCCTGGAAGCGACCACCCACTGGAGCGCCGTCCACATCCTGGAGTCCTACGGCGCCACCTACACGCCCCACCGCGTCGTCGAACAACCCGGCGACATCATCACCGCCGCCGGCGTCTCGTCGGGCATCGACATGGCCCTGCGCCTCGCCGAACTGACCGCCGGCCGCACCGCCGCCGAGGCCTTCCAACTCGCCATCGAGTACGACCCCCAGCCCCCGTTCGACGCCGGCTCCTACGCCAAGGCCCCCCAGGCGGCCAGGGACTACCTGGCCGCCCGCTCGTCGTCCCCGACGAACAGGCGGTGACAGCGGGCCCCTTCAGCCCCCGACCGCCTCCGGTACGGGTGAGCCCTTCGCCGTGCGCGGGGCGGTCAGCGGGCCGGCGGCGAAGACGGCCAGGCCGGCGAGGACCGCCAGGCAGGCGCAGGCGGGCCAGAGCAGACCCGGGGTGGACTGGTAGAGGGCGCCGCCGAGCGGGGGTGCGAGGACGGTGCCGCTGGTGGAGGCCCCGGCGTAGAGGCTCTGGAAGCGGCCCTGGTACTCGGGCGGTGCGCTGTCCGCGACGAAGGCCGTCGCCGGGGTCTTGTAGAGGATCTCGCCCGCGGTGACCACGACCATCATCACCACCGTGGTGACGACCGACGCGCCCGCGACCAGCGCCGCGAAGCCCGCGCCGACCAGCAGCAGGCCGGTGCCGATGATCCGCAGCGGCGCCCGGTCGCGCAGCGCCATGGTGACGACCACCTCCAGCGCGAGGATCAGGCCGCCGTTGATCGCCAGCACCGCGCCGTACACGCCGGTGCCGATGCCGTGGTCGGCGAGGAACACCGGCAGGACCGAGTACTGCTGCCGGTAGACGGTGTCCACGACGACGATCGCGGGCAGCAGCACCAGCACCGCGGGCCGCTCCCGGAGCGTCGCCCACAGGCCGCCGCGGGTGACGGTCCGGCCGCTGCGCGGCCCGTCGGCGGTCAGCACCTTGGCGGCGTACGCGGCGAACAGCAGCGACCCGAGCCCGTCGATGCGGAACAGCCACTCGTACGACCAGTGGGTCGCGATGAGCGCGCCGAGCAACGGGCCGATGGTGAAGCCCGCGTTGCCCGCGAAGCGCATCACCGCGAAACCCTGCCGCCGGTCGCCGGGCGGCACGGCCACCGCGACGAGCGCCGAGTTGGAGGCGCGCACGGTGCCGGCGGCGTACTGGAAGACGGGCAGCACCAGGAGCAGCACGGACGTCGGCAGCACCGGCAGGGCGAGCAGTCCGGCGCCGGAGACGGCGGACCCGGTGAGCAGCGTCCGGCGGTGGCCGAAGCGGTCCCCGAACCAGCCGCCGGTGAAGTTGCCCGCCACCAGGCCGAGGCCGCCGGCGCCGGCGATGGTGCCGGCGGCGGCCGTGCTCAGCCCGCGCGGGCCGGTCAGATAGACGAAGAGGTACACGAAGGTGAAAGACACCACCATGTTGGCGAAGCCGCCGGCCGCCAGCATCCAGACGGTCCTCGGCAGCGCCCGCAGCGCGCCCCTGTTCCCCGTGCCGTCCCCGGTCCCGTTCCGCTCGGCCACCCGGCCACCCCCGTAGTCAGTTCCTTTTCGGAACGGACTATGTCAGGCTGACGGGGCTAAGGTCAACGCTGGTGATCACCCCCGGAAGGAGGCCACGATGGTCCGGCGCGGCGGCCCGGCGGACGACAACTGCGCGATCGCCCAGGCCCTCGACGTGGTCGGGGACACCTGGACCCTGCTGATCGTCCGCGACACGGCCCGCGGGCTGCACCGCTTCGAGCAGCTCCAGCAGGAGCTCGGCCTCTCCCGCAAGGTGCTCGCCGAACGCCTGCGCCTGCTCGTCGACTCCGGCGTGCTCGCCCGCGAGCAGTACCAGGACCGCCCGCCGCGCCACGAGTACCGCCTCACCCCGCGCGGGCGCGCCCTGCTGCCCGTCCTGGTCGCCCTCCAGGACTGGGGCGACAGCTGGGTGCTGGGCGACGGCACCCCCACGGCCACCGCCACCGAGCACTCCCGGGAGGCGGAACGCGTCCACGCGCTGCGCGGCACCCGGGTCCCCGACCTGCTGCTCCCGGGCGCGGACGGCCGGGAGCACGATCCCGTCGCCCCGGACGCCACCACCGTCCTGTACTGCTTCCCCGGCGCCTTCGTCCGCGCCGAGTCCTACCCGCCCGGCTGGTCGACGGTGCCCGGCGCGTCCGGCTGCACCCTGGAGTCACGCACCTACCGCGACCACCTCGCCGACTTCACCGCCGCCGGCGCGGCGGTGCGCGGCATCTCCACCCAACGCCCGGACGAGCAGCGCGCGTTCGCCGAAGCCGAGGGCCTGGCCTTCCCCCTCCTCTCCGACCTCGCCCTCGACCTCACCGGCGCCCTCCGCCTCCCCACCCTCCGCGCCGCCGGCACCACCCGCCTGAAGCGCCTCACCCTGGTCGTCGACCGGACCCGCACCGTCCGCGAGGTCCTCTACCCGGTCACCGACGTCGCGGGGAGCGTGACGGCGGCCCTGACCGCGGCCCGCGCGATCCGGTAGGCGGGCCGGGTTACTCTCCCGGGCGTGCCGTCGCCCGCAGGGCGTCGACGGCCAGGCGGGCCGTGGTGCCGATGGCGGCGTCGGCGGCGGGGAGGGTGATGGCGGTGGCGGCGGCGCGGGTGAAGACCGCGAGGGCGTAGCGGCCGCCGTCGGGGTACTCGACGACGCCGACCTCGTGGCGCAGGGTCGGGAGGGTGCCGGTCTTGCCGTGGACGCGGACGTCGTCGAAGGGGAAGCCGGCGGCGAGGCGGTGCGGCCAGACCTGGAGGCCGAGGAGGCGGCGCAGGGCGGCGCCGTGGTCGCCGGGGCAGGCGTCGCCGTGCCAGAGGGCGGCGAGGAGGGCGGTCATGTCGCGCGGGGTGCTGTGGTTGGTGAAGGCGGGGTCGAGGACCCGGAGCCGGGCGACCACCGCCGGGTCGACCGGGGAGTCGGGGCCGGTGTCCTCCACGAGGGCGGCGGTCATGCCGCCGAGCGTGTGGACGGCCACCGTCCGGGTGAGGCCCAGGTCGGCCATGGTGCGGTTGACGGTGTCCAGGCCGACCTCGGCCCACAGCACGTCGGCGGCGGCGTTGTCGCTGACGGCGGCGGTCAGGTAGGCGAGGTCGCGCAGGGAGAGGCGGGCGGCGTCGAGCATGGCCGCGAGGCCCGTCCGTCCCGGGGTGCGGCCGGCGGCGGGGACGTCCACCTGGCGGGTGAGGTCGATCCGGCCTTCCGCGGCCTCGCGGAACAGCGTGACCAGGAGGCAGAGCTTGTGGACGCTCGCGGTGCTGACCGCGGTGTCGGCGCCCACGGCGATCTCGGCGCCGGTGTCGAGGTCGCGCGCGTGCAGCAGGCCGCTGACGCCGGCGTCGGCGAAGGCGGCGGCGATGCGGGCGCGCGCGGCACGGGCGCCGGCGGGGCGGTCGCCGGCCCTGCGGTCACCGGCGGGGCGGTCGGCTCTCGTACGGTCGCTGGGTACGCGGTCGCTGGTCACAGCGGGAACTCCATTGCGGGCCGGGGGTGGAGCGGACGGTTGGGCGGCTGGGGCAGGAGGCCGCCGGGTCCGGTCAGCGCCGCGTGGGCGGCCTCGGCGAACAGCCGGACGGCGGGCCCGCCGCGCCCGGCCGGCCAGGCCGTGGAGGTGCGCCAGGCCAGTGGGGTGCCGGTCAGCGGACGCCAGACTGTACCCGCCGGCGGCGCGGTGCGCGGCGCCAGGGCGACGGCGCTGCCGGTGAGCACGAGCGCGCCGGCGACGTCCGGTCCCGGCGGGTCGACGACGGCCTCCGGGGTGCAGCCGTGCCGGGACAGGGTGGTGAGCACCTCGTCGTACAGCGCCGGGGCCGTGGCGCGGGGGAAGAGCACCAGACGCCGGCCGGTCAGTTCGGCCACCGCCAGCTCGGGGCGGTCGGCGTACGGGCTCCCGGCGGCGAGCAGGACGCCGAGCGGCTGGTGCAGGACCGGCCCGAAGGCCAGTCCGTCGGCCGGGCAGGGGTGACGGACGACGGCGACGTCCACCGTGTGCTGGGCGAGTTCGCGCACGACGGCCGCGACGGGCAGTTCCCGCAGTTCGAGCCGGGTGCCCGGGGACGCGCTCTCGAAACCGGTGAGCAGCGCGGCCAGGGCGGCCGGTCCGAGCTCGGGCGGCACGGCCGCGCGCAGGGTGCCGGCCCGGCCGCTGCGCAGGTCGGCGGCGACGGCAAGCAGACGGGCGGAGCCCTCCAGCACCTCCTCCGCCTCCGCGAGCAGCAGCCGGCCCGCCGGGGTGAGGTCGACCCCGCGCGGACCGCGGTCGAACAGGGTCACGCCGAGTTCGCGTTCGAGGCGCTGGATCCGCTGGGAGAGCGAGGGCTGGGCGATCCGCAGGAGCTCGGCGGCGCGGCCGAAGTGCCGCTCCTCGG
This sequence comes from Kitasatospora sp. NPDC057904, assembly GCF_042887925.1. Classification (NCBI taxonomy): domain Bacteria; kingdom Bacillati; phylum Actinomycetota; class Actinomycetes; order Kitasatosporales; family Streptomycetaceae; genus Kitasatospora; species Kitasatospora sp. NPDC057904. The sequence continues at coordinate 740,552 of NZ_JBHVOL010000002.1, forward strand.
CGACGGCGCGGAAGTGGCGGAGGTGCCCCAGCAGGTCCATGGGCAGCAATCATAGGCAATTTCGTATCGATCCCTTCACCATCATGGTCTTGGACTGGAGACCTGACGGGCTGATTGGCTGAGGGCGACGGCCCGCCACCCCACCCGCACTGGAGACCACCCATGCCACCGACGATCCGACGCCTCCCCCGCACCGCACTGCCCGCCGCGGCCCTGCTCGCGGTCACCCTGCTGAGCGGGTGCGGCCACAGCGGCACGAGCGCAGCGAGCGGCACGAGCGGCACGAGCGGCACGAGCGGCAGCACGAACGCCGCAGCCCCGACCGCCACCGCCACAGCCACCGTCGCGGCCACAACCGACGATTCCTTCAAGGGACTTGAGCAGCAGTTCGGCGCCCGCCTCGGCGTCTACGCGCTGGACACCGGCAGCGGCCGGGAGGTCTCCTACCGCGCCGACGAGCGGTTCGCGTTCGCGTCCACGATCAAGTCGCTCGCCACCGGGGCCCTGCTGCGCAAGGCCTCCGACGAGCAGTTGGACAAGGTGGTCGCGTACCGCCAGGAGGACGTGCTGGCGTGGGCGCCGATCACGTCGCAGCACGTCGCCACCGGCATGAAGGTGCGCGACCTGGCCGCCGCCGCCATCCAGTACAGCGACAACACCGCGGCGAACCTCGTCACCGCCGAACTCGGCGGCCCGGCGGCCGTCCAGCAGTCCCTGCGCGAGCTCGGCGACACGACCACCAGCGTCGACCGCACCGAGCCCACCCTCAACGAGGCCACCCCCGGCGACACCCGCGACACCAGCACGCCCCGCGCCTTCGCCGCCGACCTGCGCCGCTACGCACTCGGCGACACCCTCACCGAGGACCGGCGCCGGCTCCTGACCGACTGGCTGGCCGGCAACACGACCGGCGACCCGTACATCCGCGCGGGCGTGCCCTCCGACTGGAAGATCGGCGACAAGACCGGCAACGGTGGCTACGGCACCCGCAACGACGTCGCCCTCGCATGGCCGGCCGGCGGTCGCAGCCCGATCGTCATCGTCGTCCTCTCCGACCGCGGCAAGGCCGGCGCCACCTCCGACGACGCCCTGATCGCCCGGGCGACGAAGGCGGTCGTCGGCACGCTCGGCTGACCCGCCCCCGATTCACCGACCAGAGGAGACCGTTGACGATGCCCCTGTCCCGCCGCCGCCTGCTGGCCGCCTCGGCGACGAGCGCCGCCGTGCTCGGCACCGCCACGCCCCCCGCTGAAGCCCGGCCGTCCGACCGCCGACGCCGCCGCCCCGGACCACCCGGTTCCTCGGGGGTCACCCTGCGCTGGCTGGGCAACAACGGCTGGGAGATCACCTTCGGCGACCCGGCCACCCCCACGACGATCCTGATCGACCCGTGGATCACCCGCTTCCGCACCGGCACCTACACCCCGCAGGGCGCCGACCCCGCCACCCCGCTCAGCGTCGACACCGCCGCCATCGACCGCCTCGGACTGCGCGCCGACCAGATCCTGGTGACCCACGGCCACTACGACCACCTGCCCGACGTCCCGCACCTCGCCGCCCGCACGGGCGCCACCGTGCTCGGCACCGAGAGCCACGCCAACCTGCTGACCGCGCTCGGCGCGCCGCAGGACCAGCTGTCGGTGGTGCGCGGCGGCGAGTACCTGCAGTTCGACGGCTACACGATCCGGGTCGTCGACTCCCTGCACTCGATGACCGGCCCGCGCTCGAAGGTGCCCTTCCCCGGCACCAGGCCCGGCGCGCCGCCGCCCCGCCCGCGCGTGATCTCCGACCTGATCGAGGGCGGCACGCTGGCCTACCTGATCACCGTCGGCAACGACCGGCTGCGCATCCTCGACAGCGGCGGAGCCAACTACGACGCCCGCCACCTCACCGGCCTCGCCCCGGACGTCCTGCTGATGCAGCCCGGCGGGGGCTCCGTCCCGGACTACGTGCCGCGCCTGCTCGACGCCCTCGACCACCCGCCGTACGTCATACCGACACACTGGGACGACTTCGACCACCCCCTGACCGAACCCGCCGTGGACTGGGGCGGCCTCGACGCCCTCGAAGCCGCCGTCCACCGGGCCAGCCCGGAGGCCCGGTTCGTCCGCCTCGACCACCTGGAGTCGTTCACCCCCTGAGTGCCCGCGGTCGTCGATGAGCACTCGTCGACGACTGCGCCAACGCCATCACCGCGCCATCACCGCCGATCGACCGTCATCGAGTACACCGAGTGCTGCCTGCCGACCCGCTTCACCATCGGGTACGACTACGCGCCGTGAAGCCGTGAGGAGTGGGAAGTCGGACCGGCTGACTTCCCACTCCTCGCTCGCCTACGAGGTCGCCTGCGAAGTCGCCTACAGGGCGGCCAGGTTGGCGGTCAGGTCGTCCAGGCCCAGGGAGCCCTGGGAGAGGGCGTGCATGTGCCAGGTGCGGAGGTCGAAGGCGGGGCCCCGGCGGTGGCGGGCGGCCTCGCGGCCTTCCAGCCAGGCGCGTTCGCCGAGTTTGTAGCCGATGGCCTGGCCGGGCCAGCCGAGGTAGCGGTCGATCTCGCTGGTGCGGCGCGGGGCCTCGCTGCCGTGGTGGGCGGCCATGAACGCGTCGGCCAGCTCCGGGGTCCAGCGTTCCCCCGGGCTGAAGCCCGAGTCGGTGGGGATCGCCAGTCGGAGGTGCATGCCGATGTCGACGATCACCCGGATGATGCGGAGCATCTGCTTGTCGAGGTAGCCGAGGCGGCGCGCGGGGTCGGTGAGGAAGCCGAGTTCGTCCATCAGCCGCTCCGCGTAGAGCGCCCAGCCCTCCTTGTTGGCGCTGACGGCGCCGAGGGTGATCTGGTAGGTGCTCAGGCGGTCGGCGGAGGCGGTCCAGCGGGCCGTCTGGAGGTGGTGGCCGGGGACGCCCTCGTGGTACCAGGTGCTGACGATCTCCCAGGTGGGGAAGGTCCGTTGGCCGAGGGTGGGCAGGTAGGTGCGGCCGGGGCGGGTGAAGTCGAGGCTCGGGCCCGTGTAGTAGGGCGCGCCGGAGCTGCCCGGGGGCGCGATCCTGGCCTCGACGCGCCGCATCGGTCCCGAGATGTCGAAGTGGGTGCCGTCGAGCGCGTCGATCGCCTCGTCGATGATCTGCTGGAGCCAGGCGCGGATGTTCTCCTCGCCCTCGATCGCGTGGCCGTGTTCGTTGAGGTGGTCCATGGTGGCGCGGACGCCGGCGCCGGGGAGGACGCGCTCGGATTCGGCCCGCATCTCGGCGGCCGTCCGGTGGAACTCCTCCCACGCCCACGCGTACGCCTCGGCGGGGTCGAGGTCGGCGCCGTTGGCCCAGCGGGCGGAGCGCTGGTAGCGCTCGGGGCCGACGGCGTCCGGGGTGCCGTCGGCGGCGGGCAGGTAGGTGGTGCGGAGCCAGTCGCGGAAGACGTCGACGGCGGCGGTCGCCCGCTCGGCGGCGGTGTCGAGTTCGGCCCGCAGCCCGGCGGGGCCGTCCGCGACGAAGCCGGCGAACCAGCCCGCCCCGCCGTCGAACCGGCCGGTCCAGGCGTCGAGCTGGCCGATGACGGCGCGCGCCTGGCGGGGCGCGCACAGCAGGCCGCGGGTGATGCCCTCGGTGAGGGTGGCGCGGTAACCGTCCAGCGTGCCGGGCAGGTTGCGCAGGCGGCCGGCGACGGCGGCCCAGTGCTCGTCGGTGTCGGTGGGCATCAGGGTGAAGACGCCCCGCACGCGGTGGAGGGGGGAGTTGACGTTGCGCAGTTGGAGGAAGCCGTCGCCGGCGTCGTGCACGGCGAGTTCGGCGGTCAGGCGCTCGCGCAGGAGGCGGGCGCAGTCCCGGTCGGCGGGCTCCTGCGCGCCCGTCTCCTTCTCTGCGGCCTCCTTCTCGGCGGCGTCGAGCACGGCGAGCGTCCGCCGCGAGAGTTCGGCGAGCGCTTCGTGGCCCTCCGGGGAGAGGTCCGGCAGGCGGTCGTCCTCGGGGTGGAGGCCCAATCGGGTGGCGGTGGACGGGTCGAGGGCCGCGACCTGCGCGACGTGGTCGTCGGCGATCCGGCGAGGGGAGTGCGACGTCTCGGGCATCGCCCCATGCTCGCGCACGGGCCCCGCGCTGTCATCGGCGCACTCGGTCGAAGACGGCGGAACACGGCGGAGGACGGCGGAGGGCAGCGGAGGAGGGCGAAACGCGGCGGAAGACGGCGAAACGCGGCGGGAGACGGCGGACGCCGCCCCCGGCCGTCTCAGTCGATGAGCGCCTCGGGGTCGTCGGTGGTGTGCATGGCCGCCTCCTCGGCGCTCGCGGCGCCGCCGGAGATGCCCACGTCCTCGGCGATCATGTCGCTGCGCGAGCCGGAGGAGGCGATCAGCCGGCCGGAGCGGACCTCGCCCGCCTCGGTGTCGATCGGCTCGCCGTCCATGCCGTAGGCGTCGCCGATGCCGTCCCAGTCGGGCGCGGCGACGTCCGGCAGCTCCTCCGCCAGGCGTTGCGCCAGGCTCTCGCGGGTGTGCTGCTCCGCCGCCGTGACGCCGTGGCGTTCCACGGCGAGCGGACGCTCGGGGGGCGCGTAGCCTTCGTCGAGCGCCGATTCGAGGCCGCGGTCGATCAGGGTGTCCTCCGGCTCCAGGGGGCCGACGTCGTCCTGCACCTCCGAGCCGTCGGGCTGGTACACCTGGTCGCCCATCAACGCTTCGTCCGACATCAGGTCCTCCTTCACGGACCACCGACCACCGCGCCGAGCCGTCACCGCCCGTCCGTCGTCACTCCCCCCAGAGTCCCACGCGGCGGCCGGACCCGCAGGGAATGGCGGCCGAGGCGGTGGCAGGCTGGAACCAGGACACCCCAGGACACCCAAGGAACACGTCCCCGAGCCGCACCCGGAGCCGCCCGCATGACCGGCCGCCGCGACGACCTGCACGCCCGGCTCCTGCTCGCTTCCGCCCGTTGGGCCGACCGGGCCGAACGCTGCGCCGCCTGGACGCGCCGGGGTGTGGAGCGGTGCCGCGCGTGGGCCAGGGAGGGCGCGCAGCGGCCGGGTGAGATGGCGCCGCCGTCGTGGTTCGCCATCGCGCTCCCCTTCGGGACCGGGTGGTACCGCGTCGTCGGGGGCCTGGCCCGGACGTGGTGCCGGGTCGCACGCCGCTGCTGCTGGATCCTGGACCGGGCGCTCGGCAGGCGGTCCGACTGACGCGCTTTTCAGGGGGTGGGTCCCGAGCGGCCGCGCCCGGGTAAGGTGGTGGGTCGTGGCCAGTCGTAAAACGTCGATCATGGAAGCAGCCGCGCGGGTGATCGCGCGGCGCGGGGTGCGCGGACTGCGCGTGGAGGAGCTCGCCGCGGAGGCGGGGGTGTCCACGGCGCTGATCTACTACCACTTCAAGGACCGCACCGGGATCCTGCGCCAGACCCTGGAGTTCATCAACGACCGGGCCGAGCGCTACACGACCGAACGGGCCGCGGACGCGCCGCCGCTGACGCCGCGCGAGGAGCTGGAGCAGACGCTGCTGCTGGAGCTCCAGGACTCCGTCGAGGTGCGCGAGAACAGCACCGCGTGGGGCGAGCTGCGGGCGAGCGCGGTGTTCGACGAGACGCTCCGCGAGGACCTGGCGCGGGCCACCCGGATCTGGGTGCAGGAGATCGCCGAACTGCTGGGCACCGTGCGGCCGATGTCGTCGGCGGTGGCCCTGGCCGGCGCCGCCGAGCGGCTGACCGCGCTGCTGGAGGGCCTGAGCGTGCGCTGGCTCAGCGGGAGCCTCCCGCTGGCGCACGCCCGCACGCTCATGGTCGACGCGATCGACGCCGAGGTGGCCCGGCTCGGTTCCTGAGGTCCTGACCGCGCCGAGGGCCCGGCGACGGGCCCGCTGTCGCACTGCGTGCACCACCGTGTCCCTTTGCGTCAGGATTTGCCCAAAGATTTGACTGATTTTTCAGTCAGTGCGAGCCTGAACCCGCAGGCAGGGGTGCTGCCGCCGGCCGCTCCGCGGTGCGCCGGTGCGTTGCGGCGCGAAGAGTGGACCCGGCGGCCCCCGCCCCCTCCCTCGGCACCGTCGCGCGATCTGGAGACCCTCATGAGCCACTACCGTGATGACCGTTCCACCGGGAACTTCCCCTGGGTGCCCGCGGACGACGTGCCGCACGCGCGGACCTGGATGTCCTGGCCGTCCCGGCGGGGCGTGTGGGGCCTGCGCCTGGGCGGGGTGCAGGACGACATCGCGCTGATCGCCCGCACGATCGCCGAGTTCGAGCCCGTGGTCATGTGCGCCCCCGACGACTACACGGCCGGCAAGGCCCGCGCGAAGTGCGGCCCCGCCGTCGAGGTGACCACCGCCATCCCCACCGACGACCTGTGGATGCGCGACATCGCCCCGGTGTTCCGCCGGGACGGCCACGGCGGCCTGGACGCCGTCGTGCTCAACTTCAACGGCTGGGGCAACAAGCAGATCCACGACGACGACGCCCTCGCCGCCGAACGCATCGCCGTGCGCCGCGGCCTGCGCCACACCTACGCGGACTTCGTCGGCGAGGGCGGCGCCGTGGAGACGGACGGCGACGGCACGGTGATGGCGACCGAGAGCAGCCTGGTCAACAAGAACCGCAACCGCGGCATGAGCCGGGACGAGATCGAGGACGCCGTCCTGGACGCCTACGGCGCGGACACGATGATCTGGCTGCCTGGGATCAAGGGCAAGGACATCACCGACGACCACGTCGACGTCACCTCGCGCTTCGTGCGCCCCGGCGTCGTCATGGTGCAGCTGCCGCCCGCGGACCGCAACGACGCCTGGGCCAAGGACGCGCGCGAGCAGTTCGCGATCCTCTCCTCCGCCACCGACGCCCGGGGCCGCCGCCTCCAGGTGATCCCCGTGCACGGACCGGACACCGTCCGCTCGCGCAGCTCGAACTTCGTCGACTCCTACCTCAACTTCCACGTCGTCAACGGCGGCGTCATCACCGCCCAGTTCGGGGACGCCTACAAGGACGCCGCCGCGCGCGAGGCGCTGGCCGCGGCGTTCCCCGGCCGCGAGGTGGTGCAGATCGACGTCGACCGCCTGATGACCGGCGGCGGCGGCATCCACTGCTCGACCATGCACGAGCCCCTGCCGTAGCCCTCCGCCCCAGCCCCGCTCGACCGCCCGTACGGAAGAACCGACCCCAGCCGGAGATCACGCATGCCCACCGACCTGTCCCGCCGCATCCTCCTGCGCTCCCTCGCCGGTGCGGGCGTCCTCGCCCTCGGCCTGACCGCCTGTTCGGACCTCGACGACCCCGACGGCACCGGTGGCTCCGGTGGCACCGGTGGCACCGGCGGCGGCGCCAACCCCGGGGACGGCTCCTCCCCCACGCAGCAGCCGGGCGGCGGCACCGGCGCCCGCCGCTTCGGCGCCGAATGGGACAAGCACGTCCGCACGGTGATGTCCTGGCCCGCGTCCGAGAACGTGTGGGGCGACCAGCTCCCGGACGTCCGCCGGGACGTCGCCGGTCTCGCCCAGGCGATCGCGGCCCGCGAGCCGGTCGTCCTGATGGCCCGCCCCGAGCAGAAGGAGGCCGCGCAGAAGGCCTGCGGCCCGGCCGTCGAGGTCGTGCCGATCCCCGTCGACGACCTGTGGGCCCGCGACACCCTGCCGGTGTTCGTCGAGGAGGGCGGCAAGGTCAAGGGCGTCGACTTCAACTTCAACGGCTGGGGCGGCAAGCAGCAGCGCGGCAACGACTCCAAGGTCGCCCGCACCGTCCTCGCCAAGTACGGCGTCGAGCGGATCGAGACCCGCCTGGTGGCCGAGGGCGGCTCGTTCGAGACCGACGGGCAGGGCACGCTGCTCGTCACCGAGAGCTCGGTCGTCAACGACAACCGCAACCCGGGCATGAGCCGCGACCAGGTCGAGGCGGAGCTCAAGAAGGTCCTCGGCGTGACGAAGGTGATCTGGCTGGCCGGCGTCAAGGGCAAGGACATCACCGACGCCCACGTCGACTGCCTGGCCCGCTTCGTCGCCCCGGGCGTGGTCCTGCTCGACCAGGCCTTCCCCGGCAGCCCGCCGGACGTGTGGTCCCGCTCGGCCGACCAGGCGCGCACGGTCCTCGCCCAGGCGACCGACGCGACCGGGAAGAAGCTCACCGTCGTGGAGCTCCAGCAGCCCGACCCGGACAAGATCACCGGGCGCGGCGACGCCTTCGTCTCCTCGTACATGAACTTCTACGTCGGCTCGAAGGGCGTCTACCTGCCCAGGTTCGGCGACGGCCGGGCCGACGACCGCGCCCAGCAGACCATGAAGCAGTACTTCCCCGGCCGCGAGATCGTCCCCGTGAAGATCGACGCGATCGCCGCGGGCGGCGGCGGCATCCACTGCGCCACGCACGACATCCCCGCCGTCGGCTGACCCGACCGGTGTCCTCCCCCACCGATCGGCGTCCGCGGGCCGGCGCCGCGCACACGTCCGCGCACACGTCCGCGCGCGCGGACGTCGTCCCCGCCGTCCGGCAGGCCCTGGCCGGCGTTCCGGCGGGATCGCTGACCGTCCGGCTGCCCGAGCGGCTGCCGCCGGTCGCCGTCGCCCGGTGCCCGCTGGACGACCTGCTGACGGCGCTGGTGCGGACGGCTCTCGGCCGCACGCCGCCGGGGGTGCGCGTGCTGGTGCGGGCGGACGCCGTCCCCGGCCGGGGCGGCTCGGACGCGGTCCGCGTGACGGTGGCGGACCGGGGGCCGACGGTGGCCGGCGAGGCGAAGCACCGGCTGGTCTCGCGGCTGCCGCCGGCCGACGGCGGCCGGCTCACCTGCGAGGACAACCCCGCCGGCGGCCTGGTCCTCGTCCTCACCCTGCCGGCGGCCCGCCGGTGACGCCGTCGGCGTGCACAGCGCCCGAGCCCGCCCTCACGTCCCGGGGGCGGGCTCGGTGCTCCCGGCCTCCGCGCGCTTGCGGTGCTCGACCCGGGTGCCCGCGACGACGGTGACGGTCAGGCTCGCCGCGATGATCCCCTCGGCCCAGAAGAAGGCGACGTAGTCGATGAGCGAGCCGATCGGCGGAGAGCCGGGGGCGGCGTTGCGCATGCCGATCAGGGCGAAGAGCGTCGCCGCCATCCAGCCGAGCGACGGCCAGACCAGGCCCTGCCCGCCGCGGTAGAGCACCTCGGCCCCGGCCATGACGGCCAGGGCGAGGGCCCACATCGCGGCGATCATGAACCAGGCGAGGATGAAGGTGCTGCGCGCCCGGCTGACCCGGCCCGCCAGCTCGGCCGCCCCGGCACCGAACGGGGTGCTGGTGGGGCGGACGAAGAAGAACGGGTCGGCGTCCACGAACACGACGCCGACGGGCACGGCGCCGGTGCCGTCCGAGGCCGAGAAGGCCAGCGAGAAGTGGTACCGGTCGAACGGGTAGTCGCTCTCCGTGCCGTCGTACAGGTTGGCCTGCACGGGCTGGGGCGGCGCCTCCTCGCCGGGGGTGGCCCGCAGGTCGGTCCTGGTGGTGGAGCGGACGGTGATGTCGATCTGGCGGCTGAAGGCGGACGACTCCGGTCCCTGCGCGAGGCCGCCGTGCGGGACGGGCGAGACGTAGAGGGTGAGTTGGCCGGTGCCCGGGTCGATGTCCTGGGAGGTGACGTCGAGTTCGACCCAGTCGCCAGCGGTGGGCAGGGCGAGTTCGTGGGTCTGCTGACGGGTGTTGCGCTCGTTGAGGTAGAGGGCGATGCCGGCCGAGCACAGGACGGCGAGGATCAGCAGGACGACGGCGAAGCGGTTGCCGCGCAGCCGGGCCGGGAGCCTCACGACGGGGAGGCGCCGGTGGTGGCGGGCTGCTGCTGGGTGGCGCAGTGGATGCCCCCGCCGCCGCCCGCGATGTGGTTGATGGAGATCTGGGTGACCTTGCGCCCCGGGTGGAGCTCGCCGATGATCCGGGCCGCGTTGTCGTCGGCGCTCTGGTCGCCGAAGCGCGGCACGATCACGCCGCCGTTGCACACGTAGTAGTTGATGTAGGTGGCGAGGAAGTTCTTGCCCGCGCCCTGGATCAGGTCGAAGTTGGGCTCGGGGAGTTCGACCACCTTCAGGCTCCGCCCCTTGGCGTCGGTCGAGGATTTGAGCACCTGAAGGGCCTGGTCGGAGGCCGTGCTCCAGATGTCCGGCGGGGTGTCGGCGGCCGGGCGGTGCAGGACGACGGTGCCGGGCTCGGCGAAGCGGGCGAGGGCGTCGACGTGGCAGTCGGTGATGTCCTGGCCCGCGACGCCCTTGAACCACAGCACCTTCTGCACGCCGAGCAGGTCCTTGAAGCTCGCCTCGATCTGGTCGCGGCTCTTGCCGGGGTTGCGGTTGTCGTTGACCCACGAGCTCTCGGTGGCCATCAGGGTGCCCTCGCCGTCCACCTCGATGGCGCCGCCCTCCCCCGTGATCGGGGCCTGGACGCGGGTGATGCCGTAGTGGGCGAGGAGGTTGCGGGCGACCTGGCCGTCGTTGGCGTGCGTCTGCTTGTTCCCCCAGCCGTTGAAGTCGAAGTCGACCCCGGCCAGGCCCTGCGGGCCGGTGACGAAGGTCGGGCCGGTGTCCCGCGCCCACAGGTCGTCGACCATCAGCTCGATCACCTCGACCGAGGAGCCGCACGCCTGCCGGGCCTGGTCGGCCTGGTCGGGGCGGGCCATCAGCACCACCGGCTCGAAGCCCGCGATGGCCCGGGCCAGCCCGGCGATGTCCTGGCGGACGCCCGGGAGCTGGTCGCCCCACACCTCCTCCAGGGCCGGCCAGGCCATGAACGTGCGGGTGTGCGGGCCCGACTCGGCGGGCATCGCCCAGCCGCCCGACGCCGCCGGACCGCTCGCCGCACCGGAGGCCGGGGCGCCCGACGGGCCGCCGGACGGCGCCGGGCCGGACGGTTCGTCCCCGCCGCCGGAGGAGCAGGCGTCGGTGAGGGCCAGTGCGGCGAGCGCCGCCCCCGAGCGCAGGAGCGAGCGACGGGACGGCCGGGGGTGAGCCATGGGGCCTCGTTCGGGTAGGTGCCTGGGGTACCTGGCGTACGGACCAGCACGCTACTGAAGGAACGGTCAGGATCCGGTCCGACAGGCATCCGCCATCCGGGCGAAACGGCCGGTGGCCGCTCCGGCCCGGCGGGATCCGGAGCGGCCACGCTTTCGGCCGGCCCGGCGCCCGGCCCCACGGCGACCGGCGCCCGCCCTACAGCGCCCGGCGGGCGGCGGCGATCCCGTCCGGGTCCCAGCCGGGCCGCGGCACGGACTCCAGCAGGAGCCGGGTGTACGGGTGCCGCGGCCCGTCGAGCACCTCGGTGGTGCGGCCGGCCTCGACGATCCGTCCGTGCCGCATGACGACGACGTCGTCGGTGACGCACCGCACCACGCCGAGGTCGTGGGTGATGAACAGGTAGCCGATGCCGGTCCGTTCGCGGATGTCGGCGAGCAGGTTGAGCACCTGGGCCTGCACCGAGACGTCCAGCGCGGCGACCGCCTCGTCCAGCACCATGACGGCCGGCTCGACCGCCAGCGCCCGTGCGATGGCGACGCGTTGGCGCTGGCCGCCGGAGAGCTGGCGCGGCAGCGCGTCCGCCGCCCTCGTGCCGAGGCCGACCTGGTCGAGCAGTTCCCTGATCCGGGCCGCGTGGTCCGTGCCCGGGAAGTGCAGCCGCAGGGTCTCCCGGAGGACGGCCTCGACGCTGGTGCGGGGATCCAGGGAGAGGTACGGGTCCTGGAAGACCATCTGGACCTCGCGGGCGCGCGCCAGCCGTTCGGCCCTGCCCCGCACGCGGCCGGTCCGGGCCCGGCCGTTCACCAGCACCTGGCCCCCGTCGGCCCGTTCGAGGCCGACGACGATGCGGGCGGTGGTGGTCTTGCCGGAGCCGGACTCGCCGACGATGCCCAGCGATCCGCCGGCCGGGAGGGTGAACGACACGTCGTCGACGGCCTTCACGCTGCCGAAGGTCCGGCACAGGCCGGTGACGTGCAGCACGGGCTCAGGCATCGGTGCGGCTCCTGTCGAGCGGGTGGTGGCAGGCCGCGGACTGCTCGCCGTGCGCCTCGGGCACCTGCTCCCGGCACACGTCGGTCGCGTACCGGCAGCGCGCGGCGAACGCGCAGCCCGTCAACTCCTGCCGCAGGTCCGGCGGTTGGCCGTCGATGGCGGCGAGGCGGCCCGGCGGGGTGTCCAGGCGCGGGGTGGAGGCGAGGAGCGCGGCCGTGTACGGGTGGCGAGGGTGGTCGAACAGGGCCCGGGCGGGCCCGGTCTCGGCGATCCGCCCGGCGTACATGACGTAGACCCGGTCGCTGATCGCGGCGGCCAGCCCGAGGTCGTGGGTGACGAACAGCAGGCCGGTGCCGAAGCGTTCGCGCAGCCGGCCGAGCAGGGCGATGACCTCGGCCTGGCTGGTGACGTCGAGCGCGGTGGTGGGCTCGTCGGCGAGCAGCAGGATCGGGTCGCCCATGAGGGCGGCGGCGATCATGACCCGCTGGAGCATGCCGCCGGAGAGCTGGCCGGGGTGGCGGCGCAGCAGTTCGGGGCCGAGGCCGACGGCGTCGAGGAGCTCGGCGGCCCGGTGCCGCGCGTCCGCCCGGCCCATCGTGCCGGTGAGGGTGACGCTCTCGGTGAGGAAGTCGCCGATGCGCCGCAATGGGTTGATGGCCGCGCGGGGGTCCTGGAAGATCATCGCGGCCGTGCCGGTGCGCAGGGCGCGCAGCCGGGCGGCGTCCATGGTCAGGACGTCCTCGCCGTCGACGAGGACCTCGCCCTCGGCGGCGGCGCCGGGCGGCAGCAGGCCGAGGGCGGTGCGCGAGGTGAGCGTCTTGCCGGAGCCGGACTCGCCGACCAGGGCGACGGTCTCGCCGCGCCCGACGGTGAGGTCGACGCCGTCGAGCACGGGCCGTGCGGTGCCGGGCAGTCGCAGCCGCAGTCCGCGGATGTCGAGGGCGTTCACGGGGTCCTCCGGGCGACCCGGTCGGCCCAGCGCTCGCCGACGACGTTGAAGGCGACGACGGTGAGCACGATGAACGCGCAGGGCAGGACCGCGGAGAGCGGGTAGCCGTGCTGGATCGCGGTCTGGCCGTCGAAGACCATGCGGCCCCAGTCGGGGGTGAGGGCGGGGACGCCGAGTCCGAGGAAGGAGAGGCCGGCGAGGTCCATGAGGGCGTATCCGAAGTTGATGGTGGACTGGGCGAGGACGATCGGCGCGATGTTGGGCAGGACGTGCCGCAGGCAGATCTGCCACGCGGAGTGTCCCTGGACCGTGTACGCGGAGACGTACGGGCGTTCGCGCTCGGCCAGCACCAGTGAGCGGGTGAGGCGGGAGACGTACGGCAGGTAGGCGATCGCGAGGGCGATGACGGGGGCGAGCAGGCCCTCCCCGTAGACCGAGACGATCAGGATCGCGAGCAGCATCCCGGGGAAGGCGAAGACGAGTTCGGTGCTGCGGGACAGGACGGAGTCGAGCCAGCCTCCGCGCCAGCCGGCGACGATGCCGACCGCCACGCCGGCGACGGTGGAGAAGACCACGACGCCGAGCGGGCCGAGCAGCGAGGTGCGGGCGCCGAGCAGGAGCCGGGCGAGGGTGTCGCGGCCGGCGGCGTCGACCCCGAGCAGGTGGTCCGGGGCGGGTCCGGCGAGGGCGGCGGACAGGTCGACGGCGTTCGGGTCGTACGGCGCGAGCCACGGCGCGAGCAGCGCGGCGAGCACCACGAGGACGGCGAAGCCGAGGCACACCGCGTACAGCGGCGCGCGGGCGGCCTTGACCCGGCCGAGGCCGGGGCGGCGGGTGAGGCCAGACCGTTGGGTGAGACCGGTACTCATGCGTCGGACCTCCTCGAACCGAGCGTGACCCGGGGATCGACCAGCGGGTGGAGCAGGTCGACGACCAGGTTCACGGCCATGAACAGGGCGACGATGATCAGCGAGATGGCCTGGACGGTCGGGAAGTCCTTGGTGGTGGTGGACAGTTCGAGGAGCTGCCCGATGCCGCCGATGCTGAACGCGGACTCCACGAGGATCGTGCAGACCAGCAGGGTGGAGACGATCAGCCCGCCGGTGGTCAGCACGGTGCCGAGCGAGTTGCGGAACACGTGCCGGCGGACCACCTCGCGCTCGGGCACGCCGCGGCTGCGGGCCACGGTGACGTGCTCGCCCTCCAGGGCGTCCAGCATCGCCGAGCGCGTGACCCGGGCGAGCATGCCGATGAGGTACAGCGCGAGGGCGATCGCGGGCAGTGTGAGGTGCCAGAGCATGTCGCCGATGCCGTCCCCCGCGCCGCTGGTGGGGAACCAGCCCAGCTTCACCGCGAACAGGCCCTGCAGCAGGACCGCCGCGACGAAGGACGGCGTGCCGACGGCGAGCGTGGTGGACACCAGGATCGCGGAGTCCGTCGCGCCGCCGCGCACCGCGCCGGCCCAGCCGAGCGCCACGCCGATGACGGCGACCACCAGCAGGGCCATCGCGACCAGCAGCAGCGTCGCGGGCAGCCGGTCGGCGAGCAGCTTCGACACGTCCGTGCGGTAGGTGATGGAGCGCCCGAAGTCGCCCTGGAGCACCTGGCCGAGCCAGCGGAAGTACCGCACCAGGAAGGGGTCGTCGAGGTGGTACTGCTCGTTGATCGCCTGGAGCGCGGCCGGCGAGGCGGACCGGCCCGACAGGAGGAAGCTGGCCGGGCTGCCCGGCGCCAGGTACATCGCGCCGAAGACCACGAAGGAGGCGCCGAGCAGGGTGAGGGCCATCTCCACCAGCCGCCGGGCGGCGAACCTGAGGAAGGCCGCCGCACCGGGGAGTCGTGCTGTGCCGGAGGAGCTCTCCGAGCGGGAAGGGGTCACTGGGCGGCCCCCACGTCGGCCGCCCACGGGTAGTACATGTACGAGATCGTGGTCGGGGCGCCGGTGATCCGCTTGTTGAGGAAGACGGCGGTCGGCCACTCGGCGACCGGGATCCACAGGAGCTGCTCGGAGGCCGTCTTCTGGAGCTGCGCCTCGATCGCGGCGCGCTTGGCCGGGTCGTACTCGGCCGTGGCGCGGTCGACCAGGTCGTCGTAGGCCTTGTCGCCGTAGCCGGCGAAGTTCTGGTACGCGCCGGTCTTGAAGTTGGTGAGCAGGTCGAGCGGGTCGGTGATCGAGTCGTAGTACGTCTCGGGGAACATGTCGATGCCCTCGCGGGCCTTCGGGTCGGTGAACAGCGCGGTGAAGGCGTTCGGGGCGATCGTCTTCAGCTGGATGTCCAGGCCGATCCGCGCGCCGGCGGCCTGGACGGCGGTGGCGAGCAGGGAGACGTCCTGGCCGATCGTGCTGGTGGCCATGACGAGCGTCTTGCCGTTCGCACCCGCCTCCTTGACCAGGGACTTGGCCTGCTCGATGTCCTGGGCGGTGGGCGTGAGACCCTCGAAGGCCGCCTTGCGGACGTCGTCCGGGGCCGTGGCCCACGCCGCCCTGGTGGTGAGCGAGCCGGTGACGCTGCCGGAGCCGCCGAGGCCGGTGCGGACGAAGCCGCCGCGGTCGAGCGCGAGGGACAGCGCCTTGCGCACGCGGACGTCGCCGAGGGCGCCCTGCATGCTCGTGACGTTGACGTTGACGGTGCTCAGGCCCTCGCCGAAGTACAGCGTGCCGGCGCCGCTCTTCTTCAGGCGGTCGTAGCTCTCGGTGGGGATCAGGTAGCCGCCGTCGACGTCGCCGCTGAGCATCGCGTTGGTGCGGGCGGAGGGGTCGGTGAGGAAGCTGAACACCACCTTCCCGGACTTCGCCTTCGTGCCCCAGTAGCCGTCGAAGCGCTGGAGCTCGATCGACTGCCCCTTGGCCCAGGTGCCCATCGTGAACGGGCCGGTGCAGTCCAGGCTGCCGGTGGTGCCGTAGTCCTTGCCCGCCGCCTCCACGCCCGCCTTGGCCGCGACGACGCCCGCCGCCGTCGCCATGTACTGGGGGAACTGGGAGTCCGGCTGCTTGAGCTTGACGGTGACCTGGAGCGGCCCGGTCTTCGTGACGGAGTCGACGTTCTGGAACACCTGCGCCCACGCCGACGCGTTGTCCGGGTTCGTCTGGCGGCCCAGGCTGTAGACGACGTCGTCGACGGTCATCACCGTGCCGTCGTGGAAGTGCACGCCGGAGCGCAGGTCGTAGACCCACGTGGTGGGGTCGGGGTTGGACGCCTTCTCCGCCAGGCCGGGGGCCAGGGTGAGCTGGGGCGTCCAGCGCATCAGGCTCTCGCAGACGTTCGCGAGGATCGTGTTCTGCGGGTAGTCGAAGGCCTGGACGTAGTCCAGCGTGGGCGGCTCGGCGTAGGTCGCCCAGGTGAAGGACTGGATCTCGCCCTTGGCCGGCGGGGTGGAGGCGGACAGCTGGAAGCCCGCCTGGTCGGAGGTGCCGCCGCGGGGCGGGCCGGAGCACGCGGCGACGAGGGCCGCGGCCGAGAGCAGGGCGGTGCCGGCGAGGGCGAGCCGGCCGCGCGGGGTGGCGCCGGCTCGTCTCGCGGGTGTGGGGGTCATGAGGGTTCTACGTCCGTTCGGTCCGGGGAGAGGGATGCGGTCCGTGGGATCCGGGAAGGGTACGCGGTGTCCGGATGTACCGGTCAAGCGCGGGATGCACCGGTCAGGCGCGGGCGGCCGGCACCTGCTGCGTGATGCAGTGGATGCCGCCGCCGCCCCACGCGATCACCCGCGAGCGGACGCCGACGACCTTGCGGCCCGGGTGCGCCGCGGCGAGGACGGCGAGCGCGCCCTCGTCCTCGGGGTGGCCGGCGACCGGCACGACGACGGCGCCGTTGGCCAGGTAGTAGTTGAGGTAGCCGACCTCGACCTCCCGGCCGTCGACCTCGACGAACGCGGCCTGCGGGACGTCGACGATCTCGAAGGGCCGGCCCTGCGCGTCGGTCGAGTGCTCCAGCACGGCGCGGTTGGCGCGCATCCGGGCGTAATCGGGGTGCTCCGGGTCGGCCGGGAGCTGCACGACCACCCGGCCGGGGGCGGCGAACGCGCAGACGCCGTCCACGTGCCCGTCGGTCTCGGTGTCCAGCAGGCCGCCGTACGGCAGCCAGATCACCTTGGTGACGCCGAGGCGCGCCTTGAGCTCCGCCTCGATCGCCTCGCGGCTCATGCCGGGGTTGCGGTTGGGGTGCAGCAGGCACTGCTCGGTGGTGATGAGCGTGCCCTCGCCGTCGACGGTGATCGCGCCGCCTTCGAGGATCATCTCGGAGCGGACCGCGGGGACGCCGAGGTGCTCCAGCAGCAGGCCGCTGACCCGGTCGTCCGCGTCCCAGGGGTGGTGCTTGCGCCCCCAGGCGTTGAAGCGGAAGTCCACGCCGGCGCGGCGGCCCTCGGCGTCGAGGACGAAGATCGGGGCCGAGTCGCGGAACCACGAGTCGTCCATGGGCAGTTCGACGACGGTGACGCCCTCGCCGCACATCGCGCGCGCCTCGTCGCCGTGGCCGGGCGGGGCCGCCATCGTCACCGGCTCGAACTGCGCGATGGTGCGGGCGACTTCGGCGTACTCGCGCTTCACCTCGGCGAGCGTGTCACCCCAGAGGTCGAGGCGCACGGGCCAGGCCATCAGGCAGCCCTCGTGGTCGGTCCACTCGGCGGGCATTCGGTACGTCACGGGGAACCTCGTTCCGGTCGGATGGCTGGGGGTGGTGGGAATGGCCGGGCATGTTCGGCATGGCCGGGCGTGGTCGGCATGGCCGGGTGGTGGGCCCTGGCGGCCCGCCCTCCGTGGGGTCGTGGGCGGGCCGCCAGGGGGTCTCAGGCCGCGGGCGGCCGGGTGGGCTGCGACTGGGTGGCGCAGTGGATCCCGCCGCCGCCGCCGGCGATGGCGTCGATGTTCAGCTGCACGACGTCGCGGCCGGGGAACGCGGCCTGGAGGATCGCGTAGGCGGTCGCGTCGGCGTAGGAGTCGCCGAACTGGGGCACGAACACGGCCCCGTTGGCGGTGTAGAAGTTGGTGTAGCTGGAGAGGAAGTCCTTCCCGGTGCCGCGGATCAGGCTGCGGTCAGGGCCGGGGAGTTCGGTGACGGTCAGCGCGCGGCCCTGGGCGTCGGTGGCGCTCTGCAGCACCTGCTTGGCCTGCTGGTAGACGTCGATCCAGATCCGGTCCGTACCCGGTCCCGGCTTGTCGAGGATCACCTGGCCGGGCGCGGTGAAGCGGGCCAGGCAGTCGACGTGGTCGTCGGTGATGTCCTGGCCGGCCAGGCCGGCGAGCCAGATCACCTTGTCCAGTCCGAGCGAGGACTTCAGGGCCTGCTCGACCTGGTCCTGGCTCATGCCGGGGTTGCGGTTGGGGTTGACCAGCGAACTGACGGTGGCCAGCAGGGTGCCCTGGCCGTCCGTTTCCAGCGCGCCGCCCTCGCCGACGAAGGGCGCCCGGACGCGGTCGACGCCGTATTCGGCGAGCAGGGCGGCGGCGACGGCGGCGTCCTCCGTCCAGCGCTGGTAGTAGGACGTGCCCGTCTTACCCCATCCGTTGAAATTGGTGTCGATGCCGGCGACGGCCCCGGGCGCGACGACGAAGGTGGGTCCGAAGTCGCGGATCCAGAGGTCGTCGTTGGCGATCTCCACAACGGTGATGGGGTAGTAGGCGCCGCCGCCGAGCCAGTACCGCGCGTCGGCGGCCTGACCGGGACGGGCAACGACCACGACCGGTTCGTAGCGGGAGATCGCGTAGGCGACGCGGGCGATGCTGTCGCGGACGGCCGAGAGCTGGTTTCCCCAGATCGACGACAGGGCCGGCCAGGCCATGAAGGTGCGGTCGTGCCGGTCGGTCTCCGCAGGCATCCGCAGCCTGGGGGTGACGGCGGCGGTGCTGTCGGGGGCGGTACCGGATTCGAAGTCCGCCCCGGCCGCGTGGGCCGCGGCCGGTAGGGCCGCGCCGAGCGCGATGAGGGGCAGGGCCGCCGCGCCGTACTGGAGCAGACGGCGTCTTGAGGGCGTGGGGATGGTCATGCAGCACTCCCTGGAAGAGGTGGGAGGTGTGGGGGTTGCCCCGCATCCTCTACCGCACTGAAAATTCAGTCAACCCTCTGAGCGCACTCGGACCAGGGAACCTGAACAAACGATCAGGATTTCCGGCACGCGGGCCCCGGGGCGGGTAGAGTCACCACTCATGTCGGACCGCCGGACTGGGATACTCGAAGCCGCCACCCGCGTCATCGCCCGGCGCGGCGTACGCGGGCTGCGCATGGGCGAGCTGGCCGCCGAGGCCGGCGTGTCCACCTCGCTGATCTACTACCACTTCACCGACCGGGCCGGTGTCCTCCAGCAGACGCTGGAGTTCATCAGCGACCGCGCCGACCGCTACACCGCGGGCGACGCCGGCGGCCCGGACGCACCGCCGCGCGCCGCGGACCCCCGCACCGATCTGGAGCAGGTCCTCCTCCTGGAGCTCCAGGACACCGTCGACGTGCGGGAGAACAGCATCGCCTGGGGCGAACTGCGGGCCACCGCGGTCTTCGAGCCGGACCTGCGCGAGGAGCTGGCACGCAGCACCCACAGCTGGGTGCACGACGTCGCCGATCTCCTCGCCCGCGCCGACCCGCTCGGCACCGCCCCGGCCCACGCGGCCGCCGCCGAGCGGCTCACCGCCCTCGTCGAGGGGCTCAGCGTGCGCTGGCTGAGCGGCTCGCTGCCGCTCGACCAGGCCCGGCGCCTGCTGCGGGGGGCCGTCGAGGCGGAGCTGGAGCGTTCCGGGCCGTAGCGCGCGTCTTCGGCGAACCCGGATTCGGCCGATCCTGAGGGAACCTCTAAACTCTGCGGCGCCGACCCGCGCTGTCCTTGCCGCCGTCGGGCCGCAGTCCGCCCCGTCCGCCGAGAGAGGCAGCCCGCATGTCCGCTGACCGATCCCCCTTCGCCCTGCCGTCGGCCTTCCAGGAGCTGACCGGCGACGACCCGCGCGAGGTCGGCGGCTACCGGCTGTACGCGCGGCTCGGCGCCGGCGGCATGGGCCGGGTCTACCTCTCGTACACCCCGGGCGGCCGGCCCGTCGCGCTCAAGGTGGTCCGGCCCGAGCTGGCCGAGGACCCGGAGTTCCGGGCCCGGTTCGCCCAGGAGGTCGCCAGCGCGCAGCGCATCCACGGGCTCTACACCGCACAGGTCGTCGACGCGGGCGTGGAGGCCGCCACCCCGTGGCTGGCCACGACGTACGTGCCGGGCCCCTCGCTCCAGCAGGTGGTCCAGCGCTTCGGGCCGCTCCCGGAACGGACCGTCCTGCTGCTCGTGGCCGGCATCGCCGAGGCGCTCCAGGCGATCCACGCCAGCGGCGTCGTCCACCGCGACCTCAAGCCGGGCAACGTCCTGATCGCCCCCGACGGCCCCCGGGTGATCGACTTCGGCATCGCCCGCGCGGCCGACGCCGGCGCCCTCACCGGCACCGGGCTGCGCATCGGCTCGCCCGCCTACATGGCCCCCGAGCAGGCCATGGGCCGCACCGCGACCCCGGCCACCGACGTCCACGCCCTCGGCGCCCTCGCCGTCCACGTGGCCGGCGGCACCCCGCCCTTCGGCGACGGCCCCGACCTCGCCGCGCTGTATCGGACGGTCCACGAGGAACCCGACCTCGGCCGCGTTCCGCCGGGCCTGCGCGAGTTGCTCGGACGCTGCCTCGCCAAGCGGCCCGAGGACCGGCCGACCACCGCCGAGGTGATCGCCGCCGCGCGCAGCCACCCGGCCGTGGGCGGGCACCTCACCTTCGGCGAGGACTGGCTGCCGCACCCGGTCGCCGGGCAGATCACCCGCCACGCCGATCTGCCCCGGGTGCCAGCGGAGGCGCCGACGGCCCTGGTGCCGCGCGCGGGCGTGCACGCGGCCGAGACGGTGCGGGGGCCGGCGACGCCGCCGAACCCCACGGCCGTCGCGATGCCCGTGCCCTCGCCCGCGCCCGCACCCGCCCCCGCTCCTGTCGTCACCCTCGAGTCGAGAGGCAGGGCCAGGGCCAAGGGCGGCCGCAAACGCGCGCTCGGACGGACGGCGCTCACGGCCACGGTGGCCCTGGCCGTCGGCGCCGCCGGGATGCTGTACCTGCTCGACATCCCCGACACGGAGGCGGCACCGGCCGAGCCGCCGGTGGCGGGCGCGCCGTCCACCCCGCCCGCGCCGCTGCCTTCGGTGGCCCCGACCTCCGTCGCCCCGACCCCGGCCCCGACGGGCGCGGCGTCCAGCACCTCGGCCGCACCCACCGGTTACACCGCCGCCTACCGCGGCGTCGAGCTGACCTCGGCGGACTCCGGCTACGAGTTCGACCTCGCCACCGGCACCGTCGTCCCGACCGACAGCGCGACCTGGTACGTCGCCCGCAGCGCCGGCGAGTTCCTCTACCCCGACACCGCCGACTCCTACATCGGGCGGGACTCCGGCCTCGGCCTCGCCGAGTGCCTCAAGGGCCTCGGCAGCCGCCCCGCCGCCCGCGTCCCCTTCGGCACCCTCGGCCCGCGCGGCGCCTTCTGCCTGCGCTCCGCCGACGGCCAGGACCTCGCCATCGTCCGCGTCCTGTCCACGGCGGGCCCGGACGGCCCGGTCACCGTCTCCCTCGACCGCTACCGCCGCACCGGCTGAGCGACGGCCCGACCGGCCGAGGCGGTTGCCGAGCCGTCACCCGCGCCGGTGCCGGAGCGCTAGCCGACCAGCTTCGCGTACGCGGCGGCGTCGAGGAGGCCGTTGGTGGTGGCGTCCTTCGCCAGCTTGATCCTGAACAGCCAGACGTCGTACGGGTCGGCGTTCACCTCCTCGGGAGTGTCGACGGCATCGGCGTTCACCGCGACGACCTCACCGCTCACCGGGCTGTAGAAGTCCGAGGCGGCCTTGACCGACTCCACGACGCCGATGGCGTCACCCGCCTTGACCTGCTTGCCCACCGGAGGCATCTCCAGGAACACGATGTCCCCGAGCGTCGACTGGGCGTGGTCGGTGATGCCGATCGTCAACGTTCCGTCGGCTTCCGTACGCACCCACTCGTGCTCGTCGGTGTACTTGAGCTCCGCGGGGACGTTGGACATGGCAAGCAACTCCTCTGATACGCAGTGTGATCGACCGGTGGCAGGATGCCACGTCGGCGGTGTGCGCGCGACGACTTCCGGGGAAACCACACCCGAAAGTCGGCCGCGCCCGCACAACCGACGTTTCGGCCGGCAGACGTCGGCCTCCCGTGCACGCCCCACGAGCAGGCTTGACTGATTTTTCAGTCAGTGCGAGAGTTCGAGCCAGGCGAGGTCGAGAAGCCGCCCCAGCGAGCCGTTTCCCCCGCCGAAGCCGATTCGCCGCCCAGAGCCCCACCGGAGTACACCGTGTCCTTCTCCCCCCTCGCGCGCCGCACGGTGCTGCGCTCCCTCGCCGGCGCGGGTCTGCTCGCCCTCGGCGCCACCGCCTGCGCCTCCACGGGCGACCCGGACGAGCCCGCCGCCCCGTCCTCCGGGGCCGCCGACCAGCCGACCGGCGCGGCTCCCGTCGAGCCGTCGCCCACCGCCCCGGCCGCCGCGCGCGGGCGCCGGCTCGGCGGCGAGTGGGAGAAGCACGAGCGGACGTTCATGGCCTGGCCCGCCTCCGAGAACGTGTGGGGCGAGCAGCTCGGGGGCGTCCGCAAGGACATCGCCGAGGTGGCCAACGCGATCGCCGAGCGCGAGCCGCTGGTCCTGCTCGTGCGCCCCGGCCAGGAGTCCTCCGCCCGCAAGGCCTGCGGGTCGGCCGTCGAACTGCTCTCCGCCCCCGTCGACGACCTGTGGGCCCGCGACACCGTGCCCGTGTTCGTCGAGGAGGGCGGAAAGGTCAAGGGCATCGACTTCAACTTCAGCGGCTGGGGCGGCAAGCAGGAGCACACCAACGACGCCCGCCTCGCCCGCGCGGTGCTCGACAGGTACGGCATCGAGCGGATCGAGACCCCGATCACCGCCGAGGGCGGCTCCTTCGAGAGCGACGGCCAGGGCACCCTGCTGATCACCGAGAGCTCCGTCGTCAACGACAACCGCAACCCCGGCCGCACCCGCGACCAGGTCGAGGCCGAGCTCAAGCAGGCCCTCGGCATCACCAAGGTGATCTGGCTGGCCGGCGTCAAGGGCAAGGACATCACCGACGCCCACGTCGACTGCCTCGCCCGCTTCGCCGCACCCGGCGTCGTGTTCCTCGACCGGGCCTTCCCCGGCACCCCGCCGGACGTGTGGTCCCGCGCGGCGGACCAGGCGCGTTCCGTCCTCGCCGACGCCACCGACGCCACCGGGAAGAAGCTCAAGGTCATCGAGATCAGCCAGCCCAACCCGGACAGGATCACCGGGCGCGGCGACGCCTTCGTCTCGTCGTACATGAACTTCTACATCGGCGACAAGGGCGTCTACCTGCCGCTCTTCGGCGACCCCAAGGCCGACGACCACGCCCAGGACGTGTTCCGGGACCACTTCCCCGGCCGCGAGATCGTCCCGCTCCAGATCGACACCATCGCCTCCGGGGGCGGCGGCATCCACTGCTCCACCCACGACCAGCCCGCCGGCTGAACCCGGCGCCCCGCCCCCGGCGTAGCCCGGCGCCCCACCCCCACCCACGTGCCCGAGGAGAACGACCCACCGTGCGGCTGACCCCCACCGAACGCGACCGGCTGCTGATCTTCACGGCCGCCGAGCTCGCCCGCGCCCGCCGCGCCCGCGGCCTGCGGCTCAACGTCCCCGAGGCCACCGCGCTCATCGCCGACACCGTCTGCGAGGCGGCCCGGGACGGCCTGCGGCTCGCCGAGGCCGTCGCGCGCGGGCGCTCCGTCCTCGGCCCGGAGGACGTCCTGCCCGGCGTGCCCGACCTCGTCACCGAGATCCACGTCGAGGCGGTGTTCGACGACGGCACCCGGCTGGCCGTCGTCGCCGACCCGTTCGACGGCGCCACCCTCGCCGACGCCGCGCCCGGCGCCGTGCTCCCCGCCGGCGACGCCCCCGGCGACCCCGAGCCGGTGTGCACGGTCTCCGTGCGCAACACCGCCGACGTGCCGGTCTCGGTCACCTCGCACTTCCACTTCTTCGAGGCCAACCCGCGCCTCGACTTCGACCGGGCCGCCGCGTACGGCATGCACCTGGCCGTCCCGGCCGGGTCGTCGCTCCGGTTCGACCCGGGCGCGGTCGTCGAGGCCGGCCTGGTGCCGATCGGCGGCGAGCGCGTCGCGATCGGGTTCGCGGGGCTCGTCGACGGACCGCTCGACTCGCCCCGGGTCCGGCGGGAGGCCCTGCGCCGGGCCGCCGAGCAGGGCTACCTCGGGGTCACCGAGGCCACGGACGACCAGGAGAACGCGCGATGAGCATCGAACCGTCCGAGTACGCCGCCGTGCACGGCCCCCGCGCCGGGGACCGGGTGCGGCTCGGCGACAGCGGCCTCGTCGTCCGGGTGGAGTCGGACTCCCAGCGGCCGGGCGACGAGTTCCTCGTCGGCTTCGGCAAGACCGGGCGCGACGGACTGCACCTCAAGGCCGCAGCCGTCCGCGACACCTGCGACGTCGTCATCAGCAACGTCCTCGTCATCGACGCGGTCCAGGGCATCCGCAAGACCTCGATCGGCATCCGGGAGGGCCGGATCGCCTCGATCGGCCGCGCCGGCAACCCCGACACGCTCGACGGCGTGGACGTCGTGGTCGGCACCGGCACGACGATCGTCTCCGGCGAGGGCCTGATCGCCACCGCCGGGGCGGTCGACACCCACGTGCACCTCATGTCCCCGCGGATCATGGAGGCTTCCCTCGCCTCCGGCGTCACCACGATCATCGGCCAGGAGATCGGGCCGGCGTGGGGCGTCGGGGTCAACTCCCCGTGGGCGCTGCGGCACGCCTTCAACGCCTTCGACGCGTGGCCGGTCAACATCGGTTTCCTGGCGCGGGGTTCGTCCTCCCACCCGGCACCGCTCGTGGAGGCGCTGACCGAGGGCGGCGCGTGCGGGTTCAAGGTGCACGAGGACATGGGCGCGCACACCCGCGCGCTCGATACCGCGCTGCGTGTCGCGGAGGTCCATGACGTCCAAGTGGCGCTGCACACCGATGGTTTGAACGAGTGCCTGTCCGTCGAGGACACCCTCAGCGTACTGGAGGGCCGCACCATCCACGCCTTCCACATCGAGGGCTGCGGCGGCGGGCACGTCCCCAACGTCCTCAAGATGGCCGGCGTGCCGAACGTCATCGGCTCCTCCACCAACCCGACGCTCCCCTTCGGACGGGACGCGATCGCCGAGCACTACGGCATGATCGTCTCCGTCCACGCCCTCAAGACCGACCTCCCCGGCGACGCCGCCATGGCCCGCGACCGCATCCGCGCCGGCACCATGGGCGCCGAGGACGTCCTGCACGACCTCGGGGCCATCGGCATCACCTCCTCCGACGCCCAGGGCATGGGCCGCGCCGGCGAGACCGTCCGGCGCACCTTCGCCGTCGCGGGGAAGATGAAGGCCGAGCTCGGCCCGATGGCCGGCGACGGCCCGGACGACGACAACGCCCGCGTGCTGCGCTACGTCGCGAAGCTCACCATCAACCCGGCCATCGCGCACGGGCTTTCGCACGAGGTCGGCTCGATCGAGGTGGGCAAGCTCGCCGACATCGTGCTGTGGCAGCCGGCGTTCTTCGGCGCGAAGCCGCAGATGGTGCTAAAGGCCGGCTTCCCCGCCTACGGCGTCACCGGCGACCCCAACGCCGCCACCGAGACCTGCCAACCCCTCGTCCTGGGCCCCCTGTTCGGCGCCCACGGCGCCACCCCGGCCGACCTCTCCGTCGCCTTCACCAGCCAGGCCGCCGCCGAATCCGGCACCTTCGACCGCCCCCACGACACCATGACCACCCGCCGCCGCCGGGTCGGAGTCCGCGGCACCCGGGGCATCGGACCGGCCGACCTCATCCACAACACCCGCCTGGGCGCCGTCGATGTCCACCCCCACACGGGCCTGGTCACCCTCGACGGCACCCCTCTCCACTCCAACCCGGCCGAGGAGGTGCCGCTGAGCCGCCTCTACTTCCTCTGAGTCAGCGCATGCACGAGTCAACCACCTGACGTAGCAGCACGGTTGAGGACGAGCCGACGGCGTACCAGGTGTTCTCCGTCTCGTCCTCCACCGAGGTCCAGGCGGCCACGACCGGCAGTTCGCAGTGGTCGCCGGCCTCCAGCGGGGGGAGGGTCCAGGTCATGCCGTGGTGGTCGGCGAAGTCGACGCCCCACGTGGTGCAGGAGTTCCGGTAGACCTCGCCGATCAGACCCGCCCAGCGGCGGGGCGCCGCGGCCGTCGTGGCCGCGGCGTGGCAGATCCCCTCCTCGTCGGGGCCGCCGAGGGTGAGGCGGGTCGTGTCGTGCTCCACCGTGACCGCGGCCAGGCCCTGTCCGCCGTCCCAGCCGGCGTCGGCGCCGTCCGGCAGCCGCGCGGGCAGTCCCGCCGAGAACGTCACCCTTCCCGGCGGCGACCCGGCGTCGATCCGCCACACCGCCGCGAGGCAGTCGGTCAGCGGGCCCCACACCTCGGGGTCCAGCTCGGGGTCGTACGGGGTCAGCAGCAGTTCGACGCGCGCCGCGTGGTGCCTCCAGCGCGCGACCGTCCTCCCGCCCGGCAGGGCGAACAGCTCGTCGGGCAGCGGCGGGAGTGCGGTGTCCCCGATCGTCGTCGTGAAGGCCACCGCGCCGAAGGGTGTGTCCATGACGGGCCTGGCGGCGGCCCGCACGCGTGTGCGCGGGACGGTGGGGAGCAGCATCGGCCCAGCGTACCGGCAGGTCCGGGAGGCGCACCCGCCGTGGTCGCCGATCTGTGACAACAACCCTGCCACACCCGGATATTGGGACCGGTACCGTGTGCCTCCGGGCGGGCCGAGGGGAGCGTGGCGCATGCAGTCGCTGGAGGATGACGATCCGCGGCGGGTGGGCGAGTACCGGCTGCTGGGCCGGCTCGGCGCGGGCGGGATGGGGCGGGTGTACCTCGGGCGGTCGGCGCGGGGGCGGACGGTGGCCGTCAAGGTGGTGCGCCCGGAACTGGCCGGGGACCGGGAGTTCCGGGCGCGGTTCCGGCGGGAGGTGGACGCCGCCCGGCGGGTCGGCGGGGAGTGGACGGCACCGGTGCTGGACGCGGACACCGAGGGCGACCGGCCCTGGGTGGCCACCGGGTACGTCGCCGGACCGTCCCTGAGCGCCGCCGTGCGGCAGTTCGGGCCGCTGCCCGGGGCGTCGGTGCGGGCGCTCGGCGCCCGGCTCGCGGAGGCGCTCGCCCACGTGCACGCGCTCGGGCTGGTGCACCGGGACGTCAAACCGTCCAACGTGCTGCTCGCCCCGGACGGCCCGCGCCTGATCGACTTCGGCATCACCCGCGCCCTGGACGCCAACACGAGTCTCACCAGGCCCGGTTACACGGTCGGTTCGCCCGGCTTCATGTCGCCGGAGCAGACCCGGGGGAGCAAGGTCGGGCCGGCGAGTGACGTGTTCTCGCTCGGCGCCGTGCTCGCGTACGCGGCGACGGGTGTGCTCCCGTACGGGGAGGGAGTGGCCCCGGCGGTACTCTTCCGCGCGGTGTACGAGCAGCCCGATCTCCTGCTGGTGGAGGAGACGCTGCGCCGGAACCTCCTCGGCTGCCTCGCCAAGGACCCGGCCGCGCGCCCGTCGCCACAGCTGCTGCGCGCCTGGCTGGACGACGACCGCGAGGCCACCAGGGACCTGGCGACGGGGAGCTGGCTGCCGGCGCCGGTGGCCGCCGCGATCGGACGGGCGGCCGCCCGGCTGCTCGACCTGGAGGCGGACGGGACCGGGACGACCCACGCCGTGCCGCCCCGGCCGACGTCGGCACCGCCCCGCCCGGAGCCGGCGCCCCGCCCGACGCCCACACCGCGCAGGCCGACGGTGCCGCCACCGGGCCCCGCCCCGACCGTGCCCCGCCGCCACCCCACCGCCCCGACGCGCCCCGCCCCCACGAGACCCGCCCCCACGAGACACTGGCGGCACCTCCCGCCCCAGCCCATCCCGGTCTACGGCCCGCCGCGGTACCGGCCCCCGCACCGGCGGCGCGGGTGGCTGGTCCTGGTGCTCGTCGTGCTGGTCGTGCTGCTGATCGCCGCCGCGGGGTACGCGCTGACGCACCGGGAGGCGCAGACGTCCACTTCCGGATCCGCGCCGGTCACCAGCGCGACGGCGCCCGGGGTGCCCGGCGGCGGCGCCGGACGGAACGTCGTGCCGGCCGCCTACCTCGGGACCTGGAGCGGTCAGGCCCTCTACTCGAACAACACTCCGGCCGGCGTCGTCACCCTCACCGTCGGCACGGGCGGCATCGGCGACCAGAGCACGGGATCGCGCCTCGACAACGGAGCCATCCGCTGCGAGGCCGTGTGGACGCTCGTCGAGGTCTCGTCGATCTCGTTGACCTACACCTCGCGGCTGGTGCGGGGCACGCCCGGCGGCGCGTGCACGGGCGGCGACGCGACCGACCGCCGCACGCTCGTCATCGAGCGGGACGGCACGATCCACTACGGAGTCAGCCGGGCGGGCGTCGTGACCCAGATCGCGCTGCTGCGGAAGACCGGCTGACCCCCGGCCCCCGCCCCTGCACCCGCCCCCGCCCCCGCGTTCTCACCCGTGTGCCCGCACCGCCGCCAGGACGTCCAGCCCCAGCGCCGGGTCGGCGTCCTCCGGGAGGCTGACGGACAGCCGGGTGAAGAGGCCCGCGTAGCGGCGGGTGATCTCGCGGGCGACGTCCTCCACCGGGCCGGACACCGCGAAGGCGTCGAAGACCTCGTCGTCGATCATGGCGGCCATCTCCTGCCAGCGCCCGCGCACGGAGAGCGGGTGCAGGCGCTCCTGGAGGTCCTCCCAGCCGTGCTGGGCGAGCACCGGGCGGTAGGCCGGCGTGGAGGCGTAGAAGGCGAGCCGCTCGCGGACGGCGGCGCGGTTGGCGGCCAGTTCCTCCTCCGTCCGCCCGGTGGCGGTGAGGACGCTCCCGGCGATCTCGAACGGGCGCGCCGTCCACGCGGCGCCCTCCGCCTCGGCAGCCGTCCGGGCCTCGGTCAGGCCGGGCAGCACCTGTTCGGCCAGGTAGGTCGGGGACGAGAACGGGTGGCTGAGGAAGCCGTCCGCGACGGCGCCGGCCGTGCGGGTCATGAGCGGGCCGACACCGGCCAGGAGGATCCGGGGCACCCCGCCGGACACCGGGTCCGGCGAGAAGACCGGGGTCATCGTCGTGTGCGTGTAGAACTCGCCGCGGAAGCGCAGCCGCGCGCCGGTCTGCCAGCTGTCCCAGATCGCGCGCACGGCGTGGACGTACTCGCGCATGCGCGCGGCGGGGCGGTCCCAGGGCATCCCGAAGCGCTTCTCGATGTGCGTCTTGACCTGCGAGCCCAGCCCGATGACGGCACGTCCGCCGGAGGCCGCGTGCAGGCCCCACGCCTGGTAGGCGAGCGTCATCGGGGTGCGGGCGAAGGCGACCGCGATGCCGGTGGCGAGCTCGATGCGCTCGGTCCGGTCGGCGGCGCGGGCGAGCTGGAGGAACGGGTCGTACGCGGTCTCGGCGACGACCAGCCGGTCCATGCCGCGGCGCTCGGCCTGCTCGGCGGCGTCCAGGATGCCCGCCGGGTGCCCGGAGGCGGTGGCGTCGAGGCGGAGGGCGGCGGTCGGGCGGTCCATGGCGGGGCTCCTGGTCACGGGCTTCGGCGGTACGTCGGCGGTACGCCGCCAGCCTGCCATGCCCTCACCTGCCGGGTGGCCCGGCTCCCCGGCTCCCCGGCTCCCGGGTCGGCCGCGTGCCGGGCCGGGCGCTTGCCCACCCGTACGACCTCGCCGGTCAGGCTCCGCCCTCGGGGAATTCGGCCACGGGGAACTCGGCCAGGTAGGCGTGCAGTGCCGCCGCGCCCGCCAGCAGGGCCAGGCCGCGCGCCGTCAGACGGTCGCGCCACTCGCCCAGCGTCGCCCGGAGGGGCTCCGGCCCACCCGCCGTCCGGACGCGTTCCAGCACCTGCGCGATGCGCTCCAGGCCGTGTCCACCACGGCGCAGCTGGTGGGCCAGCAGGGCGTCGCGCACATCGGCGGGGGCGTACACGCGGTAGCCGGTGCGCGCGTCGCGCCGGGGCACGACCAGGCCCGCGCGCTCCCACGTGCGCAGGGTCGCCGGGCGCAGGCCGAGGCGGTGCGCGAGCGGGCCGATGAACGTGCCGCCGGGTTCGGGGTCGGGGTCGGGTGTCGGTTCGGGGGCGCGTGTCGGATCTGGGCCCGGCGGCGGGACGAGGTCGTGCAGCGCCTCCTCCACCGCGTCCAACGTGGCGCGATCACCGGCCAGTTGCGCATGACCGGCGTCGATCAGCCGCAGCGCCTCGTCGACCTCGCCCGCGTGCACGGCCCGCATGACGGCCCCCGCCGTCGCGTGGCCGTGCCCGGGCAGCAGCGCCAGGAACGCCCTGAGCGCCGCGGCGTGGCGCGGGCCGTAGACGCGGTAGCCGCTCGCCGTGCGCCCGGCCGGCGGCAGGAAACCCGCCTCCTCGTAGTTGCGCACCGCCTGCGTGGACAGGCCGTGCTCGCGCGCCAGATCGACGGGTCGCAACATCACTTTGAGACTTCACTCCAATCTCACCGCGCAAAACGGCACCAAAGTTTACACCGGAGCTTCAACGATACGGTTGAAGTCATGACCGCATCGATCCGGGACGCGGCCCGTCCCTTCTCTGGCCACGCCCTCACCGCGCTCCTCTCCCCCGCCACCCGCCTCCTCGGCCTCGGCGAGCCCACCCACGGTGTCGAGGCCTTCCCCGAGCTGCGCAACGAGCTGTTCCGCCACCTCGTCGAGCACGAGGGCTACCGCTCGATCGCCATCGAGAGCGACTGCCTCACCGGTCTCGTCGTCGACGCGTACGTCACCGACGGCGTGGGCACGCTCGACGACGCCGTCGCCCACGGCTTCAGCCACGGCTTCGGCGCCTCGCCCGCCAATCGTGAACTCCTGCGCTGGATGCGCGAGTTCAACCGGCAGTGCCCGTACGCTGAGCGGGTCCGCTTCTACGGCTTCGACGGCCCGCTGGAGATCACCGGCGCCGCCTGCCCGCGCCCGTCCCTGCTCGCGCTGCACGACTACGTCGCCGCCCACCTCGACCCGCCGTACGACCGCACGACCCTCGACGCCCTCCTCGGCGACGACGGCCGCTGGACGGACGAGGCCATCATGTACGACCCGGCCAAATCCATCGGCCGCACCCCCCAGGCCCGTGAACTGCGCGTGATCGCCGATGACTTGAGTGCGCTCCTCACCGCACACGCTCCCCACCTGACGACCGCGACCTCCCCCGACGCCTTCTGGCGCGCCGAGCTGCACGCCCGCACCACCATCGGGCTCCTGCGCTACCACGCCGCCATGGCCGACACCGGTCCCGCCCGCATCGCCATGCTCCTGTCCCGGCGGGACGCGATGATGGCCGACAACCTCGACGCCGTCCTCCGCCGCGAGGAGCACCGCGGCCCGACGCTCGCCTACGCCCACAACGGCCACCTCCAGCGGGAGGAGAGCAGCATGCGCTTCGCCGGCCGGCTCACCCGGTGGTGGAGCGCGGGCGCGATCATCGGCACCCGCCTCGGCGACCGGTACGCCTACGCGGCCACCACCTTCGGCAGCCGCGGCTCCGACGTCCCGCCGGCCGACACGCTCGAAGGGCTCCTGTCGACGCTCCCGCACGACACGTCCGTCCTCGAACCGGCCCAACTCGCGCGATTCACACCGCACCTGACGCCGCGCGTACCGGCCGACCACACCTACGCCGCCCTCGATCCCGCCACCACCGGCCAGGCCGACGCGATCGTCTTCGTCCGCGACATCCGGTAGTCCCCGGCGGCGGGTCGGTGCCTCCGACGTCCGCGAAGGCTCGATACGGTGGCCGGAGCGGACCGGCGGCGCCCGACCGCTGTGGGGCGGGCGCCGCCGGTACCGCGATTCCCCGTCGCCGGCCAACTCCGGCGACCAGCCGGGCGGATCAGCCCAGCAGGCGCAGCAGCTCCTCGGCCGCCCCCGCCGACGACGCCGGGTTCTGGCCCGTCACCAGGTTGCGGTCGACGACGACGTGCGGCGCCCACGGCTCGCCCGCGGCGAAGTCCACGCCCAGCTCGACCAGCCGGTCCTGGAGCAGCCACGGCGCCTTGTCCGCGAGACCCGCCTGGCGCTCCTCGTCGTTGGTGAAGGCGGTGATCCGGTAGCCGGCGAACGGCGACCCGCCGTCCTCGGTCCGCGCGGCCAGCAGCGCCGCCGGGCCGTGGCACACGACGCCGAGCGGGCGGCCGGAGGCGAGCGCCCTGGTCAGCAGCCGGCCGGACTCGGGGCTGACCGCCAGGTCCTCCATCGGGCCGTGGCCGCCGGGGTAGAACACGGCGTCGTAGTCGGCCGGGTCGGTGTCCTCCAGCTTCACCGGCCGCCGCAGCTCGGCGACGGCGGCGATCGCCTCGGCCGTCGCCTCGTCGGGCACGCTCGCCCGGTCGGCGACCGGCGCCACGGCGCCCGGGGTGGCCACGGTGACCTGGTGGCCGGCCTCGGTGAAGGCGCGGTACGGCACGAGGACCTCCTCGGCCCAGTAGCCGGTCGGGTGCGCGGTGCCGTCGTTCAGCGTCCAGACGTCGGCGCCGGTCACGACGAACAGGATGGTGGCCATGGTGCAGTCTCCAGGGGTGCGGTCCGACGCTCCGGCGGTCCTCCGCCGGAGTGCTCACGGCCCGACGCTAGACGCGCTCCACCATCGCCCACCAATGGCCCGGGCGATGTCCGGTATCGGGAATCCGATGGCTCCGGACGACACCCCGGCCATCGCCGTCCCGTAGGCTCGCGCCATGAGCGATCGGGAAATCCATGGCTCCGGCCCGCTGGACCTGAACCAACTGCGGACCTTCCTCGCCGTCCACCGCGCCGGCTCGTTCACGGCCGCCGCCCACCGGCTCGGACTGTCCCAGTCGACGGTCACCGCGCAGATCCGCGCGCTGGAGCAGCGGCTCGGCCGGGAGCTGTTCGAGCGCGGCGCCCGCGGCGTCGCCGCCCTGCCGTACGCGGACGACCTCGCCGCCCGCCTCGCCGACCCCCTCGACCGGCTCGCCGACGCCACCGGCGAGCGGGCGGGCGGCACCCCCGAGCCCGTGCACCTCGCCGGGCCCGCCGAGTACCTGGGCACCGTCCTGCTCCCCGCGCTCGCACCGCTCGTCGCCGACGGCGTCCAGCTACGCGTGACCACCGGCCTCACCGACCCCCTGCTCGCCGAGCTGCGCGCCGGGCGGCACGACCTGGTCGTCGCCACCCGGCGCCCGCGCGGCCGGACGCTGCACGCGGAACCGCTCGCCGACGAGGAGTTCGTCCTCGTCGCGGCACCGGCCTGGGCGCAGCGCCTGGACGGCCGGGAGCTGCCCGCCGCCCTCGCGGACGTCCCGCTGCTCAGCTACGCCGCGGACCTCCCGATCGCCCGCCGGTACTGGCGGCACGTGTTCGGCGAGCGCCTGCACGCCCGCGCCGCCCTCACCGCCCCCGACCTGCGGGCGGTCGTCAACGCGACGGCGGCGGGCGCCGGCTGGAGCGTCCTGCCGAGCTACCTGTGCCGCGCCGAACTCGCCTCGGGCGCGCTGCGCCTGCTGCACCGGCCGGAGGACCCGCCGATCAACACCGCGTACCTGGTGCAGCGTCCCGCTGCGTCCGCCAATCCGCACGTCGCCCTGGTCCGCGAGCGGCTCGTCGCGGCCGCGCACAGCTGCTGAGCGCCCTTCGCCAGGGTTCCGTCAAGATCGGCGGTCAGTTCACAAAGGGGGGCTACGCTACTGGTGGTTCGTAGCGACACCTACCGGGAGGGGGCGAGAGAAATGGACTCCAGTAGTAGTCCGGGCCACAGTCGGCCCTGTTCCCCGCTTTCCGCACCCCGCCCCGGCGCGCGCTGACGCCAGTCGGTCCGCTCGCGCGCGCCCTCCCCCCGGCCCCCGGCCGTCGGAGGTTCGCCATGACCCGCCTGTCCTTCCCGCGCTTCTCCCCGTCGCACGCCCCCACCCGCGGCACCGGCCTGCTGCGCGGCCTGCGCCGCACGCCCCCGCACCTGCCGCCGCTCGGCGCGCTGCCCGCCGACGCCCCCATCGTCCGCGGCAGGCTGCGGCTGACCCTGCAGGACGGCACCCCGCGCCTGTACCTGCTCGACCACCGCGACTTCGCCGCCACCACGTCCCCCGACGTGGCGTACGATGCCCGCGTGCAGACCGCCTACCTGTTCGCGCTCCAGGGCCACGGCCCCGACTGCCTCGCGCGGCACCTCGGTCTCCCGCTCACCGCCGCCGAGGCCATCGCCGCGCATGCCGCCCGCTCCAGTGCGCCCGGCGCCGCCGGAGCACCCGGCACCGCCGGCACCGCCCGCGCCATCCCACAGGCATGAAGCCCGGGCGTCAGATCGCCAGGTCCCGCCGCTCCAGCAGCCGGAACGCGGCGAGCAGCCCGACCGCGCCGACGCCCACCAGGACGCCCAACGAGTGCCACGGCACGCCCCCGTGGGCCAGGACGTCGCCGGGCGCGTAGTAGTGGAACGGGCTCAGGTACCGCAGCGGCGCGGCGGGGGACCACGCCAGGGCGATGAAGTTGAGCGCGAAGCCGACCGCGCCGAGGGCCACCGCCGCGCCGATCACGTACGCGCGGCGGCGGCTGAACGCCGAGACCGCGAGCACCGGACCGGTCAGGCCGAACGCCAGTGCGCAGCCCATCAGTCCGGCCGCGAACACCCCGCCCTCGGACACGGCCGCGCGCAGCGTCGGCGAGAACGCGACCCCGAGCGCGATGGTCAGCGTCGCCGCCGCGTTGAGCAGGACCGACGCCGCCACGAGGGCGCCGGCCCGTTCGGCGAGCAGGCGGCGCCGCGAGAGCGGACGGGTCATCAGGAGCTCGATGGTGCCGGACTCGACGTCGGCCGCGACGGCGGCGGCGCCGAGCGAGCCGATGACGGTCAGGTGCAGCGCGATCCAGAACGGGTGGGTGAGTCCGGCGCCGAGCAGCCCCGGGTAACTGGCGATGGAGACGTCGCCGTTGGAACCGCTGAAGGCCTTGAACGCGCCGGGCGGGGTGCGGCGGGCGCCGAACAGGTCGCCGTGCGGGACGGTGCTGGTGATCACGGTGATCAGGGTCTCGAAGACGACCATGCCGAACAGCAGCCCGAGCAGCATCCGGCGCCGCCGGTGCAGGGCGAGCCAGACCAGCGGGAGGCGGCGGTTGACGGTGCGCGCGATCACGGCCGCTCCTCGGGCTCTTCCGCCGGCGGCTCGTCCGCTTGCGACTCTTCCTCTTCCGGCTCTTCCGAGTTGCGGTAGAGGTCGAGGAACGCCTCGTCCAGTCCCGCCTCCTCGACGGTGAGGTCCGCCACCGGCAACGCCCCGAGCAACTCCCTGACCGTCTCGACGAGTTCGTCCGGTGGTACCACCAACTCCACGCGCTGCCCCTCCCACCGCGGGGACCACCGGTCGGCGGCGCCGAGCGGCCGGGCGCCCCGCCCGTCGGCGAGGACGAGCCGCACCCGCCGCGCCCGCGCCTGGCGCAGCTCGGCGACCGAGCGGACGGTCACCAGCCGCCCGCGCCGGACGATCGCCACCCGCTCGCACGTGCGCTGCACCTCGGGCAGGACGTGGCTGGAGAGCAGGACGGTCCGCCCGGCGGCGGTCTCCTCGGCGAGCAGTTCGAAGAACGTCTCCTGGACGAGCGGGTCGAGGCCCTCGGTCGGTTCGTCCAGCACCACGACGCCGGGCCGGTGCTGGAGCGCCTGGACGAGCCCCAGCTTCTGCTTCATCCCGCGCGAGTACTCCCCCACGGCCCGCCCGAGGTCGGCGCGGGTGAGGGCGAGCCGCTCGCACAGCTCGCGCCGGCGGGGCACCGGGGCGCCCTGGAGTGCGGCGAGGAGGTCCAGCGTCTGCTGCCCGGTGAGCTCGGGGTAGAGCCGCAGTTCGCCGGGCAGGTAGCCGATCGACGGCGCGAGCCGGCGGTGGTCGGCCACCGGGTCGAGGCCGAGCACCCGCACCCGGCCGCCGGAGGGCTGGAGCAGCCCGACCAGGCAGCGCAGCGTGGTCGTCTTGCCCGCGCCGTTCGGCCCGAGCAGGCCGAAAACCTCCCCGGCCGCGACCTCGACGTCCAGCCGGTCGATGCCGACGGTGGCGCCGTACCGCTTGGTGAGCTCGCGCAGTTCGATCACCGGTCTGCTGCTGGGCATGGCCCGCACCTCCGCTCGCGGCCCCACGGCCCTCGACGGGCCCGGTCCCGGGCCCGACCCCGGGACATCAAAGCCTTCCCCGCGGAAGGTGTCGAGCAACACCGCCGGACGGGCGCGGCGCTCAACCCGTGCAGACGCCCGGCGGCACCATGCACAGCAACGGCGCTCAACCCTTGCAGACGCCCAGCGGCACCAGCCGGGCCACCCGGCGCGCCAGCCCGGCCTCCTCGGTGACGGCGGCCACCGCGTCCACGTCCTTGTACGCCTGCGGCGTCTCCTCCGCGAGCGCCCGGTAGGAGGCGGGCCGGACGGCGATCCCGCGCGCCTCCAGCTCGCCGTGCAGCGTCTCGCCCCGCACCGTCCGCAGCGCCTGGTGCCGGCTCCACACCCGCCCGGCGCCGTGGCAGGCGGAGTGGAACGCGTCGTTGCCGGGCAGCCCGACCATGACGTACGACGCGGTGCCCATCGTGCCGGGGACGAGCACCGGCTGGCCGGCCCGGACGAGGTCGGCGGGCAGGTCCGGGTCCCCGGGCGGGAGCGCGCGGGTGGCGCCCTTGCGGTGGACGCACAGCCGCCGGGCGACGCCGTCCACGTCGTGCGTCTCCAGCTTGGCGAGGTTGTGCGAGACGTCGTAGACGAGCTCCAGGCCGACCCCGAGGGCCGTCGCGAAGGCGCGGCGGGCCGCCTCGGAGAGCAGCTGCCGGTTCGCCCGGCCGTAGTTGGCCGCGGCGATCATGGCGCCCAGGTACGCCCGGCCGCGCGGCGAGTCGACCGGTGTGCAGGCGAGCTGGCGGTCCGGGACGTCGATCCGGTAGCGGTGCAGCTCGCGCTCCATGGCGTGGACGTGGTCGGTGCAGACCTGGTGGCCGAGGCCGCGCGACCCGCAGTGGATCATGACGCAGACCTGCCCCGGCCGCAGCCCGAAGGCCGCCGCCGTCTCCGCGTCCCACACCGCGTCCACCGCCTGCACCTCCAGGAAGTGGTTCGCCGAGCCGAGGCTGCCGACCTGCTGCAGCCCGCGCTCGACGGCCCGCGTGCTCACCTCGCCCGGCGCGGCGCCCGCCAGGACCCCGCCGTCCTCGCAGCGCTCCAGGTCGCGCGGCACGCCGTGGCCGTGCTCGACGGCGTAGCGGGCGCCGCCGACGAGCAGCTCGTCCAGTTCCCGCGGTCCGTCCAGCCGCCACAGGCCGCCGCGCCCGAGGCCGCGCGGGACGGCTCGGTCGAGCAGGTCCATCAGCCGGCGCAGCCGCTCCGCGTCGAGCTCGTCCCGGCCGGCGCCGGCCGCCAGCAGCCGGACGCCGCACGAGATGTCGAAGCCCACCCCGCCCGGCGAGACGACGCCGCCCTGCTCGACGTCGGTCGCCGCCACGCCGCCGATCGGGAAGCCGTAGCCCCAGTGCACGTCGGGCATGGCGAAGGAGGCGCGGACGATCCCGGGCAGCGTGGCGACGTTCGCGACCTGTTCGAGGGCCTTGTCCCCGGCGGCCTGCGGCAGCAGCTCGCGGCTCGCGAACACGACGCCGGGCACGCGCATCGGCGGGGTCCGGTCGATCCGCCAGCGGTGGCGGGCCTCCTCGGTGAGTGTGATCTCCACGGCCGGTGCCTCTCAGACGTCGACGGTGACCCGGCCGGTCCAGCCGCCGGGGCCGGGCCGCAGGTCCAGGCCGTGCAGCGAGACGGCCTTCGGCACGGCGCCGACGAGCGCGGCCGTGGCGGTGTCGGCCATCTCGAAGCGCACCTCCAGGGTCCGGCCGCCGTCCGCGTCGTGGATGGCACCGAGGGCGAGCGCCGTCGGGAGTTCGCCGTCGGCGTCCATCCGGTAGACGACCTCCTCCAGGACGCCCGCGAGCAGGTCGGCGTCGCTCGCCGCGATGACGGTGCAGGCGCGCTCGCCGACCGAGCTGGCGGCGGTGAGGTCGGCGAAGCTGTCGACGACGCCGCGGACCAGCTCGCCGATGCAGCCCTCGGCCGTCGGCGACCACGCCTCCACCTGGAGGTCCGCCGTGTGCGGCACGGTCCGGTGGCCGCTCGCGGCACTCTCCACGACCTGCCTCCTCTGCCGTCTCCTCCCAGCGTCGACCCGTAGGGCGGGCGGCGGCAAGAGCGGGAGCGGCAAGAGCGCCGAGCGGGCAGCGGCGAGAGCGGCCGGGCGGGCGGGCAGCGGCGAGTGCCGCCGGGCGGTCACCGACCGTGCACGCCC
The DNA here is from genome assembly GCF_042887925.1 of Kitasatospora sp. NPDC057904. Taxonomy (NCBI): domain Bacteria; kingdom Bacillati; phylum Actinomycetota; class Actinomycetes; order Kitasatosporales; family Streptomycetaceae; genus Kitasatospora; species Kitasatospora sp. NPDC057904. The sequence continues at coordinate 778,785 of NZ_JBHVOL010000002.1, forward strand.
GCCGCCGCCAGGTACGCCGCCGTCAGCTCCGGCGTGGCCAGCCACTCCGCGTGGTCGCTCGGCTCCGGGTAGGTGTTGACGAGCCTGCGGGCCACCGCCTCGTGCCGCGCGGCGGCCGCGAACACGCCCTGCACGTGCTCCGGCGCGGTGAGCATGGTGGCGGTGAACTCCACGGTGTGCCGGGCGTGTTGCAGCCAGAAGTCCTCGGCGGTCGCCGCCATCCAGGCCGGCGTGAAGGCGGCGGCGCCGTGCTCGACGATCGCCCGCAGGTACGCGTCGGCCGCGCGGGCGGCGCTGTTGGCGCCCTGGCCGGTGATCGGGTCGTTGACCACGACCGCGTCGCCGATGCCGAGCACGTGCACGTCCCGCGCGCCGCCGAGTGCGGCCACCGGCCGCCGCACCGTCGGCGTGACCGCCCCGAACAGGCCCGCCCCCGCGTCCGTCGGCTCCGCGTGCCGCCAGAACTCCGCCTCCCAGGGCAGGTGCTCCGCCAACAGGGCGCGGATCCGGGCCAGTTGGACGTCCGGCGCGGGCGCGTCGGTGAACGCGTCCAGCGGCCCGCCGGGCACCGCCTCCCACAGCAGGATCGCGCACGGCCCGGAGAGCGTCAGGGCCGGCTGGAGGTAGAGGTCCGCGAGGCCGGGCAGCGCGTACATCCGGGCCCGCGGCTCGACGGCCGGGTCGGGGGCGCCGACGCCGTGCGCGTAGAGGCAGGACAGCGACCGCTGCGGCCGGTCGAACGGCGACCGGGCCGCGTCGCGTTCGAAGACCCCGGCCGGGCCGCCGCGCCCGGCCGCGACCACCGTCAGCTCGTGCCGCTCGGCGAGCGCGCGCAGCCCGTCCCGGTCGAGCGTGCGGTACTCGACCCGGCCGCCGCGCTCGGCCAGCAGCTCCAGCCAGCGCGCCAGCTTGAGCCGCTGGTCGACGGACTGCGCGGGCTCGTCCAGCGTCGCGGTGATCTCCAGCGCCCGCACGCCCGGCGGCACGGCCAGCACCATCGTGAGCGTGTCGACGGCGGGCGCGTCGGCGGCCCACAGGTCCAGCCCGGCCGCGGCCTCGATGCGCCGCGCCGGGCCGAACATCGCCTGCGTGGACAGCACCCGCCCGCCGACCAGCTGCTCGGGCGTGCGCTCGGCGACCAGCGTCACCTCGTACCCGGCGGCGACCAGCCCGAGCGCGAGCTGCAGCCCGGCCTGGCCCGCTCCGACGACGGCGATCCGACGCATGCACGCCTCCCGGGCGGCTCGACCGACTGGACGTCAGATGCGTACGGTAGTCGAACGGTAGGGCGCCGTCACCAGCCCGAACCGGACCGGCCGCGCAGGTGCGCGACGAGCAGGTCCAGCACCGCCGGGGCCTGGTCGGTCAGGTAGAAGTGCCCGCCGGGGAAAACCCGCAGGTCGAACCCGCCCGTGGTGTGCCCGGCCCACGGCCGCGCCTGCGCGACCGTCGCCCGGTCGTCGGCGTCGCCGACCAGCGCGGTGATCGGCTGCGGCACGGTGTCCCCCGGCGCGCAGCGGTACGTCTCGATCGCGGTGTAGTCGGCCCGCAGCGCCGGCAGGATCAGGGCGCGCAGCTCCGGATCGGCGAGAAGCCGCTGGTCCGTGCCGCCGAGCCGCCCGATCTCGGCGAGCAGCCCGTCGTCCGACATCAGGTGCACCTCGGTGTCCCGCGGCTCCGACGGCGCCCGCCCGGCCGACACGAACAGGTGCTCCGGCCCGGCCACCCCGTCCCGCGCGAAGCGCCGGGCGACCTCGAAGCACACCGCCGACCCCAGGCTGTGCCCGAAGAACGTCAACGGCCGGTCCGCCCAGGCCCGCAGCTCCCGGTACACGCACTCCGCGAGCTCGGCCACCGAGTCGATCCCGGGCTCCGCGAACCGGTTCTGCCGCCCCGGGTACTGCACCGCGAGCACGTCGGCGTGCGGTGCCAGCGCGGTCGCGTAGTCGACGAAGAAGCTCGCAGCACCGCCCGCGTGCGGGAAGAACACGACGCGCGAGGGCGCCGAGTCACTCGGACTGAACCGCCGGAACCACGGACTCTCGACAGCAGCACTACCGAACATGCGGGGCGACCTCTCTCAGCGGACGATCTTCTGCCACCCCCAGTCTCGCAGGACCGCCCGGCCGGCCCCAGGGGTCACTCGGGCATCTCGTCGTCCGGGTCCGGGAAGGCGGCCCACGGGTCGTTGTAGGCGTCCGGGTCCGTCACCCAGCCCGCCGCGAGGACGAGGCCCGTCGTGCGGTGGACGGCGAGGAAGCCGAAGGGACGACCGAATTCCGCCTGGACGTGGCGGACGCTGTACGGCGGAAGGGCGGCAGCGCCCCCCGCCGCGACGCCCAACGCCGTGACGGCCGCGGCCCGGAAGCCGCGGGGGCCGAAGGACGCGGTGGCGGTCTGGCGCGCGCTGGAGACGTACAGCGGCTCGTCGTCCTGGGAGAGGCCCGGGAGGCGGCTCTCGGTCACGGACGGGAGGCATGCCGTGGTGAGGCCGAAGAGGTCGGGGCGTTCCAGCAGGTCGTGGTCGGCCTCGACGGTGAACTGCGGGACGCAGACGCCCAGGACCGGTTCGCGCTCGTAGCTGCGCCGCCAGGCGACCGTGAGTCCTGGGCCGGGCGCGCCGGTGGGCAGGCGGTCGGCGGTGACCCGGGGGTGGCGGTGCGCCAGGATGCCGAAGCCGGCGGCGAGGACGTCGGCCGCCGGGGCGTCCGCCTCTCCGAGGAGCAGGTGGACGTCGATGTCGTTCCTGCCGATCACCCGCACCTCGGTGACCGGCCCCGCCGGGGTGTCGGCGACGGCCGCCCGGTCGAGCAGGGAGGTGTACCGCGACAGGTACTCGACCTCGCGGCCCCACGCGTCGCCGTCCACCCGGCCGCCGACGTCGAAGCGGCGGATCCACTCGGTCCGCACGGTCAGGGCGCTGGCCAGCACGAACCGGGTGTCGTCGTCGACCTGCACCGGCATGGCGTCGATCAGCCCGTCCGTGCGGCGGGACGCCCAGGCGTCGAGCGCCTTGCGGTCCTGCGCGCCGTCCCCGGTCAGGCGGCCGATCACGTCCGCCGGGAGGCCCGCAAGCCACTCCGGCCGGGGCCGCACCCCCTGGGCCGTCCACAGCCCCAGCGCGGCGGATATGCCCGGCAACTCGTCCAGCAGGCCGAGCAGTTGGCGCGCCCGGTCGGCGGCGGCGTCGGCCGGCAGCCCAAGCGCGTCCGCCAAGTCCCGCCGGACGGCCGGGCTGCCCGCAGGTGCCACCAGCCCGAGCAGCGGCCACACGCCGGCGGGCATGAGCAGCGTCTGCCGCCCCTCCGCCAGCGCGTGCCCGGCCCACCGCACGCCCAGCTCGTTGACCCCGCGTACGATCCCGGCCCTGCTCATCAAGTCCCCTGTCCTCGGCCGTCGCACGGGAGCGTAGGGGTGCCTGGCCGCCCGCGGCCAGCGGTTTTCGCCGCACCCCGACGGGCGTGGTCGGCGGTCGCGCTCAGCGGGCGTGGTCAGCGGGCGTGGTCAGCGGGCGTCGTACTGCTCCCGCGTCAGCTCGTGGACGCGCACGCGGCGGCCCGTGGCCGGGGTGGTCGTCTCGCGTTCCACTCGCATGCCCAGCTTGTCCATCACGCGCTCCGACGCCGTGTTGCCGATCTGGGCGATGCTGACGATCCGGTCCAGGCCGCAGTCCTCGAAGCCGAAGCGGACGGCCTCCCGCGCCGCCTCGGTGGCGAAGCCCCGGCCCCAGAAGGTGCGGGCCAGGCGCCAGCCGACCTCGACGGCCGGGAGCACCTCGGGCAAGAAGCGCGGGACGGCGAGGCCGGTGAAACCCGCCAGCTCGCCGGTCCCGCGCACCTCGACGGCGAACAGGCCGAATCCCTCCTCCTCCCACCGCTGTTCGACCAGCGTGGTGAAGCGGCGGGCGGCCGCTTCCTCCAGCGGCCGGCCGTCGGCGATCCACCGCATCACCTCGGGGTCGGCGTTGATGGCCGCCATCGGGGCCACGTCCTCCTCCCGCCAGCGGCGCAGGATCAGGCGGGGCGTCTCGATCGTCACCATGAGGTCCGTTCCTTCCGGTCCGTCCGGTCCATGCGAGCGTCCTTCCGCGTGGCCGGGCGCACCGAACTCGTGGGCGTGGCCGGCACTTCGGCCGCCTCCAGGTCGGGGTGCGCGGCAGCCCCGCGCCGGGCTGCCATCACCCGCTCCGGCAAACGCCGTCGATCACCGTCGCCCATCACGAAATCCCCTCCCCCGCGAAGGGCCACGAGCCTACCCTGGACCACATGACCGCAGCCGATCCCGACTGGATCACCATCGTCGCCTACGAGAACCTCCCGGGCAGCCCCCGCCCGATGGCGGCCGTCCGCGCTTGACTGCGCGAGCGGGGCGTCGACTGGATGCCCTGGCCGGCGAAGGACTTCCTCGTGAACCTGGTCTGCGGGCGTGACGCGGACGGACGCTGGCACGGCTGGTACGACGTCCGCCTGCCTGCGGACGCGCTGCGCCCGCTCGGCCTCCACCCCGACCAGCCGACGGCGACCGCCAACGGGCCGTCCCCGCCCGGGTGGTGGCACGCCGAGGCCGAACGCCGCGCGCGCAGCGAAGGCTGAGCCGATCATGCCCGCTGGAGCATGGCGCGATAACGCGATTGGTCTTGGAAACGACCGACTCGCACGTCATAGCGTCGAGGGAGTTCGCACACGAGGTCACGGCGAAGGGAATCCACCATGGTCACCAACGGAAGCAGCAGTGGGTACACGATGGTCAAGAGGTTCCTCGCCGCCTCGTTGGCCACAGCCGCGATCGGATTCGTCGCGGTGGGCAACGCGGACGCCGGCACCCCGCGAAGGGGCGGCGTCGAGGTCCTCGAACTCACGGTCCGGAACGACCAGTACCAGGCGGTGGACCTCGGCCCGGCCGGGCCGAGCCTGGGTGACATGGACGTCTACTCCGGCACCATCGTCAAGGACGGCCGCAGCATCGGGCGCGGGGGCGGATCGTGTCAGGTCGTGCAGCTCGACGGCGGCGTGGTCACGGCTCAGTGCGTGATCACCTTGGAGGTCGAGGGCGGCTCCCTGACGCTGCAGTCGCTCTGGACGAAGAGGTCGAGCGCCCCGCTCGACATGGCCGTCACGGGCGGTACGGGCTCCTACGCCACCGCGCGCGGCACCGTCCGCTTCTGGAACATCGGCACGCCGGCCGAAAGGGCGCGGGCCGAGATCCAGCGCTGACACCGCAGGCTGGGCCGCCGTCCTCCGGCCGCACACGGGAAGTCGGCCCCGCCGACTTCCCGTGCACCACCCCGACGGAACTGAACGACCTCTCCGTCAGGATTGGGGCTCTTCGGGTGCCATCGGTCTTGAAAAAGGGCTGGCCGGATTTACCGGACGACAGTGCCGGCGGCCGGTGAAAACCCGGTGAAACCCGGCTACTTCCGCAACGGCCCCTAACCGCCGAACCGCACCGCCGTGGCTCGCGAGCGCGAGACCGTGTCGAGCCGGAGCACGGACGCCGCCTCGGGCACCGGATCGCCGTGGTCGAGCGCCGCCGACAGCCGGGCCAGCCCGACCCGGTGGCGGGCGAAGACCCGGGCGGAGGCGTGCCGGCCCCGGGCACGCTGGCCGTCGAGGGCCGCGGCGGCGCCGACGTCGAGCAGGACGACGTGCAACTCGCGCCCCCGGCGGCCGGCTTCGCGCGCGAGCCACCGCCGCATCCACGCGCGGCTGCCGCAGTCGTGCACGAGCAGCGGGCCGCCCCGCCGGACGGAACTCCGCAGGAGCAGCACGTGGCGCAACCGGGCCCACGGCCGGTAGGCGGCGTACGGCAGCCACGCGGGCATGACGGCTTCGCACGCCTCGTGGACGGCCCGCGGATCGACCACCGCGACGGCAGCCGCCGCCGACCAGCGCCGCAGCAGCGTGCTCTTGCCCGCGCCGGGCAGCCCCGAGACGACCACGACCGCGCCCGCCGGGTACCGCACCGTGAACCCCGGCCCGTCCGCGCCCCGCAGGTCGACCACCCCGCGCGGCGACACCCGCGTCCCGTCCGTCGTGCTGCCCATCCGGCCCCCGTTCGTACTCGACCGGGAACCATAACAGCCCCGCGCGCCATCATCGCGCCGCCTACCGACATGATGGTGCGTCAGTTCATCGACGGCCGGTCATCGACGACCGGTCGTCGACAACCAGGAAGGCCGAACGTGACCGCGACGTACACCGGGCTGGTGCTGGCGGGGCTGGCGCGCGATCCGGGGCGGGTGGCGATCCGCTGCGGGGAGCACGCGCTGACCGGGCAGGAGTGCCTCGACGCCGTCCACCGCATGACGCGTGCGCTGGAGGGCGCCGGGCTGGGGCGCGGGGACGGGGTGACGGTGCTGGCCGGGAACCGGCCGGAGACGGTGCTGGTGCGGCTGGCCGCCAACGTGCTCGGCTGCCGGGTGGCCGCGCTGTACCTGGACCGGCCGGTGGCCGAGCAGGTCGCGACGGCCGCGTTCGCCGGCACCGACGCGCTGGTGTTCGACCCGGCGCGCTTCGGGACGGCCGCCGCGCACATCGCCCGGGCCCTCCCCGCCGCCGGCCTGTTCGCGCTCGGCCCGACGGACCTCGGGACGGACCTCCTGGAGTTCGCCGCGCCGCTGTCCCCCGCCGCGCTCGCGCCCCGGGGCCGGCCGGAGGACGTCATGGCGGTGCGGTTCACCAGCGGCACGACCGGACGGCCGAAGGGCGTGGTGCGCCGGTTCGCCCGCCCGTCGAGGCCCGAGCTGCCGGCCGCGTCGGTGTTCCTGCTGTGCACGCCGCTGGGCCACGGCGGCGGGACGTCGGCGGACCTCGCGCTCGCGGCGGGCGGTTCGGTGGTGCTCCAGGACGGCTTCTCGGCGGACGCGGTCCTGGCCGCCGTCGAGGAGCACGCCGTCTCCCGGGTCCACCTCCCGCCGCACCTGCTGTACCGGGTCCTGGACCACCCGATGCTGCCGCGGACGGACGTCGGCAGCCTGCGCCGCGTCACCTATACGGGCGGCCCGGCCGCCCCGCGGCGGCTCGCGGAGGCGACGCGCCGCCTGGGGCGGGTGCTGCACCAGACCTACAGCCTGACGGAGTGCGGCCCGGTGGCGCGGCTGACGCCGGACGAGCACCTCGACCCGCGGCTCCTCGGCACGGCGGGCCGCCCGTACCCGGACACCGAGGTGCGCATCCTGGACGAGGACGGCACGCCGCTGCCGCCCGGCGGGACCGGAGAGATCCACGTCCGCACGCCGACGGTGATGGAGGGCTACTGGCGGGACCCGGAGCTCACCGCCGAGGTGCTGCGGGACGGCTGGCTGCGCACCGGGGACCTCGGCGGCCTGGACGCGTCCGGCTACCTGACGGTGGCCGGCCGGCGCGAGCCGATGGCGATCGTGGACGCGCACAACGTGTACCCGCGGGACGTCGAGGGGCCGCTGCTCACGCACCCGGAGGTCCGGGAGGCGGTGATGTTCGCGACGTCCGGGCCGGACCTGCTGGAGCGCGTGCACGCGGCGGTGACGACGGCGCCGGGCGCGCGGGTGACGAAGGAGCAGCTGCACCGGTGGGTGCGGGAGCGGAGCGGTCCGCTCAGCGCGCCGACGTCGATCCTGGTCCTGCCGCAGATCCCGCTGACGGGGACGGGCAAGCCGGACCTGGCGGTGCTGCGGGCGCTGGTGGACGGCGCTCCGGGGTACGCGTCCGCCGCCCTTGGGGCGCGCGAAGGGGTGTGACGCGCCCCCTTGATGCTTCGAGCGCCCGCGCGGGCGACCTCTCGCGCGGTGCTCGGCGGGAACAACCGCAGGTGGACACTCGTCCGTGCGGACCGATGTGCCGATAAAGCTCCGGCGGCGTTCCCTCGCACCGTCCCCAGGAGGCACCTCCGTGACCTGGCTCCGCGTCCTGACCGCGCTCGGCATCCTCGCCGTGGCCGGCAGTGCCCTGCTCGTCTTCGCCCTCTGCACCGCGGCCGCCCGGGGCGAACGCGCCGGGGAGCCGCCCGACCTCCGCGAGGAGGCCGAGCGGAGCGGACTCTTCCAGCACATGGGCGGCGGCGAGACCTAGCTGTTCCGTCCCGCGAGGACTCAGTGCCCCGCGATGTCGTCCGGCCGGACCTCGATGTGGTCGGCCGCGAGGTCGACCGCCACCCGGTGCTCCATGCCCAGCGCCTCCAGGAACTTGACGGGCAGCTGGACCCGCCCGGTGCGGTCCAGCATCACGTACTCGCGCTCGTTGACCGACTCCTCGCCGTGCTCGTCCGTGACGGTGCGGCGCAGCACCTCGCTGCTGGTCCGGCCGTCGCGGATGGCGACGGTGCGGCGGACCTCGCCGGCCACCATCGGGTCGTGGGTGACGATCACGACGGTGGCGCCGAGTTCGCGGTTGACGGTGCGGAAGGCCTCGAAGATGACGGCGCCGGTCTCGGAGTCCAGCTCGCCGGTGGGCTCGTCGGCCAGCAGGACGGGCGGGTTGTTGGCCATCGCGACGGCGATGGCGACGCGCTGCTGCTGGCCGCCGGACAGCTCGTCGGGGCGGCGGTGGGCGAGGTCGCCGATCTCCAGTGCCTCCATCAACTCGGCTACCCGGGCCGCCTGTTGCCGAGAGTTCCCGCCCCCGCGACGGCCGCGCAGCTGCATCGGCAGGGCGATGTTCTCGGCGGCGGTGAGGAAGGGCAGCAGGTTGCGGGCGGTCTGCTGCCAGATGAAGCCGACCACTTCGCGCCGGTAGCGCAGGCGTTCGCGCGCGGACATCTCCAGCAGGTCGCACCCGGCGACGGTGGCCGTCCCGGCGGTCGGCACGTCGAGGCCGGCCAGGATGGTGAGCAGGGTGGACTTGCCGCTGCCGGAGGCGCCGACGAGGGCCACCAGATCGCCCTGGGCGATGGTGAGTTCGAGGCCCTGGAGGGCCTGGACCTCGATCCCCTCGGCGCTGAAGATGCGGACCAGCCGGTCGCACACGATGGCCGCGCCCGCGCCGTACGCCTTGGGCGAGGCCGCGGCGAGGGCCCGCTGCTGGAGCTCCTGGAGGGTGGGGACCGCGACGGCCGTCCGCTCTTGGGGGGTGCTCTTCACCGCTGGTCTCCTGTCGTCTTCGTTGTCTCGACGGTCACGTCACGCGCACGCCCGTTCAACGCTGGTCCCCCGCCCGCAGTTCGGCGGCGAGCTGGCGCCGCCCGGAGACGAAGGTCTCCGCCACCACGCCCGCGCAGACCACGAGCGTCAGCCCGGCCGTGGGCAGCAGCACGGGCAGCAGGGCGGGCGTCAGCTTCTCCCCTACGGACGCGCCGACCAGGGCCGACAGGTCGAAGGCGGGCCCGAGCAGGCCGACCGCCGCCAGCGCGACGAGCGCGCCCCCGAGGGCCGCCACCAGGGTCTGGGGCAGGGCCTCGGCGAGGATCAGCGCGAGCCCCTGGCGCGGCCGCAGGCCCAGGGTGCGCAGCCGGGCGAGCATCGCGCCGCGCTCGGGGGCGGCCCGGAGGAGCGTGAGCAGGACGGCGAGCAAGGCGAAGCCGGCGGCCGCGGCGACGGCGGCCCAGAAGAGGCGCTGCGCCGAGCGCTGGAGCGGGTCGGCGGCCAGCCGGGCGGCCACCTCGGCGCTGGTGTGCACGGTGTAGCCCCCGGGCAGGGCGTGCGAGTCGCGTCCGGCGGCCTCGGCCGTGTCCCGGACCACCTTGACGAGGCCGGTGGCGGCGGTGATCCCCTTGTCGCGGACCAGCGCGGTGAACTGCCCGTCGTCGATGGCACCGACGCCGAACCAGGCGTTGACCCGGCCGAGTTCGGGCAGCCGGGCGGTGGCCGGACCGACCGGCACGACGACGAAGGGCTTGAAGGCGCCCGGCAGGGCGGGGGTGGCGTCGACGCCGCCCGCGCCGGTCAGGAGCAGTTCGTTGCCGCTGGGCAGCCGCAGCCGGACGGGGCCGCCGCCGACCTTGGGCACGAGGGCGCTGCTGAACAGGGCGGGCACCGGGGTGTCCGGGCCGCCGGGGCCGGCTGCGAGCGCGGCCGGGTCGAAGGCGCCGGACCGGAGGGTGCGCGCGATCTCGGCGTACGCCGCGGGCTCGGCGACCACGAGGGTGACCTGGGCGGAGCCGTCCCTGGTGCCCATGAGGAAGGTCTCGGTGTCCGTCCAGACGCCGGTGCCGGCCCGGACGCCGGGCAGGGCCGCGGCCGCCCGGGTGAACTCCTCCGGCAGGGTGGGCCCGACCGGCAGGGTGAGCGAGGCGTCGCCGCCGACGGTGAGCCGGGCGGCGCGCAGCCGCACGCCGTCGACGTCGCCGAGGACGGTGGCGCCGAACCCGGCCGTGGTGACGGCGATCAGCAGGGCGAGCAGCGGCAGCACCGAGGGGCGGCGGCGCCCGGTGGTGTCGCGGGCGGCCCGGGCGAGGCCGAGGAAGCCGACCAGGCCGCGCCCTCGCCCGGCGGCTGCGGCCAGCCAGCCGACCACGACGGGCTGGACCCGGGCGAGCAACACGCCGCCGGAGACCGCGAGCAGCAGCGGGGCAGCGATCAGCAGCGGGTCGACGCCGGTGCCGACGGGGGCGACGCCGCGTCGGCGGACCTCCGCGACGGCGGCGCCGGTCAGCACCAGGACGACGAGTTCGCCGATGACGCGGCGCCAGCCGCCGGGGGCCTTCGGTTTGGCCCACAGCAGCGCGGCCCGGGCCGGGAAGGCCAGCAGCGCGAGCAGCGTGGCCACGCCCGCGGCGAGGACGGACCCGCCCCAGCGCGGGGTGGGCAGCAACACCAGCGCGAGCGTCGTGGCGAGCACGGCGGCGGGCAGGACGGTGACCGCGCCCTCGCCGAGCAGGCGCAGCAGCACGCCGCCGCGGGAGCCGCCGCGGGCCTGGAGCAGGCGCAGTTCGGCGGTGCGCCGTTCGGTGACGAGGGCGGCGGCCAGGCAGAGCACCACGGTGGCGACGCCCGCCACGCCGGCCGGGCCGATCGCGGCGATGGGCGCGGCGGCCTCGTACCGGGCGGTGGCGCGGTCGAGGACGTCGGGCAGGGAGGAGTTGACGCGCAGCTCCGGGCGGCCGGTCTCGGCGGCGAGGTCGGTGGCGCCGCGCCCGGTGATGTACCCGCTGACGGCGGTGCGCAGGTCGCCCAGCCGGTCGGCGCGCACGACCGGGGTATCCAGGGGGAGCGACCAGAAGTTCCGGGCGTCCTTGAGGTTGCCGCCCCACGCGAGGAGGGCGTCGAGGGTGGAACCGTCGACGACGCCGCCGGTCGTCCAGGCGCCGCCGGGCGCGCAGGCCCGGGTCTGGCAGGCCAGGTCGTCCCAGTACGGGTCGTTCTCGTCGGCCCGGTAGAGGCCGACGACCTTGGTCCGGACCGGCCCGCCGAACTCCTCGCCGTTGTCGAGGACGTCGCCGAGCTTGATCCCGATGGTCTCGGCGCCCGCCCTGCTGATCGCGATCGGCAGCGGCTGGCCGGGGGCGGCGGGCCCGGGCCAGGCGCCGTCGGTGAGGGTCGCGTGGCCGGCGACGCCGTGGAGGTACATCAGGTCGAGCCCGGGGTTGGACTCCGTGAGGTGGACCAGGCCCGGGTTCCTCAGCTCGCGGCCGCGGACCGTGGTGCCGTAGACCGGCCCGGAGGGCGCCAGCGGCACGTCGCGGCCGATCCGCTCGGCCAGCTTTCGCGCCACGGGGTCGAGACGGGCCGCGGTCTCCTCCCGCGTCAGGCCGGAAGTGGCCTGCAACCTGGTGTTCGAGGTGCCGCGCTCGCGCAGGAACTCGCGCAGCGCGCCGTCCGCGCCGCGGTCGACGGCGCGGGGGAAGGCCGCCGCCAGCAGGACGGTGGCGAAGGCGAGCGCGGCCATGAGCAGCGCGGCCAGCGGCGCCGAGCGCAGCCGGGTCCGCACCCAGGGCGCGGGGCGCCGGCCGGCGCGGGGGCGGGGCACGGTGGTGCCGGCCTGGGTGGTCACATCTCCTCCACGTGGCGCAGCCGGGCGGCCACGTCTCGACGGCGGCGTCCGGTCAGGAAGGCCGACAGCAGGGGCACGAGGGCGATGGCGGCGGCGAGCAGGAGGGCCTGGCCGGCCGGCAGCTCGATCAGCGCCTCGGGCATCGGGCGGCGGGCGGCGGGGGTGAGCACCACCAGCGGCACGATCAGGTGGACGAGCAGGGTGCCGAGGCCGAGCCCGACGGCGGCGCCGAGGGCGACCAGGAGGGTCTGTTCGGCAGCCGCGGTGCGCGTCACGTGCTTGCGCGGGGTGCCGAGGGCGAGCAGCAGGGCGGAGTCGCGGGAGCGTTCGCGGGCGGCGGCGGCCACGGCGGCGCCGAAGCCGATCGCGGCGAGGATCGCGGTGGCGACGGCGATGGCCATGAGGGCGCTCTGCGGGGCGGCGCCGACCGGATCGCCGAGCAAGGCGGCGGCGGTCTCGTCGGAGAGCTGGACGGTCTGGACGCCGGGGGCGGCGCGCAGCGCGGCGGCGGCCTCGGCGGGGGTGCGGTCGCCGGGGCCGGTGGCGGGCAGCCACCACTCGGCGCGGCCGGGCAGTTCGCGGCCCTGGGCGGCGAGCAGGCGGGAGGTGGTGGCGAGGTCGACGACGAGGGCGCTTTCGCCGACGACCGGCAGTGCGTCGACGGCTGCGGTGACCTTGACCCGGAGGACGGTCCCGGCGGTCTGGACCCGCAGGGTGTCGCCGACGGCGGCCCCGGCGGCGGTCAGGTAGCCGCGGGTGGCGACGCCGCTGAGCCCGGTGGGGGCGGTGGCCCCGGCCGGGGTGAGGACGGCGCGCAGGGTGTCGCCGCGGCCGTCGGCGAAGCGGTAGCGGAGGGTGAACAGCGCTGCGGGGTCGGCCGGTTGGGCGGCGAGCTCGGCGGCCGGGCCGGGCTTCTCCACCTCCTTGCCGACGTTCGGCGCGGTCGCGCTCCAGCCGAACCCGGCGGGGGCGGCGACGGGCGCGGCGGGGCCGCCGGCGGTGTCGGAGACGGCGATCCGGTGGACGGTCAGCTCGCCGTCGGCGCGGTCGCCGAAGGACACGATCGCGCCGACGAGCGTCAGCGGCGCGGCGGGTGAGCCGAGCGGGGCGTCCACGAGCGTGCTCAGGTCGGCCGTCGCGTGGACGTCCCCGCTGAACGGGAGCACGGAGAGCGCGGCCTTGTAGGTGATCCCGAAGCGGTCGCGCAGGAGCAACCAGGCCTCGGGACGCACCGGCTCGGCCCGCGGCCCGTCGGGGCGGCCGGCCACGTCCTGCTGCGTGACCGACACGTCGGCGTCGATCCTCAGCGGCTTGCCGGGCAACGGGATCCCGGCCTGCGCGCCGGTCGGCGCGGGCTGCCCGAGGGCACCGAACAGCTCCTGGCGGGAGTGCCCGGCGAGCAGGTCGGCACGGACGGGGACGCGCTCGGCGAGGGCGGCGCCGTCCACCGCGACGAACTGGCCGGTGCCCTGCGGCAGCGGCTGCTCGGAGCGGAGCACCGGGACGAGCCGGTCGCCGCCGGGCAGGGCGCCGTAGCGGCCGGCCTGGCCCATCGGGGAGTTCTGCGAGTCGGCGATGCGCAGGCCGCCGGCCGTGCCGAAGGCGGCCCGGTCGCGCTGGGAGGCGGACCAGGTGGCGTGCTGGCCGAGCGCCAGGACACCGGTGGACACCGCCATCACGAGCAGCAGGACCGGCCCGGTGGCCCGGCCGGGCCGGCGGGCGAGATGCCAGCCGACCAGGGCCGGGCCGAGGCCCCGGCCGCGCGCGGCCATCCGGGCGCCGAGGCGCGCGACGAGCGGCAGCAGGCGCAGCACCACGAGGGTGCCCGCGCACAGCGCCAGGGTCGGGGTGGCGACGAGCAGCAGGTCGACGCCGAGGCGGCCGCTGGAGTCGGTGGACAACCCGCCGCCGTACTGGGCGAGTTGCTGGTAGGCGAGGGCGGCCAGGGCCAGTACGGCGAGGTCGCCGCCGTTGCGGGCGACGCCGGCGACGAGCGCCTGGCGGCGGCCGGTGCGGGCGCGCAGGGCGGCGCCGGCGCCGCGCAGCAGGCCGGGCACGGCGGCGAGCAGGACGCAGGCGAGGGCGCAGGCGGCGGCGATCGGCCACAGCGCCCGGCTGATCCCGGTGTCGAGGGTCACCCGGCCGGCGAGGGCGCGGACGAGGAACGGGGTGAGCAGCGGCGCGAGCGCGGCGGCGGGCAGGGCGAGCAGCAGCGATTCCACGGCGGTGAAGGCGCCGATCCGGCCGCCGGACGCACCACGGGCGGCGAGCAGTTCGTTCTCGCGTTCCTGGCGGGAGGCGATCAGGTGGACGACGAGCAGCAGGGCCGCGGCGGCGAGGACGCTCAGTTGGAGGGCGCCGATCAGCAGGGTGGACCGGGCGACCAGCAGGCTGGAGGCCAATTCGTGCATCACGTCGGGGAGTTCGGTGGTCGCCTGGAGTCCTGCGCGGTCCCGCAGGCGGTCCGCGAGGCCCTGGGCGCGGTCGCCGACGGCCTTCGCGCCGGCCTCGTCGGCGCCCGCGAAGTCGGCGTCGAGCAGCCAGCCGCGGCCGTCCTGCGGGAGTCCGCCCGTGGTGAAGGCGCTGCGGTCGACGAGCATCGGTCCGTAGGTGGTGAAGCCGCCGGCGGCAACCTCCCGGCCGCCGAGCGGGTCGAGGCGCCAGTACGGGTCGGTCCGGTCGAGGGCGCGGTAGACGCCGGTGATGCGGACGGTGAGCGGGGCGTCCGAGGAGCGGTCGTCCAGCCTGACGTCGGCGGGCAGGGCTTCGGGGGCGAGGCCGAGGCGGGTCAGCGTGGTCTGCGGGACGGCCGCCTGCGGGACCGGCCCGGTGGCGGCGCCCGGCCAGGCCCCGGCGAGCAGGCGCACCCGGCCGCGGTCGAGGTCGGCGAGGACGGTGAGGTCGACCTTGGCCGTGCCGCCGGATTCGCCGGTTCCCGGCAGGCCGTAGGAGCGGCTGCGGAGCACGCCCTGGGTCTGCACGGGCAGGGAGCCGAAGAGCGCGGAGCGGTAGGCGTCGAGCGCGGGGTCGTCCTTCGCCTGCCGGTCGAGGCCGTGTTCGACCGTCACCAGGACGGTGGTCCGGGCGTGCCCGGGGCCCTGGAGCGTCCGGCGCAGTCCGGCGTCGCCAACGCTCCGGTTGAACGCGACCAGCGCCGTCAGCACGGCCGTCGTGATCAGCACGGTGAGCAGGACGGCGGCGGCCAGCGGCAGCCGTCCGCGCAGCCGGCGCACGACGAAGCCGAGCATCGAGTTCCTCCCCCGTACGTCCACGGCGCATGATCGCCGGATAGCGGACGATGCTGTCAGATTCGTTCAACGAACGGAAGGGACTTGCGCGAATCAGGTGAGTAGTGAGCAAATTCCTTGCACCACGACTCCACACATCGTCAGTACGCCATGCACAGTTCAGGAATTCGGTCCGCGCGGGGACCTCAACGCACAAACCGCGACCGCGGGTTCGACAATCGGATAACGAAGGGAGACGTCACATGACGCAGCAACCGGACGTCATCGCCACCGCACCGATGGTGGCCGTGACCGACCTCCGGCGGAGCTTCGGCAGCGGCGAGCGGACGGTCCACGCGCTGCGCGGCGTCTCGTTCGAGATCCGCCGGGGCGAACTCACCGCCCTCAAGGGCCGCTCGGGCTCGGGCAAGACCACCCTGCTCAACCTCGTCGGCGGCCTGGACGCGCCGACCGGCGGCACCATCGCCCTCGACGGCACCGACCTCGGCGGCCTCGACGAGGACGGCCGGCTGGCACTGCGCCGGGAGCGGATCGGCTTCGTCTTCCAGTCCTTCGGCCTGATCCCCATGCTCACCGCCGCCGAGAACGTCGGCGTGCCGATGCGGCTGCGCAAGACGGCCCCCGCCGAGCGCGAGGAGCGCGCCCGCGCCCTGCTCGCCCTCGTCGGCCTCGCCGAGCACGCCAACCAGCGGCCCGGCGAGCTCTCCGGCGGGCAGCAGCAGCGCGTCGCGATCGCCCGGGCCCTCGCCAACGAACCCGGCCTGATCATCGCCGACGAGCCCACCGGCCAGCTCGACTCGGAGACCGGCCGCGCGATCATGCAGCTGCTGCGCGCCGTGGTCCACAGCGAGGGCGTCACGGTACTGGTCGCCACCCACGACCAGACGCTGATGGAGCTCGCCGACCGGGTGATCGAGCTGAGCGACGGCAGGATCCTCGACTAACCGGCCTGGAGCGCCGCCTCGCACTCGCGGCACCGCCGGGTCCGCTGGGACGGCGGGTACCACGGCTCGCCGGGCCCGGACGGCCGGTAGGGCTCGCGCTCCAGGCCGGCCGTGTCGAGCCCGCAGAAGGTGACGGGACCCGGGTCCTCCGGCACGTCCGGGTCGGCCGCCGCCGCGTGCACGAACCGCACCCGGGCACTCAGGTCGACCTCGCCCGCGTCCAGGACCTCCGTGGACGGTTCGAGTTCCAGCATCACCACAACACCAGTCATACGTCGACCCTGCGCCAGACCTCCGCCGCCCGCACCCCCAGTGGCCCGACCGTCACCCCCGCGCGCGAAAGCCGACTGCGCGCGCCGGAATAATCCCCCGAATTCATTCCCCCACGAATCGACCGGCATCACCGGCACGAATACGGCGGCCGGCGGACAATGTCCGCCGGCCGCCGCACGCTCGAATCGGCTCAGGCCGTCACACCGCCGGGAACGGGTCCAGGTCCGGCTTCAGCAGCTGACCGGCCGCCGGCACCTTCTGGTCCACCAGGTAGCGGGTGACAAGCTCGTTCAGGGCCTTGCTGCGGCCGACCGCGCAGTGCTCGATCGAGTCGACGCTGACCAGCACGGCGTTGCCCAGCTCCTCCTGCATCCGCTGCGCGAACTTGTACTGGGTGGCCGGGTCGTAGAGGTTCCCGATCACCATCACGGTGTTCGCGCTCTTGCGGTCCCACGGGCCGGCGAAGCGCTCGGCGTCGACCGCCGGGGCCGGCCAGCTCGCGCACGCCGGCGCGTCGAAGGCCTGGAAGCGGCCGAAGGTGGGCGACTCCTTCTCCCACTTGCGGGCCGCGTTGGCGAAGGCCCGGTCGTTCGACGGGTACGGCTTGTCCTGGCAGTTGACGGCCAGGTACGAGTCGTCGCCGGTGTACTCCGAGTCCGCCGGCGCCTCGCGCAGCGCGTGCGGCACGGCCACCGCGAGCCCCTTGGCGTCGTCGGCGGCGGCGGCCTTCGGGGCCAGCAGCGTGGCCGCGGCGGGCTTCTGGACCGCCTGGTACAGCGCCTGGAGCTGCTTGGCCAGGCCGGCCAGCCGGGACTGCGAGTACAGCGCGTTGGCGACCTGGTCGGTGAAGGTGCTCAGGGTGACCTTGCTGCCGTCGGCCAGCGTGACCGGGCCGTCGTGCAGGCGGTCGCGCAGCCCGTCGAACTTCGCCCGGGTGTCGCCCTCGCCGAACGCGCAGCGCGGGGCGCCCGCGGTCTGGCAGCGCTTCAGGAACTCGTCCAGGGCGATCTCGAAGCCGCCGGCGCGCTGGCGGTCGTACTCCAGGCCGTCGCTCAGGCGCAGGTCCGGGTCGACGTTGCCGTCGACGATGACCGCGCGGACCTTGTTCGGGTACATGGCGGCATAGGTGGAGCCGATCAGGGTGCCGTACGAGAAGCCGGCGAAGGTGAGCTGGGAGTCGCCGACGGCGCGGCGCATCCGGTCGAGGTCACGGACCACGTTGATGGTCGACATGTGCTCGATCAGCGGGCCGGCGTTCTTGCTGCAGGCGTCCGTGTAGTCCTGGTCGGCGTCCAGGGTCTGGTTGACCTCGGCCTTGGTGAGCGGCACGCCGATCAGCCGGGCCTGGAGGGCGTCCGCCTCCTCCTGCGTCTTGAAGCACTTGAGCGCCTGGCTCCGGGCCACGCCGCGCGGGTCGAAGCCGACCAGGTCGAAGCGCGACTGGACCTCCGCCCCGAAGCGGGTGGTGGTGGCCCACAGGTAGCCGCTGCCGCCCGGGCCGCCGGGGTTCATGAACAGCGAGCCGATCCGCTTCGCCGGGTCGCTCGCCCGGCGGCGCATCATCGCGATGCCGACCTTCTCGCCGTCCGGGTTGTCGTAGTCCATCGGCACCGGGTAGACGGCACAGTCGTAGATGCCCGGGTCCGGCTTGCTCGGATCGGGGTTGCACGGCTTCCAGGCGACGGGATCGACCTTCGCCTCTGCCGTCGGCGCCAGGTCGATCGGGGCGGCGGACGCGGCCACGGCGCTGCCGGTGACCAGGGCGAGAGCACAGGTGACCGCTCCGGCCAGCGTGGATATGCGGGACAAGGAACCTCCTCCGGGATGCAAGGGCGGCCCCAGCCTGTCAGCCCGTGATCTCCGTGTGAAGACCTTGTGGCACCGCAAATCAGCTGTGAATTATTCTGTGAATAGCCGGACTTGACGGTCGATTTACCCGTCGGCCGGCCGCGGGAGGTCGTCCTCGTGGTGGACGGCGAGACCGCCGGCCACGACTGCGCGTGCCGCCGGCCGGCGTCGCCGCCGAAATGACCTGACGCAAGCTCACCGTTCGGTTAACGTGCGCCACCGAACCACCTGACCAAGGATGTCGTGACACGTGACCCAGCACACCCGCCCCGCCGACCCGACGACCCCCGACAGCTTCATCACCCCGGTCGACCGCGTCTTCGTCCGCACGCACTTCGGCAAGCACCCCGAACTGGAGGCCTCCGACTGGAGCTTGACGATCGATGGCCTGGTCGACCGCCCCCTCGAACTGGACCTCCCCACCCTCCTGGCCCTCCCCCAGACGCACCTCACCGCCGTCCACGAGTGCCTGGGCAACCCGCTCCACCCCGACGTGCCGACCCGCGCCGTCGCGAACCTGGACTGGACCGGAGTCCCGCTGTCCACCGTGCTGGACCTGGCGGGCCCGCGCCCCGAAGCCCGGCACGTCTGGCTGGAGGGCGCCGACACCGGCAGCTTCGCCGACGAGCACGACATCGCCTACCTCAAGGACCTCCCCCTGGAGCAGGCACGCGCCGAAGTCCTCCTCGCCCACCGGATGAACGGCGAACCGCTGCTGCCCCAACACGGCTTCCCGGTCCGCGCGGTGGCACCCCGGATGTTCACCACCAACTCGGTCAAGTGGCTGACCCGCATCGTGCTCGCCGCGGAGCGGCCGGACCACCTTTTCACCACGCGCCTCTACACCCGCACCCACCCCGGCGAGACCGAACCCCGCCCGGCCCGCGAGATCGACGTCAACAGCAAACTGCTGACCCCCCGCCACGTACCCGCCGGAACAACCGAACTGGCAGGCCGCACCTGGAGCTACACCGACGTGGCGACCGTCGACGTAGCAATAGACGAAGGCCCATGGCAGCGAGCCACCCTGGAACCACGCGGCACCCACCCCACCTGGCAGCGCTTCGCCCTCACCCACCACCTCACCCCCGGGCCGCACCGCATCCGCAGCCGGGCGACCGACAGCGCGGGCCGAGTACAGCCACCCGCAGGGGCACGCAACGAGGTCCACGAGATAGAAATCACGGCCTCCTGAGACTCCCCTAGTCTCCCCGCAGCGCGGCAGAGACCAGGCCACGAATCTCGTCCTCCCCGACCTCACCACCCCCCACGAGCCGGTCGAAGACCAGCCCGTCGATGCAAGCCAGGAGGGTCGTCGTGCGCTCAAGAGGCGCGACGACCCCCTGCGCAACGAGGAAGGCCCGCACGCGGGCACGCCCCGCGTTCTCCCGGGGAACGAGGATCTCGCGCAGTTCGGGATCACGGACGCTCTCCACGGCACACGCATAACGCGCCAACGAGCGGCGCCGCCCTTCCCCCGTGAGCCGTCGCCGGATCAACTCCCCGATCCCGGCGACCAGTTCATCCACCGAACCGATCGGCGGAGCCTGCTCCCCCAGGAACTGCAGCTCCCCCTGGTCCAGTTCCACCAGGCGACGAACAAGAGCGGTGAGCAACGCCTGCCGCGTGCGGAGGTAAGCCGAGGTCGTCCCCACGGGCAACCCCGCCGCCGCATCCACCGCCCGGTGCGTCAGCCCCCGAACCCCGGCGTCGGCCAGCACACCGATCGCCGCGTCCGCGAGCACCGTACGCCGATCACGAGTCTCACCCTGCTTCTGCCCCATCCCTCATTTCTACCTGCAAAAAAGACCCACCCCCCACCCCCGACCCCACCCACCCGACCCACTCACCTCAACCTCCCACCCACCCCTCATCCCTCCCCAGCGAGAGGGTGCGCTGCGGGAGGGGGTGGCGGAGGGGGTGGCCGCGGAGAGGGGCGTGACGGGTGATTTTCAGACTGCCAACGGTCTTAACCACCCACCCCACAGAG
>NZ_JBHVOL010000003.1:0-678396 GCF_042887925.1 Kitasatospora sp. NPDC057904
CGTCGTGACGACCGCGGCGACCGTCCCTCCGGTGGCGGTTTCAACCGTGACCGTGACGACCGCGGCGGCTTCCGTCGCGATGACCGTCCGGCCGGTGGTGGCTTCCGTCGTGACGACCGCCCGTCGGGTGGCTTCAACCGTGACCGCGACGACCGTCAGGGCGGCGGTTTCCGTCGCGATGACCGTCCGGCCGGCGGTGGCTTCCGCCGTGACGACCGCGGCGACCGTCCCTCCGGTGGCGGTTTCAACCGTGACCGCGATGACCGCGGTGGCTTCCGTCGCGATGACCGTCCCTCCGGTGGCGGCTTCCGCCGTGACGACCGCCAGGGTGGCGGCGGTTTCCGTCGCGACGACCGTGGCGGCCGTTTCGAGGGCCGTCGTGACGACCGCCGCGACGACCGTGGCGGCCGCGACTACGACGACCGCCGTGGCAACTACGAGCCCGTCAAGCGTCTGCCGATCCCGGAGGACGTCACCGGTTTCGAGATCGACGCGGACGTGCGCCAGGAGCTCAAGAGCCTGCCCAAGACGCTCGCCGACGACGTCGCCCGCAACCTGGTGATGGTCGCCCGCCTGCTCGACAGCGAGCCGGAGGAGGCGTACCAGTACTCGCGCGTCGCGCTCCGGCTGGCCTCGCGCGTCGCGGCCGTCCGCGAGGCGGCCGGCTTCGCCTCGTACATGACCCAGCGTTACTCCGAGGCGCTGACCGAGTTCCGCGCCGCCCGCCGGATGACCGGTCGCGTGGACCTGTGGCCGGTCATGGCCGACTGCGAGCGCGGTCTGGGCCGTCCGGAGCGGGCGCTGGCGATGGCCGGCGAGCCCGAGGTGAAGCAGCTGGACAAGGCCGGCCAGGTCGAGATGCGCCTGGTCGCGGCCGGTGCGCGCTCCGACATGGAGCAGTTCGACGCCGCCGTGGTGACGCTGCAGAGCCCGGAGCTGGCCTCCAGCGCCGTGCACCCGTGGACCGCGCGCCTGCGGTACGCCTACGCCGAGGCCCTGATCGCGGCTGGCCGGGCGGACGAGGCCCGTGAGTGGTTCGTGAAGGCCGTCGAGGCCGACACCGACGGTTCGACCAACGCCGCCGAGCGGCTGGCCGAGATCGACGGCGTCGAGTTCGTGGACGCGCTCGACCCCGAGCTGGAGGACGAGGCCGAGGAGGCCGAGGCCCCGGCGAAGAAGCGCGGCGGCGACGTGTCCGACGACCGCGTGATCTACGAGGACGAGGAGGACGTCGAGGAGTACTACGACGAGGACGACCTCGAGATCGACGAGGAGTTCGACGGCGTGGTGCCCGAGCGTTCTAAGGACGCCGAGGCCGAGGAGAAGATCGCGGCCGACGCGGCCGAGGCCGACGCCAAGAGCTGACGCGCGACCGACGAGTGAGGCCCTGCCGCACCCCGGGAGATTCCGGGGCGCGGCAGGGCCTCACTGCGTCAGGGCCCGGGCGCGTCAGCCCAGTTCGAGGTTGCGCAGCACCAGTCCGGTGGCCGGCTTCGGCCCGAAGGACGTGGACTTGCGCGGCATCGTGACGCCCTGTTCGGCGAGCCGCCGCACGACGCTCTCGCGCACCGGGTGCAGCAGGACGGCGGTGCCGCCGGTGCGGGCCGCCTCCCGTTCGGCGGCGACGGCGGTGTGCAGGTAGCCGATGTCGTCGGGGCCGTCGGGGACGTGCCAGGTGTGGTCGAGCAGGGTGGCGTGCAGGACGGTCGCGTCGAGGTGGCGCCACTCCTCGGGGCGGTCGCGCGGCACGGTCGCGTCGAGGAGGGCCTCCTCGGGCTCGCCGACGAGCCAGAAGACGCCGTCGCCGCCGGTCAGGACGAAGCCGTTGCCGCCGTGTCGTTTCTGCTCGGCGAGCGCCTGGAGGGCGGAGGCGAGCGGGCCCGGGATCTCCTTGACCTGCCACTGGTCGCCCAGCCGCTCCAGGGCCTCGGCGACCGGCAGCCGGTAGAGCACCCGGTGGATGGCCCGGACGCGCAGCGGGTAGCGGGCGGTGTCCACGAGGAGCACCATGCCGCGGTCCCACGGGCTGCGGGGCAGGTGGCGGTGCTCGCGCTGGAGGCGCAGGTACATCTCCCAGCGGTGGTGGCCGTCGGCGATCAGGGCCCGGCAGCGGGCGAGGTCGCGGCCGATCTCGGTGATGTCGTCGGGTGCGGTGACGGCCCAGAGGCGGTGGTGGGTGCCGTCGCTGGTGGCGGTGGTGAGCAGCGGTTCGTCGCGGACGGTGCGCTCGATGACGTCGGCCGCGCCGCCCTTGCCCCGGTAGGTGAGCAGGAGCGGTTCGAGGTTGGCGCGGGTGGTGCGCATGAGGCCGACCCGGTCGGCGACGGGCCGCGGCATCACGTCCTCGTGCGGGAGGACCACGCCGCCCTCGCGGCCGCTGACCGCGAGGGCGCCGATCAGGCCGCGCTGCAGCAGCTCGGGGGAGTCGGCGGTGGCGGGCACGCGCTGCTCGTAGACGTAGAGCGCGGGCTCGGGGTCGGCGGCGAGGACGCCCTCGCGCTGCCAGTCGCTCAGCAGCCGGGCGGCGTGCCGGTAGCGGGTGTCGCGGTCGGGGCGGTCGCCGCTGTCCTCGGGCTCGGGGCGCGGCAGGATCAGCCGGACCACGTTGTGCGGGTCGGCGGTCTCCAGGTCGAGCCGGCGGCCGGGGTCGACGACGTCGTACGGGGGTGAGGTGACCGCGGCCAGCGTGCCGACCCGGTCGGGGACGTAGCGCAGGCCCCGGAACGGGGACAGGGACAGACCTGCGGTGGCGACGTGCCCGGGATCGCCGGGGCCGCCCTGCGGAGTCTCGGCTCCGTCTTCTGCACTGGAGGTGCTCATTCTGGGCATCGTAACCGGGTACGCGTTGTTGAGAGATCGGAACACCTGTGCCGGTCGGTGGGACGGGTGGGCGACCGAGGGGCGAACGAGGGCGAGGTACGGCATGAACGACGGGTGGAACCAGGTGGACGACGGCGCTCCGGTCCAGCCTGGTGGTGGGGACGGCGCCACCGGTGGCGGCGCCGCCGGGGCGGGCGGCGTCCCGGCGCAGCGGCCGGGCGAGCCCGCCGGGGACGTGTACGAGTGGTTCCGCCGGGGCGGGAAGCTGCTGGCCCAGGGGCACCCGGCGGCGGCCGAGCAGCTGCTGGCCCGGGCGGCGGCGGCCGAGCCGCACTCGCGGAGCATCCGGGAGTCGCTGGCGCGGGCGCAGTTCGACGCGGGTTCGTACGCGGCGGCGCTGGAGAACTTCCAGGCCGTTGCGCTGGCGGATCCCTCCGACGACTACGCTCAGTTCGGGTGGGGCGTCGCGGCGGCCCGGCTGGGCGACTTCGAGACGTCCGCCGAGCACCTGGCGCTGGCCGTGGCGATGCGGCCGGAGGCCGAGCACTACCGGGCGGCGCTGCGGCAGACCCGGGCCACCCTGGCGGCCCGCGCCGGGGCGTTCGGCCCGCTGCTGCCCGGGGCGCCCGGGTACCTGGAGCCCCCGGCGGGCGGGTCCGGCGGCGCTGCCGACGGGAGCGCGGCCGGCGTCGACGATGACGCGTGACCGGCGGGCCCGTCACCGCGGTGAACGACGCACCGGACGCAGTGAACGACGACGCAGTGAACGACGACGCAGTGAACGACGACGCAGAACGACGACGCAGTGAATGAGGTAGAGCAGGCATGACCGAGACGGCCACCCCCGTGCGACGGACCGCCCCCGGGAGCAGCGAGCGCCCGCTCACCGAGGCGTACGACACGGCCCTGCTGGACCTCGACGGCGTGGTGTACGCCGGACCGCACGCGATCGAGCACGCCGTGGACGCGCTGGACGCCGCGCGCGCGGCCGGGATGCGCCTCGCGTACGTGACGAACAACGCCTCCCGGCCGCCCCGGGTGGTGGCCGGGCACCTGACCGAGCTGGGCGTGCCGGCCGAGCCCGCCGACGTGATCAACTCGGCGCAGGCCGCCGCCCGACTGGTCGCCGAGAAGGTGCCGGCCGGGTCGAAGGTGCTGGTCGTGGGTGGTCTCGGGCTGGAGGAGGCGCTGGCCGAGCGCGGTCTGGTGGCGGTCCGGACGCTCGACGAGGAGCCGCTCGCGGTGGTCCAGGGCTACGACCCGTCGGTCGGCTGGGCGCAGCTGGCGGAGGCCTCGTACGCGGTGCAGCGCGGGCTGCCGTGGGTGGCGTCCAACACCGACCTGACGGTGCCGACGGCCCGGGGCATCGCGCCCGGCAACGGGACGCTGGTGGCGGCGGTGCGCGCGGCGACCGGGGTGGAGCCCGAGGTCGCGGGCAAGCCGCTGCCGCCGATGCACCGCGAGACGGTGCTGCGGACGGGGGCCGAGCGGCCGCTGGTCGTGGGCGACCGGCTGGACACCGACATCGAGGGCGCGTTCAACGGCGGGGTGGACAGCCTGCTGGTCTTCACCGGGGTGACGACGGCGGCACAGCTGCTCACGGCCCCGGTCGAGCACCGTCCGACGTACCTCGCGGCGGACCTGCGCGGCCTGCTGGAGCCGCACCCGGCGGTGGAGGCGGCCGAGGGCGGCTTCGCCTGCCGGGGCTGGATCGCGCGCGCCGAGGAGGGCGTGCTGCGGCTGGACGGCGCCGGGGCGGACCGCTGGGACGGCCTGCGGGCGCTGTGCGCGGCCTCCTGGGCGGCGCTGGACGCGGACGGCGAGCCGGCCGACGGGCGGAAGGCGCTCGCCGAGCTGGGCTTCTGACCTTCCAGGCGGCTTCGGGGCCTTCGGGCGGGGTCTTCGGGCGGCGGCCCGGTCAGAGCAGGGTGCGCAGCCGCAGGAGGTCGCGGAAGCCCGCCTCCAGCCTGATCCGGCCGCTCGCCCACGCGGAGGCGAAGTTGAGCCCGCCGCCGACGAGGGCGACCAGGTCGTCGCTGGCCATGGTGAGCCGGATCTCCGCCTTCTCGGCGGGAGTGCCGGGCACCGGGACGACGTCCTGGATCCGGCCGTCGCGCAGGCGGCCGGTGAAGGTCAGGTCGAGGTCGGTGATCCGGCAGGAGAGGGAGCGGTCGAGGGCGGCGGCCTTGCGGACGTCGCCGGTGGACTTCGCCATGTTCCGGCTGAGCTGTTCCAGTGCCTCGCGGCACTCCTCGGCGTTGGCCATGGCGGTGGGTCCCTCCCTGGGCGTCCCGGGTTCCGGTGGCCGACGGCGGCGGCCGGCGCGGGGCCACGGTACCGCAGGCGGGTTTTGGCGGTAGCGTCGTCAGTGGGGCGCCCGGTACCGGCCGGGGGCCGACGGCGACGGAGCGATGCGCGCAGGCGCTAAGGAGGCACCCGGATGCTGCCGAGGACGGTGCGGGGAGTGGTGGAGGCCGCGGCCGTGGTGGTGGAGGAGGTCGGCAAGCGGGTCGTCGGGACGGCGGCCACGATCCTGGAACGGACCGGGGTCGACGTCGCCGAGGTCGAGCGCCGGCTGGGCGGGCAGTTCCCGCCGTCGGCCAAGCAGTTGCAGACCCTCGCGGAGGAGGCGGTCACCGCCGGGCGGGCCGGGGTGGACCTGGCCGTCGGGGTGGCGCGCGGCGAGGTGGAGAAGGCCTTCGAGAGGGTCGGCGACCAGGTGACGAAGGTCGGCGTGGTGCTGGCGTACCTGGAGAGCAAGCTGCGCGAGGTCGAGGAGGACGCCGTCCCGGCGGCGCGGCCCGCGGCGGAGGCGCAGGACGAGGAGCCCGTGCCGGCGCCGCGTGCGGACGGCCTGTTCGGCCGCGGCTGGGAGCAGCGGCACGAGCCGCCGGCCCGTGCGGTGGGCGAGCCGATAGCGGCGGAGCGGGTGGAGGTGGACGAGCCGGTGGAGGTCGATCCGCCGGTGGCGCCGGCGCATTCGGCGGCCAGGAAGCCGCCGGTGCGGAAGGCTCCCGCCGAGGAGTCCGCGTCCGAGCCCGCCACGAAGGCGGCCGCCAAGCCCGCCGCGAAGAAGACGGCCGCGAAGAAGACGGCCGCGCAGGCCTCGGCGGCCAAGACCACGATGGCCAAGACCACGGCGGTGAAGAAGACGGCCGTGAAGAAGACCGCCACCGCGAAGAACACCGCTGCCAAGAACACCGCAGCCAAGAAGACGGCCGCCGCCGACGCGCCCGCCAAGCGCACCGCGACGAAGAAGACCACCGTCCGCAAGGCCACCAGCACGAAGAAGCCCGATGCCTGACGCCCCCGCCCCGGCCCCCGTCCCCGGTGCCGCCCCCGAGCCGCTCGGCGTCGACCTGGCCCCGACCGGCCACCCCGCCGTGGACGCCGGGCTGGCCCGGCTGGAGGCGTTGGACGGGGTGCCCGCCGAGGCGCACGTCGCGGTGTACGAAGATGTTCACCGGCGCTTCGCCGACGCGCTGGCCGCGCTCGACGGGGACTGACCCGCACCACCCGTACGACCCGCACCACCGACCCGCACGACCCGTAGGAGCTGAAACACCAGTGGCAGTGGCACGACGCCGTCTCGACGCGGAGCTGGTCCGCCGCAAGCTGGCCCGGTCGCGCGAGCACGCGTCCGAGCTGATCGCGGCGGGCCGGGTGACCGTCGGCGGTACCACCGCGACCAAGCCGGCCACCCAGGTGGAGACCTCGGCGGCGGTCGTCGTGGCCAAGGACGACAACGACCCCGACTACGTGTCGCGCGGCGGCCACAAGCTGGCCGGGGCGTTCGCGGCGTTCGTGCCGCAGGGCCTGGTGGTCGAGGGCCGCCGGGCGCTGGACGCGGGCGCGTCCACCGGCGGGTTCACCGACGTGCTGCTGCGGGCCGGCGCGGCCGGCGTGCTGGCGGTGGACGTCGGCTACGGGCAGCTCGCGTGGTCGCTGCAGAGCGACGAGCGGGTGACGGTGATGGACCGCACCAACGTCCGCGAGCTGACCCTGGAGATGATCGGCGGCACCCCGGTCGACCTGGTGGTCGGCGACCTGTCGTTCATCTCGCTGGGCCTGGTGCTGCCGGCCCTGGCCGGGTGCGCGGCCGCGGACGCGGACCTCGTGCTGATGGTCAAACCGCAGTTCGAGATCGGCAAGGAACGCCTGGGCAGCGGCGGCGTGGTGCGCAGCCCGCAGCTGCGCGCCGAGATGGTTCGCCAGGTCGCGGCGCAGGCGTGGGAGCTGGGGCTGGGCGTGCGGGCGGTCACCGCGAGCCCGCTGCCGGGGCCGTCCGGGAACGTCGAGTACTTCCTGTGGATGCGCCGGGACGCCCCGCGACTGGACCCGGCGGAGGCGGACCGGGCCGTCGCGGAGGGCCCCCGATAGGGTGCTCGGGGGACGTCGGGTCCGTCATGCTGTGTGATTGCTGGGTGACGCGACCGCACCGGGCCGAGGGCGACCCGGCAGGCGTGAGGGAGAGGGCAGCGGCATGAGCGATGAAGAACGTACGGTCTTCCTGATCGCGCACACCGGCCGGGAGGCGGCGCTGCGCAGCGTCGAGGGCCTGGTGCACGGGCTGCTGAAGGCGGGCGTCCGGATCAGGCTGCTGGCGGCCGAGGCGGTGGGCCTGGACCTGCCGGACGGGGTCGAGAAGGTCGCCGGCGGGCCGGGTGCGGCGGACGGCTGCGAGCTGATCCTGGTCGCGGGCGGCGACGGCACGCTGCTGCGCGGGGCGGAGCTGGCGCGCGAGCACGGGCTGCCGATGCTCGGGATCAACCTGGGCCGGGTCGGCTTCCTCGCGGAGGCCGAGCGGGACGACCTCGCGGTCGTGGTCGAGCGCGTGGTGAAGGCCGACTACGAGGTCGAGGAGCGGATGACGATCGACGTCATCGTCCGCACCAACGGCGACGTGGTGCACCAGGACTGGGCGTTGAACGAGGCTTCGATCGAGAAGGCGTCCCGGGAGCGGATGCTGGAGGTGGTGACCGAGGTGGACGGCCGTCCGGTCTCCAACTTCGGCTGCGACGGGGTGGTCTGCGCGACGCCGACGGGTTCGACGGCGTACGCCTTCTCGGGCGGCGGGCCGGTGGTGTGGCCGGAGGTGGAGGCACTGCTGATGGTGCCGATCTCGGCGCACGCGCTGTTCGCGCGCCCGCTGGTGACCTCGCCGGACTCGGTGCTGGCGGTCGAGGTGCAGCCGAAGACCCCGCACGGCGTGCTGTGGTGCGACGGGCGGCGCTCGGTCGAACTGCCCGCCGGCGCGCGGGTGGAGGTGCGCCGGGGGCAGACGCCGGTGCGGCTGGCGCGGCTGCACCGGGCGCCGTTCACCGACCGGCTGGTGGCCAAGTTCGCGCTGCCGGTGACGGGTTGGCGCGGGCGCTCGAACACGCCCTGCTGATCCGGGGATCCGGGGATCCGGAGAACCGGGGCGGCGTCACACGGCCAGCGGCTGGCTGTCGTCCGCCGTGCCGAACCGGCCGCCGCTGCCCGCCTGCGCGGCGACGGCGGCGAGCCGTTCGACGGCGGCGGGCACGGCGGGCGCCGGCACGGTGAGCGGGATCCGGACGTGGTGCTCGAACGCGCCGTCCGCACCGAACCGGTTGCCGGAGGCGATCCGCACCCCGCCGCGCTCCCCGGCGAGCGCGAGCGCGGCGCCGGACAGGCCGTCGGTGGAGACCCAGAGCGAGAGGCCGCCGGGCGGCGGCGCGTAGCTCCAGCCGGGCAGGTGGCGCGGCAGCGCGGCGCCGAACGCGTCGGCGGTGGCCCGCAGCCGGTCGAGCTGGTGGGCGCGGACGGCGGGGAGGGTCTCGCCCATCAGGTCGGCGGCGATCAGCTGGTCCAGCACCGGGGTGCCGACGTCGCTGTAGACCCGCTCGGAGGCCAGCCGGCGCACCAGCGCGGGCGCGGCCCGCACCCAGCCGATCCGCAGGCCGCCCCAGAGCAGTTTGCCCGCCGACCCGACGGTGACCACCTGGGCGGTGCGGTCCAGCGCGGCCATCGGGCGCGGCACCGGCGCGTCGGGCGGCACGCCCCAGCCGAGTTCGGCGGTGGTCTCGTCGACCAGGACGACCGTGCCGGCCGTGCGGGCGGCGGCGAGCAGCTCGCGGCGCTGGTCCTCGGGGATCAGCGCGCCGGTCGGGTTGTGGAAGTCCGGCAGGACGTAGGCGAGCCGGGGCGCGGCGCCGTGCAGCACCCGGCGCCACTCGGCGAGGTCCCAGCGCGGCCCGCGCAGCGGCCCGTCCGGCCACGCGTACGGGACGGGCACCAGCCGCGCCTCGGCGAGCCGCAGGGCCTGGAGGGTGTGGGCGTAGGTGGGCGCCTCGACGGCGACGCGGTCGCCGCGGCCGATCAGCACCCGCTGGAGCAGGTGGAGGCCGCCCATCGCGCCGGTGGTGATCAGGATCTGGTCGGGGGTGGTCGGCAGGCCGCGCTCGGTGAAGCGGCGGGCGACGGCCTCGCGGAGCACCGGGACGCCGGTGGGGTAGTGGCCGTGCCCGGCGGCGTAGCGGGGCAGCTGCTCGACGGCGCGGGCGGCGGCCTCGCCGAGGAAGGGCTGCGGGGCGGGCAGGGCGGCGACGCCGAGGTCCAGGGTGCGGTTCTGCTCGTCCGGCGGGACGGGGTGCAGGGCGTCGCTGGGCGGCGGGGCGCCCTCGGGCAGGGTGGTCCAGCTGCCGGAACCGCGGCGGCTGCGCAGGTAGCCGTCGGTGCGCAGCGCCTCGTAGGCGGTGGCGACGGTGGTGCGGCTGAGCTCCAGGGCGGTGGCGAGTTCGCGTTCGGCGGGCAGGCGGGCGCCGACCGGCAGGCGGCCCTCGGTGACCAGCAGCCGGATCTGGCCGGCCAGGGTGCGGTAGGCGGGCCGGCGGGCGGTGGCCGGGGCGGGCAGTCGGGCGGTGGAGAGGAGCCGGGCGAGCGCCGGGGGAGTGACGGTGGTGTGCCAGTCGGCCATGGGTGATCAGTCCACTTGCTCGGGATTGGCCCTGGAGTGGGCCAGTTTGGCCCGCTCATCATGACAGGGCGGCCGTCGAGGCCGCCACCACCGGGGCCGTCCCCCCCCGGGGTGCGGCACCACCGCAGGAGCACCATTGGCCACCACCGCGACCCCGACCGCCGTCCCGTCCGGGCGGGCCCCGCTCGCCGTCCGCGTGCTCGGCGACACCCATGCGCTCGGCCGCCGCCTCCCGCAGCTCTTCGGCGGCCTCGCGCTGTACGGCGCGAGCATGGCGCTGATGCTCCGCTCCGGCCTTGGCCTCGACCCCTGGGACGTCCTGCACCAGGGCCTCCAGCGCGCCCTCGGCCTGACCGTCGGCGCCTGGGTGACGATCTGCGGCGCGCTCGTCCTCCTGCTGTGGATCCCGCTGCGCCAGCGGCCGGGCCTCGGCACCGTCGCCAACGTGCTGGTGATCGGCGCCGCCATGGACCTCACCCTCACCGTCGTCGGCGGGGTCGGTGCGCTGCCCGCCCGGATCGCCCTGATGACCGCCGCGGTCCTGCTCAACGGCCTGGCCAGCGGCCTCTACATCGGCGCCCGCCTCGGCCCGGGCCCGCGCGACGGCCTGATGACCGGCCTGCACCGGCGCACCGGCCGCTCGCTGCGGCTCATCCGCACCGGCATCGAACTGACCGTGCTCGCCGCCGGGATCCTCCTCGGCGGCACCGCCGGGGTCGGCACCGTCGTGTACGCGCTGGCCATCGGCCCGCTGGTGCAGTTCTTCCTGCCCTGGTGCACCGCGCCCGGCCCGGGGCAAACCTCCCGGAAGGGATGAACTTCCGGGCACGGAGTTGCCGCGCGCCGTTGCCGCTCGTCGCGCGCCGGGGGTGGAACCTCGTAAGGTCGTCTCCGTGTTGGACGAGATGCGGATACGGGATCTTGGCGTCATCGACGACGCGGTGGTCGAACTGGCGCCCGGCTTCACCGCCGTGACCGGTGAGACCGGCGCGGGCAAGACCATGGTGGTGACCAGCCTCGGCCTGCTGCTGGGCGGCCGGGCCGACCCGGGGCTGGTGCGCAACGGCACCGGACGCGCCGTCGTCGAGGGCCGGCTCGAACTGCCCGCCGGCTCCCCGGCGGCGGCCCGCGCGATCGAGGCCGGGGCCGAACTGGACGACGGCGCCCTGCTGATCAGCCGCACCGTCTCGGCCGAGGGGCGCTCGCGGGCGCACGTCGGCGGCCGGTCCGTGCCGGTCGGGCTGCTCGCCGAACTCGGCGAGGACCTGATCGCGGTGCACGGCCAGACCGACCAGCAGCGGCTGCTGCGCCCGGCCCGCCAGCGCGGCGCGCTCGACCGGTACGCGGGCGAGACGGTCGCCGAGCCGCTGGCGCGCTACCGGGAGACCTACCGGGCGCTGCGCGAGGTCTCGGCGACCCTGGAGGAGCTGACCACCCGGGCCCGCGAGCGCGCCCAGGAGGCCGACCTGCTGCGCTTCGGGCTGGACGAGATCGCCGCCGCCGAGCCGGTGGCCGGCGAGGACGTCGAGCTGTCCGCCGAGGCCGAGCGCCTCGGCCACGCCGACGCGCTGTCCTCCGCCGCGACCCTCGCCCACGCCGCCCTGGCCGGTGACCCGGCCGACCCGGAGGCGCTGGACGCCGGCACCCTGCTCGCGCAGTCCCGCCGCGCCCTGGACGCCGTCCGCCACCACGACGAGCGGCTGGCCGCCCTGGCCGACCGCCTCAACGAGGTCGGCTACCTGCTCGCCGACGTGGCCGGCGACCTGGCCGGCTACGCGGACGACCTGGACGCCGACCCGGTGCGCCTGGCCGCCGTCGAGGAGCGCCGGGCCGCGCTGGCCCAGCTGCTGCGCAAGTACGGCGGTGCGGAGAACACCCTCGCCGAGGTGCTCGCGTGGGCCGAGGCCGGGTCCGCCCGGCTCGCCGAACTCGACGGCGACGACGACCGGATCGACGAGCTCGGCGCCCGGGAGACCGAGCTGCGCGCCGAGCTGGCCGAACTCGCGGCCGAGGTGTCGGCCGCCCGGCACGCCGCCGCCGGGCGCTTCGCCGAGGCCGTCTCCGCCGAACTCGCCGAACTGGCCATGCCGCACGCCCGGGTGACCTTCGCGATCTCCCTGGTCGACGACCTCGCCGGGATCGAGGTCGACGGCCGCACCGTCGCCTACGGCCCGCACGGCGTGGACGAGGTCGAGGTGCTGCTCGCCCCGCACCCCGGCGCCCAGCCCCGCCCGATCGCCAAGGGCGCCTCCGGCGGTGAGCTGTCCCGGGTGATGCTCGCCGTCGAGGTGGTCTTCGCCGGCGCCGACCCCGTCCCCACCTACCTGTTCGACGAGGTGGACGCGGGTGTCGGCGGCAAGGCCGCGGTCGAGATCGGCCGCCGGCTCGCCAAGCTGGCCGAGTCCGCCCAGGTCGTGGTCGTCACCCACCTCCCGCAGGTCGCCGCGTTCGCGGACCGGCACCTCGTCGTGGAGAAGACCAACGACGGCACCGTGACGCGCAGCGGCGTCAAGGTGCTCAACGACGAGGAGCGGGTGCGGGAGCTCTCCCGGATGCTGGCCGGCCTGGAGGACTCCGAGCTGGGCCGCGCCCACGCCGAGGAGTTGCTGGCCGCCGCCCGGGCCCCGCGCCGGCGCTAGCCGGCCCCTTCGCCGGGTCCGGCGGCCCTCGCGGCACGACGACGCGCCCCCGGTGGCGCCGACTGTCCAAGAGGGCCGCCGACCTGGCATGGTGGCGGCTGGACACTGGCTTTCCAGTCCCGAGCGCCGCCGGCGGGCAACCCCCGCAGCGGGGCGCGCGAACCTGATCGAGTCGGATGCGAGACGACGTGGACCATTCCGCCGCCCGGGTCACCCCGGCCGCCCCCGAGCCGGGCCAGCTGCACGTGGTGCTCGTCCTGGCCGCCAGCACCGGCGGGATCGGTGCCCATGTCCGCTCCCTCGCCCAGGGCCTGGTCGCGCACGGGGTCGGCGTCACGGTCTGCGCCCCGGCCGGCACGGACGCGCTGTTCGGCTTCTCCCGCACCGGCGCCCGGTTCCACACCGTCGACATCACCCCCACCGCGGGCGCCCGCAGCGACGCCACCGCCATCGGCGAGCTGCGCCGCGCCTTCACCGGCGCCGACGTGGTGCACGCCCACGGCCTGCGCGCCGGGCTGCTCTCCGACCTCGCGCTGCGCACCGCCGGCCGCTTCCCGGGCCTGCGCCCGGAGACGCCGCTGGTGGTCACCTCGCACCACGCGCTGCTGGCCACCGGCATGGAGCGCCGCCTCCAGCGGCTCATGGAGCGCCGGGTGGCGCGCGCCGCCGACCTCGTCCTCGGGGCCTCCTCCGACCTCGTCGCCCGGGCCCGCGAGCTGGGCGCCACCGACGCCCGGCTCGGCCCGGTGGCCGCCCCGCCGATGCCCGAGGGACGGCTCGACCGGGCCTCGGCGCGGGCCGCGCTGCTCGGCGGGGGCCCGGACCGGCCGCTGGTGCTGGCGGTCGGCCGGCTCGTCCCGCAGAAGGCCTTCGGGCTCCTGCTGGACGCCACCCGCGAACTGTCCGCGCTGGACCCGCAGCCGCTGCTGCTGCTCGCCGGGGACGGCCCGGAGGCGGGCGCGCTGCGCGAGCGGGTCGCCGCGGAGAAGCTGCCGGTGCGGCTGCTCGGCTACCGCACCGACGTGCCCGACCTGCTGTCGGCCGCCGACGTCGTGGTCGTCTCCAGCCGCTGGGAGGCCCGCTCGCTGGTCGTCCAGGAGGCGATGCGGGCCGGCGTGCCGGTGGTCGCCACCGCCGTCGGCGGGATCCCCGAACTGGTCGGCGACGCGGCCGTGCTGGTGCCCGCAGGCGACCCGGCCGCGGTCGGCCGGGCCGTGCGCGAGCTGCTGGCCGACCCGCGGCGCCGGGAGCGGCTGGTGGCGGCCGGCCGCCAGCAGGCCGAGACCTGGCCGGACGAGGCCGCCACCGTCGCCCAGGTGCTGAGCACCTACGACGAGCTGGTCCAGCGCGCCTAGGGGGTCAGACGGTCGCCTGCTCCACCCGCTCGCCGGCGTGGCCGTCGGGCTGGGCCGACAGGTAGGCGCCGCCGCAGGCGGTCAGGCGCAGCGCGGTGTCGATCAGCGGGACGTGGCTGAAGGCCTGCGGGAAGTTGCCGACCTGGCGCTTCTCGCGCGGGTCCCACTCCTCGGCGAGCAGGCCGAGGTCGTTGCGCAGCCCGAGCAGCCTGTCGAACAGCTCGCGGGCCTCCTGGACCCGGCCGATCATGGCGAGGTCGTCGGCCAGCCAGAACGAGCAGGCGAGGAAGGCCCCCTCGTGGCCGGAGAGGCCGTCGACGTTGCTGCCGCTCTCGTCGTGGGTGGGGTAGCGGAGCACGAAGCCGTCCTCGGTGGACAGTTCGCGCTGGATGGCCTCGATGGTGCCGATGACGCGCTTGTCGTCCGGCGGGAGGAAGCCGACCTGGGGGATGAGCAGCAGCGAGGCGTCCAGTTCCCGGCCGCCGTAGTACTGGGTGAAGGTGTTGCGCTCGGGGTCGTAGCCCTTCTCGCAGACGTCCCGGTGGATGGTGTCGCGCAGCTCGCGCCAGCGCTCCAGCTGGTCGTCGCCGGGGGCGTCCTCGGGGGTCTGCTCCAGCAGCTTGATGGTGCGGTCGACGGCGACCCAGGCCATCACCTTGGAGTGGACGAAGTGCCGGCGCGGGCCGCGGACCTCCCAGATGCCCTCGTCCGGGTTCTGCCAGTGGTCCTCCAGGTACCCGATCAGGCGCAGCTGGAGGTGGTGGGCGTGGTCGTTGCGGACCAGGCCGGTCATGTGGGCCAGGTGCAGGGCCTCGACGACCTCGCCGTAGACGTCGAGCTGGAGCTGGCCGGCGGCGCCGTTGCCGATCCGCACGGGCTGGGAGTTCTCGTAGCCGGGCAGCCAGTCCAGCGAGGACTCGGTGAGCTCGCGCTCGCCCGCGATGCCGTACATGATCTGCAGGTTCTCCGGGTCGCCGGCGACCGCGCGCAGCAGCCACTCGCGCCAGGCGCGGGCCTCGTCGCGGTAGCCGGTGCGCAGAAGCGAGGAGAGGGTGATCGCGGCGTCGCGCAGCCAGGTGTAGCGGTAGTCCCAGTTGCGCTCGCCGCCGATGTCCTCGGGCAGGGAGGTGGTGGGGGCGGCGACGATGCCGCCGGTGGGGGCGTAGGTGAGGCCCTTGAGGGTGATCAGCGAGCGGATCACGGCCTCGCGGTAGGGGCCCTGGTAGGTGCACTGCTCGGCCCACTCGTGCCAGAAGTCGGCGGTGGCGTCGAGCATCGCCTCGGCGTCCGGGGCCTTCGGGGCGTCCAGGTGGGAGGCCTGCCAGGTGAGGGCGAAGGCGATCCGCTCGCCGGCGGTGACGGTGAAGTCGGCGTAGGTCGTGAGGTTGCGGCCGTAGGTGTCGGCCTCGCCGTCCAGCCAGACCGAGTCGGGCCCGGCGACGGCGACGGTGCGGTGGCCGCCGTCGGCCTGCTCGACCCGGTGCACCCAGGGCACGATGCGGCCGTAGGAGAAGCGCATCCGCACCGCCGAGCGCATCCGGACGGTGCCGGCCACGCCCTCGACGATCCGGATCACCTGGGGGACGGCGTCCTTGCCGGCCAGCGGGCGCGGCGGCATGAAGTCGATCACCCGGACGGTGCCGCCCTGGGAGTCCCACTCCTGCTCCAGGATCAGCGAGTCGCCCCGGTAGCGGCGGCGGTCGGCGGGCACGGCGGGAGCGGCGGCGGTCGGCGGGGGGACCCGCAGGTCGGCCGTGTCGGCGAAGCGGACCCGGCCGGTGACCGGGGCCGGGACGGCCGTGGGGGCGGGGACCTCGCTCGCGACGGCTTCGGCCGGGCCGATCCGCCAGAAGCCGTGTTCATCGGTGCCCAGCAGGCCGGCGAACACGGCCGGCGAGTCGAAGCGGGGCAGGCACAGCCAGTCGACCGCCCCGTCCCTGCTGACCAGGGCGGCGGTCTGCATGTCCCCGATGAGTGCGTAGTCCTCGATACGGCCGGCCACGTGGATCTCCAGTTCGCAATGTGGTCACGACGCATCGGCGATCCGAGGGGAGCGAGCGGTCTGCGGGGCCGGAGGCCCACCCCGGGACGTCCGGACCGCCGGTGGGTGGTGGCGGGCCTTGCCGGAGTGTCCGCGCGGGGCTCGGTGGAGCCCCCGGGGTGGGTGGGGGAGGAGCTGGATTACGGAGAGGTCCGGTCGCGCATCGGGGACCGGGAGCGTCCTGACCCTCCCACGCCCTCCGCGTGCTCGTGCTGTCGGCGATGCGTCCGTGCAGCTTACGACGGACGAAAGGGGCGAAGCACGCGGACGCAGCCCCGTGTGGCGCCACAATTCGGGGGAAATGCCGTGCATCGCGGAGGCGGCGTGAAGGATGGTCCGGACGGATCAGTTCCGCGTGGTCCGCCAGGAGGGGGTGGCATGGCCCGGTCGGGGAGTGCCGTCGTGGCCCGGTCCGGCGGTGGTGCGACCGGTGTGACGGATGCGCCGTACGGTGCGCCGGTGGTGCGCCCCGCGTGCGCCGTGTCGGCGGTGCGAGCGGCCGGGAAGGCGTCCGGGTCGGGTCACTGATACCCTGGTATCCCGTGGACCGGTGGGATCAAACGCCCCGGACCAGCCGAACCGACGACCCTTCGGGTGCCGTGCCTCACACCGCACCCCCTCGTCGCCCGGCGAGCCGGTGAGCCCCCACCCACGTCACTTTCGACACGCGACCCACGGGAGCCCCCTCTTGGCACAGCCCCATTCCGGCAAGGCAGCGAACGGCCGCGCCGTGACGACCAAGCACCTCTTCGTCACCGGGGGTGTCGCCTCTTCGCTCGGCAAGGGGCTCACCGCCTCCAGCCTCGGCGCCCTGCTCAAGGCCCGCGGACTGCGCGTCACGATGCAGAAG
Source organism: Kitasatospora sp. NPDC057904 (assembly GCF_042887925.1). Taxonomy (NCBI): domain Bacteria; kingdom Bacillati; phylum Actinomycetota; class Actinomycetes; order Kitasatosporales; family Streptomycetaceae; genus Kitasatospora; species Kitasatospora sp. NPDC057904. Next base: position 16,646 of record NZ_JBHVOL010000003.1, read on the forward strand.
CTCGACCCGTACCTCAACGTGGACCCGGGCACCATGAACCCGTTCCAGCACGGTGAGGTCTTCGTCACCGACGACGGCGCCGAGACCGACCTGGACATCGGCCACTACGAGCGGTTCCTGGACACCAACCTGCACGGCTCGGCCAACGTGACCACCGGCCAGGTCTACTCCACCGTGATCGCCAAGGAGCGGCGCGGCGAGTACCTGGGCGACACGGTGCAGGTCATCCCGCACATCACCAACGAGATCAAGTCCCGGATCCGCCGCATGGCGACCGAGGACGTCGACGTCGTGATCACCGAGGTCGGCGGCACCGTCGGCGACATCGAGTCGCTGCCGTTCCTGGAGGCCGTCCGCCAGGTCCGCCACGAGGTCGGCCGGGACAACGTGTTCTTCGTGCACGTCTCCCTGCTGCCCTACATCGGCCCCTCGGGCGAGCTCAAGACCAAGCCCACCCAGCACTCCGTCGCCGCGCTGCGCAACATCGGCATCCAGCCCGACGCGATCGTGCTGCGCGCCGACCGCGAGGTCCCGCAGGCCATCAAGCGCAAGATCTCGCTGATGTGCGACGTGGACGAGGAGGCCGTGGTCGCGGCCATCGACGCCAAGTCGATCTACGACATCCCCAAGGTCCTGCACGGCGAGGGCCTGGACGCCTACGTGGTGCGCCGGCTCGACCTGCCGTTCCGCGACGTGGACTGGACCACCTGGGACGACCTGCTGCGCCGCGTCCACGAGCCGCAGCACATCGTCAAGGTCGCCCTGGTCGGCAAGTACATCGACCTGCCGGACGCCTACCTGTCGGTGACCGAGGCGCTGCGCGCCGGCGGCTTCGCCAACAACGCCCGGGTCGAGATCAAGTGGGTCACGTCCGACGACTGCGAGACGCCCGAGGGCGCCCGCGAGCAGCTCGGCGACGTGGACGCGATCTGCATCCCCGGCGGCTTCGGCGACCGCGGCGTCAACGGCAAGGTCGGCGCCATCACCTTCGCCCGCGAGAACAAGGTCCCGCTGCTGGGCCTGTGCCTGGGCCTGCAGTGCGTGGTCATCGAGGCGGCCCGCAACCTGGCCGGCCTGCCGGAGGCCAACTCCACCGAGTTCGACGCCGCCGCCAAGCACCCGGTGGTCTCCACCATGGCCGAGCAGCTGGCGATCGTCGACGGCAAGGGCGACCTGGGCGGCACCATGCGCCTCGGCCTCTACCCGGCCAAGCTCGCCGAGGGCTCGATCGTCCGTGAGGTCTACGGCGGCGAGCAGTACGTCGAGGAGCGCCACCGCCACCGCTACGAGGTCAACAACGCCTACCGCGCGGACCTGGAGAAGACCGGCCTGCAGTTCTCCGGCCTCTCGCCCAAGGGCGACCTGGTCGAGTACGTGGAGTACCCGCGCGAGGTGCACCCGTACCTGGTGGCCACCCAGGCCCACCCGGAGCTGAAGTCCCGTCCGACCCGCCCGCACCCGCTGTTCGCGGGCCTGGTCAAGGCGGCCATCGTGATCAAGACCGCGGCGTCCGAGTAGTCACACCCTCCTCGGCCCCGGTCGTTCACCCGACGGCGGTCCCGCGATTCCCGCGGGGCCGCCGTTCGGCGTTAGATTGTGTCGTACTGACGAAAAGGGGAGAGCGATGGACGACAGCAGCGACCGGGTGATCGCCGACGCGGCCGAGGAGTGGGAGGTCCGCGAGGGCCGTACGCCGTTCCAGGGCCGGGTCACCGGCGTGCGCAGCGAGGAGGTCCGGATGCCCGACGGCAGCTGGGCCCGCCGCGACTACCAGACTCACCCCGGCTCGGTGTCGGTGCTCGCCCTGGACGACAAGGAGCGGGTGCTCATCCTGCGCCAGTACCGCCACCCCGTCCGCCAGCGGCTCTGGGAGCTGCCGGCCGGCCTGCTCGACGTGCCCGGCGAGAACCCGTGGCACGCGGCCAAGCGGGAGCTGTACGAGGAGGCGCACGTCGAGGCCGGCACCTGGCGGGTGCTCGCCGACTACTACACCTCCCCGGGCGGCACCGACGAGGCGCTGCGGATGTTCCTCGCGACCGACCTGTCCGACGCCGAGGGCGAGCGCTACGCGGCCGAGGGCGAGGAGCAGGAGATCGAGACGGCCCGGGTGCCGGTGCCCGAGCTGATCCGGCTGATCCAGGCCGGGCGGCTGCACAACCCGACGCTGGTCACCGGCACGCTCGCGGTGCACGCCGCGCTGACGACTCCCGGCGGGCTGGACGCGCTGCGCCCGCCGGAGGCGCCCTGGCCGGCCCGGCCCTTCGAGGCCTGAGCCGGCCCTCCCGGGGCTCTCTCGGGGCCCGCTCGGGGCGTTCCCGGCGCTCCCGTTGATCCGGCGGGGTGATTTGCCGGTTCGTACGACCGGATGTCACCTCGGCCGGGCCGGACGGCGCAACTACGCTTCGCAGACAGGCGGTCCGTCCCGGGCCGCGCGCGCTGAGCACCGGACGACGTCGGGAGTGGGCACGGGTGGCGAGGAAGACGGTGACGATGGACGCCGGCCCCGGAGTGCCCGCCGGGTCCGTGCCCGGTGTGGAGCGGCTGCCGACGGGCCCCACGGTGTTCGCCGGGCGGCGCGCCGAACTGGCCGCGCTGCGGGCCGCCGCGGCCCGCCCGGCCGCCGGCCGCAGCCCGGTGCTCGTGCTTGCCGGGCGCCCCGGCTCGGGCCGTACCGCGCTCGCCGTGCGCTTCGCCCGCACCGTCGCCGCGGACTACCCCGACGGCGTGCTCTTCACCCGCCTGTCCGCGCCCGACGGCGCCCGGGTGCCGCCCGCCCGCGCCGCCCGCCTGCTGCTGGAGCAGCTCGACCCGGCCGCGGACGTGCCGCTGCCCGGCGCGGCCGAGGACGGGCGCGACGAACCGGCCTGCGTCGCGCTGCGCGAGGCCCTGACCGGCCGCCGGGTCCTGCTGCTGCTCGACGACGTCCGGGACGCCGGGCAGCTGTGGCCGCTGCTCGCCGACGAGCCCGGTTGCCTGGTGCTCGCCACCACCGCCGGGCCGCTCACCGGCATCGAGGACATCGACCCCGTCATCCTCGGCGGGCTCGACCGGCAGGCCTCCGGCGAGCTGCTCGCCGACCTGGTCGGCGGCACCCGGCTCTCCTGCGACCCGGTCGGCGGCGCCGACCTCGCCGAGGCCTGCGCCGCCCGGCCGGCCGCGCTGCGGCTGATGGCCGGGTGGCTGCGCGGCAACCCGAAGACGGCCGTCACGGACGCGGCGCGCGAGCTCGCGGGCGTCCTGGGCGAGGAGGCGGCCCGGCCGGCGGCGGACCGGCACAAGACGGCGAGGGACGGCGCGAAGGACGCCGGGAAGGACGCTCCGAACGACGTGGCGAAGGGGGCCGCGCAGAGCGTCGTGAACGGCGCCGTGAAGAGCGCCGCGCAGAGCGCCGCGAAGAGTGTCGTGAACGAGGGGAAGAAGGAGGAGAAGGCGGCGGCCCCGAAGGGCGCGAAGACCGCCAAGGGAGCCAGGGCGGGCAAGGGGACCAACAGCCTCAAGGACGCCAAGGGGGCCGGGACCGGCGCCGCCGCGGCGCCGGAGCCGCCCGCCGAACCGGCCACGGACCCGGCGGCCTGGGTCAAGCCCGCCCCGGAGCCCGCCGAGCCGGTGCCCGTCCCCGACAACGACCCGCTGGTCGGCGCGTTCACCCTGGTGTACCGCACGCTGCCGGCCGCCCAGGCGCGGATGCTGCGCACCCTCACCCTGGCCCCCGCCCAGACGGCCGACCCCCGCACCGCCTCCGCCCTGGTCGGCTGCCCGGCACCGGACGCCGCCGCGACGCTGGCCGCGCTCGCCGGGCGGGAACTGCTCGCCGAGGAGCCGCCGGCCCCCGACGGCACGCCGCGCTACCGGGTGCCCGCGCGGCTCTACCCGCGGCTCGTCCGGCTGCGCGAGCACGAGGACCGGCCCGCCGAGACCGAGCTCGCCCGGGCCCGGCTGCTGGAGCGGATGGTCCGGCTCACCGAGTCGGCCCGGGCGCTGCTCGACCCGGCCGCCGGCCCCGCACCGGACCCGCTGCCCGCCGCGCTGCGGCTGCGCTCGGCCGCGCACGCCCGGGAGTGGCTGCTCGGCGAGCGGGACCTCCTGCTCACCGCCGTCGGCGACGCGATCGGCCAGGGCGACCTCGACGGCTCGGCCGGGCGGCTGGTCACCGCGCTGCTGCGGGCGCTGCCGCTCACCGGCGGCGCCGCGCCCGCCGACCTGCACCGGCTGCACGAGCTGGTGCTGACCGTCGCCGAGCGCAACGGCCGGCCCCGGCGCGCCTCGGCCGCGCTGCTCAACCTGGGCGACCTGCAGGCCGCCGCCGGGCGCTGGGAGCTCGCCGGGACGCACTACCGGGCCGCCCTGGAGCACGCCCGCAGCGTCGGCGACCAGCCGCTCTGCGCGCGGGCGCTGGAGGGCGCGGCCGGGTGCCACCGGGCGCTCGGGGACGCCGTCCGCGCCGCCGACTGGTACGGGCGGGCGCTCGGGCTGCGGCAGTCGATGGGGGAGCAGGCGGCGGAGGCCCGGCTGCTCGCCCGGGTGGCCGAGGCGCACACCGCCCAGCGCCGTTTCGAGGAGGCCGAGCGCGAGTACCGCGCCGCCCTGGCGGTGCTGCGCAGGCTCGGCGACGAACGGGGCCGGGAGGCCGTCGGGGCCAGCCTCGCGGACCTGCGCGAACGCCTCTACGCCGGGTGGTGAGGGGCGGTTCAGGGGTATTGTCTTAGATGTCTGGTTCGGGCATCTTTGATGGGAAGATCGCGGTGGAAGCCTACGAACCTGCCAATGTGTCCGGCAAAATTAGTCACTTTGGAAGGCTGACACGCCGACTGGGCTTCATTACACTCGAACTCAGTCGCGCAGCGATCCATGCCCCGGGCTGCCCCCGGAGGCTTCCCCCTGTGCGCGGCGCCCGCCGGTCTTCTCCGGTAGGGACCCCCATGGCAAGAGGACGTGTTTAGCCGTGAAGGTCGGCATCCCCCGCGAGGTCAAGAACCACGAGTACCGCGTGGCCATCACGCCCGCCGGCGTGCATGAGCTGGTCCGCAACGGACACGAGGTCTACATCGAGGACAACGCCGGTGTCGGCTCCTCGATCCCCAACGAGGAGTACGTGGCCGCCGGCGCCACCATCCTCCCCACCGCCGACGAGGTGTGGGCCACCGCCGACCTGCTGCTGAAGGTCAAGGAGCCCATCGCCTCGGAGTACCACCGCCTCCGCAAGGGCCAGACCCTCTTCACGTACCTGCACCTGGCGGCCGACCGCGCCGGCACCGACGCGCTCGTCGCGTCCGGCACCACCGCGATCGCGTACGAGACCGTGCAGCTCGGCAACGGCGCCCTGCCGCTGCTCGCCCCGATGTCCGAGGTCGCGGGCCGGCTGGCCCCGCAGGTCGGCTCCTACCACCTGATGCGCCCGGCCGGCGGCCGCGGCGTGCTGCCCGGTGGCGTGCCCGGCACCCACCCGGCCAAGGCCGTCGTCATCGGCGGTGGCGTCTCCGGCTGGCACGCGGCCACCATCGCCATCGGCATGGGCTACGAGGTGACCCTGCTCGACCGCGACATCAACAAGCTGCGCGAGGCCGACCGCATCTTCGGCACGAAGATCAAGGCCATCGTCTCCAACACCTTCGAGCTGGAGAAGGCCGTCATCGAGGCCGACCTGGTCATCGGCGCCGTGCTGATCCCGGGCGCCAAGGCCCCGAAGCTCGTCACCAACGAGCTGGTCTCCCGCATGAAGCCGGGCTCCGTGCTCGTCGACATCGCCATCGACCAGGGCGGCTGCTTCGAGGACTCGCGTCCCACCACGCACGCCGAGCCGACCTTCCAGGTCCACGACTCGGTCTTCTACTGCGTGGCCAACATGCCGGGCGCCGTCCCGAACACCTCCACCTACGCGCTGACCAACGCGACGCTTCCGTACGTCGTCGAGCTGGCCAACCGCGGGTGGAAGGAGGCGCTGCGCCGTGACCCGGCGCTCGCCAAGGGCCTGAACGTGCACGAGGGCCAGATCACCTTCCCGGCCGTCGCCGAGGCCTTCGGCCTGGAGTCGGTGTCCCTGGAGAGCGTGCTCGCCTGAACACCCTGACCGCACGGCGGTCGTTCGCCCCCGACCCTCTCCCCTCGGGTCGGGGGCTTCGCCGTGCGCGTGAACGGCCGGTGGCGCGGGCGGGTCGCTCTGTCGTCAATTTTCGTCGGTCGTGTCACCCCACCGCACCCCGGCGCAGAAACGTTAGGGTCAACAGGCCACTCATCCCTTGACAGCGGCCCGCCCGATAGTCGACACATGAGGCCCACTACCGTGGATTGTGTTGCTGCGAACGCCTTGAACGGCCTAGAGTCGCAAACCGTCGGCTGCTGCCACGCTGACGAATCGACATAGAGTCCTGGATGCCCAAGGAGGTAAGACGACTTGTGAATGAGTCGACATTTGCTCCCGGGGGTGGTCAGCCAGGACTGGCGGAACGCACCGCCGGCCAGCCGAGTGAGGAGCCCGGGGCCCGGCAGCCCTCCGTGGGCTCGGCCGAGGTCGGCTCGGTCGCACTCCGTACCTTCGAAGCACGCCAGAACACAGCGCAGGTGACCACGGTGACCGATCACGACGCCGACTTGGCGGCCTACGGCGAGTTCGCCTACGGCGCCTACGACGACCCGGACGCCGAGTACGAGCCGGACCCGGAGTACGCCGCCACGCTGGCCCCCGACGCCGCGCGCCAGCGCCGCGAGCGGGTCGGCCCCACCGGCCGCCCGCTGCCCTACTTCCCGATCCCCGCGCCGGTGGCCGAGCACGGCCCCGCGCAGATCATCGCGATGTGCAACCAGAAGGGCGGCGTCGGCAAGACCACGTCGACCATCAACCTGGGCGCCGCGCTGGCCGAGTACGGCCGCCGGGTGCTGCTCGTCGACTTCGACCCGCAGGGCGCGCTCTCGGTCGGACTCGGCGTCAACCCGATGGAACTCGACGTCACGGTCTACAACCTCCTCATGGAGCGCGGCCTGACGGCCGATGAGGTCCTGCTCAAGACGGCCGTGCCGGGCATGGACCTGCTGCCGTCCAACATCGACCTCTCCGCCGCCGAGGTCCAGCTGGTCAGCGAGGTCGCCCGGGAGTCCGCGCTGGCGCGCGCCCTGAAGCCCCTGCTGCCGGACTACGACTACGTCATCATCGACTGCCAGCCCTCGCTGGGCCTGCTGACGGTCAATGCGCTGACAGCCGCTCACAGCGTCATCGTCCCGCTGGAGTGCGAGTTCTTCGCCCTGCGCGGCGTCGCGCTGCTCACCGAGACCATCGAGAAGGTCTGCGAGCGGCTCAACCCCGAGCTGCGCCTGGACGGCATCCTCGCCACCATGTACGACTCGCGCACCGTGCACAGCCGCGAGGTGCTCGCGCGCGTCGTCGAGGCGTTCGGCGAGCACGTCTTCCACACCGTCATCGGGCGGACCGTGCGCTTCCCGGAGACCACCGTCGCCGGCGAGCCGATCACCACGTACGCGACCAACTCGGTCGGTGCCGCCGCCTACCGCCAGCTCGCCAGGGAGGTGCTCGACCGGTGCCGCCCCGCCGAGTGAGTCTCCCGGGTGCCGACGAGCTGTTCCGGACCACCGGCGGGATGGCGCTGTCGCCGTCCCTCGCGCCGCGTCCGGCCGCCGAGGCATCCAGACCGGAGACCGCGCGGACCGGCAACGGCACGGACGGCGCCGAGGGCGCCGAGGGCACGCAGGACGCCCGGGGCACCGGCGAGACGGGACGCCGGCCGTCCCCGCAGGACCAGTCGGCCGCCACCGTCCCGGCGCCCGCGCAGCCGCCCGTGCAGCGCTCCGCCGGGGCCCCGGGCGGCAAGACCGTCCAGGGCGGCCGCGGCGCCGCCGCCACCCCGGCCGGCGCCCCGGCGGCCGCCCGGCACGCCGGCACCGCCGAGGAGCAGGCGGGCACCGCCGGACGGGCCCGCCCGCGCGGCCGCGCGCCGCGGCGGCCCAGCGGGCGCGAGCGGCACGACGAGAAGATCACCGTGTACGTGTCCGCCGAGGAGCTCATGGACCTGGAGCACACCCGGCTGGTGCTGCGCGGCGAGCACGGCCTGGCCGTGGACCGCGGGCGGATCGTCCGGGAGGCCATCGCGGTCGTCCTGGCGGACCTGGAGCAGCGCGGCGAGGCCTCCATCCTGGTGCGGCGCCTGCGCGGTCGCTGAGGGCCCCAGGGGCAGGGCCAAGGGCCCTCCGGGCCTCGGCGGGCGTCCCCGGGGCGCCCCGGGGATTCGGGCGCACGGCGTGTCGACGGCCCCGGGGCGGGGCGGGCGCCGGGGCCGGGTGAAGATGGAACGCCATGCCCAGCACCACCGAACCGCCTGCCACCACCGCGAGCCCCGGGACCGACGACGGGTCGCGGGGCGGGTTCCGGGTGCGGCTGGACAACTTCGAGGGCCCCTTCGACCTCCTGCTGGGCCTGATCGCCAAGCACCGGATGGACGTCACCGAAGTGGCGCTGGCCACCGTGACGGACGAGTTCCTCGCACACATCCGGGCCATGGGCCCGGACTGGGACCTCGACGCGGCGACCGAGTTCCTCGTCGTCGCCGCCACCCTGCTCGACCTCAAGGCCGCCCGGCTGCTGCCCGCCGCCGAGGTCGAGGACGAGGAGGACCTCGCCCTCCTGGAGGCGCGCGACATGCTGTTCGCGCGGCTGCTGCAGTACCGGGCGTACAAGCGGGCGGCCGAGGTGTTCGGGGAGCGATGGGCCGCCGAGCTGCGCCTGCGCCCGCGCACCGCCGGGCTGGAGCCGCACCACACCGAGCTGCTGCCCGAGGTGGTGATCACCATCGGCGCTGAGCGGCTCGCGCAGCTCGCGGCGAAGGCGATGGAGCCGAAGCCGGCGCCCGTCGTGTACGTGGACCACATCCACACCCCGCCGGTCAGCGTGCGCGAGCAGGCCGGGCTGGTGGCGGCCCTGCTCACGGAGCTGGGCGAGGCGTCGTTCCGGCGGCTGGTCGCGGACGCGCCGGACACCCTGGTCGTCGTGGCCCGCTTCCTCGCGCTGCTGGAGCTCTACCGCGAGCAGGCGCTCGCCTTCGAGCAGCCGGAGGCGCTCGGGGAGCTGACCGTGCGGTGGGTGGCCGAGCCGGGACGCGGCGCGGTGGAGGTCACGGACGAGTTCGACCGGCCGGCGGGGGAGAAGGAGGAGGACGGGTGACGGAGACGTCTGCGGACGGCGGCGGGCGGCCGCAGCGCCGCCGGCTGGGGCTGCCCGGGCGGCCGCGGGCCGAGGAGTGGCTGGAGCCGGTCTTCGAGCTCGTGCCGGACGAGCCGGAGCGGGCGGCGGAGCCGGTGGCTGAGGCGCGCGTGGCTGAGGCGCCCATGGCGGAGCCGGTGGCTGAGGTGCGCGTGGCGGGGGCGCGTGTGGTGCACCAGAAGTCGGCTCCGCCGACTTCCGACGTGCCGGCGGTCCCGGCGGAGGCCGAGTACGCAGAGGAAGCCGGGGAGGTCGGGGCGCCCGGCGTCGGGGAGGCCGGGGCGCCCGGCGTCGGGCTGCGGGCCGAGCTAGAGGCGATCCTGATGATCGTCGAGGAACCGGTGACCGAGGACCGGCTGGCCGGCGTGCTGGAGCGGCCCCGGACCGAGATCGCCGACGCCCTGCGCGGGCTGTCCGCCGAGTACACCGCCCAGGGGCGCGGCTTCGACCTGCGGCACGTCGCCGGCGGCTGGCGCTTCTACAGCCGGGCCGCCTGCTCCCCGGCCGTCGACCGCTTCGTCCTGGACGGCCAGCAGGCCCGGCTCACCCAGGCCGCGCTGGAGACCCTGGCGGTCGTCGCCTACCGTCAGCCGGTGTCCAGATCGCGGGTCTCGGCCGTCCGTGGTGTGAACTGTGACGGCGTGATGCGTACCCTGGTACAGCGAGGACTGGTGGAAGAGGCCGGATCCGAGCCCGAAACAGGTGCGATCCTGTATCGGACGACGAACTACTTCCTGGAACGGATGGGGCTCCGCGGCCTGGACGAGCTGCCGGAGCTCGCTCCCTTCCTGCCCGAGGTCGACGACGTGGAAGCGGAGTCCCTGGAGGGCACGATGATCGCGGAGGCGGTCGCCGCCGCTGCCGCGCAGGCCGCGGACGGCAGTGGCGAGGCCGGTCGGGCTGAGCACGATCGGCAGGGGGCGGTGAGGTCGGCCGAAACGACCGCACATCCCAGACGGAACGACGTACGGACACTTTGATGCGTAGCAGTGGCAACGGCAGGAACAGCAGCGGCGGCGGAAGCGGTCGCGGCGGACAGGGCGGGGGCCGGGGCGGCGGCTCCTACGGGGGCGGCGGCGGCCGCGGCGGCTCGGGCTCGCGGGGCGGTTCGTCCGGCGGCGGTTCGTACGGCGGCGGCTCGCGGGGCGGCTCCTACGGCGGCGGCGCGGGCTCGCGCGGCGGCTCCGGCTCGTCCGGGCGGGACCCCCGCCGCGACGACCGCAGGGACGACCGGCGCGACGACCGGCGCGACGACCGCCGCTTCCCGGACCGCCCGCTGCGGCCCGAGGAGCGGCGCTACGACCGCCCCGAGTTCGGCGGCGGCCCCAACGCCACCCCCGCCCGCGGCAGCTTCGCCGGCCGGCGCCCCGGCCCGGCGCCGCGCCCGCGCCGCGAGGGCCAGGGTGCCCCGGGCGACCCGCGCCGTCAGCCGCAGCGCTCGCGCGAGCTCCAGGCCAGGATCGAGGACGCCGTCCTCGCCCGGCACGACAAGCCCGCCGTCAAGCTGCCCAAGACCTTCGGCGAGCCCGAGGGCGAGCGCCTGCAGAAGGTCCTGGCCCGGGCCGGCATCGGCAGCCGCCGCGCCTGCGAGGAGCTGATCGAGCAGGGCCGCGTCGAGGTCAACGGCAGGACCGTGACCGAGCAGGGCAAGCGCGTCGACCCGCAGAAGGACGAGATCAAGGTCGACGGCCTGACCGTCGCCACCCAGTCCTACCTGTTCTTCGCGCTCAACAAGCCGGCCGGCGTCGTCTCCACCATGGAGGACCCGGAAGGCCGCCAGTGCCTCGGCGACTACGTGACCAACCGGGAGACCCGGCTGTTCCACGTCGGCCGCCTGGACACCGAGACCGAGGGCATCATCCTGCTCACCAACCACGGCGAGCTGGCCCACCGCCTCACCCACCCCAAGTACGGCGTGACCAAGACCTACCTGGCCGCCATCCAGGGCCCGATCCCGCGCGACCTGGGCAAGCAGCTCGCCCAGGGCGTCGAGCTGGAGGACGGCTACGCCCGCGCCGACAGCTTCAAGGTCATCTCGAACGTCGGCAAGAACTACCTGGTCGAGGTCACCCTGCACGAGGGCCGCAAGCACATCGTGCGCCGGATGCTGGCCGAGGTCGGCTTCCCGGTCGAGAAGCTCGTGCGCACCCACTTCGGCCCGATCGCGCTGGGCGACCAGAAGTCGGGCTGGCTGCGCCGCCTCACCAACCCCGAGGTCGGCCAGCTGATGCACGAGGTCGGCCTGTAGGGCCCCGGTTCACCGACAGTTCTCCGGAGGGTCTCCCGCCCGTGGTGGCGGGGGACCCTCCGGCGTGTGTGTGAGCCGGGACGCACCCGCTGGTCACGGCCTTGTCAGCGCCGTGATCCGTGGCAGAGGATGGCCATCTGACCACCGCCGCGCCACGTGGCGGGAGTGCGCCAGGGCGGGCGCCGGTGGGGGCGAACAGGGGGAGACCGCGTCGTGTCCGATGCACCACTCAGCGCACTGGGACTGGCCGAGCCGGACGGGCAGGTCTACGCCGCGCTGGTGGCCAACCCGCAGTCCACCGCGGAGGACCTGGCCGAGACCTGCGGGCTGACCCTCCAGCAGAGCGTGCGCGCGCTCGACCGGCTCGCCCAGCAGGGCATGGCCACCCGCGCGCCGGTGGACCGCCAGCGCTACCTGCCGGTCGCCCCCGACGTCGCGATCGGGACCCTGATAGGCCACCGCGAGTCCGAACTGCGCCACGCGCGCGCCGAGATGCACCGGCTGATGGACGCCTTCCGGGAGGCGTCGCGCTACACCGACCCGGCGCACTCGGTCGAGGTGCTCACCGGCGGCGAGGCGATCGCCCAGCGGCTGGAGCACATCACCGAGACCAGCCAGTACCAGGTGCGCGGCTTCGACTGCCCGCCGTACATCCAGGACCCGGTGGGGCTCATGCCGACGCAGCGCGACCGGCTGCGCGAGGGGCTGCGCTTCCGGACCATCTACGACCGGGAGGCGGTCGCCTGGCCGGGTCGGCTGGAGAAGAACATCCTGGTCGGCGTCGCGGACGGCGAGGAGGCGCGGGTCCGGCCCACGCTGCCGATGAAGATGATCATCTCGGACGACCGGATGGCGATCATCCCGATCAGCGTCGGCGACAGCGTCCTCGACGCCGCCTACGTCATCCATCCCTCGGCGCTGCTCCAGGCGCTGGACACCCTGTTCGAGGCCGAGTGGGAGCGGGCCGTCCAGCTCCAGGCCGCGATCGGCGCGACGGACACGGCGCTGGAGCCGGCGGCCGACCACCGCAAGCTGCTGGGCCTGCTGGCGGCCGGCCTGACCGACGAGTCGATCGCCCGCTCGCTCGGCTGGAGCGCCCGCACCACCCAGCGCCGGCTGCAGAGCCTGATGCGGGCGCTGGGCGCCACCACCCGCTTCCAGGCCGGCATGGCGGCGCGGGAGCGCGGGTGGCTGTGAGCCCGCGGCCTGACGGTCGTCGAGGGCCCGGCTTCGGGGCCCGGCTCTTGCGGGCTCAGCTCCAGGGCGTGAGGGAGGCCCAGCGGCCGTCCGGGCCGCGCAGGACCTTCTCCAGGCCCACCACGGCGGACCGGTTCAGCCGGCCGTAGATGTGCGGGAACTGCACGCCGGGCGTGGCCCCGGGCGGCGGTGCGCCGTGCGGGGCCTCCCACTTGACCATCGGTTCCACCAGCGACTCCTCGATCAGCAGCACCATCAGCGGATCAGGGGCGTCGGCGAAGAAGTGGTTGGCCACCGCGAGCGCGGTCCGCTCGTCCGCCGAGCAGTGGATGAACCCGTCGGTGAGCAGCGAGGCGGCGGCGTACGGGCGGCCGGGGTCGGCCAGCCAGTCGTCCAGGGGTGCGAGGTGGAGGATCATGTTCCTTTTGTACCCGGTTCGGTCCCTCTGGTGCTGAGCGGGCTGGTGCTGATCCGGTGTCACTCCGGCGCGGGTGTCAGAGTCCGGCCACCTTCGAGGAGGCCGAGACCTCGTACACCAGCGTGACCGTCCGGCGGGCGCCCGGGCCGAGCGGCACGTCCCAGCGGACGATGCCCTCGGCGTCGAAGGCGTCCGGGGCCGGAGTGCACTCCTCCTTGCGCAGCCGCACCTCCACCGCCGACACCTCCGAGACCGGCACCCGCTCGCGGACCGTGACGACCTGCTCGTCCCGCTCCTCCGGGCCGGAGAACCGGGACAGGTGCAGCCGGACCTTCCGGGTGGTCGTCTGGCGGCCGGTGAGCCCGGCGGTGGCCTGCCGCTCCTCGGTCTCGCGGACCACCCGGTAGCCGTCCGAGCTGCCGAACGCCAGCTCGGCCTCGGCTCCGGCCGCGGTGAAGCGCAGTTCGCCCCGGCCGGTGAAGCCGCTGCCGCGGACCAGCTCGACCGGGCCGGCCAGCAGCGGGTGCCCGGCCGCGTTGCGGAACCGGACCACCTGGGTGACCAGCGGGGACAGCTCCGGCGCGCACGCGTACTCGCTGCTCGCCGGTGCGTCGAAGCCGCCCAGCGGCACCCGGTGCGCCCGGCCGTCCGACGGCACGGTGGCCGGGGCGGGCGCGGGCAGCACCCGGACCTCGCCGCCGTCGTCCACGCCCGGCACGGCGGCGTCCGGGGCGAGCGTGCCGACCGTCTCCTCGCGCAGCTCGACCTCGACCGTCCGGCGCTCCTCGGTGGTGCGCTCGCGCAGCATCAGGACGTCCTCGGTGATCGCGGGCGGGGCGGTCGCGAGGGCGGAGCGGGCGGTGGAGAAGGTGAGCCGCGCGCCGGTCCAGTCCTCGCCGGTGCGCTGCCAGACGACGGCCTCCGACTCCAGGCGCAGGCTCCCGCCGGCGAGGGTGGCGCGGTAGGACGGGCGCCAGAGCGCGCACGGCACCAGGTGGCTGACGGTCAGCGTGCCGGGGCCGGCCGAGGCGGCCTCGACGGTGAGGTCCAGGTGGGCGACCAGCTCGGCCGGCTCCTCCTCGGCCTCGTCGAGCGCGGTCAGCGCCTGCGAGCGCTCCTCCTCCAGGCGGCGCAGCCGGGAGCGGGTGGCGCGCAGTTCCTCGCCGTGGCGCTCGCGCTCGGCGTCCACCCGGTCCAGCTCGCGCGTCCAGCGGGCGCGTTCGACCTCGCCGACGCCGGCGCCCTCGCCGACCTCGCGCAGGAGGTCGGCGGAGAGCTGGGCGAGCAGCGCCAGCCGGGCCTCCAGGCGGGTGCGGGCCTGGTCGGTCAGCCGGGTCTCGGCGTCCAGTTCGTGCAGCCGGTGGCGCAGTTCGGAGTCCTCCGGGCCCGGCGGCTGCGGGGAGCGAGGGGTCCAGCTGCGCACCAGGCGGGCATCCAGGACGCGGCTGCCGGGCGTGCTGCTCTCGGCGCGCAGGGTGCGGTCCACGGCGAGCGCGGTGAGCGGGCCCAGGCGCAGGCGCTGGACGCCCGCGACGAGGTCGACCGTCGTCGTGCGCTCGACCTGGCTTCGGTCCTCCAGGCAGGTGACGGCGGTGACGGGGAGGGGGATGGTTCCGGTCATTCTCAGTTCCTCCGGTTTCCGCCGACGATGGCCTTTCCGGCCGGGATCTTGATCTGGTAGCCGCCGTCGAGCTCGGCGCGCCCGCCCGGGGGCAGTTCGACCCGCCAGAGCCGGCTGCTGGGCGGGCACTCCGGGGTCGGGACCGTCGGGGCGTGCCAGTCGGCGCGCTCCTCGATCCGGATCTCGGCGTCGGAGGAGACCGGCACGCGCTCGCGGACCTCGACGGTGACGGCCCGGCCGAGCCGGTTCGCCAGTTCGACGTGCACCCGGTGGTCGAGCACGGTGCTGTTGTTCAGCACGTTCAGCTTGCCCGCGGCGGCCTCGTGCAGCTCGGTGCGGCGCGCCACCTCGATGCTCTCGGTGACGCCGATGCCCACCCGCCGCACTCCGCCGGGGGCGAGCGTGGGCAGGGCGGCGGTGAGCAGGAACTCGTCGTCCACGGTGACCTCGACCGGGCCGGCCAGGACGGCGCGGTCGGTGCGGTTGGCGAGGACGAGCGTCGCGTACACCTTCTCCTCGACGGCCGGGACGGTGACGTACTCGGGGCGGACGGACAGCGGGATCTCGTCCACCGTGACGGTGTGCCAGGTGCCGTCCGACGGGATGTCGGCGGGGGCGGCGGCGTCGAAGCGGTGGTCGAAGGAGCCGGCCGAGACGCGCGGCGCCACGGCGTGCCGGGGCAGGCGCAGGCCGCGCACGCGGCCGAGGCCGCCGAGGGCGCCGGGGCTGCCGGGGCCCGTGTCCGGCGTGGCGGCGGGCGGGCGGAGGGTGCCGCGGCGGGCGGCGGGCTCGTCGGGGCCGGCCAGGACGAGCTCGGGGTAGTCGAGCAGGGCCGCGGCGGGGGTGAGGCCGCCGTGGGCCGTCGGCGGGCCGTCGTTCCAGACGTCGGCGGATTCGACGGCGCCGGCGCGCTTGCGGTGGGCCATGCGCTTCATGGCCTCGGGCGGTGCGGACCGGGCGGCCGGGGCGGCTCCGGGCACGGGCGCCGGGGCGCCGAAGGCGGCGGGGGCGGGGCCGCCGGGCGCGACCGGTGCCGGGGGCCCCGACTGGGGGACCGGAGCGCCGCCGTAGCCGGCGAAGCCGGGGCCGGGCGGGGGCGGCGATGCGGGCAGCGGGTAGTCGCCGTCGGCGGCGTCCAGGGTGCCGCCGCCGCGCCCGCTCACACCGTACGGACTGCCGCCGGGGCGAGCGGCGCGTCCCGGGCGGCCGGGCGGCGCGGGCTGGGGGGCGGACGGGCGGGGCTGTTGCAGCCAGGCCGGGGGGCTGGGCGTCGGCGCCGAGACGGCGAGCGGGCCGCCGCCGCGGGGCCGGGGCCTGCCGGGCAGCTCGTCGGCCGCGTCGTAGCCGGAGAACAGGTCGGACAGGCCGCCCGGGGGCTCGCGCCAGCCGGACGGCGGCGGCGCGGGCTGGCTGCGGCCGATCCGCAGCGAGCGCAGCCTGGGCAGGTCGGTGCGGCGGTCGAGGTCCGCGGTGGACAGCGCGAGGCGGACGCCCGTCCAGTCCTCGCCGGTCTGCTGGGCGACGGAGGCGCGCAGGACGAGGCGGCCGGTGTCGGCGCCGTGCCGGTAGGACAGCCGGTAGGCGGGGATCCAGCGGGCGGCGGCGACGCCGTACTCCAGCTCGATCTCCAGGTGGGCGGGGGTGGCGGGGGTGACGGGGGTGGGTGCGGCGGTGTCCGGTTCGTCGGCGGTGGGGGTGCCGGCGGGGGTGGGTGCGGCCGTGGCCGGTTCGCCGGCGGGGGCGGGGGCGGTCGTCAGAGTGAGCAGGACGGTGGTGGCCGTCTCCACCGGGTGGGACGGTCCTGCGGTGGACGCGCGCTCCAGCCGGTCGTTAATCAACTCGCAGGCATGGTCAGCGAGTTCGATCTCCCGGGTGAGCTGCTCGGCGCGCGCCTGGAGTCCGGCCAGCCGCTCGTCGACGAACTCGGCCAGCTCCAGCCACGCGTCGGCGGGGGTGCGGCGCAGGACTTCGTCGGGCCGCCGCCGCTGCGGCGGCACCGCGCGCAGGTCGCTCGTCTCGGCGATCGACGCGAGGACCAGGCGGTGGCGTTCGACGAGGGCGCTCAGGTGCTCCCTGGCCTCGTCCAATTCCCGTCGGAGGGAGGGGAGTTCGGACTCGTCGCGGATCTCGGCGAGCTGCTCCACGCGCGCCTCGGTCACGGCCGCGCCGGCCGGGCCGGCGAGCACCCGGGCGCGCAGCGAGCGGCCGTCCAGCGTGCGGGGCAGGCCCGTCAGCCGCAGGCGGCCGTCGGCCGGGACGGGCACGGTGGCCCGGCGGCGGCAGACCGCGCCCTCGGCGTACACCACGACCGAGTCGAGGACCGACGGGTGCGCCGGTACGGCCGCCGGTTTCCGCCGCTGGACCTCGCCACTGTGCTGATCGTCCATGCGCAACCCCTTCGTTCGCGTCCTGCCGCCTGCGCCGACGGTCTCTGCTCGGGCGGCCAGTCTGCCCCGCTTCCGGGCGGGCGTCTCCGGAATTCGCCCGCGCGGTGGCGTGTGCACTCTGTGGGACGGGGGCCGGGTGTCGGCGGTTCTGTCCGGTGGTGGGGTGGGTCGCTGTGGTGGTGGGGTGGTTCTCCCCGGTGGTGGGGCGGGCCTCTCCGGTGGTGGGGTGGGTGGTGGGCGCGAGGGCGGGGGCCATGCGAGAGGATGGGGCGAGCACACCCCGGCCCGCCGGCCAGGCCCGTGAACAGGCCCGTGAAGGAGAGCGACCCGCCATGCGCACTGCCGTCGTCGTCGGCACCGGACTCATCGGCACCTCCGCCGCCCTCGCCCTGACCGGCCGCGGGCTGACCGTCCACCTGGAGGACGCCGACCCGGACGCCGCCCGCACGGCCGCCTCGCTCGGCGCGGGCACCACCGAACCCGCCGACGGCCCGGTCGACCTCGCGGTCATCGCCGTCCCGCCCGCGCTGGTCGGCAAGGTGCTCGCCGACTGCCAGCGCCGCAACCTGGCCCGCTGGTACACCGACGTTGCGAGCGTCAAGGAGGGCCCGCGGGCCGAGGTCGCCGCGCTCGGCTGCGACACCGTCCACTACATCGGCAGCCACCCGATGGCCGGCCGTGAGCGCTCCGGCCCGCTGGCCGCCCGCGCCGACCTCTTCGAGGGCCGGCCCTGGGTGCTCACCCCCACCGCCGACACCGACACCGAGACGCTCAATGCCGCCCTGGAGCTCGTCGCGCTGTGCGGCGCGATGCCGATCGTCATGGACGCCGCCGCGCACGACCGGGCGGTCGCACTCGTGTCGCACGCCCCGCAGCTGGTGTCCTCGCTGGTCGCCGCCCGGCTGGAGCACGCCGACGAGACGGCGATAAGGCTCTCCGGGCAGGGCGTCCGGGACGTCACCCGGATCGCCGCCTCCAACCCCGGCATGTGGGTCGACATCCTCTCCGCCAACGCGGGCGCCGTCGCCGACATCCTGGAGGAGGTCGCCGCGGACCTCGGCGAGACCGTCACCGCGCTGCGCGCCCTGGACGCCGCCGAGGAGGCCGAACGCCGCTCGGGCGCGGCCGGCATCGAGGCCGTCATGCGGCGCGGCAACACCGGGCAGGCCCGCATCCCGGGCAAGCACGGCGCGCCGCCCACCCGGTACGAGACCGTGTCGGTCGTCCTCGGCGACCAGCCCGGCGAGCTCGGCCGCCTCTTCGGCGAGGTCGGCGCGGCCGGGGTCAACATCGAGGACGTCGTCATCGAGCACTCCGACGGGCAGCAGGTCGGCTTCGTCCAGCTGTCCGTCGCCCCGGCGGCCGTGAAGCCGCTGACGGCGGCGCTGCGGGCGAGCGGGTGGAGCGTGCGGGACTGAGGGCCCTGGAAGAGCGGGCAGAGCGTGCGGGGCCGAGGGGCGCGGGGGAGCTGTCGTGATCGTCGAGATACCACTCGGTGAAGGCCAGGAGCCGGGCGACGTGGGGGAGTTGGACGTCGTCGGGAACGACGCGTTCCTGGCGGCCGTGGTGGGTGGGGAGTTCCGCCTCCACCACCGCAGTGCGGTCTCGTTGCTGGCCGCCCCGGCGGAACGGCAGCGGCCGGCCGGGGACGAGCCGACGTGGAGCCTGCTGCTGCGGGCGGCGCACGTCGCGTTCTGCGGGCACCTGCCGCTGAGCCTGTCGCCGGACGTGCTCTGGTACGCGGTGGTGCACGAGGTGGCCGTCCACGTGCGCCTGAACGCGGACCTGTACGCGGGGGTGTTCGGCGCGGACCCGTCGGGGGAGAAGCGTCCGATCGTCGTCCGGGACAACTCCCTGCTGGGCCCGGAGCCGGACTGGGCCGCGTCGATCCGCCTGGTGCGCGAGCCGCTGGCGGAGGCGGTGGGGGCGGAACTCGTCGAGCTGTTCCGGCCGGACTTCTCGACGACCACGCCGGACGACGTCTCGTCCGTGCTGGTCGCGCTGATGGACGTCGTCAGCCCCTACTACGAGTTCCGGTGGGAGACGCTGTGCGGCATCCCCCGGGTCCGCCTGGAGGGGACCGCGAACGACTGGGCGCTGCTGGCGGAGCGGGTCGGCGAGCTGGCGCCGTGGTTCGAGCCGCTCGCGCCCTGGTTCGCGGAGCTGCGCCCGGTGCTGAGGGTCCTGGCGCGGACGGCGGCCGGCTGGCCGGTGGACCAGGAGTTCTGGCGCTCGCTGTACAAGTGGCGGTCGGACTCCGGCGGGGACTTCGTCTCCGGGTGGATCACGGCCTTCTTCGCCCACACCCGGAGGCCCTCCGGTCCGGAGCCGCGGACGGTCTTCGGGTGGCGGGGGCTGTCCTTCGAGGAGAACGCCTTTCCGTCGCACGTCTCGACGGTGCCCTTCGCGTGGGGCAGGCCGGACGGGCAGCTCGCGATGGCCTTCCTGGGCGGGGTGCTCGGCATCGAGCGGGACGGCGAGTACGTCCGGCCCCGGCTGGGGAACGCGGTCGTGGAGCTGCTGGGGCGGTAGGGCCGTCGGGGCGGTCGGGCCTGGCGGGGCGGGGGCCCGCGCCGGTCCATTAACCTTGAGGGAGACAATCCCCGGCCGCATGCCTGTTCAACGCCTGCCCACTGGCCGTCCAGGCGCCGGATCCCATGCTCAGAGAGAGGTTCGACCCCGTGGACACTGCCGACCGAGCGCACGCCCCGGTCGTCGTCGCCATCGACGGACCCTCCGGTTCGGGCAAGTCGACCGTCTCGCGCGCCGTGGCCGCCCGGCTGGGCCTGAGCTTCCTGGACACCGGTGCCATGTACCGGGCGATGACCTGGTGGATGCTGGCCAACGACGTCGACACGGACGACGCGGAGGCGGTGGCCATCGCGTGCGGCAAGCCGGTGATCGTGTCGGGGACGGACGCCGACGGGCCCACCATCACCGTGGACGGGCAGGACGTGTCCGGCCCGATCCGCGGCCCCGAGGTGACGGCGCGGGTCAGCGCCGTGTCCGCGGTGCCGGCGGTGCGCACCCGGCTGGTCGAGCTGCAGCGCGGCTGCGCCGGGGTCGCCGAGCGCGGCATCGTCGCGGAGGGCCGGGACATGGGGACCGTGGTGTTCCCGGACGCCACCGTCAAGATCTTCCTGACCGCCTCCGAGACCGCCCGCGCCGAGCGCCGGGCGGCCGAGCTGCGCGCCAAGGGCGTCGACGAGGCGACCATCACCGCGATGGCCGCCGACCTCGCCCGCCGGGACGCCGCCGACTCCTCCCGGAAGACGGCCCCGCTGACCCAGGCCGCCGACGCGGTCCTCGTGGACACCAGCGACCTCACGCTGGAGCAGGTCATCGGGCGGATCGTCGCCCTGGTGGAGGAGCGGGCCGGCCTGTCGTCGGTGTGATCCTTCATGGGGGTGGCCCGCCGGGCTCCGGCCCCGGGTGATCCCGAACGAACTGCGGCACCGCCGAGGTGCCGCAGGAGAAGTACTCGCGCTGCCCCGAGCGGGGCAGGTACGCACGGCGCGCCCCTGGGAAGGGCCGGGCCGGGAAACGGAACAGACGAACATGACCGCAGAGCACGCCACCGGCCACGGTGAGCTGGACGACGCCGAGTACGCCGAGTTCATGGCCCTCGCCGCCGAAGAGGGCTTCGACCTCGACGACGTGTACGGCCTCGACGCCGCCGAGCACCTCCGGCTGCCGGTGCTGGCCATCGTCGGCCGCCCGAACGTCGGCAAGTCGACCCTCGTGAACCGCATCATCGGCCGCCGCGAGGCCGTCGTCGAGGACAAGCCGGGCGTCACCCGCGACCGGGTCAGCTACGAGGCCAGCTGGAACGGCCGCCGCTTCAAGGTCGTCGACACCGGCGGCTGGGAGATCGACGTCCTCGGCATCGACGCGATGGTGGCCGCCCAGGCCGAGCTCGGCATCGAGCAGGCCGACGCGGTGCTGTTCGTCGTCGACGCCACCGTCGGCGCCACCGACACCGACGAGGCCCTGATCAAGATCATCCGCCGGGCCGGCAAGCCGACCGTCCTGTGCGCCAACAAGGTCGACGGCCAGTCCACCGAGGCCGAGGCCGCCTACCTGTGGTCCCTCGGCCTGGGCGAGCCGTACCCCGTCTCGGCCCTCCACGGCCGCGGCTCCGGCGACCTGCTCGACGCCGTCATGGCCGCCCTGCCCGAGGCCCCGCCGCAGACCTTCGGCGGCGCCGCCCCCGGCGGCCCGCGCCGCGTCGCGCTGATCGGGCGCCCGAACGTCGGCAAGTCCAGCCTGCTCAACAAGGTCGCCGGCGAGGAGCGCGTCGTCGTCAACGAGCTGGCCGGCACCACCCGCGACCCGGTCGACGAGATGATCGAACTCGGCGGCAAGACCTGGAAGTTCGTCGACACGGCCGGCATCCGCCGCCGCGTCCACCTCACCGCCGGCGCCGACTTCTACGCCTCGCTGCGCACCGCCTCCGCGCTGGAGAAGGCCGAGGTCGCGGTCGTCCTGATCGACGCCAGCGAGACCCTGGCCGAGCAGGACACCCGCATCATCTCGATGGCCGTCGAGGCCGGGCGCGCCGTCGTCATCGCCTACAACAAGTGGGACCAGCTCGACGAGGAGCGCCGCTACTACCTGGAGCGCGAGATCGAGCGCGACCTCGTCCAGGTGCAGTGGGCCCCGCGCGTCAACGTCTCGGCCAAGACCGGCCGGCACATGGAGAGGCTCGTCCCGGCGATCGAGACCGCGCTGGACGGCTGGGAGACCCGCATCCCGACCGCCCGCCTGAACGCCTTCCTCGGCGAGCTCGTCGCCTCCCACCCGCACCCGATCCGCGGCGGCAAGCAGCCGCGCATCCTGTTCGGCACCCAGGCGGGCTCCCGTCCGCCGCGCTTCGTGCTGTTCGCCTCGGGCTTCCTGGAGGCGGGCTACCGCCGCTTCATCGAGCGCCGGCTGCGCGAGGAGTTCGGCTTCGTCGGGACGCCGATCTCGATCTCGGTGCGCGTGCGGGAGAAGCGCAACAAGAAGAAGTAGTAGTAGCACCGGCACCGCTTGGTGCGTGGGGCCGTAGGCGCCCGCGCACCTTCGCGAGTGAGGGCCTCGTCGCTTCGGCGGCGGGGCCCTCGGTCGTTCGGTGGTGCCTGGTTCGGGTGGCCTGGCGGTGCACGGTCGGGTCGTTCGGTGGTGCCCGGTTCGGGCGGCGGGTCAGTGGTGGTCGCCCATGCGGCCCGGCCCGGTTCGGGCGGCGGGTCAGTGGTGGTCGCCCATGCGGCCCGGCCCGGTTCGGGCGGCGGGTCAGTGGTGGTCGCCCATGCGGCCCGGCGGGAGGGACAGCATCTGCCGGTGCCGTCCGCCGGCGGCGGCGGACGGGGCCGTGCCCATCATCGGGGACGGGACCGGGGGCGGCGCGGGCATCGGGTGGGGCACCTGGCCCGGCGAGCCGAGGAAGCCGGCGGCCACCCATCCCTGGCCGTTGGTGAACTGCGGTGCGGGCTGGACCTGGTGGCCGTTCGGCTGGTGGTGCCCGCCGGGGTGGTGGTTCGTGATGTGGTGATGGCCGGTGGCGTGGGGGCCGGTGGTGTGGGGACCGGCCGGGTGGTTTCCGGTGGTCTGGTGCCCGGTGCTGTGGTGTCCGGTGGTGTGGTGTCCCGTCGGGTGGTGGCCGGTGGCGTGCTGCGTGGCCTGTCCGTAGCCGTCGCTCGTGGGGTTGGCGGGGTGGGCGTTCGCCTGCTGGGCGGGCATGAACTGTGGCAGGCCCGCCGCCTGGCCCCCGTAGGTCTGGAACGCCTGCTGCTGCGGGTACGACCGCGGGTCCACCGGTAGCGGGTACCCCTCCCGGATCGCGAAGCCGGTGAACTTCAGGTCCTCCTCGCCCGACCGGTCGCCCGGCAGCGCGCGGAACAGCCGCCGGTACTCGGAGTACAGCTCGTCGTAGATCGGCGTCGTCGAGTGGGGGTGCTCGGCGTCGTACGACGGGCGCATGCCCGGGATCGATCGGGGGACGGTGGCGGTCCTGCCGGGGGTCGCGGAGACGTCGTAGCTGTACACACAGGGGCCAACGAGCGAAGTCGTCCGGGGATGCGGGGGCGGGGGACCCGGCCGGAAGGTGGCCTATGCCGATCGGAGGGCCGCCTTCCGGCCGTGGGGGCGTCGGGCCGGGGTGGTGCGGGGTGTTGCGGCGTGCTGCGGGGTGTTGCGGTGTGGGGTGGTCGATGCGCGGGGGCGCGGGCCGGGCGGCGCGGTGGGGTGGGGTGGCGTGGGGCGGGGGTACGGCTCAGGTGCCGGCGAGCGGGAGGGAGGCGGCGACGACCCGGCCCATCGACACCGCGCGCTCCAGCGCCTGGCGGAGCAGGTCCTCGCGCGGCTGTCGGCCGACCGTCCCGGCCGGTACGGCGTACATCGTCACCTCGGACAGCTGACTCGCGGCCAGCCGCCACGCGTCCGTCACCTGGAGCGGCTGGTGCGCCTGCCACCAGCCGGTGCTGCCGCCGGCCGCCGCGGGCTGCAGGATCGCGTGCAGCTTGCCCATGGCCACCAGGACCGACCAGCCCGGGAGTTGGTCGGGCGTCTCGTCGAGGTCGGCGACGGGCTGGAAGCCGGCGTCCTGGAGCAGGTCGAGGAACTCGTCCTCGCCGGTGGTGTTGCCCGGCCGGCCGACCGGCCCGGTCGGCTCGACCACGAGCGACGCGTGACCGACCTTGCCGTGCAGCACCAGGCCGCAGGTGATGCCGAGGATGGCGGCCTGGCCGGGGGCGCTGGGCCGGTCGTCGGCGACCGGGGCGCCAAGCGCCGGGGTGGTCGCCGCGGGGATCGGGGCGGTGGGCGTCACCACGGCGGACGGCGCGGGCGCGTTGACGGCGGGGAGGCCCGGCGTGTCGGTCTGGGCCTGGTTGATGCTGCGGACGGCTCCGGCCAGCTGCTCCTCCGCCACCGGCACCACCTGGGACGGGATGCAGCGGGCGTGGGCGAAGGCGAGCACGGCGGTTTCGTCTCCCACGAACAGCACCGTGCTGGTGGGGTCCGAGTAGGTGTCACCGGGAGTGCGGCAGGAGGTGCACTCGTAGCTGTCGGGTGCGCGGTCGCCGCCGAGGAGGCGGTCGGCCTCGTCGTCGCCGATCTCGGACCGGACCTCGTCGCTGACGTCGAGCATGCGCGGCACAGGGTCTCCTGGAGTGGGTCTTGATTGCGGTTACGGGGAGGTCGCCATAACCAACGGACCCCTGTGTCAGGCGTCACGGGTGGTCGTCGAGGCTGACGGGAATTGCCCCGGATCCGACCGCAGTGCGTGTTCCTGTGGTCGCAATGTGTCGATGTCGTGGGCGGGCCTGCCAGAATGAAACCGTGAGGTAGGTCACCCGGCCTGGATGTTTGATCTTGGAAGTAGTGGCCAAAACGGACAATTCGGGCAGGATTGTGTTGTCGTTACCGCTGGTAACCCTTGCGTGAGCTGGGCAGACCGTTCGGGTTTTGGTTTCCCCGCCGACCGCCTCGTAGCTTTTTGGACGGCGCAACGAGCGCCACCCGGGTTCACCCCCGACGCACAGCCCGCCGGTCCCGCACCGGCAGCGGCACGTGCCCGCCGACGCGACCGCTCGAACAGGTCGTCGGCGAGCGGCTGGGTGGCCGGGGCGGCAGCGGCACGTCCGACACGTGCACGGCCGTCCGACGGACGCGGCAAGGAACGCGGCCCCTTCCAGGGCCTGGTTCCGCCTGCCCGCCCGGGGCTGTCGAGAGGAACCCCATGACCTTCCGTCACGAGACCGCCGCTGCCACCACCTCCACCGCCACCAAGCGCAACCGCGTGCGCATGGCGGTCGTCGCGGGCGCCGCCGTCGCGGCCCTGCCGGTGGCCGGCCTCGTCACGGCCACCTCGGCCTCCGCCGCCCCCGTCTCCACCTGGGACGCCGTCGCCCAGTGCGAGAGCGGCGGCAACTGGGCCATCAACACGGGCAACGGCTTCTACGGCGGCCTGCAGTTCACCTCCAGCACCTGGGCCGCCTTCGGCGGCACCGCCTACGCCTCGCAGGCCAACCAGGCCACCAAGGCGCAGCAGATCTCCGTCGCGGAGAAGGTCCTCGCCTCGCAGGGCCCGGGCGCCTGGCCCGTGTGCTCCGTCAAGGCCGGCCTGACCAAGGGCGGGGCCCCGGCCGCCGTCGACACCTCGGCCGGCGCGAACACCGCCAAGCCGACCGCTCCGGCCGCGAAGCCGGCTGCTCCGGCCGCTCCGGCCGCGAAGCCCACCCAGGCCCCGAAGGCCGACGCCGCCGTGAAGGCCGCGCCGAAGGCCGACAAGGGCGCGCAGTCCTGGAACCGCTCGAACGACGCCAAGCCCGTCGCTCCGACCGCTCCGGCTGCTCCGGCTGCTCCGGCCAAGGGTGGCAGCTACACCGTCAAGTCCGGTGACACGCTGAGCGCCATCGCCGCCGCGCAGGGCCTCGACTGGCACGACCTGTACAAGAACAACGCCAAGGTCGTCGGCGGCAACCCGGACCTGATCTTCCCGGGCCAGGTTCTGAGCATCTGACGTCGATCGACGGCGGGTGACACCAGGGGCCCTTGAGGGCGCCCGTTGCCTCGTCCAGGTCATCGTCACGGCCGCTTCTCCGCTGCGCGGGGGAGCGGCCGTCGGCGTGTCCGGCGTGTCGGGGCGGGGGTCGCCGCGGCGCGCCTAGGGTCGGCTGCTGTGCCGCATTCGTGTGATGAGCGTTCCGGGTGGGGCGTGGCGGCGTTGCCGGTCGCCGTCCTGCTGGCCGTGACGGCGCTCTGCGC
This sequence comes from Kitasatospora sp. NPDC057904, assembly GCF_042887925.1. NCBI lineage: Bacteria > Bacillati > Actinomycetota > Actinomycetes > Kitasatosporales > Streptomycetaceae > Kitasatospora > Kitasatospora sp. NPDC057904. The sequence continues at coordinate 42,470 of NZ_JBHVOL010000003.1, forward strand.
GGCGGCACTGGTGCCGGTCGGGGGACGGGCCTGGTCGGCCGTGCGAGTCGCGGACCTCATCTGGGACGAGCTCGCCGACTGCGAGAGCGGCGGCGACTGGCGGGCCGACACCGGCAACGGCTACTACGGCGGCCTGCAGATCTGGGCGCCCACCTGGACGGAGGCGGGCGGCCTCCGCTTCGCCGACCGGCCGGACCACGCGACCCGCCGCGAGCAGACCACCGTGGGGGAGGAGATCCTCCGGCGGGAGGGCTGGGAGGCGTGGCCGGACTGCGCGCGGGAACTGGGGCTGGTGGGGTGAGGGCGTCCGCCTCGGTCTCCGGTCTCCGGCGGGGCTTCTGGGTGGTGAGGTTCTGGTGGGTGAGGTTTCTGCTGGGGTGGGGGCTTCCGGCCAGTGGTGCTTTCCGGTCGGGTGGGAGTTTCCGGTCAGGCAAGGGTTTCTGGTCGGGTGGGGGCTTCCGGCCGGGTGGGGGCTTCCGGCTGGTGGTGCGCGAGGATGGTGGCGTGATCCAGGGCGAGCTGTTCGGTGACCCTTCGGAGCCCTCCGCCCCGCGCGAGCGCTCCGAACCGGCGCCCGGCGCCGTCCTCCTCCCCGGCTGGCTGGACGCCGACGCCCAGCTGCGCCTCGTCGCGGCCTGCCGGGAGTGGGCCCGCGGCCCGGCCGGCCTGCACGCCGTCCGGATGCCCACGGGCGGGCTGATGTCCGTCCGGATGGTGAGCCTCGGCTGGCACTGGTACCCCTACGGCTACCGGCGGACCGCCGACGACGGCGCGCCGGTCAAGCCGTTCCCGCCGCTCCTCTCGGACCTCGCCCGGTGCGCGGTGGCGGACGCGTACGGGGAGCGGGCCGCGCGGATCGCAGGCGCCTCGTCCTACGAGCCGGACACCGCGATCGTCAACCACTACGCGCACGGCTCCAGGATGGGCCTCCACCAGGACCGCGACGAGCGGACGGACGCCCCCGTCGTATCACTCTCGCTCGGCGACACCTGCGTCTTCCGGCTCGGGAACACCGAGACCCGGACCCGGCCCTGGACCGATCTGGAGCTGCGCAGCGGCGACCTGCTCGTCTTCGGCGGGCCGGCCCGGTTCGCGTACCACGGGGTGGTGCGGACGCTCGCGGGGACGGCGGATCCGGCGCTGGGGCTGGTGGGGCGGCTCAACATCACCGTGCGGGAGTCGGGGCTGGTGTAGGGCCGATGCGGCGAGTGGGTGGCCGGCGAGTGGGTGGTCGGCAGGCCGGCAGGCCGGCGGGTTGGCGGGTCGGCAGGTCGGCGATCGGGCACTCGTTCGAGTGAATCGGGGGGTCGGGTCCGGGGAGCGGGAATTCCAGCGGTCGCCGGAGGATTCGAGTGAGCTGGAGAATTCGAGAGGAACGGGCTCCGGCAGGCGGGCGGAATACCTTCGTCCGGGCCGCGGTCCCGGAAAGCCCGGAGAGGAAGCGCAGCCATGGGTACCCCCGTCGACGACCTCGTCGATCTGCTCGACCTGGAGCAGATCGAGCTGAACATCTTCCGTGGTCGCAGTCCCGAGGAGGCGCTGCAGCGCACGTTCGGCGGCCAGGTCGCCGGACAGGCGCTGGTCGCGGCGGGGCGGACGGTCGACGACGACCGGCCGGTGCACTCGCTGCACGCCTACTTCCTGCGCCCCGGGGTCCCCGGCGTGCCGATCGTCTACCAGGTCGACCGGATCCGCGACGGCCGCTCCTTCACCACCCGGCGCGTGCTCGCCATCCAGGGCGGGCGCTCGATCTTCGCCCTCACGGCCGACTTCCACCACCCCGAGGAGGGCGGCATCGAGCACCAGGTCCCCATGCCGGGGGTCCCCGCTCCGGAGGAGCTGCCCAGCGCCCTGGAGGAGGTCGGCGCCCGGCTCGGCGAACTGCCCCCGTTCATCAGCCGCCGCCAGCCCTTCGACATCCGCTACGTCGACCGCCTGCGCTGGACGAAGGAGGAGCTGACGGACGTCGAGGCGCGCAGCGGCGTCTGGCTGCGGACGAACGGCGCCCTGCCCGACAATCCGCTGATACACGTCTGCGCCCTGACGTACGCGAGCGACATGACGCTCCTCGACGCCGTGCGCGCCCCTGTCGAGCCGCTCTGGGGCACCAGACACTTCGACATGGCCTCGCTGGACCACGCGATGTGGTTCCACCGTCCGTTCCGCGCCGATGACTGGCTGCTCTACCAGCAGGAATCCCCGATCGCCCACGGCGCGCGCGGGCTCGCCCGCGGGGAGATCTTCGACCGGAACGGGCAACTGGTCGTTTCCGTGGTGCAGGAAGGCCTGTTCCGGCGGCTGAAGGGGTGACTGGCTGGAGGGGTGACGGGGCTGAAGCGGTGACGGGCTGAAGGGGCGCGGTCCGATTGCGTCCCGTTGCCGCCGTGTTTCCGTTTCCGGTCGGGCGGCGGTGACGGGAATGGACCGGCCGCGTGGCCGGTGTTGTGCTGGGTGATCGAGAAAGGGCGGCCCGCGGAACGGCTGGTCGCCGAGACGGGCGGTCCGCCGGGCGGCGGGCCGCGGACCGGATTGGGAGGGTCTGCCGATGACGGAGACGGCCGCGGAGGACTGGAAGCACTGGAGTGACCACCGGGCGGCGTCGGTGAGCGCGCCGCACGGGCAGCTCGCACTCACTGGCACGCACTGGCTGGAGCCCGAGCCCGGCGAGCTCCCCGGCCTGCCCGGGCTCTGGTGGGCCGACGCGGAGGGCGTCCGACTGCGTGCGGTGGCGGCCGACGGCATCACGGTCGGCGGCGCCACGGTCGGCGGCGACGCCTCGCCCGTCGACGGCGAGGTCCTGCTCCGCCCCGACACCGATCCGGCCGCCGACATCGCCACCCTCGGCGACGTCCTGCTCGTCCCGATCGAGCGCGAGGGCGAGTTGGCCCTGCGGGTCTTCGACCCCGCCGCGCCCCGCCGGGCGTCCTTCGCCGGCATCTCCGCCTACCCCTACTCGCCGGAGTGGGCCGTCCCCGCCGTCTTCACCCCGTTTGACGCCGCCGACGCGCAGTCGGTCGTGGTCCCGAACGCGGACGGCAAGGAGCGCCCGCTGGCCGTCACCGGGCAGATCGCGTTCACGGTCGCCGGCGAGCACCGCACCCTGACCGTCAGCAGCGCGGGCGACCGCCTCAGCGGCGTCATCGCCGACGCGACGAGCGGCATCGACACCTACCGCTTCCGCTTCATCACCCTCCCCGCACCGGACGCCGACGGCCGCACCGTGCTCGACCTCAACCGGGCCTACCTGCCGCCGTGCGCCTTCGCGGACCACTTCATCTGCCCGTTCCCGCCGCCGGGCAACCGGCTGGACTTCGCGGTGGAGGCGGGGGAGAAGCAGGTCCTGACCCGGTAGCCGCGGGCCGACCGGGGCCTGGCGGCTCTCTCCCGGGGCGCCGGCGGTTTTCTCCCGGGCGTCGGTGGCTGCTCCCCCGGGGCAGGTGGCCGCTCGTCCGGCCCCCGGCGGCTGTTCGTCCGGGCCCCGGTGGGGAGCATGCGGACGGCGGGGCGGAACATGGACGGTTGTGCCGAACGACCATCATTCATCAACGCGTCCTTCAGAGGCCTCGCCGCCCGCCGACCCCGTTCCGTCGTCCCCCGAGGTCGCCGCCCCCTGGTACCGGCGGGCGTTCGCCGACCTCAGCCCGCTGCGCGACCACGCCGACTACCGGCGGGTCTGGGTGGGCCAGGCCGTTTCCTCCATAGGCCAGCAGATGACGGCCGTCGCCGTCTCCGTCCAGGTCTACGACCTGACCCACTCCGCCTTCGCCACCGGCGTGGTCGGCCTCTTCTCGTTCGTCCCGCTCATCGCCTTCGGCCTCTACGGCGGCGTGATCGCCGACCGCGTGGACCGCCGCAAGCTCGGCCTCATCGGCGCCGCGGGCCTGGCCCTCGTCTCCGCCGTCCTCGCCGTCCAGGCCATCGCCGGCCTCGGCCAGGTCGCCGTCCTCTACGCCGCCGTCGCCGCCCAGGCCTGCTTCTTCGCCCTCAGCTCGCCCGCACGCTCCGCGATGATCCCGCGCCTCGTCCCGTCCCACCAGCTCCCCGCGGCCAACGCCCTGAACACCGTCAGCATGAACCTCGGCATGACCGTGGGCCCCATGCTCGGCGGACTCCTCATCGGCGCCTACGGAGCCCAGTCGGCCTTCCTCGTCGACACCGTCGCCTTCACCGGCACCCTCTACGCGATGTGGCGCCTGCCCGCCATGCGGCCACTCGGCGAGGGCAAGGCCCGCGCCTCCGTCCTCGACGGCCTCCGCTTCCTGCGCGAGCAGCCCAACCTGCGCACCAGCTTCCTCGCCGACCTCGCCGCGATGATCTTCGGCCTGCCGCGCTCCCTCTTCCCCGCCATCGCCGTCACCTTCTACGGCGGCGACGCCCGCACCGTCGGCCTCCTCGTCTCCGCCCCCGCCGTCGGCGCCCTGATCGGCGCCCTCTTCTCCGGCTGGGTCGCCCGCATCCACCGCCAGGGCGTCGCCGTCCTCGCCGCCGTCGCCGCGTGGGGCCTCGCCATCGCCACCTTCGGCCTGCTCCACAACCTCTGGCTCGGCCTCCTCCTGCTCGCCCTCGCCGGCTGCGCCGACACCGTCAGCATGATCTTCCGCAGCACGATGATGCAGGTCGCGGCCCCGGACGAGATGCGCGGACGCCTTCAAGGCATCTTCATGGTCGTCGTCGTGGGCGGCCCCCGCCTCGGCGACTTCGAGTCCGGCGCCGTCGCCGCCCTCACCAGCCCCGCGACCTCCGTGATCACCGGCGGCCTCGCCTGCGTCGCCGCCGTCCTCCTCCTCGCCGCCCGCCGCCCCGCCTTCCTCACCTACGACGCCCGCCACCCGACGCCCTGATCAACCCCCTGCCCCGCCCCACCTCGAAACCCGGCAGCGAGCACCCCTCCACGTGCTGTATTGTTTTCCACGTCGCCGGGACAACCGGAGACAAGGTCGAGAAGCCGACCGGCAGAGCCCCCCAGGCCCCGCCGCCCGGCACCGAGACCACGGGACGTGGCGCAGCTTGGTAGCGCACTTGACTGGGGGTCAAGGGGTCGCAGGTTCAAATCCTGTCGTCCCGACTGTGAAGTCGGTTGTGAGAGTGGGTGCTTGGGAAGCCAAGGACCCGCTCTTGCTGGTTTTCGGGGCTCATTTTTGGTCCCGGGTGGTCCCAAAATGGTCCCCAGGTTTGGCCGCAGGTCCGTCGCCACCCGTTGCTCCAGCGGCTGGTGTGCGGATTGTTCTTCGATTTCAAGGTGAAGTGCGAGACCTCCTTGCCGTTTTGCTGGAGCGAGGTGTGGTGGCGCACTTGACCTTCGGTCAAGTGCGCCGGCCGCGGGTCAAGCGGGTCAAACTGGTTCATATCGGGGCATTTCTAAGGCCTTTCTGACGCCTACTGCTTGCCGTGGCGTGACTCGGGCAGCATCGGAGCGGCTTGTCAGCGGCCATTTCGAGGCGATGGCAATTACGGCGTGTTACCAGCGACGGGTGATCTGGCCGTTGCGTTGGAGCTTCTCGAGGTGATGAGTGAGGGCTTGGCCGGCTTCCAGGGTCCGGAGCACGTCGGGGTGGAAGTAGCGCTGGGTGGTGGTGATGAGCCGGTGGCCCGCGATTTCCTTGAGGATGTGCGGAAGGATGCCGGCGTCGGCCATCCAGGTCAGGCCGGTGTGGCGCAGGTCGTGGCGGCGCAGGTGTTCGTAGTCGAGGTCCCGGGTGACGTCGTCCCAGTGAGTGGCGTCGCGCAGGACTGCGGTGCTGATGCGACCGCCGCGCGGGCCGGTGTAGAGGCGGGCGTCTGGGTCGCCTCGCGTCGCTTGGAGCCGCCTGATGATGAGTGGGCGCAATGGTTCGATGATCGGGATGAGGCGGGCGAGCCTACCCTTGGTGTGCTTGTCGACCAGCCCGCCGGGGGCGGGGATGGTCTGTCGGCGGCAGGTCAGGAGCCACTTGTCGGTATCGACGTCGCGGGCCCGGACTCCGGAGACCTCGCCGATCCTTGTGGCCGTGCAGGCGCTGCGGACGACGACATCACCCCATCTGCGATAGCGGTTGCATGAGGCCGCGACCAGGGCACCGGCGAGTTCGGTGAGTGCGTCCCAGTCGCGCAGGGCGAGGGAGTGGGGGTCCCGCAGTTCGTCTTCGACCTGCTGGTATTCGCGCTGCCAGCCGGTGATGTGGGCGGGGCTGCGTTCGAGGATGCCGTCCGCGATGGCCTGTTCGAAGACGCGGGAGAGCGTGGCGAGGGTGTTCTTGATCGTGGAGCGGCTGCAGCCGTCGGCGATCCAGCCGAAGACTGCGGTAGTGATGAGAGCGGTGGTGATCAGGCGGAGGGGGAGCCGCCCGAGCTCGGGCTCGATCCGCAGGTGCCTGAGCTTGCTCCGCTTTGACGGACACCGTTGGTGTGGTGGTCAGGCCGCCAGGGCGGTCTCGTATTCGGCGGGACTGCGGTAGCCGAGGCTGCTGTGCAGTCTGCGTATGTTGTACCAGGCTTCGATCCACTCGAAGATCGCGGTCCGTGTTGCGGCCTTGCTGGGCCAGGGGTGGTCGCCGAGTAGTTCCCGTTTGAGGGTGGCGAAGAAGGACTCGGCGAGGGCGTTGTCCCAGCACTGGCCGGTGCGGCCGACCGACAGCTGAACGCCGAACTCGGCTGCCAGGTCAGCGAATTCACGGCTGGTGTATTGGCAGCCGCGATCGGAGTGGAAGATCACCGGACCAGTCGGGCGGCGGGTGTGGCAGGCGGCCCGTAGGGCGTCGGCGATCAGTTCGGTGCGCAGGTGGTCGGCGGTGGCCCAGCCGACGACGCGGCGGGAGGCGATGTCGATGACGGTGGCCAGGTAGAGCCAGCCCTCGTCGGTGGGGATGTAGGTGATGTCGCCGCACCAGCGCGCGTCGAGGGCTGCCGGGTGGGGCTGGAAGTCGCGTAGGACCAGGTCCGGGCGGGTGGCGGCGCGGGGGTCGGGGATAGTGATTCGCTGGCGCCGTCTTCGGTGCCGGCCTTCGAGGCCGGCCTGGCGCATCAGGCGTGCGATCCTTCGGCGGCCGCAGGTGGTGCCCTGGCGGTGCAGGGCGGCGTGGACGCGCGGGGCGCCGTAGGTGCCGCGGGAGGTCTCATGGACCTTGGTGATTTTCTCGGTGAGCTCCGCGTCGCGCACGGCGCGGGGGCCGGGGGTCTCGGTGCGGCGGGCGTAGAAGGCGGCTCGGGAGACCTGGAGCAGTTCACACGCCCGTTTGACGTTGTGGCCTGCCTGCTTCTCCGCCTCGATGAACGGGTGCACCGTCACCGGGTCTCCGTCGCGAAGAAAGCCGTGGCCCGGCGGAGGATGTCCACGTCCTCGCGCAGGCGGCGGTTCTCCCGCCGCAGCCTCGCCAGTTCCTCGCGCTCGTCGCTGGTCAGGCCGTCGCGATCACCGGCGTCGACCTCGGCCTGTCTCACCCAGTCGCGCACCGCGGTCTCGGTCAGGTCGAAGTCCTTGGCGACCTGGCCGACCGAGCGGTCACCGCGTCGGCACAGCTCGACGATCTCGGTCTTGAAGTCCGGCGTGAACGAGCGGCGAGGGCGTGGCTTCTTCTTCCCCATGCTCTCCATGATGGACGTCATCCTTACCGGGGCCGAAGCCCCTGATCAGGGGTGTCCGTCAAAGCGAATCAAGCCCATGTCGACGTCCGATTGAGGGATGCGGGTGGGATAGCTAATGCGAATATTCGTAGTTGAGGCGGTGTGGTGCGTTGCATCGGACGGCTGTGGTCTTGTGGCAGAGCTGGCGATAGGCGGCGTCGGCGGTGGTGCTGTCGAGGGACTCGGGAGTGCGGTCGAGGGGCTTGCGTTGGCTTGAATCAGGGATGGTGAGCGGACAGTGCCGACTACCCCGCCTCGCAACCGGCCTCCACCAGGAAGGGGCTCGGCTGCCCGGTCCACGAGACGTACAGGCCGTCCCGTGCCCGGGTGCAGGCGACGAACAGCAGACAGCGTTCCGCGGCGAGGTCGGCCTCGTGCTGGAGGCAGTCGACCTCCTCCGGGGTGATGGCCGAAGGGTTCGGCAATGCACGGTCGTTGACGCCGACGACGGCGGTGTAGCGGTATTCGAGCCCCTTGAACGTGTGCATGGTGCCCACATTGACCGCCTCGTCCGTGCGGGTGGCTCCCGCGCGAATCCGGCTGGCGGGGATCCCGGCCGCGATCAGGCGGTCCGTGGCCTTCTCGCAGGTCTTGTTGAACCGTGCGCAGACGCCGATCTCCCCGTACGCGGCGCCGCTGTCCAACCACTCACGCACCTGCTCGACCAGGGCATCGAGTTCGGCCTCCGCCGTCTTCGCCGAGCGGACGCGCGGTCCGGAGCCGTGCAGGGCAGAGCTGTACCCGATCAGGGTGTCGTGCCGTCCGCTGTCGGCCAGTTCGGCGTAGGGGCGGCCGAGCAGAAGTCCCGTCGTCCAGCTCAGGATCTCCTGGGTGGAGCGGTAGTTCTTGCGCAGCTTGGTCGAACGGCCGACGACGTTGATGCCGAGGGATCTCAGTGACACCCGATTGTCGTAGATCCGCTGGTGAGGGTCGCCCGCGATGAACAGGTCATCGGGGCGCCGCGGGACGGCCGCGCGGAGCATCCGCCACTGGGCCGGATGGAGGTCCTGGGCCTCGTCGATGACGACGTGCCGGTAGCACGGCCCTTGCGCGGCCAACAGGTCGGTGGCCTCCACGCAGGTGCCCAGGTACGTGCGCAGCCCGTCCTCGGTCAGGCGTCGGGTGAACTCCTCCACGGTCCGCCACACCAGCGGCCGGGCGGAGGACGGCAGCGCGCTGCCGCGGCCCCGGCGTTCGCAGCGTTCGTACTCCTCCAGGCTGCGGATGTCCTGGGCGAGGACGACGTGCTTGTACTCCTGGGCCAGGAACTGCGGGGTACCGGTGAAGCCGGTGGCTTCCGCGGCCCGTTCCCACCGGGCCGTCTCCTGGAACCCGGTGAGCGGCCGACGCGAGGTGTTGACCAGGCGCCCGGCGAAGGCGTCGACGGTCACGATGTCCACCCGGTCGCGCAGGTCGGGGTCGTCGACCAGCAGGAATAGCCCTTCGTTAAGGGAGCCAACGAGGGCGTTGGTGAAGGTGGTGAGCAGGATGCGGTTGCCGTCGCGCAGGTGCCGAAGCAGATGCCGCACCCGGTGAAGGGCGACGACGGACTTCCCGGTGCCGGGCCCGCCGGTCACCTGCGCGGGGCCGGAGTACGACGGACGGTAGGCGATCTTGTGCTGGGCGGGGTGCAGGAAGATCCGCCAGGCGGCGAACGGCTTGTCGAGGATGTCGCGCAGTTCGTCGGCGTCCGTGACGACGGCGATCCGGGTGCGGGTGTGCGCGATGGCGGTCGCATAGTCGGTGGTGTCGACGGGCTCTTGCGACGCAGCGTCGGCCAGCGCCGGCACGACGACTTCCTGCCACGTCTGCTCGACACTCGCCCCGAGGGCGAGGTGTTCCAGCACCTTGTACTGGTCCGGCGGGAAGAACCGCCCGAAGACGTCGAGCTGTTCCAGGCTGGTCAGCACGCGCGCCTGGGTGAGAGTGGTCGCGTCGATACCGAGAGCGGCCATCTCCCCGTCGGAGACCTTGGCGAAGAGCCGCTGCTCCTCTGCGGGTGCGATGCGCTGGTAGGTGGGGGTCAGCTCCTCCAGGGTGGCGATCTCACGGAGCTCCACGGCGCCGGTGATGGCGTTGATGGTCGCCTTCTGCTTCACCGCCCACTCGGTGGCGTCGTCGTGCGGGCCGACCCGGAGCAACACGAAGGTGTCCCCGGTCTCGGGCGCGAGGACCACGCCGCGGTATCCCTGGGTGATCCGGATGGTCCGGATCTGCCGGTCCCTGGCGCCCTTCAGGGATTCCAGCTTCAGGCCCGGATCCTTGAAGAGTTGGTCGAGGGTGAGTCGCTCGAACTTCTCCCAGGCGTCGAACACGCCGTTCCTGACGTGCTTCTCGAGCTTCTCCAATTGCTGACAGAAGGCTCTGTCGAGGGCGAGGTGCGGCATGGCGGGATTCTAGGCGGCCGCGGCATGGCAGCACGCTTCGAACGGCCGTTTACCTGCTTCCGGTCGTCCGCTGCCGGTCACTCGCCGTCCAGTTCGCGGTGGAGCATGGCCAGGACCTCCGCGGCCTCGGCGGCCACGTCGTGGTGCGGGCCGTGGACGAGCGCGACGTCCTCGTACAGGGCCGCCAGACATGCCCGGGCCTCCTCCGGGTTGCCCTGGCTGAGCAGCAGCATGCCGATGTCGCGGCGCAGTTCCACAGCCGCGTCGCTGACGTCGCTCTCGACGGCCCGTTCCATGTCGAGGACCCCCTGCAGCTCTGCCAGCGCCTCGGTCACCTGGCCGAGTTCGCCGCGGCAGCGGGCTGCCTGGGCGCGGCAGTCCCGGGCGGCCTCGTCGGTCGGTCCGTTGATGCGGCTGTAAGCCTCGGCCAGCGCCTCAAACTCGGGCAGGGCCGCCCGGTGGTCGCCCGCCAGCTGCCGACTGACCGCTCGATGGCGCCGCATCCGGAGAACGGCCTTGTTCTCGGCGCCCAGGGCTCGCGCCAGCGGCTCGATCATCTCGCCCGCGATCTCGGCGGCCTGCGTGTAGCGCTCTTCCTCCATGAGGGCGATGTAGTGCTCGTCGACCTCCCGCACTTGGGCCCGCAGCTGCTCCCGCTCGGACGGCGAGACCACGTGCTTGGCGGCCCGGCCCGTGGTATCCGGGGTGACGCGGAGACGGCTCTCGGCCCGGGCGCGGGGTGCGTAGGGGCGGCGGTAGAGCCCGGTCGGGTCCGGCACTCCGGTCGGCCCGGCCTCCCTGAGGGCGGAGGGCTCCCCAGGTGCGGGCAGGAACGGCATCAGCCGCTCGTAAACCTCCTGCACGTCCGCCGGCCGGCTCTCCGGCGTCTTGCGGAGCAGATGCAGGACCAGTGCTTCCAACTCCTCCGGTACGTCGGCGCGCAGGCCTCGCAGTGGGGTGGGCGCGGTTCGGACGTGCTGGTCCATCAGCTCGAACTCGCTGCGTGCGTTGAACAGCGGCTTTCCGCAGAAGAGTTCGTGGAGGACGCAGCCGAGGGCGTAGAGGTCGGTGCGCGGGGTGACCCGGGTGCCGCGCACCTGCTCGGGTGACATGTACCGGTGGGTGCCGATCGGCCGACCGGTGGCCGTCAGCCTGGTGACGTCGGTCTGCAGGATCGCCGCGACGCCGAAGTCGAGGACCTTCACCGTGCCGTCCCGCGCGACCAGGATGTTGGACGGCTTGAGGTCGCGGTGCACCACGGGCACGTCGTGTGCGTACGACAGCACGGTGGCGACCTGCGCGGCGACGGCCACCGCCCAGCTGACGGGGAGGGGCCGATCCGCGTGCACGTACCGGGTGAGGGGGACGCCCTCCACCAGCTCCATAACGAGGAACAGGTGTTCGTAGGTGCTGTTGAGGACGGCGTCGTACACCTGCGGCACACCCGGGTGCTGGATGCGGGCGGTGATCCGTGCCTCGCGGCGGAAGCGCTTTTCGAGTTCCTCGGACAGTCCGGGGGTGGCGGCGATGGCCTGCGGTCGGATCCGTTTCACGGCGACCGGCCGGTCCAGCACCGCGTCGTAGCCCCGCCACACGTCGCCCATGCCGCCGTTGTCGAGCTGTTCCAGCAGCTCGTAGCGGCCCGCGATCGGTTTGTTCGGCATCTGTCCCCGCCCCGCGTCCTGCACTTGCGCTCGCTCTTCTCCCTGAGCCCTGTTCGTCGCAGTCAGTCTCTCCGGGAAGGGATCGCGGCGTCTAGCCGAGGGCCAAGAAGGCCGCAGGCGGCGCGTATTGCGCCACACCGAGTATTCGGCCGGTTTCACGCGAGTTCACCCTTGTCGGTGTCACCAAGCGAACTGCCATGCCGCAGCTCGCGCCACGGCACGTGCGTGCTCACTCCTGTTCGGTCTCCTCATCGTGCAGTGCTCGTGCAAGATCAGAAAGAGTGTCAGTACCGTCGAGCGTCCACCGTGCTGGTCCTTGCACGGCCACGGGCGCCTCCTGCCAGCCGGCGAGTTCGTACAGGTTGAGGACCAGGCGGGTCGGCGAATACGCCTTCCCGTCGACCGCCCATACGAGGCACCGTGTCCGGTCGTTCACCCAGGTTGCTTCACCGCGTCGCGGGTCCTCCGCGAGCCAAGGGGTAAGTGCCTCGATCTCGGGCTTGTTCCACAAACGTAGCCGGACAGGCGTGCCGTTCTTGATTCTTCCGTTGTCCACGAGGGTCGGCACGGCGTTGGGTCGACGTGGCCTGCGCTTGCTCTCCTTGGTGGCCTTGTAGATCGCCGGCAGGTCGGGGATGACTCCCTCACGTTCGGCGTCGCGCAGCACCAGCTCCGCAAGCCGCTTGCAGCGTCCGGCGTCAGTCAGTGTCCCACTCAGGAAGGAGGTGGGTCCGTACTCGGCGTCGATGTGGTGGATCAACCAGGACAGGACCCGACTGGTGAGTGCAGACACCCCCTGCAGTGCCGCGTTCCAGTCGAATTCCGGATCGTCGATGCGATCCTGATCGAGAAGCTGAAAGACCAGATGGGTGATGAGTAGGTCGCCCCGCTGACTCACGTCGGCGGCGCGCTTCTGGAACCGCTTGCGTTCTTCGTTGAGAGCAGTACCCACGGCGCGGTGCACCAGTACCGAGCGCCAGATCTGGAAGGCGCTGGGGCGCTCTCCGAAGAGGCGGGGATAGGCGCCTCTGCTGCCGCGTTCCCAGAGGAGGTCCGTGTCCCGCTTTGCACGTACGGCGAGCTCGGTGTTGCGATGCGCACAAGCCAGGGCAATGGCGGCGTGCACGACCGAACAGCCCTCGTCCGGTGCTGGGTCGGGCTCACCACGCTTGAACACGTAGGATTTCTGAAGCGACAGCATGAAGTCTTCGCGGATCATCGCCTGTACCTCGTCCAAGGCGATGAAGTCGCGCTGCTCTACGTGGTTCTGAGTATTGGTCGTCTCGGTGATGCGCCGCGCGAGGTCCGGCACGTTCTTGTCGACAACGATCACCTTGACCGTGACCTCGGCGTCCTCCACCGCTTGGTGGGACGCCTCCATCGCGCGATGTGCCGCCGCGACGGTTTGTGCGCCGTTCACGACGCTGACTCCCGAGGCATGCAAGTGTACGGGCTCGTCCGGCCGGCGGCGTCCTGGCCACTCCTCTTCGAGTTGATCGCACAGTACCGTCACCCCGTTGTTGAAGAGCCAGAAGTTCTCCGGCTCATTCATCAGAGTGCTCAGCATTCCGGAATTGACTCGCGTAGTACCGAGGGACTGGCGCAAGTTCTGCTCGTACAATCGGCTTTCATGTGCCTGGTACCACTCGGCCACATTGCTGGCCGGAACCGTGCCCTGGTAAGCGGTGAGTGGAGTGTTCCGCCGGAGCCAGTTCGTCATCCGAACGGTCACCCGTACAGGCTTGGGCGCGAGATCGTCACGGATCTGTCGGAGGAGGTCCGCGGCGTGGACTACGCGGTGCTCAAGAACCGGCCCGAGGCCGTTGAACTCGTTCCGAGCGTCCTCGAGAACGTTGGCGGCTTCCTTGCTGAGGGTCCCGACACCCATGACAGCGATCACCAGAGTCACCTTTAGCCGGGCGTCGTGCATCGCTGCGTTGACACGAGCGGCGATTGGCTCCAGGCGGTCGTTGAAGCGGTCGAAACTTCGCTGCTCGATGAGGCGGAGACCAGCGATGAGTTTGTGGGCCGCATTGGTGTCGAGCTTGCCCTTACCCTCGTCGCTCCACTTGGCTTGAACCAGCCAGACCTCCTGTGTGCCCTCGGTGACTGCTACGCCGTCGATGCCTTGATCATCTTCGCCATCGATGACGGAGGCGCCAGCGGCCTCGTGATCGCAGCCGGTCACTTCGCGTACAGCAGCCGCCGTCAACGCACGGGAGAGGAAGCGCTGTTCGTAACCCTGCTGGTCGTACCCTTTCAGGTCCTCGTCGTAGATGAGTCCCTTGTACTGCTGCAGAAGCGCAGTGCGGATCTGGTGGATATGGACAGGGGCGGTTGCGGCCCTGCGTTCTGCTTCGTCCAACTCTTCCCCCAGCGCTATGACCTGCGTCTCCTGACGCAGTTTAGATCCTTCATGACGGTCCGTAGGCGAAGTCGGTGGATGTTCGGAGCGCGGCGGGTTGGCGTGGGCAGCTTCAAGATCCGGGCGTCGCCTCCGGGGCCGCGCAGGGTCCCACTGCTTCGGGCGTTGAAGTGCTCTCGATGGGGCGGTGATCCACCGATCGTCTGATGGGCATGGCCTGTGGACCCGGGCATGCCCATCAGGCGAGGTTGCGGTCCGACACCGATGGTGCCGGACCGCAACCCGTCAGAAGTCGTCCAGCCCCTCTTCCCGGCGGATCATCCGCCAGGCGGCGCGGCGGGCGCTGCGGTCGAGGTTGGATTTGAAGTCCCGGTCCGTCCCGAAGTACCGCTTGCCGAGCGTGTCGATCGTGGAGACGTGGTCCATCATGTTCTCCTCGAACTTCTTGTCGAAGACGACACCGAAGTTCTCCTCGTCGTTGACGAGGGCGGCGGCCCGGACCTTCGGGTCCTTCTTCGTCGCGTTGAAGGCCGGGAGGACGTCCTCCTCGGTGAACTCCGTGCCGAACTTCGCGTTGAACTTCTCGATCAGCTCGGACAGCAGGGACCTCTCGGCGTCCTTCCCGCCGCCGACCCCGTCGCCGAAACCCTTGAGCTCAGCGGGACCTTCGGGGAGCAGGGACTTGTCGTGCTCGCCGGTCTTCTCCACGCGCAGGTGACTGAGGTCGACCTCGCCTATGTCTACGCCGCCGTCCGCGAGGCGGGGCAGCCGGTTGAGCAGGTAACGCCCGTACAGGTACAGCCGCTCCAGGTCGGCGTCCTGATAGGGAACGATCTGCGCGAGGAACCCGTACTTGCGGACGTAGTCGTTGAGGTTGGCCCGGAACTCCTCGGCAGCCTCGACGTCGTCCTCCTCCCCGCTCTCCAGCAGAGTGCTGAAGCGGATGACGGCGGGGGACAGCAGCCGATACAGCTCGGCGTGCAGCCTCTCCCACTTGGTCTGGGACCCGTCGGCCTTCTCCTGCGCCTCGAAGTACGCGGCGACGAACTCGTCCATGTCCTTGTCCGAGATGATCGGCGCGGACATGACGCGGCCCTGGGCCGTGTACAGGAGGTTCGGGTTGGAGGGCAGGGTATGCGCCTCCTCGAAGTAGGGACGGAACGCGTCCTGGATGTCCTCGGCCTCGTTGACGAAGTCCAGGATGGCCAGGTCGGCCTGCGACTTGAGGTCGGCGGTGCGGTTGAGGCGCGAGAGCGTCTGCACAGCGGCGATGCCGGTCAGCGTCTTGTTGACGTACATGGTGGTGAGGAGTGGCTGGTCGAAGCCGGTCTGGTACTTCTCGGCGACGACGAGGATCCGGTATTCCTGCTGCCCCTTGCCGCCGGCTTTGGCTGCCTTGTCGTCGGCGCGGGTGTATGCGAATGCCTTGGGCAGAGCGCTCTCCGACAGGCCACCGTTCTCCTTGCTCTCGGTGGTCTCCTCACCGTCGATGGTGAGGGAACCGGAGAAGGCGACCAGGACCCCGAGGTCCGGGTACCTGGTGTCGTACTCGCGGTCGGCGATGTAGCTGCGGATGGCGCGGGCCATCTGTACGGCGGAGTGGCGGGACGCCGTGACCACCATGGCCTTGGCGCGTCCGCCGAGCCGACCGCGGGTGTGGGCGACGAAGTGCTCGACGATCACCTGGGCGTGCTGGGACACCGTGTGTTCGTGCATGAGCGCGAAACGAGCCAGCAGACTGTTCGCCTTGGAGGGGTCAACCTCCTTCTCGTCCCGGTTGAGGTTCGCGAGCTTCCAGTAGGTGTTGTAGGTGACGTAGTTGCGCAGGGGGTCGAGGATGAAGCCCTCCTCGATGGCCTGGCGCATGGAGTAGGTATGGAAGGGGCGGTAGACGTCCTTGCCGTCCTCCACGCCTTCCGTGCCGAAGAGTTCGAGCGTCTTGGCCTTGGGGGTGGCCGTGAAGGCGAAGTAGGAGAGGTTGGCGGCCTGGGAGCGCTCGACCGCCTTCGCCTTCAGTTTCTCCTCCACGGTGACCCTGGTCGTGCCCTGGTCGTCCGAGTCGGCGTCCAGGCCGAGGTCGCGCAGGGCGGACTTCACGGCGGTGGCGGCGTCGCCGGACTGGGAGGAGTGCGCCTCGTCCACGATGATCGCGAAGCGGGTGCCCTTGATCTCGGTGGGGTTGCGCTTGATGTAGTCCAGCAGCGCCGGGAACGAGTGCAGGGTGACCGTGACGATCTTGCCAGTGTCCCGGGAGAGGGCGCGGGCCAACTGCTCGCTCTTCGCCCCGTGCTTCTCGTCGACCTTTACGACCAGGCCGTCGGTCTGTGAGAAGCTGCCGACCGTCTCCCGGAGCTGAGCGTCCAGGTTGCGGCGGTCGGTGATGACGATGACCTTGTCGAAGACGGGCTCGCCGGGCTTGATACGGCCGACAGCGACGGCCTCGGGGTCGAGGATCTCCGGGTCGGTGTCGGCGTGCAGGTCGCTCAGGCGGTGGGAGAGCCAGCCGATGGTGTTCGACTTGCCGGAGCCCGCCGAGGCCATGATCAGGTAGTTCTGGCCGGCGCCGTGGGTGGCCGCATGCGCGGTGAGCTTGCGGACCACGTCCCACTGGTGGAAGCGAGGAAAGACGGTCGACTTGGTGGTGCCGCCGCCGGGCGTCTTGTGCTTCTGCTGGTGCACGAAACGCTGGAGCAGGTCGAGCCAGTTGTCGCGCTGCCAGACCTCCTCCCAGAGGTAGGAGGTGGCGTACTTGCCGTGGGCGGTGGGCGCCGGGTTGCCCGCCCCGCCGGGCTGGCCGGGGCCGTTCGAGCCGGTGTTGAACGGCAGGAACCGGGTGCTCTTGCTGCGCAGTTGGGTCGCGACGAAGACCAGGTCCGGGTCGACCGCGAAGTTGGCGATGACGCGGCGCGTGAAGATCAGCTCGGTCGGGTCGCGGTCGTCCCGGTACTGCTCCTTGGCCTGCTCGACGCCCTGACCGGTGAGCGGGTTCTTCAACTCGGCGGTCGCGACGGGGATGCCGTTGAGAAACAGCGTCAGGTCGAGGCGGTGGCCCCAGTCGGCCTGCTTGGTGGCGTAGGGGAGTTCCCGGACAACGGTGAGGCGGTTGGCCTGGTAGCCGTCGAGGACGGAGTCGGCGGAGATGAGGTTGGGCCTGAAGTAGGCGACGCGGAGACGGACCCCGCGGTCCTTCACGCCGTTGCGGAGCACGTGGAGAAGGCCGTCGTCGGAGATCGCCCGGTCGAGGCGCTGCGCGAAACCGCGCTGTGCCTCGTCGGGGTTGCCGCCGTAGACGGTGAGGAGCTCGTTCCACTCGTCGAGCTGAGTCGCGCCGATGAAGGTGAAAAGCTCGTTGGTGTCCAGGCCGAGGTCGGGCCGGTAGTCCTCGGGGTTCGCCTCGCGCCAGCCCCGCTCGCAGAGGGCAGCGACGATGGCGGAGCCGAAGGACGACTCATCGTGCACGGGGCTCATGCGGAGACTCCTCCGGTGACGTTGTGGCCGATGGCGGTGGATACGTCGAACTGGCCGGTCACGGCGGCGGTGATGAGGGCCTGGCGGCGTTCCTTGAGGAGCTCCAGCTGGCGTCGTACCCGGTCGGTCAACGCGTCGAGTCGTGTGTTCTGCCGGCGGATTTCCTTGACGATCCGTTCCTGCTCCTCGACGGGCGGCAACGGAATGCGCAGCATCTGGAGGTCGGGAACATAGATCGTCTTGTGGGTGGATCCCATGGCCAAGCGCCCCAGAAGATCAGGCCGCATGGCCCGAAGGCACCACAAGAGAAAGTGCGGGACCAGGCGGTGTCCACAGGTCCACGTCACGAAGTCCTGGCTCGTCGCCATGTCGAGCCCCATGACCCCCGAATAGCCGGCCGAGGCCGTACGGCACAGGAACACGGTTCCCTGCGGGTGCAGCTCGGCCGCCGAATTGGCGAGTCCGATTTCACTGATCTTCTCCCGGGTCTCATAGAGATCCTCGATGCGATCGTCCCGTACCTGCTTGACCTCGCCTGTTGTGATCCACGGAATAGTGCAGTCGGTCCACCATTCCGGATGGGAGCGGCTGGGGGTGTGGCCACTGCCCATACGAGCCAGCAGCCCTAGACGCACCTCCTGCCAGGCCACAGGGACGGTGTCGAGCCAGGCCAGCGTCGACGTCCGACAACGCTCGTGCGAACTGCCGGACACGGCCGCCACCACACCTGCCGAACGGCGCTCCGCGAGAAGATCCAGTTCGCGCTGGAGGACGCGTTCCAGGGCGTCGATGCGACTGGTCTCGGCATCGAGGTAATCGGCGATGCGGATCTGTGCTTCCCTGGGCGGAACCGGGATCGGAACTCCGGTGAGATCCTCCTTCGTGACGTGCACCATGCCGATCATGCCGCTGGCCAGGTGCCGCTCGATCCAGTGCGTGGCCGCTTTGAGGACCCAGTAGAGCCATCGAGGGTCGCAGCCGTGGACTCCCACCTTGAAGATGTGCTGGTTCAGATAGTGCTTGCCGGGTTCCGTCCACAGGTACGGGCCGAAAGAGGTCCCAGGGTTCCCCGACCAGGAGAACAGCAAGTCTCCTGCCTCCACGCGGTACTTGTCGGGGAGGGACAGGCTGGAGCAATTGAAGTTGGGCGAACCGTTCAGGTTCTCGATCCGGATGATGGGGGTGCCCTCGTCGGACCGGTCCGCGGAGTTGAACACGTAGCCATTCGTGAGTGTGGCCAGGTACCTGAGGGGGACGATGGCCCAGGTGTCAGGCATGGCACCACCACCGTACGGAAGCCGAGCATGCCTCATTCGGTAACCTCCCCCAGCAGCTCCTGGATCTCGGACTCCAGCGACTTCAGATCAGCGTCGATCTCGGCCAACGACCGCGGCGGATCGTATACGTGGAAGTGTCGCGTGAACGGGATCTCGTACCCGATCTTCGTCTTGTCGTGGTCGATCCACGCATCCGGTACGTGCGGGTGGACCTCTCGTGCCAGGTACTCCTCGACGTCCTCGCCCAGCGGGACGTTCTCGTAGTCGCGGAGCTCCGCGTCCGGCTCGGGCTGGCCCTTAATGAGCTGGACCTCGCCCTCCGGGGCCCGGACGCCGATTACCTCGCGTAGTGCCTTGTTGAACGGTGCGCCCGTGGGCCAGGTTCCGCCGGCCTGGACCACTGCGTCCTTCAGGGTCAGCCAGGCGTCCTGCTTCGTTGCCCAGCTCGTGCCCAGTAGGGACTTGAACGCGTCCGCCAGGGCCGGGGCCTGCGGGAGCTTTTGAATGACCTTGGACGCCTCCAGCTCCGTCAGCGTCTCCTCCGTCACCTCGAACCGCAGCTTCAGCGGGCGTTCCACCGTGATCCGCTGGTAGCCGAAGCCCTCGTTGCGGAAGACTTTCACCTTGCCGTGCAGCGGGTGGTCCGAGTCCGCCGCCACGTCGAGGGCCTCGCCGTACAGCTTGACCACCGTGGCGATGTGGTCGGCGCTGAGCTGCTTGCGCTTGTCGCCCAGTGACTTGCGCATCTTCTGCCACTGGTCGCGGGCGTCCAGGAGGACGACCTTGCCCTTGTGGTCGGGGCTCTTGCGGTTGGTCAGGATCCAGAAGTACGTAGAGATGCCGGTGTTGTAGAAGAGCTGGTCAGGCAGGGAGACGATGCCCTCAAGCCAGTCGTTCTCCAGGATCCAGCGGCGGATCTCCGACTCACCCGAGCCGGCCGCGCCGGTGAACAGCGGCGAGCCGTTGAAGACGATCGAGAGACGTGAGCCGCCCCCGCCGTTGACATCCACCGGCTTCATCTTCGAGATCATGTGCTGGAGGAACAGCAGCGACCCGTCGTTGATGCGGGGCAGGCCCGCGCCGAAGCGGCCTGCCTCTCCCAGCGACTTGTGCTCGGCCTCGACCTCGTCCTTGACCTTCTTCCACTCCACGCCGAACGGTGGGTTGGCCAGCATGTAGTCGAAGGTCTTGCGGGCGTGGCCGTCGTCGGAGAAAGAGTTGCCGAAGGCGATGTTCTCCGGGTCCTGGCCCTTGATCATGAGGTCGGACCGGCAGATCGCCCACGACTCGGGGTTGAGCTCCTGGCCGTACACCTCCACCGTGGCGTCCGGGTTCAGCTCCGTGATCAGGTCTTCCATCGCGGAGAGCATGCCGCCCGTGCCACACGCGGGGTCGAGGACCGTGCGCACCGCGCCCGGAAGCTGGAGCGCGTCGCCGTCCGGAGCGACCAGCAGCCGCACCATGAGCTGGATGACCTCACGCGGCGTGAAGTGCTCACCGGCCGTCTCGTTGGACTGTTCGGAGAAGCGGCGGATCAGCTCCTCGAAGATGTAGCCCATGTTGTGGTTGGGCACGATCTCGGGCCGCAGGTCCAGGTCGGTGAACTTGCCGATGACCTGGTAGAGCAGACCTGCACTGTCCAGTCGCTTGATCTGCTGGGCGAACTCGAAGCGATCTAGCACGCCTCGGGCGTTGTCGGAGAACGCCCCGACGTACACCGCGAGGTTCTTGGCTGCGTTCTGCGGGTCCGCCGCGATCTTCTTCAGGGTCAGGCTGGACCTGTTGTAGAAGGTGTGGCCCGAGGCCCGGCTCAGGAAGCGGTCCGGGTCGATGTCGCTGTCCTTGTACTGCTCCGCGAGCTCCGCGACCTTCTCGCGGGTCGGTTCCAGCACGCACTCCAGTCGCCGCAGCACCGTGAACGGCAGGATGACCTTGCCGTAGTCGGACTGTTTGTAGTCCCCCCGCAGGAGGTCGGCGACGGACCATGCATGGTTCGCCAACTCCGTGTGCTTGCTGCTGTTCAAGACTTCTTCCGCTTCCCTTCCAGGGCCGGTACGGATGACATGGAGTGCGGTGGGAGACTGGAGGCCTCGTCTGTCCGCATCATGAGTGGGGGAGTTCGTGTGCCCCGGGTGCGCTCGGGACGAGCTGCCCGCCTGTGAGGCCGTTGGCCACGAGCTGCGCTGTCTGCTCGGCGAACTCCTCGGCTCGGCGGGCCTGTTCGCGGAGGGCGGCGACATGCCGGAACGCCTCTCCGTACCGCCTCTGTTCCTCGAGCGGCAGCAGGGGGACGCGCAGCCGGCCTGGGCTGAGGTGCAGGGTGGAGCTGCCGGTGGAGGCGCCGGCCAGGTTGGCTTCCGAGCCGAGGAAGCCGTGGAGGAACCAGGAGTCGAGTCGCGCCGGGTCGGGCCGGAAGAGGTGAATGTTCGGGCCGAGCAGCACGCCCGCCTCCTCCTCGCCCGCGACCCGCGCAACGGGGCCCCGGCCGCCGATCAGGCCACGGACCAGCACGTCGCCGACGGCGATCTCCGGTACCTGCTCGGTGAGGTGTGCGTCGATCC
Source organism: Kitasatospora sp. NPDC057904 (assembly GCF_042887925.1). NCBI lineage: Bacteria > Bacillati > Actinomycetota > Actinomycetes > Kitasatosporales > Streptomycetaceae > Kitasatospora > Kitasatospora sp. NPDC057904. The sequence goes on from NZ_JBHVOL010000003.1 coordinate 63,791, forward strand.
TCCCGGTAGGTCTGCTTCCGCGGGCGATGTCGCCACCGGTGAGGGCAGGTCGGGTTGCCCCGCCTCCTGTCCCCGGACCGCCTTCGCCGTCCGCCTGCCTCGGTGCCGCGGAGGGTGTCCGCAGAACCTTCAGCGCGCCGCCCCGGGCCAGGTCGGACACCGTGGCGGATCGCCACTGCCGGGCCGAGGCGCCCGCCGCGTCCCATAGCTCCGTGGCTGCCAGCGAGGCGACCGACCGCGTTGCTCCGGTCAGTGCCTCCTGGGCCGTGACAGCCTGGTCGGCCAGTTCCCGCGGGTCCATGTCGGCCTGGGACGCACGCACCTGGCGGCCAGGGGTCACGTCGACGACCTCGTCGAGCAGGTCGACCACGCTCACTGCTCGTGCCACACCGGCTCTCGGTTCGAACGCGTTCGGGTCCTCGGTGTAGGTCTTCCACGCGGAGAGGATCTGCTCGGTCACTCGCGTCCAGTCCACCGCACCGGAACGGCTTCCGCCTCGGCCTGGAGCCGTGGGTTCGCCCGTGGTGTCGACGAAGAGCACCGTCTGGTATGTCGGCCAAGCCGGCTTCGGCCGCTGCAGTACCCATACCTGCAGGCCGATGTGGAGCGGAATCGCTGCCCCCGGCGGCAGGGCTGCCACCGCTCGCAGCGCGCCGCTGCGGATCAGCTCGGCGCGGATGCGGCGGCCGGAGGAGCGGGATGCCGTGGCCGGCGGTAGAAGAAGCACGGCGTGGCCGCCCGGCTCGAGGTGGGCCAGCGCGTGCTGGACCCAGGCGAGTTCGGATTCGGCGCGGGGCGGGAAACCGTACGCCCAGCGCGGGTCGTAGGCCAGTTCGTCGTGGCCCCAGTCACGGTCGCCGTATGGCGGGTTGCACAGCACGGCGTCGACGGCGAGGTCCGGGAAGGCATCGGCCCGCAGGCTGTCACCCGTGCGTACGGTGACGGCGGCGTCCTCGTCGGCCGTCAGGGTCAGGTCGACCGCAGTGCGTCGCGCCTGGACGGGAAGGCTGTCCTGGCCGTACAGCTCGCGTGCGCCGAGCGCGGCGGCGGCTGACAACAGGGTGCCGCTGCCGCAGGCGGGATCCAGAACCCGGGCCGGAGAGCCTGGTGCCAGGCGGGCCAGCAGGTCAGCGAGCGGGGCCGGAGTCCGGTAGGCCCCACTGACGGCACTGTCCTCCAGCTCCCTGTCCGCGAGTACGTCCAGCGCCATCTGTGCGCCCTCATCGCGGACACAGAGCAGCAGGGCTCGCAGCACCGGGGCGTCGGCAACGGTGAACTGGACGGGTTCAGTGCCCGGCACCACATCCACGACCTCGGCCGCCGCGTCGTTCGCCTGCCTCACCAGATCGGTATCGGACAGCGCGTTCAGATCGGTGAGGACGTCGGTGGGGCGGCGGGCTGCTGTCATGACCATCAGGAGCAGATCGGACGTGCCGGCGCCGGCACGCTCCCGGAGGCGCAGGGTGGTGCGCAGCTCCCCGCTGGGCGTGGCCGCCGTGCGCTGTCCGCGTGAGGCGAGCCATGCGCGGATCTTCTCCAGGTCGTACAGCGGGCTGCTGTCCGTACCGCCAGTGGGCGCGGGGAAGTCCTCGTGTCGACGGCGCCAGTTGCTGACGGTGGCGCGCGTGACTCCCGCGATGCGGGAGATCTCGGCGGCTGTCACCTGGGCGGATGGTGCTGGTGGCTGCGACATGGGTGTGGTCCTGGCTCCGATCGTCGGCTTGGTTGCACCATACAGCACAAGTCAACTTCAGAAACGTGTTAGACGATGCTTTCACGTCTGTGCTTTCATGTAATCGCTTCCGATGGCGAGTGGCACCTCCCAGCGTGAAGCGCGCCTTCCCTGCCCACTGCGATGCCCCTGGGTGCCTGCCCACGGGACTGTGCCCGTCGTGTCCCATGCGGCACGCGGGGTGGCGGGATGGCTGACGCGTGGTCTTTACGCAATGCATGCGCCTCACCCACCCTGGAGCGATCAGTGGTCGGGTCCTGCCGGGCGCGGAGGGGGACGAATGTCGAAGGGCACATCGGGGGAGTACTGGTCGGCACCTGCGCTGCCCAGCATCTTCAAGCACACCTTGCTCAGCCGCTACATACCCCGGTTCGGAGGGATGACCGCCTCGAAGAGCGGTGGCGAGGTCGTCTATCTGGACGGGTATGCCGGCGAGGGCCGCTACGAGAACGGAACCGCGGGATCGGCCGAACTCGTTCTCAAGATCGCAGCCGACCATCAGGCGAAGAACCTCGTCCGCTGGACCTGCTTCTTCGCGGAGAAGTCCGCGACGTCCTTCTCCCATCTGGAGTCCGTCGTCGCCGAGTACCGCAGGCAGGGCGTCGACGCCCGCGCCTTCCACGGTGACGTGACTGGACTCATGGACGAGGTGCTGGCCGCCGCCGCAGGCCGTCCGCTGTTCCTGTTCCTGGACCCGTGCGGGCTCGCCCTGCCGTTCGACACCCTCGTCGACGTCCTCGCCAGGCGCCGCAAGGAGACCTGGCCGCCGACCGAGCTGCTGCTGAACTTCAGCATGATGGCGGTGCGCCGGATCGGGGGGAACTCCCACTCCGCGAAGGGGAATGAGCGGACCAACGAGCGCCTGGACGAGGTGTGCGGCGGACGCTGGTGGCGGGACTTCTTCGCCGACGGTTACACCAGGGATGCCGACGACAAGGTGGCCGCCGAGTACAGCAGGCGCCTCGGCGAACGGACGGGCATGAGTACGGTCTCGGTGCCGGTCACCAGCGCACCGGGCCGGAAGGCCGTCTACAACCTGGTGTTCGGGACGCGCAGCAACCACGGCCTGTGGGCCTTCGGTGATGCACACGCCCGGGCCCGGGACACGTGGTGGGAGGGGCTCGAACTGACGGAGGAGGCCGAGGACAGCGCGCTGTTCGCGATGGCGACCCTGCAGCGTCCCGATCCTGACCACGTCCGGGCCGAGGCTGTGCCGGCCATGGCCGCGAACCTCGACGAACTGCTGCGGGCCGGTCGTCCGTTCAAGCTGGTCGACCACACGCTGGAGGTGTTCGGGGAGCACTACGGCCAGGTGCCCGAGACCATCGCCCGCCAGGCGGTCAAGCACTTGCACGGAGCGGGGGGAACGCCCAGTGACGGTAAGGGATCCCCGGTCCACAAGCTGGAGGTGCGCCCGCCGGTCAGACCGTGACAGGCAAGGGCATCTGATCCCAGGTCCGTCCGTCCAGCAACCGCCCGCCGGCCTTGGGAGTGCGGCCTCCCCACTGCTTGAAGAAGAACGCCACGTTCTCCTCCTGGCAGGCGTCGCGCACCTGCCTGGCCCAGGACGCGTCCATCGGCCGGTGCCCGGGGCCCGACTCGCCGCCGGCAATCACCCACTGGATGCCGTCCAGGTCGAGCCCCTCCAGCGGGCCGAGCAGCGGCTCGCACGACAGGAACCGCACCGCCGCCGGGACACCGCGGAGGTCGTCGACGCGGTCGAGTTCGGCCGAGCTCTCCACGGACACGCCCATCCACACGTTCTCCGGCCACTCGAGCCGGTCGGCGACGCGCTGAAGCCGCCTCGCCCGTTTGGTCAGCACCTGGTAGGTGTGCTGGGGGGTGTCCGCCATCACCGCGAAGACCCGGCGCACGAAGTCGAGTGGCACCTTCGCGTGGAACAAGTCCGACATCGAGTTCACGAACACCGTCCGCGGGCTCTTCCAGCCGTACGGCACCGTCAGGGCGTCCCGGTGGAGCGTGAGAGCGAAACCCGGCCCGGACGTGCGGGGGTCACCGTCCGCCTGGTACTTCGCCGCGCCCATCGCCTTCAACCGCCGTGCCAGCGCGAGGGCGTAGCAGTTGTCACATCCGGATGAGACCCGGTCGCACCCGGTGGTGGGGTTCCAGGTCGCCTCCGTCCATTCGATGGCGCTGCGATCGCTCACCAGTGGCCTCCTGTTGGGCCACCACGTCTGACTGAGGCCCTTTCGACTATTGCTTCTCAACCTAGCGGAATCAAAGCTGACTTGAGTGTGCGGCCCCAGACAGTCACTCCCGTGCTCGCGTGATCGAACAGTGTGTTCGTACGCCGGAGTGCTCCAGAAGCGGGTCAGATGCACTGGGCGCAGCACCTGGTTCGGAGCCCGGCAGCGCTGACGGAAGCAGCCATGGCTCACCTGCAGTGATCGTGTGACGGCGACCGCTCTGCCGGGCTTGCTCAAGCTTCGGCCGACGGCAGGCATAGCTCACGCTGCCACGGGGTCACCGCTGCCAACCCCAGTGTGCTCGGACAGCCGCTGCCCGATTCAGCGCGGTCGATGGCCCGTGTCAGTGTGAGAGCGGTCTCGTCGGCCGAGTTCTCGAGAATGCGGCTGTGAGCGATCGTGGTGCTCCATAGCCAGCCTCGAACGCTACGGACCTAAATACTCCCCTTGTCCGTCCTTGCACCAGCACTGCTGATAGAACCGACCGCGCTGCGCGAAGAGCACGGTGATGCCATTCCAAGGCTGGCTGTCCAGCGGGGCGCTTGGCGGCAGAGTGTGCGGGGCGGTGCGCGAGGCGCATCAGAACCATCTGGAGACGACACGCCCAAGGCGACGCACCGCTCGGAAGATCACCATCCGTAGGCCGTGGGTAAGGGACCATGATCGGCTCGCAAAAGCCGGACCTGCGGGCCGGCCGGCGCCGTCGACGCGGCGGCTGTCGGCATCACGCGGTGATGCTTGCTGAAAGGTCGACAGATCTCGGTCACCGGGAGTAGCTATGGCGGGGTGGACAGCCTGGGGGCCATTTTGGGACCGCGCGGGATGGGCTCATGAACGCTGATGGGCGAAAACGGACGCTTGTGTGCAAAAGTAAATACTGAGCTACCGTCCGCAGCCTGAAACGCAACTCACGCTGGTGGGTCCTCAACTCGCCTATGCCTTAGGGCAGTAGAGTGATGGAGAAACCGAGACCTTGAGGACTCGAATGTCGACAATAGTTGAACCACTTGACTGGGGATCAAGGGGTCGCAGGTTCAAATCCTGTCGTCCCGACGTATGTGACCAGCGGGTCTGTCAGAAATGACGGACCCGCTGTTCTCGTTTGAGTGAATGGTGATGGCAGGCCTGTGGTCCCGTGACGCGCCGCCGGCTATGAGGTGTTCGAGAGGACTGGCGACTCGCCGCTGGGGATGGCGGATGGTGGCGAGGCGTCGTTCAGGGCCTGGCGCAGTGCGGTGACCGCATCGCGGGTGGCGTGCGGGAGCAGGGGCCCGTAGATGTTGACCGTGGTCGACAGCGTCGAGTGCCCCAGCGTCTTCGATCCGACGACCGGCGGGACTTCTGAGTCGATCAGGATGCGGGCGGGCGTAGCGGTGCGCCGTCCGATTGGCAGAACACGAGTCCTTCGAAGGAGGCGCTATCCGGCAGACTTGCCCGCGTGGCCGCAGCACACCGCTCCAGCGAGACGATGACTCGGGTGGACAAGGTGGAGGTGGTTTTTGATTACGGCGGTGAGATTCCACCACACCAGCAGCACCTCGACGGCGTCCGCCGACGCAGCATGGCGTTGGAGCTGCCATCACTCCGCCACCACCCGCCACCGTGCGCTGCTGGTCGAATTTCAGCAGCCACCCGCTGGGAGGTCTCACGTCAGCGCTTCCGGGGGATAGGCAGGGGCTCATGGCGGTGCCAGATTAGTGAACGATCTTCGCGGCGAAGTTCCGCGGATCCCCATTCCAGGCGGACCACGCCGTCAGTCAGCGAGCAGGCGTAGGCGACGAGAACAAGCTTGGTGTCCGGCGAGAGGCGGGCGAGATCCGCATGAGGCTCGTCCTCATCCGGCAGTTCGATGTCGAGATCCAGCTCTCCCTGACGTGGGTCGGGGCCGTGCCTGCGGATGAGGTCAGCGCGAAGCCCTGACGCGCTGCGGAGTCTGGCAGCAGTCACGGGCACGTCCTTCTTCGCGTACCGGTAGGGGTAGATGACATGGCCGGCGATCACTGCGACGGTCCGCGCCTGGAGCCGCACCAGCTCAACGCCGGGGAGCTGAGAGAGGCCGGCCGATAGTTCCTCGTACTGTGCGGCGTAGAGCCCGTGTCCGTACGCTTCGAGCGTCTGCGTGTGGACGCCTTCGTGGCCGCCTTGGGCGCGTTCGTGGGCCCGGACAAGGCATGCGGGCACGATTGCCGTGACCTCGGCCGCGAGGGAGCCGAAGACCGTACGTGCCCACGGACTGGCGGAGTGTGCGTCCGACATGAGAATCCCCCGATCGATCGTCCTATGACCAACTCAGGGTCTGACAGTCCGCTGAACGACACGGTGGATCAAGGGCGCATCGGGGGATCTCAGGGTGCACGGAGCAGGTAGTGCTGCCTGGTGAGGCGGAGGATCGTCGGGAGGAGTTTGGGACCACCCTGTGTAGGGCGGCGACGCCAGGCCGATCTTCAGTGTGGAGGGCTGAGGCTGAGGTCGTGTCGGTGTCCCGGAATACGCTGGGCGGCCATGGACTGGCTGGAGCGGGTGGCGAAGCTGCGGCGGTGGACGAACAACGATGTTCGGGCGCCGCACAAACCGTTGTTGCTGTTGTACGCGCTGGGCAGCTTCCAGCGCGATGCTGATGGTGAACTGAGGTACAGCGCTGTCGAGGAGGAGCTGAAGCGGCTGCTCGAAGAGTACGGGCCGTCCCATCCGACGACCCCTGCGTACCCGTTCCATCATCTGGTCAGTGACGGTGTCTGGGAGGTCAGGACCGACCATGGGCTCGGGAGCCCTGGAAGCGGGGTGCGGGTCCTCCGCTCCAGCGGCGCGACCGGAAGGCTCGCGCCCGAGTTGCGAACGGCTCTGTGGAAGGAGCCGGCCCTCCTGGGCCGTCTGGCGCGGGTGATCCTGGACTTCCACTTCCCGCCGTCGCTGCACACAGACCTGTGCGAGGCCGTTGGTCTCGACCTGGACCTGGTCGAGACCGAGGGCGTGACCGGCACCCTGGGCGGAGCAGAGCGGGCGGCGCGACGGCAGCGGGACAAGCGGATGCGTGAACTCGTCCTGACCGCCTACGAGTTCCAGTGTGCCTTCTGTGGTTACGGCGGGATGCTGGGAGCGAGCACGGTGGGCCTGGAAGCAGCTCACGTGCGCTGGTGGTCCTACGACGGGCCGGATGAGGTCGACAACGGTCTGTGCCTGTGCTCCCTGCACCACAAGCTCTTCGACAAGGGCGTCCTGGGCCTGGGCGCGGGGCACCGCATACTCGTCTCGCAGCGCTTCGTCGGACGCAGCGAGGCCAGCAGGCAGCATGTGCTCGCGTTGGCCGGGCGGCCGGTCATCGGCCCGCAGGCAGGGATTCCATCGGTCGCCGGGCGACACCGGGAGTGGCACGCCGAACAGGTCTTCCGCGGTACGCCCCGAGCGGCTCTGGGTCCGGCTCCTGTCGGCTGAGAGCGGGCCGTCCGATCGCCGACCCATCAGCGGTGGTCATGTGCCGTCCGACTCCAGCCTGCACGGCTGTCCCCGACCGTGCAGACTGGTTCGTCGCGATTGCCTCACGTGTGATCAGTGAGTGGCAATCGGCCGCGGTCGTGCGCTGCTTCGATCCGGCCCGTCTGCTGCCCGTTGACCAGGTCCCGCAACTTGGCGCGGGTCTCCGGGTCCGTCGAGTACACGACTGTGCCGATCATTCCTCGCGTCAGCAGCACCTTGTAGGTGTTGCGGATCAGGCGGTCGATGTCGGCATCGGTGGTGGACTTGCGGAAGACGGGGTCCTTCGACGCCGTCCGGTCGGTGATCCACCGGTCGGTCCGCCAGACGAGGTCCGGCCCGAGGATGACGCCGCTCCAGTCGTACTCGAAGCCCTGGGCCGTGTACACGCAGCCGACCTGGCCGAAGCCGGCCGGGTCGGTGGCCCAGAGTGCGGCGGGAGGGGCGCTGGCGATAGAGCGGTCGCCGTAGACGTTCCACGGCCGGGCCCAGTCACCGATGTGCACGTCGAGGGGGAGCGGCTCTCCGGGAGCGACCTTCGTGGTCCACTTCCAGCAGTAGCCGGCCGACATGCGGGCGCCGTATCCCTCCGCACGCCGGGCGTCGAGGAAGGCCTCCAGCTCCTGGGGGCTGTCGGCCACCTCCAGGGCGACCTTGCCGTCGGGCTCCCAATCGACGGGGCCGCCGGGTTCGAGGTCCAGGAGGCGTACCACCCAGTGCAGGTAGGCGTCGCTGCCGCCGCAGCGGAACTGGCTGTCCAGTTCGACCACTTGGCAGTCCAGGCCCTTCACGGCGGCGGCGGCCCGGATCTGGGCCACGGTGCCCATCTCGCCCGGCCGGACGACCTGGTGCTCGTCCAGCAGGAACACGGGCACTCGGGCGGCGTCGATCAGCTCCTCGATCTGGGGCTTGCCGGTGCGCTGGGCGGCCCGGGTGTAGCGGTTCGCCGACGTCTCCCGGATCCGGTGGGCCTCGTCGCAGATCAGCACGTCCAGCCCGTTGCGCTCGGCGGTCATGAAGCTGTTGAAGTACTTGAACAGGTCTTGGACCGCACGTTTCCGTGCGCCGGCGACCCGACGCATGGTGGTGGTGAACGAGCTGGACCCGGTCGCGTGCAGAGCCGTGACGCCACGCCGGTACAGATCGCCGAGGAGGGACAGCGCGATGACGCTCTTCCCGGTGCCGGGGCCGCCCGTGATGACGACGACCTCCTTGTGGTCGGACCGCTGCGCCTGACGGACCGCGCGCAGTACCAGCTCGTAGGCGACCTTCTGCTCGTCCAGCAGGACGAACTGCTCGCGCTCGCGGACCTCTTCGGCGGCGACCGCCATCAGCTGCTTGGACGGGGCCACCTTGCCCGCGAGCAACTGATCCGCCGCCTCCGCGCCGGAGGCCGGCTTCAGCTTCGAACGGAGGTACTGCACGAACTCCCCGCGGCGCTCGGCGGTGAAGAGCCGGCCGCGCTCGTCCTGCGGCACCTCGTAGAGGCCCTGGACGCCGAACTCCGTCGCGTTGTGGAGGAAGGCCACGCCGGACAGCCGCTCGGGATGAGCGGCGAGCGCACCGTTGAAGGAGATCAGGTAGTCGCAGTAGCCGCGGACCTGCTCGATCGGGTTCAGCACCGGTCGGGTGTACGCGTCGACCCGGCAGAGCAGCGGCTCGCCGTCCTCCGGAAGCGCGCTGCTCCACTGCTTGAGCTCGACCACCACGTACGACGGTGCGCCCGTGCCCGGGTGGACGCCGGCGAGTATGACGTCCGCGCGCTTGCTGTTGAGCGGAAGCGAGTACTCGAGGAGCACCTCCACCATGCCGAGCCCGGCGTCCAGCAGAGCATTGGTCAGGACCGGGATGCTCCGTTCCCACGAACGCACCTCGGACGGGCTGGGCTTGTGGCCGTGCTTGTGGACGAACTGGTCGATGAGGCGCACGAACAGTGATCCGGCCAGGCTCTCGGCGGCGACCGCGGACGCGGAGTCGCGGAACAGCAAGGAATGCTCCCAGGCAGCACGAAGTGACTCGTGCGGGTGGGGGCATGTCCCTGGAGGGAAGCCCGGCGGGCCGCGCTGATGACAGGGCCAAACCTACAACGGAGAGCCTGAGCTCGTACCCGAACACCTGAGCCTTCGCCAACGCGGGTTCAAATCGTGTCATCCCGCGTTGCTTTCGCAGGGCGTAGGCCGTTCTGCTGTGTGTGGGAACGGCCTTTTTGATACACCGTGAGCTGGTGGGTTTGCGTTGGCCTCTCGGCTGGCCGGCTGGCCGGCTGGGGGGTGATGGGTGCGGCGGAGGGGGCGGCTCCCGGGCCCGCTCGACGCGGGGGGCGGGGTGGGGTGGGGGAGGGGAGGGGAGGGGGCGGTTAGGACCAGCCGTTGTCGGCGATGACGCGGGGGGTGGCCGAATCGGCGTCGGTGTGGCTGATAAAGAGCGCGAGCGCAGCAGTGAGGGTGGAGACCACGAGGGCGATGCGCACGGAGAGCGACTGCATGGGGGTGATCCTGTTCTGGGTGATCTGGTGAAATGCGGACCGAGCTGTTCCGGTCGCCTTCTCTCGTGATCAGCTTGCCGTGCTCCCGGAGGCCGGGGGAGGGGCTCTGACCTGCGGTATACGCGCCTGTTGTAAACACGAAGCCATGGTCCGCGACTTCCACCGCGTCATCGGCGTCGAGGCCCGGCGCCAGATCCTGGAGCGCACCGGGCGCCTGCCCGACGCCGTCGCGGCCTGCGTCGGCGGCGGCTCCAACGCCATCGGCCTCTTCCACGCCTTCGTCCCGGACGCCGGCGTCCGCCTGGTCGGCTTCGAGCCCGCCGGACACGGCGTCGAGACCGGCGAGCACGCGGCCACCGTGACCGCCGGCGAGCTCTGCGTCCTGCACGGCTCCCGCTCCTACGTCCTCCAGGACGAGGAGGGCCAGATCACCGAGCCGTACTCGATCTCGGCCGGCCTGGACTACCCCGGCATCGGCCCCGAGCGCTCTTACCTCAAGGACAGCGGCCGCGGCGAGTACCGCGCCGTCACGGACGACGCCGCGATGCAAGCCCTGCGCCTGCTCTCCCGCACCGAGGGCATCATCCCGGCCATCGAGAGCGCCCACGCGCTGGCCGGCGCCCTCGACCTGGGCAGGGAACTGGGGCCGGACGGCCTCATCGTGGTCAACCTGTCCGGACGCGGCGACAAGGAGATGGACACGGCCGCGCGCTACTTCGGCCTGTACGAGGGCACCGCAGAGGGCACGACCAAGTGAGCACCGAGCACACCGGGAACCCGGAGCCGCTGAGCGCCACCCTCGCGAAGGCCCGCGCCGAGGACCGGGCGGCCCTGGTCGCCTACCTCCCGGCTGGCTTCCCGACCGTGGACGGCGCCATCGACGCGGTCAAGGCCGTCCTGGCGGGCGGCGCCGACGTCGTCGAGGCCGGCCTGCCGCACAGCGACCCCATCCTGGACGGCGCGGTCATCCAGACCGCCGACGACATCGCCCTGCGCGGCGGCGTGAAGATCGCCGACGTGCTGCGCACCGTGCGCGAGGCGTACGAGGCGTACGAGGCGACCGGCGCGCCGGTCCTGGTCATGACCTACTGGAACCCCGTCGACCGCTACGGCGTCGAGCGCTTCACCACCGAACTGGCGGCGGCGGGCGGCGCGGGCTGCATCCTGCCCGACCTGCCGGTCCAGGAGTCCGCGCTGCGGCGCGAGCACGCGGCCAGGCACAACCTGGCGACCGTCTTCGTCGTCGCCCCCAGCAGCCGGGACGCCCGCCTGGCCACCATCACGGCCGCCGGCTGCGGATTCCTCTACGCGGCCTCGCTCATGGGCGTCACCGGCACCCCGCACGTCGGTCGGCGACCAGGCCCAGGATCTCGTCCGCCGCACCCGCACCACGACCGACCTGCCCGCCTGCGTCGGCCTCGGCGTCTCCACCGCCGAACAGGCCCGCGAGGTCGCCGGCTTCGCCGACGGCGTGATCGTCGGCTCGGCCTTCGTCAAGCTCCTCCTCGACGCCCCGGACCTCCCGGCCGGCCTGACCGCCGTCCAGTCCCTGGCCGCCGCCCTCGCCGCAGGCGTGCGGCGAGCCTGACGGGGTGATCGGGGGCGTGGAGCGTTGGGACGTCGAGCGTCGGCCCCTGGACGCCCGGAAGCGCTCGGCGTCATCACTGGTCTCGATTCGTGTGACGCCTGTTGTCGAGGTCTTCGCAAATCGATAACGAGGATCTCGAAGTTGCACGCGGGATTGTCGAGTTCGTGATATGGGCGAGAGGGTCTGGCCGGTGTGAATCGGGCAGTATGTGCGGGAGGGTGTCGTCCGTGCGAATGTCTCAGGCGTTTCGACGGCTTCGATTCCCCAATGGTCGGGCAAATCGGACTGGTCGTGACAAAGCGCATGGGTCGATGTGAGTGCTGGCCCGGTCGGTTTCGGCCCCCGGTTCACCCGGTCGGGCGTTTTCTTGTGTGCCCCATGGGGTCCGGTTATCGTGTGCACCCCGGGCTCCGGTGTCGACCGATGGGTTGATCGCGGAGTCGGGGGTCTGCCGTGTCGATGAATTAGCGCTGTTGTTCGACATTTGATGGGGCGGTCGGGACGGTCGCGAATCAAGCCGCCGTTCCCCGTCGAAATTGTCGCGGCAATGTCAATCGGAGGGGTGTCGTGTCCATGCCTGCCTCGGGGTCGTACGAAAACGATGTGGTCGCCGTCGTGGAAGAACTCTCGCGCCGTGTGCTCGATGTCTATCGGGTCGATCCGGGCCATGTGCGGGAACACGCGAACAACGAGCGTCGCATCACGCAGGGCGGCTACGGCGAGCGCCAGCTGTACGAGCTGGTGCAGAACGGTGCGGACGAGAACCTGGAGTGGGAGGCCGATGGCGACACGAAGATCCATGTGTTGTTGACGGAGACGCATCTCTATTGCGCGAACACCGGCGCCCCTATGACGCCGGAGGGTGCCGACACGATCCTGCGCATGGCTGTGTCGAGGAAGCGGACGGGGAAGATCGGGCGCTTCGGCGTGGGGGTCAAGTCCGTCCTGAGCGTCTCGGATACGCCTCGCTTCTACAGTCGCACAGGATCTTTCGGATTTGACAAGAAATGGTCGGGGCTGAGGATCCGGGAAATCGTCCCGGAGCTCACGGATTTCGACCCTACTCCCGTTCTCCGAATGGCGCAGCCTCTCGACCTGGCGGTGGATCGAAAGTTCGACGGGTATCTCGATGAGCTCATGGGATGGGCATCGACCGTGGTGGTGCTTCCCCTGAACGAAGGCGCACGCGAAAGGCTTGCGCGGGACATTGTGAACTTCCCCGCGCACTTCATGCTCTTCTCGGCACACCTCGATCGATTGGTGTTGGAGGACAAACGCCCCGGGCATGGGCTCAGGAGGGAGTTGACGCAGCGGGTCGACCCGGGTGACCATCGATTGGTCGAGCGCTTCAACGACGACCTGCGTCCCGGTGAGCGATGGTCCGTATTCAGCTGGGACCACAGTCCGAGTGAGGAAGCCGCTGCTGCTGCCGGCGAGCTTCACGACCGCCCGGTCATCACCATATCCTGGGCCGTTCCTGCAAAGGGGCACCCGCTGCGTGCGAAGCGTGGTAATTTCTGGGCGTACTTCCCTACGCACTACGACACGACCCTAACGGGAATTCTGAACGCGCCGTGGCGTACGCCGGAGGACCGTCAGAATCTCACCAAGAGCGTGTTCAACGAGGAATTGGTCCGGAAGGCTGCCGAACTTGTCGTCACCTCGATTCCGAAGTTGATCGAGTCGACGGATCCGGGGTCGTACCTCACTCTCCTGACCGCACGAGGCCGTGAGGCGTCCCAGTGGGGCGATGCCCTGTTGAGCGACTCTGTGCTGGCGGTTGCTGCCCGCCTCCCGTCCCTGCCGGATCAAGAAGGCCTGTTGCAGCTCCCGCTCGAACTGAAGCTCCATCCGGAAGGTCTCGACCCGGACTGGTTGCACATGTGGTCCGACCATCCCGGGCGTCCCCGGAACTGGTGCCACCACAGCGTCGAGAGCCGTGACCGGCGCTCTCGTGCGAGGGACATCCTCCAGGCTGCCGGCGGCGCGGTGTCCTCGCTGCGCGAATGGTTGGAGGCCCTCGTCGAGGACCGGTCCGTCGAAGGGGCGAAGCGGGCCCTGGTGATCGCGGCTGCCATCACCGAGGCCGGCAACGCGGCGCAGGCCACCGAAGCTCGTTCGGCGAGGATCCTCCTCACCGAACGAGGAGACTTCCGATCCGCAGCCGACGGGACGGTGTACCGGCGACACGGCGGCACCCGCCTGCCCTACGAGAGCACCGTGTATCTGCACCCGTCGATCGCCGAGGCTCCTGATCTGACGGAAGTGCTCGGGCAGCTCGGCATTCAGGAAGCGAACCCGGCAGGGCGCCTGAGGGCAGCGGCGAGCGCGGGCTTCACCCGCTACCGCAACGCCGACTGGGAGGACTTCTGGCAGCTGGTCCGCACGGTGGATCCAGGCTCCGCCGCCGGGATCCTCAGGGAGATCCTGCCGGACCCGCTCAGGCTGTTGAAAGTACGCACAGCCTCCGGGGTCTACCGCTTCGTTCATCAGACGTTGCTTGCGGGGCCGGTCATCCCGGCGGACGGGCAGCGTGACCGGACGGTATTGATCGACCCCGCCTTCCACGCCGGTGACGTCGACCTGTTGCGCGAGCTGGGCGCGGTCGACCGTCCCGCGGCGAACACGGCGCCCTATGGTGCGGCCTGCTACGTCGAGTACAGCAAGGTCATGTACCACCAGTACTGCGCGTCCCTGCCCGCGGACACCACCCGCCCCCGCTCCTCGTCGGTCAGCCTCATGGGTACGTACCCGCCCGGTCCAATCGACCTGCTCCGGGAACTGTCACGGGAGGGGAAGGCGGCGTTCGCCCAGGAGCTGCCGCCGGAAGGTAACACGGCGGACTGGTCCTGTGCGCGCACCAACGGCGTAGGCAGCCGGTTGAGCGTCGACTCTCCGCTGATCTGGATCCTTCGCCAGGAGGGCTGGTTGGCGACCACACTGTCCCACCGCCGGCCCGGCGCCTGTGTAAGCCCCGAACTCGACGTCGACGGCGCGTTCCTGCCGAAGGCCGACATACCGGTCCGGTACGCCCGCGCGCTAGGCCTTCCCGCGAGGACGACGGACGTGCCGCGGGCGCTCTGGGACGAGCTCGTCGAGCGGATCGACACCGCGACGGATTCCCGGTTCGTCGGAGCCGCCTACACCTTCCTGCTGCGGTCCGCGCCCGTGGGTGTGGTGGACAGCGCCAACCATGCGTTCCGATGCAGTGCCGGGGACGATGCGGCGAAGAGCAACGATGTCGCCGTCACTGCGGACCGTGAACAGTACGACGTGCTCCTGCGCGAACGGGTGCCCGCTCTTCTCGTGCCCACAGAGGAGGACGCCGCGTTCCTGATCGACCGGCACCGCTTCCGACTCCCCTCGGACCTGCTGATCGAGGAGATCCACGCGGTGCTCTCGGAGGCCCCGGTCCCGCTCACCGACCTGTTCCCGCGTCTTCGCCAGGTGTTGCCCCGCGGTACCGCATGGAAGCTGGCGCACTGCTCCGACCTGGTCAAGATCGTGCGGGGGCGGCCTGAAGGGCGGCGTGAGGAGCCACTGACCGAGGCCCTCGACGGGTACACCGTCCTGCTCGCGGAGGAACAGGACGAGGAGGCGACCCTTCGGGCCATCGACCGTCTGGTGGGGCTGCGTCTGGGCGTCGAGGGCTGTCGGGATCTGCTGCGTCTGCAAGTCAAGGATCGCGAAAGCGAACGCTTCCTGCGCGTGCGCCAGGAGGCCGACCAGGCGAAGAAGTTGCTCCTCGCCCTTGGGGAGAAGCGGCTCCTCGAAGAGCTCCCCCCGGGACTCGCCTTGGCGGACGCCGAGATCGGGGGCACCCCCACGACCGGGCTCCGGGCCGCACAACTGCTCATCGCGGCGCACGGCGAGGACGTCCTGCGCGTTCTGTCGTCGGCTTTGACCGACGTCGGTTTCCAGGTGCCGTACTCCTGGACCGGTGGTGCGACTGCACAGCGGTTCGTCAGTGCCTACGGGTTTCCCGAGGGCTGGGCCGGTGACCCCGAGACGCCTGTTTCGCCCGCGCCTTACGAGACGGTTCCCGGCCCTCGGCGGCCGTTCGCCCTGCACGGGTACCAGGAAGCCCTGGTGGACCGGATGTACGCGCACCTTGCTCAGCACGAAGAGAAGCGCGCCATGCTGCAGGTTCCGACAGGATCCGGGAAGACCCGGATCGCGGCCGAGGCCACAGTCCGGGCGATCCGCGACGGCCTGTTGAAGGGTCCGGTGCTGTGGATCGCCCAGAGCCAGGAGTTGGCCGAGCAGGCCATCGAGACCTGGGCCTACGTGTGGCAGAGCGAGGGTTCCGCGCAGTCGCTGCGCGTCACCCGCATGTGGGGTGGTCTCCCGGCGGCCGTTCCCGTCGCCGACGGGCCGCAGGTCGTCGTGGCGATCGACGACACAGCCGTGAAGCGGTTGCCGCAGGACAACTACGCCTGGCTGCGTGACTGCTCGCTGGTCATCGTCGACGAGGCCCACTTCGCCGTACCCCGTACCTACACCCGGATCTTCGATGCCCTCGGCATCGATCAGCGCCGGACCTCGCGACACCTCGTGGGCCTGACCGCTACTGCCTTCCGTGGTGACAACACGGAGGAGACGAAGGCCCTGGCATCGCGGTTCGGGCACAAGCGCCTCGACAAGGGTGTGTTCGCGGACGACGATCCCTACGCGCACCTGCAGTCGCTCCGTGTGCTGGCCAAGGTCGAGCACGAGGAACTGCTCGGTTCTTCCTGTGTCCTGGACGAGCTCCAAGTGCGTGAGATGGAGCGCACTCACGCGATGGCGCTGCCGGCAGACGTCGTTCGGAGGCTGGCGCAGGACGTGGAGCGGACGCGCCGCATCGTGGACCGGATCGAACAGCTCCCGGCGAACTGGCCGGTCCTGGTCTTCGCCACCTCGGTCGAACACGCGCAGGTGCTGGCCGCGTTGCTCCAGGACCGGGGCATCACCGCCGCCTCGATCGACGGTCAAACTCCTCCGAGCACGCGCCGCAGGCGCATCGCGGCCTTCCGGGGCGGCGGTATCCGGGTCCTCACCAACTTCAAGGTGCTGACTCAGGGATTCGACGCTCCCGCGGTGCGTGCCGTGGTGGTCGCCCGTCCGACCTTCAGCCCGAACACCTATATCCAGATGATCGGTCGTGGTCTGCGAGGCGAGCTCAATGGCGGGAAGGCCTCCTGCCTGATCCTCAACGTTGCCGACAACATCGAGAACTTCGGTCGGGGGTTGGCCTACACTCGCATGGAGCACCTGTGGCAGGCGTGACAGCGACGATCACGAAGACAGGGGCACGGCGGCCACCGCACTGGTCGAGAACGAGAGCACCGCGCCCGAATCGCTGGACGACAAGCTCCGTGCCGTCACCGAGGAAGCTCGCTGCGCCCACGACTGTCCGAGAGCGAGCGGCCGGCATCCGTGGCCACCCTGCCCGACCACATGTCGTGCGCATCCGCACCATCGACGTGTGTGGGTGGGAGATGCGATCATCGGTGGCTCAGGGCGTCAGCCTTCGCCGAGTTCCCGACGAGTGCAGATGGTGATCATGGAAGAGTCCCGTCGCGAACGCCTGACCTCCCTCGCCGTGTGCGCCGGGGCGGGCGGGCTCGCGCTCGGTTTGGAGCAGGCCGGGTTCGATCCCGTGCTGCTGCTGGACAACCGTCCGGTGGCCTGCGAGACGTTGAGGCTGAACCGCCCGGAGTGGCACGTCCTGGAGGCCGATCTCCTCGACTTCGTTCCGGAGGAGCACCAGGAGGTCTACGACGTGGACCTCGTGGCGGCCGGTCTGCCCCGGGTGAAGGCCAGTGCGGCGGTGGGGCGCGAGGACAGCGACGCGGAATTCCGCCTGCTCGAAGCGACGGTCATGCTCCTGCACGGTGTGCAGCCGCGTGCCCTGCTCATCGAGAACGTCTCCGAGCTGGCCGTCAAGCCCGAGTACGAACCCATCCGCTCCCAGGTCGAGGTCGAGCTCCGACACCTCGGATACACGTACGACTGGTTCGTCGTCAACGCGAAGTGGCACGGCGTGCCCCAGGACCGCAAGCAGGGGATCCTGGTGGCATTGAAGGACGACGGCATGCATGACTTCGTGCCGCCGGCACCGAACGGTGAGCCGCCGTTGACGGTGGGGGAGGCGTTGGGCGACTCGATGGCGGCCCGCGGATGGCCGCATGCCGAGGCTTGGGCCGAGCAGGCCCGGGAGATCGCCCCGACCCTGGTCGGAGGTTCCTGGAACCGCGGTGGGCCGGATCTGGGCCCGACCGGATCGAAGCGCTCGTGGGCCCGCATGAGGGTGAACGGAGGGACCGTCGCCGACCGGGTCCCCGGACCCGAGGACGGCTGGGACCCTTCGCCGGACGGCACGGACATGGTGAAGCTGACGGTCGAACAGGCGGCCCGGCTTCAGGGCTTCCCCGACGACTGGGCCTTCGCCGGTGGGAAGACGGTCCGCTATCGGCAAGTGGGGCACGCGTCGCCGCCCCCGGTGGCCCGGGCTCTCGGGCTCGCAATCCGGGCGGCGTTGGGCCTGCCCGCACCTGCATAGCGGGACCGGCGGTGACCCGAGTCGCGGTGTGACGGTGACGCCCGCGGCGGGGCGGCACACAAGGGTGCCGTCCGCCGCGGGCGTCACTGCTCGGTGCTCAGTGGGTGAGCAGGTGTGAAAGGAAGCCGATCGACGGGTCCTCGGGGGTACCGACGATCAGGGCCCGGTCGAGCAGGCCGTTGTTGTGTTCGCAGCTGGTCTCCGGGAGCATCACGCAGGCGTGACAGGCGGCCAGGTTGGTGCCGCCCGCACCGGAGATCTCGGTCTCGACGCAGAGCGGGTCGGCGGAACACCATTCGGCGCGGTGGACGGCCGAGCGCACGGCCCGGGCGAGTCGCTCGATCTCCCCCTGGGCGACCAGTCCGCCGAGGCTCCCGGCCGAGTCGCTGGTGGCCGTGTAGATCAGGACGCCCGCCATCTCGTCGCCGGAGTAGATCCGCTCACGGAGGGAGGCAGCCGGGTACCCCGAGTCCAGGCTCCACTCGTTGATCATCACGTGCGCGAAGGTGTGCAGCAGGGCCATGCGGGGATCGGCGGGCGAGACCGGGGCCCGGGTCGGGTCGGAGGCCCGCTCGGTGAGGACCTGCTGATGGCGGTGCCGCATCCGGGCCACGCGGGCCGCGACGGCCGGGAGTTCGGCCCAGGCGTCGACCTTCTCCTCGTCGAAGCGGAGGAACACGCCCTCGCCGTGCACCTCCATGGCGGGAAGCCAGTCGGTGGGAGAGAGGGACAGCGGCGCCTCGTGGCCCTCGGAGGAGGTCTCGGGGTCGATGACCCGGGTGAAGGCCTTGAGCGCGCGGACCTCGCGGAGCTTCTTCACCAGCATCGGGGCGACGAGGCCCAGGCCGGTCAGGGGCTTCTCGTCGCCGACCGGCGGCTCGCAGACGAACTGCTCGGTATGGTGGCCGAACTCCTCGGGGTTGCCGGCGCACAGGCGTTGGTACTCGAGGCCGCGCAGGGCCCGGTAGCGCTGCTCCTGGTCGCGGTCGGGAGCGTCTTCGCCGGAGGGGTCCTCGGCCTCCATGGCAGCGACCAGGTCCAAGGCTTCCTGGGCGGTCACCGGAGAGGGCACCCCGTCGAAGATGTGCTTCAGGTGGATCTCCATCTCCACGAGGCTGGTGCAGCCGCGGAGCTTGTCCCAATGCTTGTCCAGGGCGTTCACCCTGGTGTCGCTCCACGGCGGGATGGACAGGGCCGAGCGGAGCACCGGCTGCCAGACGGAGGACGAACCGCGCTGGAGGGTGCGGGGTGTCAGGAGGCAGGAGTCCTTGGGTGCGTCCTTCAGCCACGGCCGTTCGCCCTTGCAGCCGATGTTCAGCTCCTTGAGGGCGCCGGCCCGGAAGGATCCCTCCATGGACACCTCGGGCACTCCGCAGGAACAGGAGAGCACCACCGAGCGAAGCGACGAGGTTCGGCCCGACGACCGGAGGCTCATCCGGCCGTCACAGGTGACGACCGTGCCTTCCCCGCGCAGCCGTCGGTGCAGCCAAGCCCGGTACGGGAAGTCGGAGATGTGCCCGTCCTCGCAGGCGACCACGAAGCGGGAGGGGACCAGTGGCTCGGCGCACTCGCCGCACTCGTTGCGTCCGGGAGGCGGGTTGAACTTGCCCACGTGGTCCAGGGCGTGACACTCGGGGCAATGGTGCCAGAGCGGGAAGCGGCGGACCCGGATGCCGTCCCGACTGTCGTCGGCGGAGGCGGGTGGAAGCCGGAAGTGTCGCACGTCCAACACCCGGGCGAGGCGGGGTTCGCGGATCACCGGTGCCTCGTCGTGGGGCCAGTGCTCCGCGGCACCGTCGATGCCCGCGACGATGAAGGACTCCTGGTCGACGGCGATGAGCGACCCCACGCCGTAGGTGGTGATGGCCTGGGCCCGGCGGACCGCACCGCGGCGGGGCAGGTTGCGGGCCGGTGCGGTGGAGCCGTCGGTGCCGCGCCGGCGGCGGGACGGGGGCGGGGTCATCGGGATGCCTCCATGAACAGGGCGGACTCGGCGTCGACGTCGCGCAGGGACCACAGGGTCTCCCATGCCTCGACGTCCTCCAGGGCGTCGTTGTAGGGCTTGAGCAGCGAGGGGACGGAGCGCCCGCGCTTCGGTTCGTAGTACAGACCGCCGTGTGCCTCGGCCTCGTCGTACCACCAGTCCACGAACTCGTCGAAGGCCGCGGCGACGTGGGCGACCTCCTTGGCTGCGGTATCCGCCGGGGAGACCCTCGCGACCCGTTCGAGGATCAGCGGGCGGATCGTCTCCCGCAGCTCGTCCCGGAAGAGGTGGATCCTCCCCGCGTCCTCGTCCCTGCGGGCGACGGGGATCGCGATGCGGGCCAGGGCGACGATCACCGCGTGCAGTCCGCGGGCGCGTGCGCGGGCAGAGAAGGGCGTCACCGAGGTGGACTCGACCTCGCGGTAGAGCGCGGAGTGGAAGTGCTGGAAGTTCTCGTAGTGCGAACGGTCCCGTGAGCGGCCGGCGTTGAGCATCACCGCGACCAGACCGGGGTGGGCGCGGCCCACCCGGCTGGTGGCCTGGATGTATTCGGCGGTGGTCTGAGGCTGGCCCATGACGGCCATCAGGCCGAGCCGGTCCACGTCCACGCCGACGGCGATCATGTTCGTGGCGAGGAGGACGTCCACCACGTCCGCCGCGTCGTCCGCCAGCCGGCGCTCGATCTGCTTGAGACGGGCCGGGATCTCGCTGGCGTCGACCCGGCTGGTCAGCTCGGAGTGGTTGCCGACGGATCGCGGTGCGCACCCGTCGCGGTCGGCGAGGTGGTCCAGGTAGGCCACGACGTCGTCGTGCACCTGGAGTTCGGCAGCGGACAGCAGACGCAGGCTGTTGAAGTAGCCGACCAGCGTCCAGTACGCGTCCCGCACCTCGTCCGTGGTGTCGGCACGCATTGCCTGGTGGAGCAGGGTGGCGTAGGTGCGGATCAGCAGGGTGGACTGGCTGGTGCCCGGGGCGAGCAACCCCACGTAGCGGCGGGACGCCTTCTCGCTCGCCGGCGTCTCCACGGCGAACCAGGAGTCGCGGGCGTCCAGACCGGCGGGCGGGAACTGCCGGACCTCGCGGGAGAACAGTGCCCTGCCCTGGTCGGCGGCCCGGCGGATGGTCGCGGTCGAGGCGATGACCTTGGGGCGGTCGGCGAGGACGTCGACGGCCGTCTCGTACAGGCCGGTCAGGGTGCCCAGCGGGCCGGAGATCAGGTGCAGTTCGTCCTGCACGATCAACTCCGGTGGAGGGGTGGCGTCCTGACGGTCCCGGTTGAAGAGGGCGGCGGTCTGCGCGCGCCAGGGCATCGAGGCGAACTTGTCGACGGTCGCGATCACCAGGGTGGGCCGGGCCGCGTACACCGCCTGGTCGACCAGGTGTACGGGCAGTCCGTCGGAGAAGTCGCAGTTCGCACCGGGGCAACGCACGTCCATCCGTTGGGCTTCGTCGTCCACCGAGTAGTGGTGGGCGTCGAGGGCGGTGCCGCACCACGGACAGGCGTGCAGTTGGACGGGGTTCTCCTTCTGGAGCACCCGGCCGGAGCGGGCGGTACCGAGCTGCCGGGCGGCGACGTCCAGGGTGTTCGGGGTGGCGGAACGCCCCACCCACATGCCGATGGAGATCTCCTCGTGGCCCAGCTCGCCGGGGTTCTCCCGACGCATCCGTTCCATTGCACAGATCAGGATGGCCGCGCGTTCGAACTGCTGCAGCGTCAGGAGGCGCAGGGTGTAGCGCATGAGGACGGTGACACCGCCACCCGCCGTGTCCAGGCGCATCCGGCGCAGGAAGGTGGTCAGCGCGATCAGGCCCAGGTACGCCTCGGTCTTGCCACCACCGGTGGGGAACCAGAGCAGGTCGGACACACCACGGTCGGGGTGCTTCGGATCGTCCACCCCGGCCAGGCAGAGCAGTACAAAGGCGATCTGGAAGGGTCGCCAGCGCGCCGAGGCCGGGTCCGGCTCGCCCGCTCGGCCGTTCTTGACCCAGGCGGCCCTGGCACGCTGGGTCGCCATCGCCCGGTTGGCCAGGCGGAACGCCCGCATCAGGTCGGGCTTGTCGTGCAGCAGGGCGATGCCCTCGCGGATCCGAGCCAGCGCCTCCTCGCACGCGTGGACCTGGTCGTCGGCGGCCTGCTCGTACGGGGTGCCGGCGAGGGCGGCGGCTTCGTCCCGCTTCCGGTCGATCCACCGTTCGTAGCCCAGGGCGAGCCCTTCCAGAGCGGAGGTCACCTCGGCGTCGTCGGCTTCGGCGAGTCCGAGCATGGTGAGGGCGCTCGCGTCGATCGTCGGGTTGGAGTCGGTGAGCAGCACTTCGTGGGTGGGCACGAACTCGGTGCGGACCTCGGCCACGCCCGCTCGCACCACGTCGGTGAGGCCGATCGGAGACGGGGTCCAGTCCCACACGGCCGCGCAGCCGTGGCCCGCGGCGAAGGTGGGGGCGTGGCGGTGCAGCAGTCGGCTGGTCTCCAGCTCGGAATCGACGGCGGACAGCGCGCCCGGGCGCTCCACGAAGGCGCTCGATCCGTTGCCGGCCCGGACCGTCAGCCCGGTCTGGAAGAGGGCGAAGGCGTCCTGCAGTTCGCGCTCGCCGACCTTCTGGATGTTCACCAGGGTGACCGTGACGGTGACCGTACCGGTCTCCGGCGAGGGCCGGCGGACGTTGACTTCCAGCCGGGCCGTGCCGTCGAGCAGGTCGCGGGAGGCACCGCGGCCCGGGTACGTCACGTCGACCGTGGTATCCGGCAGGTCCAGCTCGACCCGGCGCCAGTGCTCCCGCTGGTCGGCGGTGGTGCGGGCCTCGCTCCGGCGGGCCGAGACCTTGCGCCCTGCGGAGTCCTCCGGCTCGTATGCGGCGGCGCGGGCCGAGACCACGATCTCCCGGCATGCGTCGAGGTCGACCGCGAAGGTCAGGCCGACGGAGGACGGACGGCGGTCGCCGGCGTTGGGGCGTTCGGCGGCCGCCCCGGATTCGTCGGGGCTGTCCGCCCTGCTCACGGGTTCCTCGTCGAGGCCGTCCTGCTCGGCGGCGTCCTCCAGGAGGCGACGGCCGGCCGCGGAGTCCGCAGGGCGGGGGAAGAGCACGCCGATCGGATAGCGGGTGATCGGAGCGTCCTGGTCGAGGACCTCGGCGCGGTCCTCGACGGAGGCGTCGGTGTCGGGGCCGAGCAGCTCTCGGCGGAGCCGGGCCACCAGGTCCTCGCGGACCTCGTAGTGCCCGGCGTGCCGTCCTGCGTGGATGGTCATTCCTGCTCCTCCTCGGTTCCGGCGGCGTGCCGGAACCGTCCGATTCCACTGATGCGGGGGGCGATCCACACCCCTTGGTTGCCCAGGCCCGCGTTGGTTCCGGCCGCCCGGCTGCCCGCGACCGATTCCAGGCAGTCGATCCGCAGTCCGGAGACCTCCACGGGCCAGCAGATTTCCCAGTTCGTGCCGACCTTCAGGACGGAGTGCAAATGGCTCCTGAAGGCTTCGGAGGCGTCGCCGATCTCCCGATCTCCGTGCAGCAAGGCGTACCGGGGGCTCTGCTCGGGGCCGGTGGGGAGGTCGTCGCGCAACCGGAAGGTCACCGCGTCGCCCGGACGCACCCGCTCCAGCAGGTAGGCCTGGGCCGCGGGGGCATCGACCGGGGCGTCGGCAGGTTCCAGCGTGTCCACGTCGCCGGCCCGCACCTCGACCCCGTCGCGGCGCCACCAGTGGCTCGGGTTCGGGACTCCCCGGTACCACCGTCCGGTCGGCTTGTGCCGGAGTACCGTCGCCGTGTCGGGCGCGGCGAGCCGGTACAGGTCCTCCCGAGCACGGGTCATCGCCACGTAGAGCGCGCGCGCCTCGGCCGGGACGTCGAGCTCGGGGGTCCGGCGCCGTAGTTCGGTCATGGCCGGCGGGTTGAGCAGGACCACCCGGTCGAACTCCAGGCCCTTGGAGCGGTGCACCGTGGACACCACCAGGCGCGCCGGTTCCGGATCCGCCAGCTCGTCCGGGAACCGGCGCTCCACCACCAGACGGCGCAGCCGCGCCACGTCGAGCGTGCCGCGACCGGCGCCGCGTGCCGCCACCCGCAGGGAGCGCCACACGCGGTCGACGTCGGTGCCTTCGGGCAACGGGATCGCCGTGAGCAGTGCGCGCAGCTGCTGCTCGTCGAGAGTGACGGCCCGGGTGCGACGGAGCACTTCGGCGACCCAGTGCGGCACCGGTCGGTCCTGGAGCGAACGTCGCAGGGCGTGCGGGACCGCTTGGGTGTGCAGGAGTTCCGAGAGCACCAGCGCCTGTCGGTTGTCCCGGCACAGGATCGCGCAGGTGCCCGGGAACGACCGGAGCGAGTCCAAGGTGAAGGAGTTGGTGAGCGGACCCAGGTCGGGGAGGTCGAGGAGGAGTTCGCGCAGCTCCCCGTGGAGGCGCTCGGCGGACGCGTCCGCGCCCTCGGCGGCACTGCCGATGCCCTGGACGGCGGGGCCGAGCGGGAGCGCGGTGCGGGCCTCGGGAGTGACCGACCGGAAGTTCCGGGTCAGACGGAGCTCGACCAGGTCGTCCGCGTAGGAGACCCGCACCCAGCGCAGGAAGAGGTCGGCACGATCGGCGTACTCCTCCGGGTCCTCGATCTGGAAGTCGTAGATCGCCTGGGCGGGGTCGCCGACCAGGGTGAACCCTGAGGAATCCTGGAGCCGGTCGAGCAGCGACTCCACCATTTCCCGGCGAGTACCCACCAGGTCCTGCACCTCGTCGACGACGACGTGCGCGGGAGGGCCGGCCTCCAGGGCTTCGAGCGCACCCTTCTCGATCGCCTCGGTGGCGGCCCGGATGCGTTCGGCGAAGGAGAGCGCCGACCACTCCCCGTCCGGGTACGCCTGCAGCAGCAGGGAGTACGCCCAGGAATCGAAGGTCTGGACCCGTACCCGTCGAGCGTGTTCTCCGTGCCGGGCGATCCGGTCCCGCAGCTCGCGGACCGCGGCGCGGGAGAAGCTGAGGACCAGCAGCTCGGAGGCCTCCAGCGCCTCGTCCGGGTCGGTGCGGCCGATGAGCGCGTCCATGCGACGCACCAGCGTGTGGGTCTTGCCCGTGCCCGCGCCGGCGGTGACCAGGAGCCGGGCGTCCCACGGCTGGTCGACGACGGCCTGCTGTTCGGCGGTGAGGGCGGGGCCGTCCGCAGGGGAGAGGGTCATCGGGCGCTCCACAGGTGCTCGAACCGGGTGAACGCGAGGGCGCTGTCGAAGTTCCGGATGTTGTCGCGGACGTTGAGGATGAGGCAGGTGTCCTTGCCGCCGTTGCGGGGCCCGCGCAGACCGCGTCCGATCATCTGCTGGTACACGTTCGGGCTGTAGACGGGGCGGGCGACGACCACCGCGCGGGTGGCCGGCGCGTCGAACCCCTGGGTGAGGACGCCGTAGTTGGTGAGCACCCGCACCCGGCCGTCTCGGAACTCCCGGATCCGGGCCCGGCGGTCGGCGTCGGAGGTGGTCGCGTCCACCGAGGTCGCGGAGATCTTCTGGTCCATCAGCATGGCCGCCAGGAGCTTGGCGTGCTCCACGGAGGTGGCGAACACCAGGACGGGCCAGTTCTCGTCCATCGCCGCGACCTCCTCGACGATGCGGCGGCTGCGGTCGTGGTCCTCCGCCAGTCGCTGTTCGGCGGCCTTGGACAGCAGGCTGAACTGCTCGGCGCTCTCACGCTCCTGGCGGGACAGTTCGATGATGCCGCCGGTCAACTCCCGGTGCTCGACGCGTGCCAGCACGCCGATCTCCTGGAGGTGACCGTAGGCATCGTCGGAGGGGAAGACTCCCTCGTCCAGCCGGCGCGCGCCGAACCTGTTGACCAACCGGCGGGTCTCCTCCTCGTTGTGGCCCCGGAACGGTGTGGCGGTGAGACCGAGCAGGTGCCGATCGGTCCGGTGCTGGGTCAGACCGAGCAGGCTCAGGATCTCGGTGTAGCTCGGGCTGGTCGCCACGTGAGCCTCGTCCACCACCACCAGGGCGGCCTCGCGCAACCAGGCGTAGCGGTCGGTCTCGAGGCACACCCGCAGTTTGGCGTCGGTGGCCACCACGAGCTGCGGACCGTCCGTGATCGGGGCGGCCTCGTTCGAGGTCCACAGCCGGTTGATCGTCAGCCGATCCTGCGCGCCGGCCTTGCTCCAGACGAACTGCCAGCTCTGCACGGCCTGCTCGCACAGTTCCTCGGTCTGGGCGATCCACAGGATCGGGCCCTTGAGCGTGCCCGTCTGCTTGACCCAGCGGATGACGGCCTCGGCGGTGACGCGGGTCTTTCCGGCGCCGGTGGGCAGCGAGAGCATGGCCCGCTGCGGGGCGAGTCGGTCCAGCATCTCGAAGATGTTGAGCGCGAGCCGTTCCTGGTAGTCGTGCAGGCGTGGGAAGTCCCGGGGGCCCTCCACGGTCAGGCTCTGTTCCAGGACGGGGGCTCGGTGGCCTGCGAACGGCGCGGGCAGACCGAGTTCGGCGACGAAGGAGACCGCCGCCGGTCCTCCGCTGTAGGAGGACGGGGCGCTGGGGAAGCGCTCCTGGATGTCGCGCGTGTGGGTCTTCAACACGGTGTCGCCGTGCGCGTTGAACGCCATCTGTGCGATCCGCCGACCGGTGGGCTCCTGCCCGTCCGGGTCCTGGCGTTCGGCATCCATGAGGCCGGCGGGGAGCCGGTCTCGCAGGGCCTCCGCGCCGATCAGCAGTTCCAGCTTGGTCGTCACGTCCGCGGCCTCGCGGATCGCCTTGAGCGCGGACCGCACCTTCTCGTCCTGCTCCTGACGGTCTTGGGCCTCCAGGAGGGACCGGCAGCCGGCCTCTCCCATCCGCAGACCCAATTCACGGTCCACCGCCCGGAGCGTGCCCAGCCGGTCCAGGGAGTCCAGGACCTTGATCACGTTGTTCTGGCGGGCGCTCTCCAGGGATTTCGCCCGTGCGCCGTGCGGAGTGCGGACGACCTCCTCCAGCGTGGAGCAGCGCAGCAGGGAGTACGTGCCGACGGAAGTGCCCATCTTCTGTCGCAGCGTCGGGAACTCCTCGACCAGCGGAATCGGTTCCACGCTCGACTCGTGCCGGGTCTCCCGACTCACGACGTCGTCGTGGCGCAGCATGCCCCAGTGCTCGACCATGAGGTCGGCGGACTCCTGGTTCGGCATCAGCAGCGCAGGCACCCGTTCGGTCTGCAAGGAGCGGTACTCCTCCGGGTTCGCGGCCACGGCGATCTCGCTGTCCGCCCGGGTGTCCCAGGCGTCGCCGACCCGGCACCGGGTCAGCGAGTCCTCGGGGAAGGGGATCTCCAGCCGGGTCAGCAGGGCGTAGGTGGATCCGACGAACGTGTCGTCCTCACTCTCCTGAAGCTTCTCCAGGAGCTGCTCCCACTGCTTCGGACGGACCTTCTCGACGCTGTCGGCGAGCCCCAGCTTCCGGGCCTTCTCCCCGCTGATCGACGCGACCGGAAGCACGTCGCGATAGGCGCCGAGCTGTGGCCCCACGGCCTCCTTGAGAGGCTTGAGGCCCTGCGAGGTCTCGACGAGTCCGTGTCGGGAGAGCATCCAACGGATGGGGGACGACACCGATCGGCGGGAGTCGACCTGAGCCCCGATCTGCCGGGTCCAGTGCTCGACCAGCGCGTCCTCGGGCAGCTCCCGGAGGAAGGCCGCGCGTGCGGGCTCCGAGAGACGGGGCAGCAGGTGGAGCGGCCCGCCGACGGGCGAGCCCTCGATCCTGATCCTGGCCAGGGTCGGTCGACTCGCCCGGTCGTCCAGCGTGCGGCAGTACGCCGCGTGCACGGCCGTCCGGTACTCCTCGAACCAGGGCTCCTCCTCGGGCCTGTGCTTGCCGGTCGGGCGGTCCCGCAGGCCCAACTCGCGGAAGAATCCCGCGTCGTCGGAGTGGAAGCGCATGTCCACCGCGATCGCGGGGTCGCTCTCCGCGGCGACGACGACACCGGGGAGCATGCACTCGCGCATGGCGTGGAAATGGCCGTCAGCCGTTCGCACCATCAGCGTCTCCAGCGGCGACTCCACCCGCTTGGTCACCTCGTGGCCCACGACGGAGGCGCCCGCACGGTGGAAGAGCTCCCAGAACCGGTTCCACTCCTGCGGGCCGTACGAGCCGAAGCCCTGGTCGAGGACGCTCACGAAACGCCCCCGGACGTCGGCCTCCTGGATGCCGAGAACGGTGAGGGCGGAGTGCAGCGACAGGTCGTCGGACAGAGCGCGATCCACGTAGACCAGCGACTCCCGCAGGCCGTCCTCCTCGGTCCGGCGGTACACCTCGCGTCCCCGCGGGGCGACCAGGCCGTTCTCCTCGGTGAGTACGATCCTGGCCGTGCGGGCCTCGGCGGCGCAGCCGGCGTTCGAAGCGATCATGTCGGCGACGATCCGGATCGCGGCCGCCGAAGCCTCCGCGGTGCCGTCGGAGACCAGCGCCTCCAGCCACTCGACGATCGAGGCCCGCTGCCGACGGGCCGCGGCGAGGATGTGCTGGACCTTGCCCGTCCGCAGGTCGGTGGCCTCGGCCGAGGGGTGCACCCAGTTGCGCGGGCGCCCCGGGTACGCGTGCCAGGCCCGCAGCCAGCGGTTGACCGCAGTGCTGTCCTTCCCCAGATCCGGGTGGATGTTCAGGCCGGCCGGAACGCGCAGGACACCGTCCTGGTCGGGCAGCGACGGGCGCACCGCGGTGGTGGCCCAGATCTGCTCGGTGAGCAGCCGGTCGGCCCAACTGATCGTCTCCACGCCCTTGGAACGGCCCGGCAACAGCGGGAGGTACGCCCCGGGGTCCTCCGCCGGCGCGAGTTCGGGCAGGGAATCGACCACCAGACCGGCGGCGGTCCGGATCATCTCGACGTTGAACGGCGAGGAGTCCAGCAGGTTCTGCCTGTCCTCGTTGGTCTTCCACGCCCCGTTCAGGATGCCGCTGAGAGTCATCTCGTACTTGGTCGGGAAGAACGACCAGAACCGGCCGCGCCCCCGCGCGTCGGCGGCGCCGAGCAGTCCGGTCCGCTCGTCCGGGCTGTACGCCGGGACCGCCCAGGCCAGGTCGACGGTCAGTCGGTCGTGCAGCTCGCCGGCGTCGCGCCGGGCGACCTCGGTGGGCTCGTGGGTGCGGGTGAAGACCCGCCACTGCGACGTTGCCGGCGGCTTGCCGACCCGCTCCTCGTGGATCGTGTGCAGGCTGCCGGCCCGCTCGGAGCGCAGCGCCCGGCGTGCGATCGGACGGGGCCGGCGGTCCTCCAGGCCGACCTGCCCCACGTGCGGGGAGAAGAGGTGGAAGCCGGAGGGGAACTCCTCGCGGGTGTCGTGACCGGCCACGCCCTGGTGCCCGTGCATGTCCTTGCCCAGCCGGGCGGCGGCGCCGGGGAGCAGCGGCAGGCGGACCACCGTGGTGGCCCACTCCAGCAGTTCGTCCAGTACCTGGTCGCGGAGGCGCTCGGCGACCATGTCCAGCTCGCGGGCCATGCGCAGTACGGGCGCCTCGAAGTCCTCGCCGAGCCGCTCGCGCACACCGGGAACGTTGCGGATCAACTCGTAGGACCAGGCCCGGTCGAAGCCGAAGCTCCCTTCGAGGCAGAAGAATTCGGGTGCGTCCGTCACCACCAGGACGGACTTCACCCCCACGCCGAACCTGCCGATCTGCCCGCCGCGCTTGCGGGACATGCTCATGCGCAGGATGGTCTCCGCGCCCTCGGGGGTCACCGGGTTGCCCTGGTTGGCGCAGTACAGATGGGTTTCGGTGAGGACGACGTGGATCCGGCCGCCGGGCTCGTCACGCAGCTCGTCGGCCGCGTTCTGGACGAGCTCGAAGAGCTGGCGGTCGCCGTACCCGCCCTGGGTGATGCGGCGTTCGCCGTTGGCGTGTTCGGGGATCAGGCCCGCGTCGATGCCGTACGTCTCCAGGACGCGGAGGGACTGTTCGACGACGGTGCGGATCACGGGGGACTGCAGGTCGGCCACGGATGGTTCCACTTCGGGTGCGGAGGGAGAGGTCGGGCGGCGCTGTACGTCGGACGTTCCGTCAACGGTCCTGGTGCACGGTGAACATGGCGGTGCGGCAGATGAACTGAATGGCATGCGGGGAATTCTGCGGGGACACCGGGGTTACCTGCGCTTTCGCTTTCGTGGACCATGCGACGAAGTGGTGCGAGGTGGGGCAGGAGGGAAAGCGGACCGCGCGAGAATCCACGGAATCCAGGAAGCGATTCCGGAGGCGGCCGTAATGAATTCCCCCCAGGAAAACAACGAAGCCGGGCCCATTCGAGGGCCACTTTCCATGACGTTCGCCGTGGAAGTGGCGACAAGTCTGCCACGGGCTCCGTCGGCGCGCAAGAGGCCTGATGGGGGGCCTGTGGACCCAGGTTCGCCGGGCCTATTCGAGGCTTTTTTGGGGGAATTCGGGCAAATGGGATCGGGTCCCGGGCTGGAGTTTTCGATTGCGTTCGGGGTTTGTTTGCGCCGGACATGGCACCCGTCAAAGGCTGATTGACAATGGGGTGTCGCTGTCAACAGTGGTGCGGTAGCGTGGCTCCCACCTCGTGAAACAAGCCATGCGGAAGCAGGTGGGACGTGAAGGCGGCTGAGGACTTCGGCCCCTGGCTGGCGCGCCAGCTCAAGAACGCAGGGAAGAGCCAGACGGAGCTCGCGGAGGACTTGGGCGTGACCCGGGCAGCGGTCTCGGCCTGGATCGTGGGCCGTTCCGTGCCCCGCGACGACACCATCCGGCTGATCGCCGAGGTGCTCAACACCGACCTGGAGACCATCCACACTCGCAGTGCCGACGCTCAACTGGGGCTTCCCGTCTCCTGGTACCACCGGCCGGCGCACGCCGACGGCGGCCGCGAGTACGGCAACGCCGCCGCGTTCGCGTTCGAGGCCGACGTCGAGGTCCTCGCCCGCGAGGCCACGCAGAACAGTCTCGACGCGCGCCTTGACCCGGCGGAGCCGGTTCGGGTGCGCTACACGCTGCACCACCTCTCCGGCGAGGCCGTTGCCCGGTTCCGTGAGGCCATCGATTGGGAGAACCTCCTTCCGCACTACGACGCGCTGACCGTCGACAACGGCAAGCAGGGCAAGGTCGCGCGCACGATCGCCGGTGGACTGCGTGACATGTACCAGAGCCACCGCCTGGTGCTGCTCCGGATCGACGACTACAACGCCACCGGCCTGACCGGTGGCGACTACGACGACGGGATCTTCGCTGCCGTCGTCCGGCGTCAACTCGACAGCCAGAAGCGGGACCTCGGGGCGGGCGGTTCCTACGGCCTGGGCAAGGCCACCCTGTGGGCGACCAGCCGGCTCGGCCTCGTGCTGATGAACTCCACGCTCTCGGAACCTCACGAGGGTCGAACCGAACGTCGGCTGATCGGCCGGCTCGATCTGCCCTGGCGTGAGGTCGACGGCCGGGAGTTCGCGGGGCCGGCCTGGTTCGGGCGCCCCGACTCGACCACCAAGTCCGCGGACGTGGCCCGCTCCTGGTGGGCGGACGAGGATACCGTCGAGAAGCTCTACCTCACCCGCGAGAGCGCGGCGCCCGGCACCTCCTTCCTCATCGTCGGTGCTCACGACGTCGCCAGCCGAGTGCCCGCCAAGGGCACCGAAGACGAGGTGGAAGCCGAGGAGAACGAGCACGACGCCGTCCTCCGCATGCACGCCCGGCTCGTCGACGCGCTCGGCCGCAACTTCTGGGCCGCCATGACCGGCGGTGGCGACCACAAGCCGCACCTGGAAGCGTCCGTCCGTACCTACATCGACGGCTCCCTCGTGCGTGACGAGGACGTGGATCCGGTCGTCACCCAGCCCTCCCGTACCCGTGCCCTGCGTGCCTTCCTGGAGGGGACCACCGTCGACCGCCTCACGGGCCCCGGGCAGGTCGCCCGAACCGCCGTCACGCTCAACGTGCCTCTGCACGGAGGCCAGGTGCGCGGTGGAGTGACGCACGAGGCGGTGGTCCTGGTCACCGCCGCCGAAGACGCCGATGGCGGTTCCAACCGGCTGGTCTCCATGCGGGGCAACCGCATGACCGTCAAGGACAGTCCGGTCACCAACCTCCCGATCGGCACCGACCCCTTCCAGGCCATCCTCCTCACCGGTCGTGCGGCGGGCCCGGACGCCCCCGGCGCCGAGGCGGCCGAGGAGTTCCTCCGTGCTTCCGAACCGCCCGAGCACGACAAGTGGGGGCAGACGGAGGAACTGCGCCTCGCCTACTCGCCCTCCGCCTACCGGCGCATCGCCGCCCTGACCACGGCGGCGAACACCGCGGTGCGCGACCTGGTCGCCGTGCCGCGGGCGAAGCGCCGAAACGGGGGAGAGGCCAAGATCGCCGGCCGGCTCAAGGTGGGCGGCGGCGCGAAGAAGCCGCGCCCTGCAGCGGCCGCGGTCCTGCCCGAACTGGACAACGTGGACGCGTTGATCGACGAGACGGGAGCCTGGTCGGTCACCGTGGACCTCAGGGTCCCGTCCGGCGCGGACACGGACCGTCCGGTCACACCGGTCGCAAAGTTCGACGTGCGTTCCGGCCCTCGTCCGGCCGCGCCCTGGAGGGACCTCGTCGCCATCAGCGGGTGCGAGGTCGTCGACGGGGCCCTGCAGCTGTCGCCGGGCAGCCGCAAGGCTGTCTTCCGCGGTGTCACCGACGTGTCGCGCCACCCGGTCCGGGCCCAACTCACCGGGCTGGTCGTCGAACTCCGCATCGGAAAGGGGGAGCAGGCGTGAAGGTCTACCCTTACCGGCGGCTGACCGGCAACGTGTCCTGGCGCGTCGAGAGCGCCCAGACCAAGGCCGAGGGCGAGCCGTGGGAGGACGTGGAGAGCAAGTACCTCTCCACCGTCGAGCGCGTCGTCGCACTCGGGCCGGACGAGGACCGCCCCGACTGGACGCAGGCCCGGTTGCGGCTCTCCGTAGGCCTCCCGGCCAGGGCGCTCGATCCCTCGGGGCCGTGGCAGGACGTCAAGGTCGTCGCGGTCCTGACCGAGCGGGCCACCAACACCCGGACGAGCGTGGAGTTCTCCCCGGTCTCCGACGACGGCCGGGACCGGACCGCCGAGCTGTACCTCTACCGGCGCGACCTCCTCGACCGGGCATCGCTCGTCGTCCACGTCGTGGCCACCGTCGACGGCGTGCCCGGCCGGGTGATCGCCACCTCCGACGCGGAGTGGTTCGTCGACGTCATCGAGGTCGTGCCGCTGCTCGCCCGTGAACTCGAAGTCAAGATGGTGAACTTCGGCGCAGGGGCGAGTCGACTCCAGCGCTACAAGGATTCTCCCTGGCTGGTCGACACCACCGGCCGGATCCCGGCCGTGCGCGTCAACATCGACTTCGACGGCCTCGGCGACCTGATCGGCGCCGACGGCGGCACGGGCCCGGAGAAGACCGTCCGGGAACTCCTCCTCGCGCAGATGTGCTCCGAGGTCTGGACGGCCGTCTTCCACTCGGCCGTCGGAGACCTCGAGGTGGAGGACGACGGTACCCCGGTGTTCCCGCACGGCTGGCAGGGCGAGGTGCTGCGCGAGATGCTTCCCGACATGTACCCCGACCGCCGGCCCGAGGAGGCGCTTCGGGAGGTTCACGCGGCGCGCATCGGTTCCTCCGCCGCAGGGTGGGGGGAACTCCAGTCCCGGATCCACTTCGCCGCCTCCCGGCGGGCCAACGTCCCCCGGACGCTTTCCACCACCATCCGCGATCTGGAACGCCTCACGCAGGGGGACGCATGACCGACCGGCCCAGCCACTTCCCGGAGCGCCTCGCCCTGCTGCCGAACGCCGAGGTGGGCGACTTCCTCACCGAGGGCCTGCTCACCGGCCGCGAGGACGTGCCGAGCATCGCGCTCAACCAGGTCACCGAACCGCTCCCGCACGCCGACCGGCGCGGCGAGCTGCGGCCCGTCCGCGACCTGGCCGAGGACGCCATGGCCTACTGCCGGAACGGCGGGCTCAAGACCACCCAGGCCGACGCCTGGCTCGCCCCCCGCCTCCACTCGGTGCTCCGCCTCAGTCGCCGCGAGGCGGCCGATCCCGGTTTCTGGAACTACCTCGCGCTCGGGGTCGCCCCGGACTACGTGGTCTGGCGGCACCTCTCGGAGCCCAAGGACGGCAAGGTCGCCAAGGTGGCAGCCGAACGCTTCCGGGGCTCGTACCACAAGCAGGCCTTCGCCCGGCTCTGGTGGGCGGCGGAGCTCTTCCGTGACGGCTCGGACTACGGTCCCGTGGTCACGGCCTGCGGCAACCAGGACATCCTCAACACCGCGCTCCGGATGTCCCTCGTCAACCACCGACCCACCGCCCAGGCGATCGTCCGGCTGGTCGAGAAGGGTTCGGTCGCCACCGGCCGCGAGGCCAACGCCCTGGCCGGCGCCGTCAACGCCGCCGCGGCGACGCTGATGTACGACGTGATCGCCCCCGACCACCCGGAGCGGGACCCCCGTCCGCTGCTCGACTGGATCGACGAGGCCGAGACCGCGCGCCAGGTGTCCAGGAACGTGCTCCCGACCGGTCCCGACGAGGAACGCGCGCCGGAGCTCTCGGTCACCGTCCTGGCGGACTACTTCGCCGATCTCCTGGCGGACGCGCCGGTCCGCGGGCGGGACGAATCGGAGGAGGAAGAAGGAGCGGACTGACCCTCGGGCTCCGGACAGTCGGGTCCGCAACCGTCCGGAGCCTTGCAACCGTCGGTACGCAGCTGCGCGTATTCGGCCGACTTCGGGTCGAGTCGGCCCCAGCTCCCGCGGAGCTTCTCCTCCGGCGGGAGGGGCAGGGAGAGCGCTGCCGCGAGCACGTGCATGCCGAACAGCGGAGGCACGGCGTTGCCCACCTGCTGCGATCGGTCGCCGCCGTCCCAGGGGTAGTCGGGGGGGAACGTCTGGAGGATGCCGGCCTCGGGGATGGTCAGGCGGTCCGGGTCCAGTGCCGGGCCGTCCGGGTGTCGACGGACGGCGTTGCGGGAGACCTTGCCCGTGACGGTGAACGACGGCTGCCGGTACGTGCGGATGCCGCGCTTCTTGGGATCGCCTCCGCTGCCGTAGTTCGACACGATCTCGAAGGGGCCCTTACGGCTCGTCAGGACCCTCTCCATCGAGACCCACGGCTCGAGCAGCACGGTGGTCCCGTCCACCGGCAGCGCGGTCTGCTTCTCCTCCGGGCCGCCCTGCTCCGGCTTGTGCGGATTGAAGGTGTGGTGGGTGGGGGCGGGGAGCGGGGGAGCGGGGTGCTTGTCGAGCCGCGCGATCAGGATCGTCCGGCGGCGGGTCTGGGGGACGCCGTACGCCTCGGTGTGCAGGGTCTTCACCTCGGCCACCTTGTACCGGACCCTCGTGCCGTCCTCCCGGGGCAGGCCCGTCTCCAAGGCCTCCTTGTAGACCTGCCACAGCGCCTTGACCGCGGGAACCTGCTCCAGGACGATCACGTCGAACGGTCGCTTGTCGCGGTTCTCGCAGTCGAGGGCCTTGATCGCGTACCGGAGCGGTTCCAGGACGAGGGCGGTCCTGCCGTCGCCGCCCAGCTTCTTCAGCTCCTCGTCGATCTCCTTCTCGCCGACACCGGCCACCAACTCGTGGATGAGCTTCTCGACCTTGTCCAGCGCCTTGCGCCCGGCGCCGTTGCCGGCGACCGAGTACGTCTGGCAGGGCGGACCGCCGGCCAGGACGTTCAGGCCGGGAGGCAGCTCGTGGAAGCGGTTGCGCCGGACCTCGCTGACGTCCGCGTGCCACGTCTTGAGCCCGGCCGCGTACCGCGTGTCACAGGCGTCCTTGTCCCACTCGATCCCGAGCGACGGCACGTCCAGCATGTGCGCAGCCACGTCCAGACCGCCTGGACCGGCGAAGAGGTCCAGAATGTACGGAACCTCGAGATGGAAGGCGGCGGCGTCCGAGCTGGTCATGTGGCGAGAGTCTAGCCGGCGACGGCTGCCACGACCTACTCAGTCCGTGTTCGTGCTACGCGCAGCCCTGCGCTGCGGTCGCCGTTCCCGGACCACGGCGGCGATCCGTTCGGCGGCCTCGGCGGCCTTCTCGTGCTCCCAGACCCGGACCGCCAACCAGCCGGCCTCGGCGAGGCGGGCATCCGTGTCGCGGTCCCGCGCGCGGTTCTTCTCGATCTTCTCCCGCCAGAACTCGGCGTTGTTCTTCGGCCACGTCGCGTGCTCGGGGCAGGCGTGCCAGAAACAGCCGTCGACGAAGACCGCGACGCGCGAAGGACCGAAGACGATGTCCGCCTCTCGGCGCACCCCCGTGAGTGGCCTGCGGTGTTTCCGGAAGCGCAGTCCGGCGGCGTGCAGGGTGCTGCGGAGCACCACCTCGATCTTCGTGTCGTGGCTGCGTTGTTTGCTCATCCGATCGCGGGTCTCGGGCGTGGTCTCCAGGGAGTGCATGGTCCCATTCTGGCGCGGAGCACCGACAGGATCGCGGGCGGCCGCGGTGGGCGGTACGACGCGCGGCCGGGGGCTGCCGGGATACGGTGCCGGGCGCGGTTACGCTCGGCAGCGGTGAGTGCGGTGAGCCGCCGCACCCCGGATCGATGGCAGGAGGCCACGTCGTGTCCCGCGTGCGAGTCCACAACTTCTCGATCTCCCTCGACGGCTACGGCACCGGGGAGGGCCAGAGCCTCGACCAGCCGTTCGGCCACGCCGGGACGCGGCTCCACCAGTGGTTCTTCGGGACCCGGACGTTCCGCGAGATGCAAGGGGCCGAGGGCGGCAGCACGGGCGTCGACGACGCCGTGGCGCGCGCGTGGGGTGAGGGCATCGGGGCGGAGATCATGGGACGCCGCAAGTTCGGCCCCCAGCAGGGGCCTTGGGAGGACCACGACTGGACCGGCTGGTGGGGCGCCAACCCGCCGTTCCACACCCCGGTGTTCGTCCTCACCCACCACCCGCGCCCGTCCGTCGAGATGGACGGCGGAACCACCTTCCATTTCGTCGACGGCACCCCGCACGAGGTGCTCCACCAGGCGCGCGAGGCCGCGGGCGGCCTGGACGTGCGGATCGGCGGCGGCCCGAGCACCGTCCGCGCCTTCCTCGCCGCGGACCTGGTCGACCACCTCCACGTCGTGGTCGTCCCCATCGTCCTCGGCCGCGGCGAGCGCCTGTGGGACGGCCTGGAGGGCCTGGAGGAGCGCTTCCAGGTGGAGTCGGTCACGACCCCGAGCGGCGTCACGCACGTGACGTTCACGCGGCCGTAGGGGCGACGGCCGGCCCGGATTCAATTCGGCCGGGGGAGCGCGCGTGCCCGGTACGGTGGGGGCTGACGTGGTCAACGGGCTTGCGGGGCAAGGGGCGTGTGGAGGGTGTCGGCGTGGTGAGTGGGACGGGGCCTGTGGAACTGCTCGGGGACTACCGGGCGCGGGGAGCGGTCGAGGCGGCGGACGTCGAGCGGGCGCGCGGGCTCCTCGGGAGCGGCGTGGACGCGTGGGACCGCGGGACGCCGCTGCACTTCACGGCGTCCGCGCTGATCGTGCACCCGGAGAGCGGGCGGGTGCTGCTGCGGTGGCACGTGCGGCAGCAGGCGTGGCTGCACGTCGGCGGGCACGGCGATCCCGGGGAGACGGAGGCCCTGGCGGTCGCGCTGCGGGAGGGGCTGGAGGAGACCGGGCTGACGGACCTCGCGCCCTGGCCCGACGCGGCGCTCGTGCACGTCGCCGTGGTGCCGGTGCCCGCCTCGACCCGCGAACCGGCGCACGAGCACGCGGACCTGCGCTTCCTGCTGGCCACCGCGACGCCCGAGGCCGTACGGCCGGAGAACCCGCAGTCGCCGCTGGAGTGGCTCACCGTGGCGCAGGCCCGGGAGCGGACC
Source organism: Kitasatospora sp. NPDC057904 (assembly GCF_042887925.1). Classification (NCBI taxonomy): domain Bacteria; kingdom Bacillati; phylum Actinomycetota; class Actinomycetes; order Kitasatosporales; family Streptomycetaceae; genus Kitasatospora; species Kitasatospora sp. NPDC057904. The sequence goes on from NZ_JBHVOL010000003.1 coordinate 101,545, forward strand.
ACGGAGGCGAACTTCCGGGAGACGATCGACCGCGCCGGGCGGCTGCTGGGGGCCTGAGCGCGGTGCCGGGCGGCCGGGAAAATCGGGTGGCGGGCGGAAGCGGAACGGGTAGCGTCGGGCGTCCTGCCGTACATGTGAGGTGGATCAGTGGAGCAGATGCTCAAGGGCCAGACGCTCGTCTTCGACGCCGACGACACACTGTGGGAGAACAACGTTCTCTTCGAGCGCGTCATCGACGGCTTCATCGACTGGGTGGCCGCTCCCGGGGACGAGGCGCGGACGAGGGCCCTGCTCGACGGTATCGAGGCGCGGAACGTGGCGGCGCACGGCTACGGCTCCGAGGTGTTCCGGCTGAGCCTGCGCGAGTGCCTCCAGGAGGTCCGCGGCCGGGTGGCGACGGATGAGGACGACGCCCGGATCACCGAGCTGCTACGGCCGTTGACGGACCGTCGGGTCGAGCTGATCGAAGGCGTGGCCGAGACGCTCGCCGCCCTCGCCCCGCGCCACGAGCTGCTGCTGCTCACCAAGGGGGCGGTGGAGGAACAGCAGTGGAAGGTGGACGCCTCCGGCGTCGCCCACCACTTCCGGAGCGTCCACATCGTGCCGGAGAAGGACGAGGACACCTACCGGCGGCTCACCGCCGAGCTCGGCCTGGACGCCGGCCGCACCTGGATGATCGGCAACTCGCCCAAGTCGGACATCCTGCCCGCCGTCCGTGCCGGGCTGAAGGCCGTCTTCATCCCGCACGAGCACACCTGGGTCATGGAGCACGAGGAGCTGCGACCCGAGGACGCGACGCTGCGACTGGCGCGCTTCGACGAGCTGCTGCGGCACTTCTGACGTGAGGTGAAGACATCGGGGACGGCCCTCCTCCCGCACCAGGGGGGCCGTCCCCTTTCGCATGCCCGCGGAGCGCCCGGTAGTGGGGTGGGGGCGGTCGGATAGGGGTTCATCGCTGTGTCGGGGCGGTCGGTCCCGGATCCACTGCTGCGCGTGATGGCGCGGAACGGATACGAGGAGACGGGTAGTTGAGGACAGCGACGGAGGAGTGGAGGCACCGGTTCCACCCGGCCGACGGCGCTGCGGCCAGGGCGCCGCCCCACGAGGGCCGACCGCCGACCGGGGCCTGTCGCCGCCGGCGCGCGGAACCGACGGGTTACAGTCGGCCGCATGCGCCTCAGCACCGTGATCCTCCCCGTCCACCGGTGGGGCGAGGGACGGAAGCTCTGGCGGCGGGCCGAAGAGCTCGGCTTCCACGCCGCCTACACCTACGACCACCTGTCGTGGCAGTCGTTCCGCGACGAACCCTGGTTCGGCGCGCTGCCCACCCTGACGGCGGCGGCCACCGCGACCGAACGCATCCGCCTCGGGACCCTCGTCACCAACCCCAACTTCCGCCACCCGGTCACCCTGGCCAAGGAGTTGATCACGCTCGACGACGTCTCGGGCGGACGGCTCACGGTCGGCATCGGCGCCGGCGGGACGGGCTTCGACGCGCAGGTGCTCGGGCACGAGGAGTGGTCCCCGAAGGAACGGGCCGACCGCTTCGGCGAGTTCGTGCCCCTCCTGGACGCGCTGCTGCGCCGGGACGCGACCACGCGGGACGGCCGCTACTACGCGGCCGTCGAGGCCCGGAACATCCCCGGCTGCGTCCAGCGCCCGCGCGTGCCCTTCTGCGTGGCCGCGACCGGCCCGCGCGGGCTGAGGCTCGCCGCCCGGTACGGCCAGGGCTGGGTCACCTGCGGGGACCCGGCCGACCCGGACGTCCCGGCGGAGCGGGCCCCGGGCGTCGTCGCCGCACAGCTCGCGAAGCTCACCGCCGCGTGCGAGGCCGAGGGGCGGGACGCGGCCTCGCTCGACCGGCTGCTCCTCCAGGGCTTCACCGGCGAGCGGCCGCTCGACTCACTCGACGCCTTCGTCCAATGGGCGGGAACGTACCGGGAGTTGGGGATCACCGAGCTGGTCGTGCACTGGCCGATCCCGGACTCGTGCTTCGCCGCCGACCTCGCCGTGTTCGAGCGCATCGCCACCGAGGGCCTGGCCCAGCTGGGGTGAGCGCTTTCGGGGGCGGCCGACGGCGGAAGCCACCTGGGGTGGCCAGGTGGCTTCCGGGGGGTGGGGCTGCGGGCTGGGGGCTGCGGGCGGGGGCTGGGGCTCAGGCGAAGTAGGTGCTGGTGGGGTTGGTGAAGCCCTGGCCGATGATCACGCTGTTGCCGAAGGGCATGGTGTTCATGCCGTTGTCGTTGTGCCAGGCGCGGAGTGTGCTGGCGGGGTCGTTCTGGGGGTTGCCTGCGGGCTGGTCGTAGATGAGATCGGTGCGTCCGTCGCCGTCGAGGTCGGCGAGGTGGACGCGGGTGGGGTCGGTGAAGCCTTGCCCGATGATCAGGCTGTTGCCGAAGGGGGCGGTGGTGAAGCCGTTGTCGTTGTGCCAGGCGCGGAGTGTGCCGTCGGCGTCGTTCTGGGGGTTGTTTGCGGGCTGGTCGTAGATGAGGTCGGTGCGTCCGTCGCCGTCGAGGTCGGCGAGGTGGACGCGGGTGGGGTCGGTGAAGCCCTGGCCGATGATCAGGCTGTTGCCGAAGGGGGCGGTGGTGAAGCCGTTGTCGTTGTGCCAGGCGCGGAGTGTGCCGTCGGGGTCGTTCTGGGGGTTGTTTGCGGGCTGGTCGTAGATGAGGTCGGTGCGTCCGTCGCCGTCGAGGTCGGCGAACTTGACGCGGGTGGGGTCCATGAAGCCCTGGCCGATGATGACGGAGTTGCCGAAGGGCATGGTGTTCATGCCGCCGTCGTTGTGCCAGGCGCGCAGGGTGCCCTCGGGGTCGTTCTGGGGGTTGCCTGCGGGCTGGTCGTAGATGAGGTCGGTGCGTCCGTCGCCGTCGAGGTCGGCGAACTTGACGCGGGTGGGGTCCATGAAGCCCTGCCCGATGACGGCCGAGGTGTCGAACGGCATCTGGGCGAACCCGGCCGCGTTGTGCCAGGCCGTGAGCGTCCCGTCCGCCGAGTCGCTCACCACCGACGCCCGGCCGTCACCCGCCAGCGAGGCGGAACCGCCCCCCGATACCCGGGCGGCGGCGGCCTGCGCCGCTGCGAGGTAGGTCCTGTAGGCGTTGTTGTGGACCCAGGTCGTGCAGATCGTGGAGTCGTAGGTCGACCACGGGCAGAAGTTCGTCCCGTGCTTCGATATCTCCCAGGCCGCGTTGGCGTTGCACTGCGGGTCGAAACGGCAGTTCGGGTCCTGGGCCTGGGGATGGACGGTGTTGATCTGCCAGAGCCCGTAGTCCACCGTGCCGTTGGAGTTCACGTGGCTAGCCTGCGGGTTGCAGTGCGACTCGGCCATGGCGACGGCGATCGCGGTGACGAGGGTGTCGCGGCTGAAGCCGGCCTGCTTGGCGACCTGGGCGCAGAGGTCTATCCCGGTGGCGGCGGTGGCGTTCGCGGTGGCGGAGGCCGGGGCGGCGGCGCCGAAGGCGCTGGACGAAAAGGCGAGCACGGCAAGGGACTTGGCGGCGAAGCGGGTGGCGCGGGAACGGAGGGAGAGCATGACGGAACTCCTGTCGGCGAGGTATCGGCTGATGGCATGGGCGGGGGCGGCGGCTTCGGGTGAGGCCGCCGCCCCGGGTGCTCGGCTGGGGGCTCAGGCGAAGTAGGTGCTGGTGGGGTTGGTGAAGCCCTGGCCGATGATGATGGAGTTGCCGAAGGGCATGGTGTTCATGCCGCTGTCGTTGTGCCAGGCGCGCAGGGTGCCGTCGGCGTCGTTCTGGGGGTTGTTCGCGGGCTGGTCGTAGACGAGGTCGGCGCGTCCGTCGCCGTCGAGGTCGGCGAACTTGACGCGGGTGGGGTCCATGAAGCCCTGGCCGATGATCACGCTGTCGCCGAAGGGGGCGGTGGTGAAGCCGTTGTCGTTGTGCCAGGCGCGCAGGGTGCCGTCGGGGTCGTTCTGGGGGTTGTTCGCGGGCTGGTCGTAGATGAGGTCGGCGCGTCCGTCGCCGTCGAGGTCGGCGAGGTGGACGTGGGTGGGGTCGGTGAAGCCCTGGCCGATGATGACGGAGTTGCCGAAGGGCATGGTGTTCATGCCGCCGTCGTTGTGCCAGGCGCGCAGGGTGCCGTCGGCGTCGTTGAGGGGGTTGTTCGCGGGCTGGTCGTAGACGAGGTCGGCGCGTCCGTCGCCGTCGAGGTCGGCGAACTTGACGCGGGTGGGGTCCATGAAGCCTTGGCCGATGATCACGCTGTTGCCGAAGGGCATGGTGTTCATGCCGCCGTCGTTGTGCCAGGCGCGCAGGGTGCCCTCGGGGTCGTTCTGGGGGTTGCCTGCGGGCTGGACGTAGATGAGGTCGGTGCGTCCGTCGCCGTCGAGGTCGGCGAACTTGACGCGGGTGGGGTCCATGACGCCCTGGCCGATGACGGCCGAGGTGTCGAACGGCATCTGGGCGAACCCGGCCGCGTTGTGCCAGGCCGTGAGCGTCCCGTCCGCCGAGTCGCTCACCACCGACGCCCGGCCGTCACCCGCCAGCGAGGCCGGCAGGCGGCTGTTGGTCAGACCGACCGGGCTGACGAAGACGGTGGGCTGGGTGTGCCAGTCGTGCCAGTCCTCGAATTTGACCCAGCTGGTTTCGAGGTTGTTGCTGCCCTCGTTGCCGCCGATGGTCTGGATCATGTTGCCGTCCGCGGAGACTCCGATGACGATCTGCACGTGCGAGATGGCCGCCGTCTTGTGGACGGCGGCGTCGCCCACGTGCGGGGTGTTCGAGGTGGTGTTGTTGCGGGTCCCGTAGTCCTTGAAGCTCTGCACGGAACTGCCGAGGCCGCTCAGGTTCTCCACGCCGGCGTCGCGCCAGATCTTGAGGGCGAAATCGGCGCACCACTCCTCGGACGGGAAGCCCAAGTCCGTGCGGTGCTGCCCGATGTGTGCTCGGGCCTGGGTGACGATGGCGGAGCCGGGCGTGCCGGCCTCGGCCGGTGACACGGTGGCGGTGAACAGGGCTCCGGCGACGGCGACGGCGGCGAGTGCGGCGGCGAGGCGGCGGGAAACGGCGGTCATTTTCCGGGTGTCCTTTCGGAATTCGTCCAGGGCGGTGCGACCGGGCGGCACGGAAGAGCCGGTCCGGGCGGTTTCGGGCACGGTGGAGCGATATTTGGTCGGACTTGCGAAATGCGACGGAAAGAAGGGGAGTTCAGAGAATCCAGGGCGCCGGAATGTCGCCGGCGACGCGCCAGCCGTGCAGCGCGGGGGATTCGGCGAGAATGCGCGCACACATCGCGTGCGCCGCGGTGCGGGCGGCGGCGGCGTTCTCGGCGCTCACGAAGGCCGCGACGTCGAACCGGTGTGCGGTGCCGCGCACCCGCAGGTGCTCCAGGCCGTCGCAGGGCCGGGCGTGCCGCCGGATGAGGGCGGCGAGGGCGGTGTCGGTCAGATGCGGGCGCGTCGGGTGCGGCGGGCCCGGTGGGGTGAAGTGGTCGGTGTCAGCGGTCCGGCCGGTCGCCACCAGTCGGACCGTGACCAGGTACAACGGGCTCAGCCCTGCGGTGCGGCCGGCGCCTGCGGTGTGGTCGGGGTGCCGGCGGGCGTGTCCGCCGGAGTCGGGTCGGGGGTGGCGGCCGGGGTCGGGTCCGGGTCGGCTGCCGGGGTCGGCGCGCCGGACGGCAGCGGCTTGGAGCAGCCTCCGACGCAGCCCCACTCCGCCCCGCCGACGGGCGCCCCGGCGGCGGTGTGGATGCGGACCTCCGCCGGCGCCCGGCCGGTCGTCCCGTCCGCCGCGCCGCCCGCGACCGCGCTCGCCGCGGTACCGGCGATGGCGACAGCGGCGGCAACGGCGAATCCCGCGATGACGGTCCTCATCTTCGACATGACTATTCCCCTCATGAACGGTCGGCGGATTCCGGGGAATTCCACCGTGGCTGGTGTGAGCGCCTGATCGATCCGGAATTCCCGCTTCCCGCGTTCCGTCCCGGTCGCCCGCTCCGACGGGAATTACTCTGCCTGCCCGCCCGACTGCTGTCACGGTCGGCGGCGGTTCAGCAAGCGGCCTGGCCGCATCCTGACAGTAAGTCGTTGCCGGGGCTCCCCGCCGGGCGCACAATCGTGGTGACCGAGCCGCGGGGGAGCGGCGTAGCGGAATCAACTCGGGGGAGTGTCAGGGATGTTGGAGCCTTTGGGGCTGTCGTCCGACGGTGAGCGGGTCTACCGGACTCTGCTCGCCCAGCCGAGCTGGAAGCTCACGGACATCGCCGCCCACCTGACACTGACAGATCGTCATGTCAGATCGGCGTTGGACGAGCTGGCCGATCTTGCGCTCCTCCGCCCGGCCGGCGGCCCGGCCGACGAGCTGCTGCCGATCAGCCCGTCGGTCGGGCTGGCCACCCTGCTCGCCCGCGCCGAGGCCGAACTCGCGGACCGGCAGCGCCGGATCGAGGCCACCAGGGCGGCCGTCGCCACGATCGCCGCGGAACACGACGGCGCCCGCGCCCGGGAGTCGATCACCCGGCACGAGGGGATCGAGGCGGTCCGCGCGAGGATCGAGGAACTCGCCGCCGCCACCCGCACGGAGATGGTGTCCCTCAATCCCAACAGCGCCCAGACGCCGGACGCGAAGGCCGCGAGCAAGCCCCTCAACCAGCAACTGCTGGAACGCGGCGTCGCGATCCGCTGCATCTACCAGGACAGCTTCCGGAACGACCCCGCCACCCTCGCCGCGGCCCGGTGGCTGGCGGAGCTCGGCGGACAGACCCGGACCGTGCCGACGGTGCCCCTGCTGATGATCGTCATCGACCGGGAGACCGTCCTCGTCCCCATCGACCCCGCCAACAGCCGCCTCGGAGCCCTCGAACTCCGCAGCCCCGGCGTGGTCACCGCCGCCTACGCCCTCTTCGAGCAGACCTGGCTGAACGCGACCCCGTTCGGCGAGAGCGCGACTCGTGACGGGAACGAACTCACACTCCAGGAAAGGGAGATCATCAAGCTCCTGGCCGACGGGCACACCGACGAGATCGTCGCCCGCAGGCTCGACCTATCCACCCGTACCACGCGCCGCGTCGTCGCCGAACTGATGGGCCGCCTCGACGCCCGCAGCCGCTTCCAGGCCGGCCTGCGCATCGCCGAACGCGGCTGGCACCGCTGACGGGCGAGGGCCCCGGGGCCGTGCGCCCCGGGGCCCTCGTCGCCGGTCCGTCGCCGGTCCGTCCTCGGTCCGTGCCCGGCTCGTCTTCCGGTGCGTCTCCCGGGCTCGTCCTCAGGCGAGGTCCGCGCCGTACACGTGGTCGACCGTCATGGTGACGAGCACCCGCCGGTCCGCCACCATCACCGCCCGGTACTCGTTCCAGTCCGGGTGCTCCCCGGCGGCCGTCCGGTAGTACGCGACGAGCGCCTCGACCTCGGGCCCGTGCGGGTCCGTCCCCGGCCCGGTGAGCGTGACCGTCCCCTCCGCCGTGGCCCACGAGCGGCCGTCCGGCCCGGTGACCTCCAGCGCGGCCCGCGGATCGCGCCGCAGGTTCGCGGTCTTCGCCCGACCGTCGGTCGTCGAGACGAGGACCACCCCGGCCGCCCGGTCGAAGTACGGCAGCACGGGCGACAACTGCGGCCGCCCGTCCCCCTTGATCGTCGCGAGCACCCCGAGCCTGCTCGCCTCCAGCAACGCGTACGGGTCGAACCCAGTGTCGGTCATGGGCTCATGGTGCCCCCTCACACCGGTGTGAAGGTCAACCCCGGCGGGGCGTGTCGCCCCGGTGCGCGGGCTCGGCCGACCCTGCCGATCGGCACATTTCTCCGTCGGGGGTGCAGCTAGGTGCACCCGAACCCTGCAGAAAGGCACATCCCTTCGCCGGCGCGGGCGGCCTAGCGTCGATCCCGGGGCCATCGGTGTGCGGTGGCCGGGGCCGAGGAGACGGGAGTGCGCGGATGGGGGCGGTCCGTGGGCCGGCACTGCGGTTGTCGGGGCTGCGCAAGCGGTTCGGGCGGACGACGGCCGTGGCCGGGGTGGAGCTGAGCGTGCCGAGCGGGTCCTGCTTCGGGCTGGTGGGTCCGCGCGGGGCCGGCAAGAGCACCGTGCTGGCGATGGCGGCGGGCCTGGTGCGGCCGGACAAGGGCACGGCGGAGGTCTTCGGGGCGGACGTCCGGACGGATCCGCAGCGCGCCCGCCCGGCGGTCGGGCTGGTGCCGGACTTGGTGGCCCTGCCGCCGTGGCCGCGGGGGCGCGAACTGCTCTCCTCACTCGGCCGGTTGTGCGGCGAGGAGGGGCCGGTGGCCGAGGCCCGCGCCGGGGCGCTGCTCGCCCTGCTCGAACTCGACGGCGCGCAGCGGGCGTCGCCGCCGGAGTACGATCCCGGGCTGCGCAAACGGATGGGGCTGGCCATCGCGCTGGTCCACGCCCCCCGACTGCTGCTGGTGGACGAGCCGTTCGACGCGGTGGACGCGCGGTCGGCGGCGGTCATGGGGGCCGTCCTGACGCAGTTCGTCGCGGCCGGCGGCTCGGTGCTGCTCGCCGGTGCGGCCGTGGCACCGGTCGAGCGGCTCTGCGACCACGCGGCGGTGATGATCGGCGGGAGCGTCGTGGCGAGCGGACCGATGGCACCGGGCGGTGACGGACTCGCGCGTGTGGTGGACGAGTTGTCCGGAGGGGAGCGGATCCCGCCGAGGGCCCCGGCCTGACCGGGCGCGTCCGTCCGGCCGTCCGGTCGGCCGGACGGACGGACGGACGCGCAGTGCGTGCGGAGCCAGGAGGAGCAGGAGCACCAGCGCGGGCCCTGCCAGGACGGCCGTGCACAGGAAGAATCCCAGCGCGATCCCGCCGACGTCCCCGTGGTCGCACCCGCCCGCGGTCCGGCATGCGGGCGCCCGTCGCCATGCGGATCAGCAGCAGCACGTAAAAGGGTGTCGTACAACACACGAGGCAGCGCGCCGCCGCCTGCGCGAGCCACCGCGTCTCCGCGAGGACGCGCTGCCCGGCGTTCCGGCGGGCGCAGCCGCCCAGCAGGATCAGCAGGGCGGGAGCGCCCATCGCCAGGCACGCGCTGCGGACGTTCCGCGTGCCGTAGCGGTAGCCGTACAGCCCGAGCGCGAGGGCGGGTTGGGCCAGGACGGCCGTCGGCACCGGCGCCCCGAAGGCGTGCTCGACCGCCCGTCGCCCGCCGCCTTCGACGACCTGTCTCCACCGTTTCTCCCTCCGCCGATTCCGAACGCGTTCACGGAGAATTGAACGCGTTCAAATTAGAGCCGTGAGGGTCGCCCGGTCAGCGCCGGCCGGGGGAGGCCGCCGGATCGAAAATCCGCGAAGCTACCATGTGGGCAACACCCTCAGCTCGAAAGATGGACTTGTGACTGTCAACGACGACGTGTTCACGGACTGGAAGAACCGCGAGGAGATCGCGGAGTCGATGATCCCGATCATCGGGCGGCTGCACCGCGAGAAGGACGTCACCGTCCTGCTGCACAGCCGTTCCCTGGTGAACAAGTCGGTGGTCAGCCTCCTCAAGACGCACCGCTTCGCCCGCCAGATAGCCGGCGAGGAGCTCTCGGTCACCGACACCATGCCGTTCCTCCAGGCGCTGACCGCCCTGGACCTCGGCCCCTCGCAGATCGACCTCGGGATGCTGGCCAGCACCTACCGGGCCGACGACCAGGGCCTGACGGTGGAGGAGTTCACCGCCCGCGCCGTCGCCGGCGCCACCGGTGAGAACAAGCTGGAGCGCCGGTCCGCCCAGGACGTCGTGCTGTACGGGTTCGGCCGCATCGGCCGCCTCGTCGCCCGCCTGCTGATCGAGAAGGCCTCGGGCAACGGCCTGCGCCTGAAGGCCATCGTCGTGCGCAACGGCGGCGGCGACGACCTCGTGAAGCGCGCCTCGCTGCTGCGCCGCGACTCGATCCACGGCCAGTTCCAGGGCACGATCACCGTCGACGAGGCGAACAACAAGATCATCGCCAACGGCAACGAGATCACCGTGATCTACTCCGACGACCCGACCAAGGTCGACTACACGGAGTACGGGATCAAGGACGCCATCCTGATCGACAACACCGGCCGCTGGCGCGACCGCGAGGGCCTGTCGAAGCACCTGCGCCCCGGCATCGCCAAGGTGGTGCTCACCGCGCCGGGCAAGGGCGACGTCCCGAACATCGTCCACGGCGTCAACCACGACATGATCAAGCCGGACGAGCAGATCATCTCCTGCGCCTCCTGCACCACCAACGCGATCGTCCCGCCGCTGAAGGCGATGGAGGACGAGTACGGCGTCGTCCGCGGCCACGTGGAGACCGTCCACTCGTTCACCAACGACCAGAACCTGCTGGACAACTACCACAAGGCCGACCGCCGCGGCCGCTCGGCACCGCTGAACATGGTGATCACCGAGACCGGTGCCGCCTCGGCCGTCGCCAAGGCGCTGCCGGACCTCAAGGCGAAGATCACCGGCAGCTCGATCCGCGTGCCCGTGCCGGACGTCTCGATCGCCATCCTCAACCTCCAGCTGAAGCGCGAGACGAACCGCGAGGAGGTCCTGGACTACCTGCGCGACGTCTCGCTGACCTCGCCGCTGAAGCGCCAGATCGACTTCATCGACTCGCCCGACGCGGTGTCCAGCGACTTCATCGGCTCGCGCCACGCCTCGATCGTCGACGCCGGCGCCACCAAGGTCGAGGGCGACAACGCGATCCTCTACCTGTGGTACGACAACGAGTTCGGCTACTCGTGCCAGGTCGTCCGGGTCGTCCAGTACATCTCGGGTGTCGAGTACCCGACCTTCCCGGCCCCGGCGGCCTGAACCGCCCGGACCGCGTGACACCGTGACGGCGGTGGGTGGTGGCCTCGTGAGAGGTCGCCGCCCGCCGCCGTTCCGTTTCCCGCCGCCGTGCCGTTTCCCCCGGGGGGGGGGTGAGGCTCCCGGGGTGCTGGGAGTCCCGGGGCGACGGTGGCTCCCGGGGGGTGAGGCCGCCCGCGGCTGGTCCGAGGGCGAACGGCTATCTTGATGGGTCACGGACACCGGGAGGGAGCGGGCGATGGGCAGGATCGGTCGGCGGGCGGCCGCCGTAGTGGCGGTCGGGGTGCTGGTGGGGGTGCTCGGCGGATGCGCGTCGGGGGACAAGGGCACCACCAAGGACGCTGCGGGCAGGGCGAGTTCGGGGTCGAGCGCGTCGGCGGCGGCGGGCGGCGCGGCCGGTACGTCCGGTGCCCAGGCGTCCGGCCCGGCTGCCGCGGGCGGCGCGTCCGACGCGGCCTCGGCGCCTGCACCCGGTGCCGCGACGCCGCCGGCCGCGGGCGCCGGCGGGGCTGTGCCGCCGTCGGCCGCTGGCGGGGCCGGGGCGCCCGGGGCGGACTCGGATGCCGTGTTGCTGGACGACAAGCTGGTCCTCCAGGTGCTGCCGGACGTCAAGACGATGGCCGGGTGGGAGGAGGAGAAGCGGCGCGTCGACACCGCCGACCACGTCACCACCTGCACGGCGGCGGCGCCCTGCACCGGGAAGCCGCTGAGTGGGTCGGTCCGGTTCTCCTCGGGCGACGTGGTGGCCCGGTTCATGATCGACACACTGGCGACCCGGGACGCGGCGAAGGACCGCCTCAAGGAGACGTACGCGTCGTACCGGAGCGGGCCATTCAAGGCCGTGGATGCTGCGGTGCTGGGGAGTGAAAGTCAGGTGTTCCAGGGGCAGTTGGCCGGCAGTGAGGGCGTCGGCATCGTGCTGCGCTCGGGCACGGTGGTGGCGAGCGTGACGACCGAGGGCGGCCCGGTGGACGTCGCGGCGACGCGGCGGTTCGCGGCGATGCTGGTCAAGCGGATCGAGCAGGCGCAGACGGGCAAGACCCCGGACGCGGGACTCGCCACGCTCTGACGGCTCGCCCGGCCGCCCGGCCGCCCGTCGGCCGGCCAGGTCTCCCGGGTCGATCGGATCGCCCGGATCAACCGAAGGTCCGGCGATCCGATCTGACCGCCGGGTGAGCGGGCGGACAACGAACGGCGAACAGATAACAGAATCTGTTCGCTGAAATCTGTTATCTGTTATCTGTCCGTTGTCATCTGTTACCCCCCTCGTCAGGCCCGGTGCGGGCTGCGCGAACGGATGTCGGGTGCGCGTGATATGTACTGCATCTGGGCGGCCACTGTGCGGCCATGCGAGAGATGCCGATCACGTTCGAGGGGGACCACCCGATGCCGCTTTTCCGTCGCCGCTCCGGCGAGGACGCCACGCAGGGCCGGTCCGGCCGCCGCGGGCTCGGGTTCGGGCGCGGGGCGCGGACGGCCGAGCCCGCCGTCCCCGTCCCCGCGGGCCCGGCCCCGGCGCTCGACCCGGCCTTCGGCGACGACGCGGTCCGCGTGATGCTCGGCCAGGCCGCCGCCGGGGACTGGACGGCGCTGCGCCCCGCGCTCGCCGCCGTCGAGGACCAGGCCGACCAGACGTGGATCCTCGGCGCCCTCGCCGACGTCGACGGCGTCGAGGCCTGGACGGCCCGCGCGGTCACCGACCACCCCGACGACGCCCTTCCCCTCCTCCTCTCCGGCGCCCGGCACATCACCTGGGCCTGGGAGGCCCGCACGGGAGCCCGCGCCAAGCACGTGACGGACGAGCAGTGGAAGCTCTTCCACGAGCGCCTGGACACCGCCGAGGAGCAGCTACTGGAGGTCGCCGAGCGCGAGCCCGGCTGGCTGGCGCCGTGGTACTTCCTCCAGATCAGCGCCCGCGGCGCCTCGCTCGACGCGGACGTCGCCACCTGCCGCTTCGAGGCCGCGCTGCGCCGCGCGCCCGGTCACGCCGCCTCGCACCGCCAGCGGCTCCAGCAGCTGTGCGCCAAGTGGGGCGGCTCGCACGACGAGATGCACGAGTTCGCCCGCTCGGCGATGCTCGCCGCCCCCGAGGGGAGCCAGCTCGGCGAGCTGGTCGCGCTCGCCCACCTGGAGCGCTGGCTGGACCTGCCCGACGGCGAGGACCACGCCTACCTCACCAGCCCGACGGTCCTCGCGGAGCTCCAGGAGGCCGCGGCCCGGTCCGTCCTGCACCCGGACTTCACGCCGGCCCGCGGCTGGCAGGCCGCCTTCAACGCCTTCGCGATGGCCTTCTCGCTGGCCGACCAGCGCCAGACCGCGCACCGGCTGTTCGACGCCCTGGACGGCCTCGTCACCGAGTCCCCCTGGCACTACCTGGCCGGCGATCCGGTCGCCAACTTCCGCGCCCACCGCGACCGTTGCGCCCGATAGAACCGGCTGCGACCCACTGACGCCGCGACCCACTGACGGCCACTGACGGCCACGGCCGGCACCCGCCCGCCACCGCCCGCCACCGCGCGCCGCACGCCCGCCGCGCCGTCCGGGCCCCGGACCTCCTCACCCATCCAGCAATCGAAAGAGCCCCCGGTGTCCCCATCCGAGAACCCGACGAGTGCGCAGAGCCCGGCCAGTGCGCACACCTTCCAGGTGGACCTGCGCGGCCTGGTGGACCTCCTCTCCCACCACCTGTACTCCAGCCCCCGCGTCTACCTGCGCGAGCTCCTGCAGAACGCGGTCGACGCGATCACCGCCCGCCAGAAGCTCGACCCGGCGGCGCCGGCCCGGATCACCGTCCGCGCCGACGACGAGCTGACCGTCACCGACACCGGCATCGGCCTCACCGAGGCGGACGTCCACACCTTCCTCGCCACCATCGGCCGCAGCTCCAAGCGGGACGCCGACGGCGGCCTGGACGGCGCCGGACTGGCGCGCGCCCGCGGCGACTTCATCGGCCAGTTCGGCATCGGCCTGCTCGCCTGCTTCGTGGTCGCCGACGAGATCACCGTCGTCACCCGCTCCGCGGCCACCCCGGACGCGCCGGTGGTCGAGTGGCGCGGAAGCTCCGACGGCCGCTACACCATCCGCACGCTCCCCGCCGAGGCCAGGCCCGAGCCCGGCACCACCGTCACCCTCGCCCCGCGCGCGGACGCCGCCGAGTGGACGCGTTCGGGCCGGGTCCTGGCCCTCGCCCGGGACTTCGGCGGCCTGCTGCGCCAGGAGGTGACGGTCGTCGACGCGAACGGCACCGAGCACCGCGTCAACCGGACGCCGCCGTGGGCGCAGCGGCACGGCTCGCCGCTGGCCCGCCGTGACGCGCTGGCCGAGTACTGCCGCTCCGCCTTCGACTTCACCCCGCTGGACAGCATCGACCTGGACCTCCCGCTGGTCGGCCTGCGCGGCGTCGCCTACGTGCTGCCGGACGCCGCACCGCCCTCCCGCCGCTCCGGCCACCGGGTGCACCTCAAGGGCATGCTGCTGACCGACCAAGCCGACGAACTCCTGCCCGACTGGGCGTTCTTCGTCCGCTGCGTGGTCGACACCGACGGCCTGCGCCCGACCGCCTCCCGCGAGGGCCTGTACGCGGACGAGACGCTGGCCGCCGTCCGCGACGCGCTCGGCGCCCGGATCCGCGACTGGCTGACCGGCCTGTCCGCGAGCGACCCGGCGCTGCTGCACCGCTTCCTGTCCGTGCATCACCTGGCGGTCAAGGAACTCGCGCGCTACGACGACGAGTTGCTGCGCATCATGCTGCCGTGGCTGCCGTTCGAGACCACCGACGGCAATGTCACGCTGGACGAGTTCGCCCGCACCCACCCGGTCCTGCTGGTGACCCGGACGGTCGAGGAGTTCCGCCAGGTGGCCCCGATCGCCGGCGCCGCCGGGCTCGGCGTCGTCAACGGCGGCTACACCTACGACCGCGACCTCGTGCACCGGCTGCCCGAGATCCGCCCCGGCGTCTCGGTCGCCGACCTCGACCCGGGCACCGTCACCGCGCACCTGGACACCGTCGACCCGGCCGCCGAGCTCGCCGCCGCCGCGTTCCTGACGATCGCCCGCGAGGTGGTCGGCCGGTTCGACTGCGACGTCGCGCTGCGCAGCTTCCATCCGACCAGCGCCCCGGCCCTGCTGCTGGACAACCGGGAGGCCCGGCATGAGCGCACCCGCGCCCAACTCGCCGACGAGGCGGACGGGTTGTGGGCGGACATCCTCGGTTCGCTGCGGGCCGAGGTGCCGCGCGCCCAGCTGGTGCTCAACCACCTCAACCCGCTGGTGCGCCGTGCCGCCTCGCTGGCGGGCAGCCGCGACCTGACCGTCACCGCGGTCGAGGCGCTGTACGGGCAGGCGGTCCTGATGACCCGCCGTCCGCTCAAGGCGAGCGAGAGCGCCCTGCTCAACCGCTCGTTCATCAGCCTGCTCGACCACGCCATGCTCGGCCACGAGGCGGCCGACGGCCGCGGCGCCGACAGCGACCCGAAGGAGGCGTGATGCTGGACACCCCCGACGCGGTGATGGCCGCGCTGCGCGAGAACGACGCCCGCCCCTACGGTCGTCAGCGGACCGTCGCGGCGGAGGAACTCGTCGACGCCGCAGAGCAGTTCGACGACACCGGGGTGCGCTCGATGGCCCTGCTGGAGCTCATGGAGGCGTACCAGTACGACGGCGAGCGCAGCAAGTCGCCGGTGGTCTTCGCCCGTGTGCTCAAGCTGTGGGACACCGACCCGGACGGCTTCGGCGAGTGGGCCGGGGACCAGGTGTTCTGGCGCTTCAAGTGGGTGGCGGGCTCGCTGGCGGGCACCCCGGAGGTGCCGCTGGAGGCGATCCGGCGCTGGCACACCGAGATGCGCACCCGGTACGAGAAGGCCGGCTTCGGCCTCCAGCCGTACTACGCCCAGCGCTACCACCTGGCCGCGCACACCGGCGTCGGCGCCGAGGACGCGTACGAGCTGTGGACCGGCCGCCCGCGCACCGAGCTGAGCGACTGCCACGCGTGCGAGCTCCGCGCCCGCGCCAACCACCACGTGCGCGCCGGCGACGACGCCCGGGCGCTGGAGGTGTGGCGGCCGGTCCTCGGCGGCCACAGCACCTGCTCCGAGGAGCCCTACCTCAGTCACGCCGCCGCCTTGCTCCCGCTGCTGCGCGAGGGACGCCTGGACGAGGCCCGCTCCAGCCACCTGGTCGGCTACCGCTTCGCCCGCGGCAAGTCCGGCATGGCCCGCCCGGTCGGCCAGCACGTCGAGTTCTGCGCGCTGTCCGGCAACGAGCCGCGCGGCCTGGAGATCCTCTCCGAGAACCGCGACCTGTTCGCCGTCACCGGCGACCCGAGCGGCCGCCTCGACTTCCTCACCGGCGTCGAGGTGCTGATCGCCGCCCTCGCCCGCCAGGGCCACGGCGAGCTCGCGGTCAGCGGCCCGCCCGGCCGGAGCTGGACGGTCGACACGCTGCTCGCCCACCTGCGCACCGAGGCCGACGCGCTGGCCGCCCGCTTCGACGCCCGCAACGGCACCGACGCGGTCGGCAGCCGGCGCCGGGCGCGGCTGGAGCGCGGGCCGCTGCTCGCCGAGCCGCTCGCCCTGGGCGTGCGCGCCGCCGCCGCGCCCGAGCTGGCCGGCGCCCCGGCCGCCGGGCCCGCACCGCGCCGCGAAGTCGAGCCGGAGCCCGAGGAGTTCGCCGCCCTCGTGGTCCGCGCCCGCGAGCTGGACCTGGTCGGCCACCCGGACGCCGACCGGCTCTGGCGCCGGATCGCCGAGCGCTTCGAGGCCGACGGCTACGTGCACGAGGACGGCACGGCGGCGGGCACCGCGGGCCGGCTGCGCGCCGAACTCGCCGAGCAGCGCGCGCACGAGGCGCTGGACCGCGACGACCACGTCGTCGGCAAGGCCCAACTGCTGGTCGCTGCCGACTTGTTCGAACAGGAGAGGCTGCTCGGCCAGGCCCTCATGGTGCGCACCCGCACCCTCGTCGTCGAGCTCGGCGAGGTCGAGGGCCTGGCGCCCGACTGGCCGGCGCTCGACGAAGCGCTCGTCCGCGCACGGGAGTTGCGGGCCGAGGGCGGGATCGCCGACGACGACTACCTGATCGTGCTCCAGTGCCGGGCCTTCGCCGCGCACCACGACCTGATCGCCGCGCTGCCGGAGCCGCCGGCCGGGGCCGTCGCCCGGTTCGAGGAGGCCGTCGGCGCCTACCGGGCCGAGAGCGGCGCGCTCGGGTCGGCCCGCCGGGCCGCCACCTCGCGCCAGTACGCCGCCGACGCCGCCGCCCGGCAGGGCCGGATGGCCGAGGCGACGGCCGAACTGCGCGAGGTCATGGACCAGTTGGACGCCGCCGAACTGCCGTGGCAGACGCCGCGGGTGCTCGGCCTGCTCGGCCAGGTGCTGCTGCAGAGCGGCGAACCCGCCCAGGCCGTCGAGGTGTTCCACCGGGCCCTGGCCGAGGCCGCCCGCTGGGGCGACGACTCCTACCCGTTCGCCCCGACGTACATGATGCTCGGCCACGCGAGCTCGCACACCGGCGACGACGGCGGGGCGATCAGGGCCCTGTCGGAGGCCGCCGCGCGCTTCGACCGCAAGGGCCGGCCGGCGGCGGAGGAGGCCGCCCAGGTGCGGCTGCAGCTGGCCGACCTGCTGCGCGGCAGCGGCCGGGCGGCCGACGCGGTGGCCGTGCTGGAGTCGGTGCTGCTCGACGCCGCCGCCCCGGAGCTGGACGAGCGGCTGATGGCCCAGGTCCGGCTCGACCTCGCCCGCGGACTGTTCGCGCTGGAGGAGTACCGCGACGCGGCCGAGGAGTACCTGCGCCTCGCCGACGCGGTCGCGGGCTGGGAGGACCGGTCGACGCACACCATGGTCGCCTGCGAGGCCTCCCTCGCGCTGGCCCACGCCGACCGCTGGGAGGCGGCCGACGCCGCCCGCGAGCGCGCCCTCGCGGCGCACGCCGAGGCGCCGCAGTGGGATCAGATGGCCGGGACGCTGCGCGATTTCGCCAAGCTGGTGATGCGCGCCCGCGGCGGGGAGGGGCTGGAGACCGCGCTCGCCCGGCTGGCCGAGGCGGACGCCGTCGGCGCGGCCGCCGAGCGCGCCGGAGCCTCGTACAACTCGTGGTTCCTGCGCGGCGGTTCGCACTACGAGCGGGCGCGCTGCCTGGCCATCGCCGGGCGGCACGAGGAGGCGCTGGCCGAGGCCGAGCGGGCGATCCAGGTGTACGAGGAGGGCGGCGAGGAGGCTGAGTCGCCGCGCGCCGAGGCGGTGCGGATGGCCGCGCTGATCGAGGGCACCGACCTCGGGCGGACGCGGGCTGCGGTGGCCCGGCTGACCGCCGCCGCCGACCGCTGTCGGCGGGTCGGGCTGCCGGAGGCGGCGGAGATCCTGGCCGACCTGCGGGAGCGGATCGCGGCCGACCAGGGCTGACCGAACGGCGGCGGGGCGGGCCCCGGTGGCAGCACCGGGGCCCGCCCCTCACGCGGACCGCCAGTGGGAAGCGTCAGCAGGGGCCGTCGTCGGCCCAGACGCCCCACTGGCCGCTGGCGGTCGGCACCTCGTTCAGCGTCCACCACTTGGCGTGGTAGTCGTGCCCGCTGTACGAGACCTTGTTGCCCGCGGTGTACGTCGTGCTCGCGCTCCACGCGGGGAGGGTGCAGGCCCCCGGGGTCGTGGGCGGAGTCGTCGGGGGAGTGGTCGGCGGTGTGCTCGGGGGAGTGGTGGGCGGCGTCGCGCCGGCGAACTTCACGGTGTACTTGGTGAAGTCCCAGTCGCCCTGCGCCACGCTGGAGCAGGAGCCGGACAGCCCCGGGTCCACCGGGCCCTGGCACTGGCGGTCGCGGTTGACCGACCAGAAGGTGTAGCGGGCCAGGTTGTGCGCGGTCGCGAAGTCCAGCACGGTCTGGAAGTCCGCCTGACGGAAGTACTCGGCGGCGTCGGTGCGGCCGTTCATCATCGACACGCCCTCGTGGGCGTACGCGGTGGCCTCGGACCAGCCGAAGGTGTTCTGCAGGATCTGGTTGAACTTCACCAGCGCGTCGGTCTGGGCGGCGGCGCCGTTGAACCCGCCGTCGAACGGCATGATCGAGAAGTTGTTCGGCGTGAAGCCCTGGGACTTGGCCTCGCCCAGCATCTGGGTGCCGAACCAGCCGGTGCCCGCGCTGGTGCCGGCCGTGGTGATCGACACGTACAGGCCGGGGTTGTTCTGCTGGAGGATGCGGGCGGCGCCGATCTCGTTGTGGATGGCGGCCGTGTTCTCGTACTCCGGCTCCTCCAGGTCGAAGTCGATCGCCTTGAGCTGGTACTTGGTGACGACCTGCTGGTAGCCGGCGGCGGTCGCCTCCGGCGTGCCGCAGACCTGGCCGAGCTTGGTGCCGCCGTAGCCGCCGACCGACACCGAGACGTCCCCGCCCTTGTCGCGGATCGTCCGGATCACCGAGGGCATCGTCGTGTCGGAGTCGATGGCGGAGGTCCCGCCGCAGGCGGGGGCGCAGCTGTTGCCCTGCGCGAGGATGAAGGCCAGCTGGAAGGCCTTCTGCCCGGCGGCGTCCATCACCGCGGCGGCGTCCGGCGGACTGTTGTCCTCGGGCATCAGGTAGGGCGCCGAGGCGTACCAGTTGCTGCCCAGGCCGGTGACGGCGGTGGTGGTGGTGTCGGCGGACGCGGAGCCGGAGGCGGTGACGGCGGCGACGCCGCCCGCGACCAGGCCGAGCACGCCGGCGACGGCGACGGCGGCCCGGCGCGAGGCCCAGCGGGTGGTGCGGCCGGCGCGGTGGGTGCGGGGCTCGTGGGCCCCGGGGGCTCTGTGGGGCGCGGCGTGTGGGGGAAGAGCGCGTTCCATCGGAAGCCTTTCCAGGAAACGGCAGGGGGAAGTGGCCCGTCCGCGCCGGACGTGGGGGCGGGCGCGCGGGCCGAACGGTCCGTCGGCACGGGGTCGTCGCCGAGGACTGTCACTGGTATAGACCTGTTCCGGAAGGGTGGTCAACCCCCAAACGGTCAAGTCGATCCCGCGTGGCCACGCCCCGTCGGCACTAGAGTTGACGAGTGGCCAAGGAGATCTCGAACCGGGTGGACGGGCAGGTGCGCGCGGGCACCATCGTCCAGGCGCACACCATCGAGCACCTGTGCGTGCACGCGCCGCCGGCCGAGCCGGACTCGCCCGTCCAACTTCCCCCGCCGCCCGTGCACTTCGCGGACCGCACCGTCGAGCAGGACCTCGTCCTGGCCGCCGTCGCCGGTGGTCACGGCGGGCCGGCAGTCGACGGACCGGCCGACGGCCCCCTGGTGGTGTGCGTCAGCGGCATGGGCGGCATCGGCAAGACCGAACTCGGCTTCCGCCTCGCCCGCGAACTCCGGCGCCTCGGCCGCTGCCCCGACGGTGTGTTCCACGTCGACCTGAACGACCTGCGGCGGGACGGCGCCGTCGAGGTGGCCGACGCGCTCGGCGGCCTCTGCCGCTCCCTCGGCCGCGGCGACGCCCTGCCGGCCGGCTTCGCCGAGCGGCGCCGCGAGTACTGGGCGGCCACCCAGGACAAGCGGCTGGCTCTCGTGATCGACAACGCCCAGAGCGGCGCGGAGATCCGTCCGCTGCTGCCCTCCTCCGGTGCCGCGGTCGTGATCGTCACCAGCCACGCCCGCCTGGCCGACCTGGACGGCACGCGATCCGTCGACCTGCCGCTGGGCCCGCTCTCCGGCGAGGACGCCACCGGCCTGTTGCGCGCCGCCGTCCAGGACCCCCGGCTCGTGGACGACCCGCAGGCCGCCGCCGAACTGGCCGGGTGCTGCGCGGGCCTGCCCGCCGCGATCCTGGTGGCCGGGCGGCTGCTGCGCAAGCGCCGCAACCGGGATCTGCGGCGACTGATCGACGAACTCACCGCCGGACTCCGCGAGGAGGGCGTCCCCGTGGTCGAAGCGGTCTGGAACGCCGCCTACGCGCGTCTGGGGCCCACCGCGGCCCGGCTGTACCGGGCCCTGCCGCACCACCCCGGCCCGGTGGTCACCGTCCCGGTCGCCGCCGCGCTGCTCGGCTCCGGGCTGGACCGGGCCGAGGACGCGGTCGACGAGCTGGAGGAGGCCGGCCTGCTGCTGCGCCGGCCCGGGGGCCTCGGCATGCACGACCTGCTGCGCGGTCACGCGCTCCGCCGGGCCGACGCGGGTGCGGGTGCGGATGCCGACGCGGGTGCGGATGCCGTGGACGCCCCGGGCGACGTCCGGCGCAGACTGGTGCGCTGGCTGCGCCGCCAGGCGGCCAGGGCGGACCTCCTCGCCGCGGGCAGCCGGCTCACCGTCTCGGGCCCGGCGCCGGAGGAGCCCGGCCTGGCCGACGTCCCGGACCTGGAGTTCACCGACAAGCACGCGGCCATGCACTGGCTGGAGCGCGAGCACCTCTCCCTGTTCGGCTGCGTGCGGATCGCCCACGAGGACGGGCTGGACGACGACGCCGTCGCGCTGTGCGAACCGCTCTGGACGCACTTCCTCGACCACCAGCACTACGCCGACGTCATCGACGCGTTCCGCCACGGTCTGGCCTCCGCCCAGCGGGCGGACTCCACCGCCGGGATCGTCCGGATGCACTGCCAACTCGCCCGTCCGCTCTGGGAACAGGGCCGGTACCCGGAGGCGCGGCAGGAGGTCGAGGCCGCGATCCGGCGCGGCCGGCTGCTCGGGGAGCGGGACGACGAACGGAAGTTGTACGCCTCGGCGATCGAGTTCCGCGGCAAGCTGGCCTCCGTCCAGGGGAACTGGGCCGTCGCCGTGCCCGACTTCGAGGCCGCGCGCGAGGTGCACCGGGCGATCGGCAACGAGTACGGTGCGATGCTCCAGACCTACCTGATCGGCCGTGGGGCCGTGGCGATGGGCGAACTCGACCGCGCCGTGGAGCTGTTGAGCGACGCGCACGAGACCGCGCTGCGGCTCGGCCGGGACCGGATGTCCTCGCGCACCGGTTTCGAACTGGGCGTGGCGCTGCGGCGGACCGGCCGCCGCGAGGAGGCCGCGCGCCTGTACGAGGCCGCCCTCGCCGGGGCCAGGGCGCGCAGGTCGGCGGCGGACGAACTGCGGGTGCTGGAAACGCTGGTGGCCTTCTGCGAGGAGGGCGGCGACGCTGCCCGCGCCGAGGGCTATCGCACAGAGGTGGCGGAGATCGCGGGCCGTCAGGCGGGGTGAGCCAGCTCGGCCTCGGTGGCGGGCGTCAGGTCGACGCGGTAGTCCGTGCCGCCGATCCGGGCGGTGAGCGTGCCGGGCAGCGCGAGCGGGTGGGCGCCCAGCCAGGCGTGGACGGCGGAGAGGGCGGCGGCCGGGTCGGTCAGGCGGATCCGGGTGCCGGCCCGGGCGGGACCGATGCGGAGGGTGAACGGCTCCGCGCCGTCGCGTCGGACGAGACAGGCGGCGGGGGAGAGGACGACGGCCGCGGTGCGGCAGCCCGGGTACTCGTCGAGCACCTCCGCCGTCCGGTCGGCGGCCGTCCGGTACTCCTGGTGCCAGTTCGTGTGGTGCCGGTTCGTGTGGTGCTGGTTCGGAGAGGGCTCGTTCGTCCGGGGCTGGTCCGAGGAACCGTTTCCGCATCGCTGGTAGATCAGCGCGGCGCTCTGGAGCTGGCGCACGCCGGCCCGCCCGTACTCGGCGGCGCGGTGGTGGAGCGGCAGGTCGGTCCACGGCGGCAGCCGTTCGACCGTGACGCGCCGCCCCTCGGTGACGGCCCGGACGGCGAACGCGGCCGGGGCGTGCGGCGCTGTACGGGCCGGTCCCGGCACGGGAAGCGGGCGCGACCGGACGGGGTACGGAGAGGGGGAGAGCCCGAGCAATTTGTAGAGCTCCGCGCGGAGCGTCTCCAGGGACTCCCCGGTGAGGGCGAAGGCCTGCTCGGCGAAGCGGCGGGTGCGCGCAGGCTCGGCCGAGGCCAGCGCGACGGCTGCGGTGTCAAGGTCCAAGTGTGGTACGGAGGAGAGCAGTTCGGCCATCGGGCTGCCCGGGATGAGCTCGCTCGCGCCGACGCACCCGGCCACGACGGGCCGGTCCAGGGCGGCCGCGTACAACGCCACCGACCCGTGGTCGGAGACGACGACGTCGCACGCGACCAGCAGCGCCGCCCACTCCTCGTACGGCGCCGCCAGGACCAGGCCGGCGTCCAGGGCGGGCCGCAGCTGCCGGACCAGATCGAAGGCGCCCGTGCGGCTGTACTCGTTGGGGTGCACGATCAGCGCCAGCTGGTAGGCGTCGTGCGGAAGCCGGGCCGCCAACGACGCGGGCAGCCCCGGGCGGCGGGCCAGGAGGGACTCCGGGCCCCAGGTGGACGACAGCACGACCAACCGCCGTGCCCCGGTGCCGAGTGCGGCGCGGATGGCATCGCGGCGGTCCAGCGATTCGAGGATCCGGTCGAGGGTCGGGTCCCCCGCCACGATGGCGTGGCCGCGGGCGGAGGGGAGCTGAGCGGCCAGGCGCTCGACCTGGGAGGGGTGGGCGAGGGCGTGCAACGTCGCGGTCGGCCGGCCGTCGCTGAGCAGGAACGCCGGATCGAGGCCGGACGGCAGCACGGGCGAGCCTTCGTCCGGCAGCGCCTTGTTGAATCCCGCGCCGTGCGGGAGCAGCACCTGGTGGCCGCGCAGGTCGCCGAGTCCGCCCTTGGGGCTGGCCGTCAGGATCAGGTCGTGTTCCGCGGCCCTGGCCTCGGACCACGGGAGGCAGCGGGCTCCGGCGGCGTCGACGGCCGCGAGCGCGTCGGTGTCGAACTCCGAACCGGGAACGAGCGTGAACCGGCAGCGGACCCGGTCGTCACCCTCGAATACGGGCAGTAGATCCAGCAGCCGGTGCAGTGCGGCCGCCGACCGTGCGGCGAACAGCACCCGCGCCGGCGCCGGCCCCACCGCCGTGGCTGGCTGGCTGGCTGGCTGGCTGGCTGGCTGGCTGGTCGACCGTGCGGTACCACACCGCAGCACCCCCGTCGAGGGTGCCCGGGCACCGGCTCGGTAGGAGAGTGGCGGTCCTGCGGAGGCATAGGGGCGATGGTAGCCGCCCGTGCGGCACGGCGGGCCGTGACCCGGGGCGTCAGTGGGAGGTCCGGGTGGGCGGCGGTGGGATCGGCCCGGAGGACTTGAGGGTCCGCAGGACGGGCGTGGACTCCAGGGCGGTGATCTCGGGGAGCGCCGCGAGGTGACGGGTGAGGTAGCGGTGCAGGTCGGCCGGGTCGGTGCAGAGGACGGTGGCGACGAGGTTGGTCCGGCCCGTCGTCGCGGCGATGAAGGCGAGCTCGCGGTGACCGGTGAGCGCGAGGGCGACGCGGTCCAGGTGTGCGGGGGCGACGGTCATCCACAGGAGCGCGTGCAGGCCGGCGCCGTGCAGGCGGGGGTCCAGCTCGACGTCGAGGAAGACGCTGCCGTCCGCGCGGAGTTCGGCGAGGCGGCGGGCGACCGTCGCCGGGGTGCGGCCGGTGGCGGCCGCGAGCTCGCCGAGGGCGGTGCGGCCGTCGTGGTGGAGCACGGTCAGCAGAGCCCGGTCGGCCGCATCGAGGAACGGCGGAGTGCCTGGGACGGCTTCAGGGGCGGGTCCCGAAACGGGCGGGCGCAGCAGCTCCTGCTGCTCCTCGCTGAGAGTGCAGGCCCCGCCCGGCCAGACGGTGGGGCCGCCGCGGTACGTGTGCAGCAGGCAGTGGGCGGAGACGGCCGTGACGGTGGCCGTGCGCGGGACGTCGCCCAGCAGCAGGGCGTGGCCGTCGTCGCCGGGCGTGGTCTCGACGACGGCGGTGATCTCGGTGCCGCCGGAGGTGAGGTGCACCCAGGCCGTGTCGCCGCGCCGCACCAGGGCCCGGGCGACGCTCTGGGCGGCGTGCGGAGCGGCGGTGAGGCGCAGCAACCACTGCGTGCGCCCGGCCCGGTGCGGGTCGGCGAGCCCGACGACCCGCAGGCCTGCCTCGGCGCGCAGTCGCCGGTAGCGGCGGGCGACGGTCTGCGGCGAGACACCGAGTACCGCGGCGATGCGGCTGAACGGGGCGCGGCCGTCGATCCGCAGGGCGTGGACGAGTGCGCGGTCGAGCTCATCGAGCATGCGTGGGTTCCAGGGGTTCGGCGGCCGGTTCCGGAGCGGCCTCCGATTCTGCCGGGCTCGACCCCGGGCTTCGGACCGCGTCCGGCCCGTCGACCGAGTCCGGGCTTCCGACCGCCTCCGGCCCGTCGACCGCCTCCGGACCGCTGACCGCCTCCGGGCCGCGGCCCGTGCGCATCGCCCGCCCGGCCACCGCGACCAGGGCCAGCGCGGCGAGGCCCGCCCAGCAGGCCCGCTGCGCCCCGGCGGTGTCCGCCGACGCGAGGTAGATCCGGCCGAGCGCGGCGACGCCGAGGGTGGTGCCGAGTTGCTGGACGGCGTTGAGGAGTCCGGCGGCGGAGCCGATCTCCTGCGGCCGTAGCGGATGCAGGGCGGCGGTGAAGAACGACGGCGTGAACAGGCCCTGCCCGACGCCGACGACCGCGAGCGCGCACGGCAGCAGCGCCGGGTGGCCGCCCGCGCCGAACGCGCCGGCGGTCATCAGGACGCCCGCCGCCATGACCGCGAGCCCGGCGCTGCGCACCCGCGAGCCGTACCGGCCGACCAGGTACGCGCCGGCGCACCAGGACGCCGAGGCCATCCCGGCCGAGCACGGCAGGAGCGTCAGCCCGGCGGTCAACGCGTCGGCGCCGGAGCCGACTTGCAGCTGGAGCACGACGACGAGCGTGAGCCCGGTGCCGGCCCCGAAGAACAGCGCGGAGCACACCAGCGCGGCCGGGAAGCGGGCGGACGCGAAGAGGCTGGTCTCCACGAGCGTGCCGCGCCCGCGTCGCCCGCCACGGCGCTGGTGGGCGGCGAAGACCACTGCGAGCGCGCACCCGGCGGCGAGCGAGGCGAGCGCCGGACCGTCCGTCAGACCGCCGCCGGAGCGCAGCAGCGGGAGCACGAGCAGGGAGGTGGCGAGCACGGCGAGTGCCGTGCCCGCCGGGTCGAGGCCGGGACGCCGGGGCGCGCGGTCCTCTGCGAGCAGCGGGGCGAGTGCGAGGACGGCGAGCGAGAGCGGCACGTTGACCAGGAAGACCGCGCGCCACGAGGACCCGAACAGGTCGGCGTGCGTGAGCACCCCGCCGAGGACCGGGCCGCACACGGCCGCCAGCCCCATCACCGGGCCGATGCTGCCGAGCGCCCTCGCCGTCTCGTCGCCGCGGAACATCGCCTTGATGAGGCCGATGGTCTGCGGCACGATCAGCGCCGCCGCCGCGCCTTGGACGGCCCGGAAGGCGATCAGCGCTCCGAGGGTGGGCGCGGCGGCGCAGGCCAGGGAGGCCAGCAGGAAGCCGGTGACTCCGATGCGGAACACCCGGCGGCGTCCGGCCCGGTCGCCCAGCCGGGCGCCGGTGAGCAGGAGGACGGCGAACGGCAGGGTGTAGGCGGAGGTCAGCCACGGCACGGCGGAGACCGGGCCGCCGAGCTCGGCGCGCATGCGGGGCGCGGCGACCTGGACGATCGTCGCGTCCAGCAGGTTCATCGCCTCGGCCGTGAGCAGCGCGGCGAGTGCCGCCCAACGGCGGTGGTGCGGTGCGGTGGTGGACAACGGGGCTCCCTCGGAGGGCGGACTGCAACGCCCGCCACCCTGCGGCCGGTGTGCCGCCGGATCCAGCCGGTCGGCCCTCCATCCGCGAAACGTTCCACCGAGGACGCCCCGACCGCAGAAATGTGCCGCGCCCGGCCCGCCGAGCCCATCCTGTCGAGTCCAGCCCACGGAGCCCAGCCCGCCGGGCTCACGCCTCCGAGAGGACCTCCGCCGCCAGCGCTGACGACGCCGGCGCCGAGGACAGCGCAGCCGAGGACACTGCAGCCGAAGGCATTGCAGCGAGCAGGCCGCTCACGGCGGGGGACCACGGCCGGCCGGCCGGTCCGGTGAGCGTCAGGGTGCGGTGGACGGCGGGCCGGATCGGGACGAGGACGCAGCCCGCCGGGATCATCGTCCGCGCGAGCGCGGGAATCACCGAGACGCCGACGCCCGCGTGGACCATGCCGATGAGCGTGTTGAGGTCACGGATCCGGTGCCGCGGGGTGAAGCGGGTGCCGGCCCGGCGGTACGCCTCGCGGATGTGGCGCTCGCAGCCGCCCTCGGAGAGCAGGAAGTCGTCGTCGTCGAGGTCCGCGACGTGGATGGACTCCTGCTCGGCGAGGGGGTGGTCCTGCCGGAGCAGTGCGTGCATGGAGTCCGCGCCGAGGGAGACCGCGCCGGGCGGGAGCGGTCCGGCGTCGACCAGGACGGCGGCGTCGACCGTGCCCGCCTCCAGCCAGACGGCCAGCTCGGCGTCCTCGCCCTCGAAGATCCGGACCGTCACCTGCGGGTGCGCCGCCGCCCAGTCCCGGAGCAGCCCGGGCAGCAGCACCTGGCAGACAGTGGTGGGCGCGGCCAGCCGGACGGTGCCGGTGAGGCCGCCCGAGTGCCGGGTGGCGATGGCGCGGACGGCGGAGGCCGAGGCGACCGCCGTGCGGGCGTGCGGCAGGATCTGCTCGCCCAGCGGGGTCGGCCGGGCGGGGCTGCCGCGGTGCAGGACGGGCGCGCCGAGGGTGCGCTCCAGGGCGGCGACCGCGTGCGAGACGGCGGACTGGGTGATGCCCAGGTCGTCGGCGGCGGCGCCGAAGCCGCCGGTGTCGGCGACCGCGATCAGCGCCCTGAGCTGGGCGAGGTTGACCTCCGAAGCCATGAGACTTCCTCATCCATCCGGCATCGTCACTTGTTGGACTCATGTTCCCCGGCAGGGCCACCCTCTGTCCAGGACGGACGGTCCGGCGCGGACCGCGCGGACCGTCCTGGCGCGGACTGTTCTGGAGAGGACCGTCCCGGACTGAGGAGCGGGGAGGACGGACGTGGTCGGAGCGCGGCGCTGGTGGCCGGGGTTCGTGGTGCTGTCGGCGATCTGGGGCGCGAGCTTCGCCCTGATCAAGGTCGCGGTGACGGCGGGGGTGCCGCCGGTCTGGGTCGCGCTGTGGCGCAGCCTGCTCGGGGCGGCCACGCTGTGGGCGATCCTCGTGCTGCGGCGCGAGCGGGTGCCGCGCGAGCGCGTGGTCTGGGGCCACTCGGCGGTGGTCGCGGTGCTGCTCAACACCGTGCCGTTCACGCTCTTCTCGTTCGGTGAGACGAAGGTCAGCTCGGTGCTCGCCGGAGTGCTGAACGCGACCACGCCGCTGTTCACGCTGCTGTTCGCGGTGGCCGCGGTGGCCGAGGAGCGCCGCCCGGGGGCGCGCCGGCTGAGCGGTCTCGCGCTCGGCTTCGCCGGTGTGCTGACCGTGCTCGGCGTCTGGCGCGGCATCGGCTCGGGCGAGCTCGCGGGTGGGCTGGCCTGCCTGGGCTCGGCGTGCTGCTACGGCGCGGGCTTCGCCTACCTGCGACGCTTCCTGAGCGGCCGGCCGCACAGCGTCACGGCGCTGTCGGCCGCTCAGATCACCTGCGCCGCGGCCGAGCTGGCCGTCGTGGCGCCGCTCGGCGCGGGCCCGCCGCACTGGCCCGGCGCGGGCGCCGCGGCCGCGCTGCTCGTGCTGGGCGCGGCCGGCACCGGCTTCGCGTACGTGCTCAACCTGGGCCTCGTCCGGGCGGCGGGCACCGCGGTGGCCTCGGCCGTCACCTACGTGACGCCGGTCTGGTCGATGGCGCTGGGCGCGGCCCTCCTCGCCGAGCCCGTCGGCTGGAACGCCCTCGTGGGCAGCGCGGCCGTGATCGCCGCCGTCGTGCTGACCCGGCCCGCGCGGGCGAAAGCACCGGCGGAGAGCCGAACGGAGGCCCCGGAGAAGGCGGGCGCCGAGGCGGCGCACGGCTGACGGACGGACGGCTGACGGACGCACGGCTGACTGGCGGACGGCTGACTGGCGGACGGAAGACATCGGGAACCCCCTTCCCCGGTACGAAGCGGACGGCTGAATTCGTATCCGATCTGACGTTCGGTGTCGACTGAATTACGATCCGTGCCCGCCGCAGGTCTATCGTGGCCGTGTGGTGAGGTCCTGGGATGCAGCGGTGGAACGGGCGCAGGATCGGCTGGCGGCGGGGCCGCGGCTGACGGTGGTGCCCGAGGGGGACGAACGGCGCTTCGCGCTCTGGGACTTGGCGTCCCTGGTGGAGGGCGAGCTGGGGGAGCGGGTGGACCCGGACGCCCTCGCGCCGGACGCCGAGCGGCGGTGGCGGGAGCGGCTGGGCGAGAGCGGCCGGGAGTGGCCGGGCGGCGAGCTGTACCGGCGCCGGTACTGGGTGCTGGGCCCGGGCGGCGCGGTCGCCGGGACGGTCGCCGTCGACAACTGGACGCGGGGGCCCGGCCAGCTCGCCGTCTCCTCGCTCTACCTGCGGCCGGAGGCCCGCGGGTGCGGCCTGGCCGCCGGGGTGCTGGCGGACGTGTACGGGGCCGCGGTCGCCGAGGGCCTGCCCGGCTACCGGCTGGAGGCGCACTGGACCTGGCAGCACGCCGTCCGCTACTACCTGCGCCGGGGCCTGTGGGTGGTCGGCTGGAAGCACTCGCTCGCCCTCGCGCGGATGCCCCAACTCCCGCCCTACCGCGTGCGGGAGGAGGACGGGCGGCTGCTCCTGCTGGTGGAGGACGGCGCGCAGGGCTGGGTGCCGCTGCTGGCCGCCGGGCGCGAGGGCCGCTGGCTGCGGCTGGACGAGACGGCCGCCTACCGCGGCACGGACGGCTGGGTGCACGGCTACGCGCGCTCGACGCTCGCGCTGCACCTGGCGCTCGCCGGCCGCCCGCTGGTGCGCGGGCCGCAGTGGTGGGCGGAGGCGTGGCGCTGGGCGGACACCGGCGAGCCGGAGGGGCTCGCGTACAAGATCGAGCACTTCGAGCAGCTGGCCGCGGCGGCGGGCCGGCGGGTCGTCACGCCGTACCGCCCGGTCTGTCCCTAGGGTCGGGAGTCCAGGGCCGGGGGGCAGAGCCGGGGGTCCAGGGACAGGGGTCCGGGGCCACGGCACTAGGCGGAATCGCGCCCGGGTCCTGCCAGACTCGGACCATGGCTGAGATCGAGATCGACGGCGCCCCCGCCGACGCGGCGCGGGTGGCGGCGCTGGGGCTGCTGAACTACGGGCACTTCACCACCCTGCGCGTCGGGTCCGGCCGGGTCCGGGGCCTCGCGCTGCACCTGGAGCGGCTGGTCCGGGACTGCCGGGCGCTGTTCGGCGCCGAGCTGGACCCGGCCGTCGTGCGCGAGAGGATCCGCGCGGTGCTGCCGCCGGACGGCGCGGAGGCGATCGTCCGGGTCACCGTCTACGACCCGGAGCTCGGCCTGGAGCGCCCGTCCGGGCCGGCCGCGCCGAGCCTGCTGGTCACCACCCGCCCGGCCCCGGCCGCCGCGCCCGGCCCGCTTCGGGTGCGCACGGTCGCGTACGTCCGGGAGGCGCCGGAGGTGAAGCACGTCGGGCTGTTCGGCCTGATCCGCCACCGCCGCAGCGCCCAACTCGCAGGGTTCGACGACGCGTTGCTGGTGGACCCGGCGGGCCGGGTGACCGAGGGCGCCACCTGGAACGTCGGCTTCGTCGACGACGGCGGCCGCGTGGTCTGGCCGCAGGGCCCGAGCCTGCCGGGCGTCACCGCCGCGCTGCTCGCCCGCGCGTACGGCGGGCCGCAGGGGCGCGGGCCGGTGGACGCCGTCGAGGTCGACCGGTTCAAGGCCGCGTTCGCGGTGAACGCGGGCGTCGGCGTCCGCCCGGTGGCGGCGATCGACGGCACGCGGTTCGACGCGGACCACCCCGTCCTCGACGAACTCCGCGCCGCCTACCAGGGGGTGGCGGCCGACCCGGTGTGAGCCGGGGGCGAGGGCGCCTCCGTGGCCGTCCCGTCCCCCGACCGGGTGACATCCGGCGGCCCGAACGGGCGCAAAGGGATCACTCGGATGCCCAACCCCCGTTATTGCCCGTGATCGTGACGCCGGATCAGCTACGCTCTCGCCCGCCCCGCCCCACCCGCCGAGCAGAGAGTAGCCCGGAATGACCAGTCCTCCCGCGGCCCCCGCGCCCCGCTGGCCGCTGATCCTCCTGCGCGTCACCTCGACCACGCTGGGCCTGCTGGCCGTCCTCCAGGTCATGCTGGCCGGGAGTTTCCTCAACGGCACCTACGAGTCCCTCAAGGACCACGAGGGCAACGCGATGACGCTGGCCACCGTCGCCGTGCTGCAGCTCGCGGTGGCCGTCCTGGTCCGGTGGCCGGGGCGCGGGCCGCTGTGGCCGCTGTGGAGCACCGCCGTCCTGACGGTGGCCGTCATCGGCCAGATCACCGCCGGCTACGGCCGGGCCCTCGGCGTGCACGTCACGCTCGGCGTCCTGCTGGTCAGCGGCATCCTGTTCGCGCTGGTCGGCGCCTGGCGCGAGCCGCTGCCCGCCCGAGCCGCCGTCGCCGAGCCGGGGCCGGACGGCAGCGGGCGGCTGCCCAGGCCGGGCGGGCCCGTGGAGGTGGCCAAGTGAACCGCCGCCGTTTCCTCGGCATCGGCGCCTCCGTCCTCGGCGCGGGCGCGCTGGCCGCCGTCGCGGCCCCCTCCGCGGCCCGGCTGCTGGCCGAGGGCCGCCCGGGCCGACTGCTGAGCAGCGGGCTCGAACTGCCGCCGGCGTTCCAGGTGCCGCTGCCGGTGCCGCCGGTGCTCAAGCCGGTCGGCGGCGACGACACGGGCGACCGGTACGAGATCGTCCAGCAGGTCGCCAAGCTGGAGATCCTGCCGGGCGTCAGGACCGAGGCCTGGACGTACGGCGGCAGCTTTCCGGGGCCGACGGTGGTCACCCGCTCCGGCCGGGCGGCGGTGGTCAAGCACCGCAACGAGCTGCCGGTGCCGTCCGTCGTCCACCTCCACGGCGGGCACACGCCTGCCGACAGCGACGGCTACCCGGTCGACCTGCTGCTGCCCGTCGGGTCGAGCGGGAGCGCCGGAGCCGGCGCCATGGCCGGGATGCCCGGCATGGAGCACCACGCGGCCGGGAAGTCCGTCACCGGCGAGCGCGTCCACACCTATCCGGGCCACCAGCGCGCCGCCACCCTCTGGTACCACGACCACCGGATGGGCTTCACCGGCCCGGGCGTCTGGCGCGGTCTGGCCGGCTTCCACCTCGTCCACGACGACGAGGAGGCCGCCCTGCCGCTACCGCACGGCGATCGCGACCTGCCGCTCATGCTCGCCGACCGCTCCTTCGCCGAGGACGGCTCGTTCCGGTACCCGGCGGTGGGGGCCGACCGGCCCGGGGTCACCGCCGACTACGCGAACGGCGTCCTCGGCGACGTCATCCTCGTCAACGGCGCGCCCTGGCCCCGCCTCGACGTCGACCGGGCGCGCTACCGGCTGCGGTTCCTCAACGCCTCCAACGCCCGCCTCTACCGCCTCGAACTCGACCCCCAGCCGTCCGGCGGCGACGCCCTCGTCCAGATCGGCTCGGACGGCGGCCTGCTGGCGGCGCCCGTCGCCCACGACGCGCTGGAGATCGCCCCCGCCGAGCGCTTCGACGTCGTCGTCGACTTCTCCCGCTACCCGCCCGGCACCGCCGTGCGCCTGCTGAACCGGTTCGGCAGCGGCCGGACCGCCGAGGTCATGCGCTTCGACGTCTCCTCCCGGCAGGTCTCCGACGACGCGACGGTGCCCGAGCGGCTGTCCACGATCGAGGAGCTCGACGCCTCCGCCGCCGCGACCACCCGCGACTTCACCTTCCGGCGCAGCCGCGGCGACGGCTGGACGATCAACGGGGACCCGTACGAGCCGGGCCGCTCCGTCGCGGCCCCGGCCCTCGGCGCCACCGAGATCTGGCGCTTCTCCACCGACCTGCACCACCCCGTCCACGTGCACCTCAACCACTTCCAGGTGCTGTCGCGCAACGGCAAGGAGCCGGGGCCGTACGACGCCGGATGGAAGGACACCGTCGACCTGCGGCCGGCCGAGGTGATGGAGGTGCTCGTGCGGTTCACCGACTACGCGGGGACGTACATGCTGCACTGCCACAACCTGGAGCACGAGGACATGGCGATGATGGCCGACTTCGCCGTGCAGTGACCCACCCTCCGGACTCACCTCCCAAGAACCGTCACCGCTCGGCGACCGGGAGGTGACGTCCGGAAACCGCCCCGGTGAACGGGGACCGGGCATGGCCCCGCCGGAACCGGGGGATCATCCGTTCGGCGCAGCGCCGGAGGGCGCGCGGTGCGCCCTCCGGCGGCCGTCGCCTAGCGTCGCCCGGAGGGGTACCCGCCGAGGCCGACCGAGGAGCCGCGCATGACCACGCCCGCCGAACGCCGCCGCCAGGGCCGGGCCGCCCGCGAGCGGGTCTCCCGCTCCGCCCACGGCCGCTGGATCCCCGCCGCCGACCGGCCCGACCCGGTCGCGGTGCTGGAGCGGCAGGGCGAGGACCGGGTCGCGCGGCTGCTGCCGATCCGCTACGGCCGCATGGCCGCCACCCCCTTCACGTTCCTGCGCGGCGCGGCGGCCGTGATGGCCGCCGACCTCGCGGCCGGGCCCGACACCGGCCTGACCGTCCAGCTCTGCGGCGACGCCCACCTGGTCAACTTCGGCCTGTACGCCTCGCCGGAGCGCGCCCTGCTCTTCGACGTCAACGACTTCGACGAGACGTACCCGGGGCCCTTCGAGTGGGACGTCAAGCGCCTCGCCGCCAGCGTCGCCGTCGCCGCCCGCGACAACGGGCACGACGAGGAGCGCGTGCGCCGCGCCGCGCTGAGCGCCGCCCTGGGCTACGCCGCCGCGCTGCGCCGGCTGGCCGGGCTGCGCGAGCTCGACGTCTGGTACAGCCGGATCGACAGCGCCGACCTGCTGCCGCTGGTGCACCGGGGCAAGCAGCGCCGGCGGGTCGAGGCGGACCTCGCCGCCGCCCGGCGCCGCACCAGCCTGCAGGCCTTCGGCAAGCTCACCGAGGAGCGGGACGGACGGCGGCGCATCGTCAGCGCACCGCCGCTGATCGAGCCGGTGTCGAAGACCGAACTGCGCTCCGTCGGCAAGGTGTACAGCGACTACCGGGCCACCCTCGCCGAGGACCGCCGGGTCCTGCTCGACCGCTTCCGCTTCGTCGACGCGGCGGTGAAGGTGGTCGGCGTGGGCAGCGTCGGCACCCGCTGCTACGTCGTCCTGCTGGAGGGCCGGGACGGGCGGGACCCGCTGTTCCTCCAGCTCAAGGAGGCCGGGCGCTCGGTGCTGGAGGACCACCTGCCGGCGACGCGGGTGGACGCCGAGGTCGCCGCGCACCACGGCGGGCGGCGCGTCGTCACCGGCCAGCACCTCATGCAGGCGGCGAGCGACATCTTCCTCGGCTGGACCACCGGCCCGGCCGGGCGGCACTTCTACGCCCGCCAGCTGCGCGACATGAAGGGCACGGCGGACGTCGCGGACATGGCCCCGGCCGGCCTGCGCGCCTACGCCGACCTGTGCGGCCGCACCCTCGCCCGCGCCCACGCCCGCACCGGCGACCGGCTCGCCATCGCGGGCTACCTCGGCGCGGCCGACACCTTCGCGGAGGCGATCGCCGACTTCGCGATGCTGTACGCGGACCGCACGAAGCTCGACCACGCGGAACTGGTGGCCGCGATCGGGGAGGGGCGCATCAAGGCGACCCGGGGCGTGTGAGCGCCCGGCCGGGGGCAGGCCCCGCGCTGACCGACCGTCAGCGGCGTTGTCGGTGGCGTGTGCCAGGGTGGCCCCATGTTGGCGATCACGGTGCAGGAGAACGACGGGACACGGCACGTCGGGGCGGGTGCGGACGCCCTCGGCGCGCTGGTCGGGCGGCTGGGCGCGGACGGGGACAACTTCGTCGTCGTCCAGCGGGTGCCCGACCTGCCCGACGTCTACATCCAGGTCTGGCACGCCGAGGGCGGCGACTACTCCCTGGAGCACCGGGATGGCTCCGCCGACCGGCACTACGGGGTCACGCTCGACCGGCCGGAGCCGGTCGTCGCCGCCATGCTCGGCTGGGCGCGCCGCGAGCCCGGCTGGGGCGAGGGGCTGGACTGGAAGCCGCTCGGCACGGGCCCGGCGCCCGAGCCCGTGCCCCCGCTCGACCTGCCGGCCGGCGAGCGCCGCGACCTGGAGGAGCGGCTGCGCCTCACCCTGGCCTGCGGCTACACCACCCGCGCCGCGCTGGCCGAGGAGGCCGAGGAGTACCTGCTCTCCCCGGGCAGCCGTCCGGTCTCCCGCGAGCAGGCCGAGCAGCTGGCCGACCGGCTGTGGCTGGAGCGCGTCGGCGAGCAGACCGGCTGGGTCGGCGAGACGGACCCGGAACGCCTCGCCCGCGCCTTCGCCGCCCTGGACGCCGAGGGCATCACGGCCCGCGAGCACTTCACCTGCTGCCGCACCTGCGGCGAGGCCGAGATCGGCGCCGAGGGCGCGTCCGACGCCCGGGGCTACGTCTACTTCCACACCCAGTGCACGGAGTCGGCCGCCCGCGGCCACGGCCTCTCGCTCCTCTACGGCGGCTTCGACGGCTCCCGGCTCACCACCACCGCCGTCGGCCACGAGGTGGTGGCCGCCCTCGCGGACGCCGGCCTGCCGGCCGTGTGGAACGGCGACGCCGCCCGTGCGATCGAGATACGCCCGCTGACCTGGCGCAAACGACTGGTGGGCTGACCGGTGGGCGACGACGCCGAGGCCCCGGCCGATGGGCGGTTCGTCGTGGTGACGGTGACGGTGGCGCGGTCGGCCGGTGGCGCGGTGGTCGAGCGGGTGATGGACCACTGGGCGGCCGCGGTCGGCGGGACCGAGTGGTGGGCGGGCGACGAATGGTGCGTTACGGAACCAGCAGGCGCAGGGCGTTCGGGACGGCGGTGACCTCGACCGGCAGCGGGGCGATGAACTCGCCGTCGGCGTAGGACGTGATGCCGGGGGACTCGATCCGCAGGGACGGGGTGCGGTGGGTCTCCACCTCGGGGTGGTGCACGTGGGTGCCCTTGAAGACCGTCGGGAAGAAGCGGGCGATCCGCAGCCGGGGCATCGCGGCGACGAGGGTGACGTCGAGCAGGCCGTCGTCGGGGAGTGCGGCGGGGCAGATGAGCATGCCGCCGCCGTAGCTGCGGGTGTTGCCGACGGCGGCCAGGGTGAGGTCGCGCTCGATGACGGTGCCGTCGGCGAGGGTGATGCGGAAGGGCAGCGGGCGCAGGTTGGCGAACTCGGCGAGGATGGCGAGGTTGTAGCGCATCCGGCCGCGCGGCCAGCGCAGGCGGTTGGTGCGGTCGCTGACCAGGGAGTCGAAGCCGGTGGCGAGGACGGAGCCGAACCAGTGGGCCGTCCCGTCCGGGCCGGTGATCCGGCCGAGGTCGACGGTGCGGGTCCGCCCGGCGGCGATGACGTCGGCGGCGGCCTCGGGGGCGTCGCGCGGCAGGCCGTACTCGCGGGCGTGGTCGTTGCCGGTGCCCGCGGGGACGACCCCGAGCGGGACGGCGGTGCCGGCGACGGCCTGGAGCGCGAGGTTGACCATGCCGTCCCCGCCGACCACGGCGAGCGCGTCGGCCCCGCCCGCGACGGCCTCGCGGGCGAGGCGGGCGGCGTCCTCGGCGTCGCGCCCGGCGTGGCGCTCGACCTCGACGCCGAGCGCCCGCAGCCGGGCGACGGCCCGCTCGGCGGCGGGCGCGGCGTGTCCCGCGCCCGCCGCCGGGTTGGCCAGCAGCGCGACGGTTCTCGGCGCGCGCGCCGTCACGGGATCAGCTTGCCCGGGTTGAGGACGCCCGCCGGGTCGAGCTCGGCCTTGACCGCGCGCAGGATCCGCACGCCCAACTCGCCGATCTCCTCGGTCATCCAGGGCCGGTGGTCGGCGCCGACGGCGTGGTGGTGGGTGATGGTGCCGCCCGCCGCGACGATCGCGTCGCAGGCCGCGTGCTTGGCGGCGCCCCACCGGGTGAGGGGGTCCTCGCCGAGGGCGGCGACGACGGTGAAGTAGAGCGAGGCGCCGGTCGGGTAGACGTGCGAGATGTGGCAGAGCACGAGCGCGCCGGGCAGCGCGGTGGTGAGCGCCTCGGTGACGGCGCTCCGCAGCCGCGGCAGGCGGCTCCAGTTCGTCGCCGTCTCCAGGGTCTCGCAGAGCGCGCCGGCGCCGAGCAGGGAGTCCCGCAGGTAGGGGGCGTTGAAGCGGCCGTGCTCCCAGGCGCGGGCGGGGGCCTCGCCGAGCGAGGTGCCGCCGGCCGCGAGGAGCACCTCGTGGGTGAGCCGGTGCCGGGCGGCGACCTGCTCCGTGGTGCCCTCGAAGACGGTGACGGCGAGGCAGCCGCTGACCGCGGGCGAGCCGCCGATCTGCTCGGTCATGGCCAGGTTGACCATGGTCTCGGCCTCGTCGGAGAGCCGGATGACGGTCGGTCCGGTGCCCTGCTGCTCGACGGCGCGCAGGGCGGCGGCGCCGGTCGCGAAGTCGGGGAAGCTCCAGGCCTCGTAGGCCTTCACGGCGGGCAGCGGGTGCACGCGGACCCGGACGGCGGTGATGATGCCGAGGGCGCCCTCCGAGCCGAGGAAGAGCTCGCGCAGGTCGGGGCCGGCGGCGGAGGCCGGGGCGCGGCCGAGGTCCAGCACGCCGACCGGGGTGACGACGCGCAGCCCGCGCACCATGTCGTCGAAGCGCCCGTGGCCGGCCGAGTCCTGGCCGGAGGAGCGGGTGGCCGCGAAGCCGCCGATGGTCGCGAAGCGGAAGCTCTGCGGGTAGTGGCCGAGTTCGTGGCCGCGCTCGGCGAGCAGCGCTTCCGCGGCCGGGCCGGTGAGGCCGGCGCCGAGGAGGGCCTCGCCCGAGGTCTCGTCGAGGTCGAGCAGCTGGTCGAAGCGGCGCAGGTCGAGCGAGACGACGGCGTTCAGCCCGCCGCGCTCGGGGTCGAGGCCGCCGACCACGCTGGTGCCGCCGCCGAACGGCACGACGGCGATGCGGCGTTCGGCGCACAGCGCGAGCAGGGCGGCGATCTCGTCCTCGCTGCCGGGCAGCACGACGGCGTCGGGCGCGTCCTGCGGCTCGCGGCTGCGGCGGCGCAGCAGGTCGGGGGTGGACTTGCCACCGGCGCGGGGGAGGCGGTCGGCGTCGGCGGCGCTCACGTGCGCCTCGCCGACGGCGGCGGCGAGCGCCTTGAGGTCGGCGTCGGTGAGCCGGGAGGGGCGCAGGCGGACCTCGTCGGCGGTGGGGCCGGGCTCGGCGTCGCCGGTGACGCCGAGGGCGGCCGCGAGCAGTCCCTTGATGTCCGCGGACAGCTCCTTGGCGAGGGCCGGGTCGCCCCAGGCGTCCCACTTCATCGGGGGGAGCGGCAGCGCGGCGTCGGCCGGGCCCGCTTGCGTCTCAGGTGCCATGCGTTACAGTTTCACACATCATGTCAAGTAGTAACGCCGGCTCCCCGGCCTCCCAGGACGCCCCGCAGTCGCGCAGCACCGACGACGCGATCCTCGACGCCGCCGCCGAGCTGATCGTCCACCTCGGCGTGCGCCGGACGCAGCTGGCCGAGATCGCCCGCCGCGCCGGGGTCAGCCGGCCGACCGTCTACCGGCGCTGGCCGGACGTGAAGGCGGTGATCGGCGCGCTGCTCACCCGGGAGATCCTGGTGGCCACCCAGGAGGGCGACGTGCTGGACGTGCACGACCGCGAGACCTTCGTCGACCGCGTCGTCGAGGTCGCCGTCCGCCTGCGCGACCACCCGGTGCTCGGGGCCCTGCTGCACTCGGACGACTCCGACCTGCTCCTGGAGTACGTCGTCGAACGGCTCGGCGCCAGCCAGCGCGGCCTCCTGGAGGCGCTGCGCACCGGCATCGAGCAGGGCCAGGCGCACGGCTCGATCCGGGCCGGCGAGCCGCTCGAACTGGCCGCCATGGTGCTCCTGATCGCCCAGTCCACCGTCCAGTCGCACCGCATGGTCGCCTCCCTGCTCCCCGAGGCGGCCTGGCGGCGCGAACTGGCCCGAGCG
Organism: Kitasatospora sp. NPDC057904; assembly: GCF_042887925.1. Lineage (NCBI taxonomy): Bacteria > Bacillati > Actinomycetota > Actinomycetes > Kitasatosporales > Streptomycetaceae > Kitasatospora > Kitasatospora sp. NPDC057904. The sequence continues at coordinate 140,126 of NZ_JBHVOL010000003.1, forward strand.
TTGAACGGATACCTCGCGCCATGACGCCTCCCTCCACTCCCTCCACGCCGGCCGCGGGCCCCTTCGCGGGGTCGAGCCGGCTCAACGGCATCAGGCGGGCGGTGGAGCTGGACGCGCTCGCCGACCGGCCGCAGGTCGACCTGCTGGTGATCGGCGGCGGCGTCACCGGCGCCGGCGTGGCCCTGGACGCCGCCGCGCGCGGCCTGCGCACGGTCCTCGTCGAGTCCCGCGACCTCGCGTTCGGCACCAGCCGCTGGAGCTCCAAGCTGGTGCACGGCGGCCTGCGCTACCTCGCCTCCGGGCGGATCGGCGTGGCCCGCGAGAGCGCCGTCGAGCGCGGGGTGCTGATGACCCGCACCGCGCCGCACCTCATCCGGGCACTGCCCCAGCTCGTGCCGCTGCTCCCGGACCTGCTGCGCCCCGGGCAGGGCGCGCTGATCCGCGCCGGCTTCCACGCCGGCGACGCGCTGCGGCTGAGCGCCGGCACGCCGGGCGCGCTGCTGCCCCGGATGCGCCGGATCGACGCCGAGCGGACCCGCCGCCTGGTGCCGGGCGTCCGGACGGCCGGGCTGCGCGGCGCACTCGTCGCGCACGACGGCCAACTCGTGGACGACGCACGGCTGGTGCTCGCGCTGGCCAGGACGGCCGCACAGTACGGCGCGACGGTGCTGACCCGGGTCCGCGCCGAGGACGTCACCGGCGGCTCGGCCCGGCTGGTCGACACGGTCGGCGGCCACGAACTGACGATCCGCGCCGGCGCCGTGATCAACGCCACTGGCGTGTGGGCGGGCGAGGTGGACCCGTCGATCCGGCTGCGCCCCAGCCGCGGCACCCACGTCCTGGTCGACGCCGCCGCGCTCGGCCACCCGACGGCCGCGCTCACCGTGCCGGTGCCCGGCTCGACCAGCCGCTTCGTCTTCGCACTGCCGCAGCAGCTCGGGCGGGTCGCGATCGGCCTCACCGACGAGGACGCGCCGGGCCCGGTCCCGGACGAGCCGGTGCCGACGGACGGCGAGATCGGCTTCCTCCTCGACACCGTCAACGCGGCCCTGAGTACCGCGCTGACCAGGGCGGACGTCCGCGGCGCCTACGCCGGGCTGCGCCCGCTGATCGACACCGGGGGCGGGAGCACGGCCGACATCTCCCGCGAGCACGCGGTGCTGGAGTCCCCGTCGGGGATGGTCACGGTGGTCGGCGGCAAGCTCACCACCTACCGGCGGATGGCCGAGGACGCGGTGGACGCCGCCGTCCGCCTGCGCGGCCTCCCGGCGCGGGCGTGCTGGACGGCCCGGCTGCCGCTGGTCGGCGCCCCCGGGCACCGCGACAGCCGCCCGCTCCCGGAGCGCGGTGTGCCCGCCTCGCTGCTCGCCCGCCACGGCGGCGCTGCGGCGGAGGTGCTGGAGGCCGGCGAGCTCACGCCGGTCGCCGAGGGGATCGACGTGACGCGCGCGGAGATCGCCTACGCCGTGACCCACGAGGGCGCGCTGGACGTGGCGGACGTGCTCCACCGCCGGACCAGGATCGGCCTGGTGGCGGAGGACGCGGAGCGGGCGGCGAAGGCCGTCGAGGAGATCCTGACTGAGTGTCAGGAAAGCTGACGGAGCGTCAGGAGGGCTGGCGGTCGAAGGGCTTGAGGTCGGGCTCGATCCACTCGGTCCGGGCGCGGTCGTCGGCGAGCGTCCCGGGCCGGTAGTGGCGGGCGAGCAGCCCCTTGTCGAACAGGTCGGGGTGGCGGTCGGCGAAGGCGGTGAAGTCCTCGTCGTCGGTGGCGTGTCGAGCGACCAGCTCGACCCAGGCCCGGGTCATCGTCACGTGGAACTTCTGCGGCGCCCCGGCCCGGGTGGCGGTGGCCCGGATGCCGTCGGCGACCAGGGTGAGCGCGGCGGCGCGGCCGTGCCGCCGGACGGCGAGCCAGGTGAGGTGGACGTGCCGGCGGTGGTCGAAGCGCTCGGCGCCGGCCGTCACCTCCTGCATCAGGGCGGTGAACTCGGCCGGTGCGGCGGCGGGTTCGGGCGCCGCCGCCAGTGTGGACGCCGGTATGGACGCCGGTATGGACGCGGGTGCGGCGGGAGTGTGCGGGGTGTCGTGCGGGGTCATGCGGAAGCCTTCGTCAGGGCCAGGAGCACGGCGTGGAAGCCGTCCACCTGCGCGGGGGTGAGGTCGCGGAGCGCGCGGTGCTCCAGGCCGGTCACGGTCCGCCGGACGGTGTCGGCGGCCTGCCGGCCGGAGGCGGTGAGCTCGACCAGGACCGAGCGGCGGTCGCCGGCGCGGGCGCCGCGGGTGATGTGGCCGCGCTGCTCCAGGCGGTCGAGCACCCCGGTCAGGGTGGTCGGCCGGGTGCCGACGGCGGCGCCCAGCTCGGAGGCCGTCCGGGCCCGCCCGTCGGAGAGGTTGGCGAGCGCGTTGATCTCGGAGGCGGTGAGGCCGAGGACGGCCAGTTCGGCGGCCAGCAGCTGGAGCGTGGCGTGGGTGGCCCGCTGGAGCGCGAGCAGTGCGGAGGCGCCGGGAGCGCCGTGGGTGTCCGGAGTGTCGTGGGTGTCAGGAGTGTCGAGGGCGCCGGGCTCGGCGGCCTCGGGGGGTTCGGGATCGGACGTCACGTTTTCGGATATTACGGTTCCGTAGTATCCCGGGCAAGCCGGGCGCGCGGCTCAGCGTCCGACCCGCTCCGGCATCGCTCGCGCGGCCCCGGCCAGCTCCAGCACGCACGTGAGCGGATGCTCCGCGACCCCCGTGCGGTCCAGCCGCACGGCGAGCGGTACCGGCGGTTCCTCGGCGAGCTGTCCGGCCAGCGTCAGCGGGTAGGAGCCGTGTCCGTGCACGCGGTGGAACGCGCACTCCTTGCCGTCCACCAGCAGTTCGGTCTCGGTGATCCAGCCGGAGCGGACGTTGACGGTGACCGAGTGGCCGGCCTGGTCGAGGTGGAAGCTGTGCCGCTGGCGCATGGGAACCTCCCGCGCGGTCGCGGGGCGGGGCGCCCCGCCCGCACGGCCAGTGTAGGTCGGCCGCCCCGGCCGGGCCCGTCCGTGCGGAAGCCGGGCCCGTCCGCGTGGAAACCGGGCCGGCCGCGGGAAACCCGGTGGTCGCGGAGTCGCGCGGGCCGCGGCCGGTTCCCGCGCGCGTCCCTGAGAAAAGCCGGGGGTCGGCAGCGACCGCAGGTGGATTCTCGTGATCTCTACAGTGTTGTAGATTCCTCGGCAGGGAGAGATCCGAGGAGGGAATCGTGGGAGTTTCGCTGGCCAAGGGCGGCAACGTCTCGCTGAGCAAGGAGGCGCCCGGTCTGAGCGCCGTGATCATCGGGCTCGGCTGGGACGTCCGGACCACCACCGGTGCGGACTACGACCTGGACGCCAGCGCGCTGCTCTGCAACGCCCTCGGCAAGGTCGTGTCGGACCAGCACTTCGTGTTCTTCAACAACCTGCGCAGCCCGGAGGGTTCGGTCGAGCACAGCGGCGACAACCTGACCGGTGGCGGCGACGGTGACGACGAGCAGATCAAGGTCGACCTGGCCCGGGTGCCCGCCGACGTGGCGAAGGTGGTCTTCCCGGTGTCGATCTACGACGCCGACGCCCGCATGCAGAACTTCGGGCAGGTCCGCAACGCGTTCATCCGCGTCGTCAACCAGGCCAACGGGCAGGAGATCGCCCGCTACGACCTGAGCGAGGACGCCTCCACCGAGACCGCGATGGTCTTCGGCGAGCTGTACCGCAACGGCGGCGAGTGGAAGTTCCGCGCGATAGGCCAGGGCTACGCCTCCGGCCTGCGCGGCATCGCGAGCGACTACGGCGTCAACGTCTGACCGTCCGGCCCGTCTTCACGGGCCCGGGCGGTGTGCCGAGCGGGCCGCGCGACATGCGTGCGGCCCGCTCGTCCGCGTTCGTTCAGGTCCCCGGCCGTGAGCCGAGGGGGCTGCCGCCGAAACCCCCGCTGCCGGTGACCTGTCGGTGCCACCAGTCGGCCATCGCGGGTTCGTCCATGGCCGACCAGTCCGGCGCGTCGACGACCTGCGCCGCGCCGAGCCGGCGGCCCAGGTCCACCAACTCCAGCCCCGCCGTGCCCCGTTCGCGCTCGTAGACGGACAGTGCGGCGGTCCACGAACCGTCGGCGCCGCGCACCGCCTCCTCGAAGGCGTGCGCGTCCTGGAGGGCCTTCACCGCGCCACTGGTGTTGTGCGGACGCACGACCGTGGCGGCGTCGCCGGCGAGCAGCAGGCGCCCGGCCGTGCGCCGCGGGGTCGCGAGGTCGTAGATCGGCTGGAGGAAGGTGCGCTCCGGCGGGGTCAGGGTGACCACGGCAGCCCAGTACGGCGGCAGCCGCCGTTCGGCGAGCTCGGCGAGTTCGTCCGCGCGCCCGGCGTCCAGCGCGCCCGCCGGGATGCTGGTCGGGCCGCTCAGGCGCAGCCAGTCTGGGGTGGGTGCGTAGAAGACCCAGTTCACCTGCGTGGTGCCGGGTTCGATGCCCGGGATGCGGTAGAGCACGACCTGGCCGCCCGGGTAGCAGACCGTCGCGCACTCCTCCTCCGGCCAGGCCCGCGCCCCGCCGGGCAGCTGTTCCAGCAGCGTGGCGTCGTAACTGCCGCGCCAGCACACGTACCCGGCGTACTCGGGTCCCACCTGCGGGCAGACGGCCTCGCGGACCGCCGAGCGGTAGCCGTCCGCGCCGATCACCAGGTCGTACGGCTCGCGGCCCCCGTGGCCGTCGGCCACCCAGGCGCCGACGCCGTCGCCGTTGCCGACCTCCGTCACCGTCGTGCCGAGGCGGAACTCGACGTTGGCGAGCGTCCGTGCGCGCAGGGACTGCCAGAGCACGCCCCAGTGGAACGAGTGGAACTCGAACGGCTGGGTCCACAGCCGCCGTCCGCGCGCGTCGCCGCCCGGCGTGTCGTCGCGGGTGACCCAGCGGCGCAGGGCGAGGCGGTGGCGGCGGACGTCCGCCGGGACGTGCCCGGCGTCGACGAGCTCGGTGAAGCGGGCGTCCTGCATGCAGAGGCCGACGCCGCGGTCCTCCAGCAGGCCCGGACTGCGCTCCAGGACCACGACCTGCTCGGCCCCCTGCCGGGCCGCCGCCCGGGCGAAGGCGCTTCCGGCGATGCTGCCGCCGACCACGGCGATCGAGCCACCCCTCATGTCCGTCCCCTCCTGTGCATCCGATTGCCCGACTGCTTCGAATGATTCGACTGCTCTGGCGTTGCCCGTGCCAGGACGATACCGCCGCGCCATTATGCAACTAGTTGCACATGGCTCCGGGCGTCCCCTACCCTGCGGTAACCAGAGCACCCCCGCCCTCCAGGAGACGTCGATGAGCGCCACGCCCGGCAGCCCCTACCCCCACCTGCTCAGCCCGCTCGACCTCGGCTTCACCACCCTGCCCAACCGCGTGGTGATGGGCTCGATGCACGTCGGCCTGGAGGAGGCCCCCGACGGCTTCGACCGCATGGCCGCCTTCTACGCCGAGCGCGCCCGCGGCGGCGTCGGCCTGATCGTCACCGGCGGCATCGCCCCCAACGAGGCCGGGCGCCCCTGGGAGGGCGGCGCGATGCTCACCACCGAGGAGGAAGCGGACAAGCACCGCGTCGTCACCGACGCCGTGCACGCGGCCGGCGGCAGGATCGCGATGCAGATCCTCCACTTCGGCCGCTACGCCTACCACCGCGACCTCGTCGCCCCCAGCGCGCTCCAGGCGCCGATCAGCCCGTTCGTCCCGAACGCGCTCACCGCCGAGCAGGTCGAGCAGACCGTCGAGGACTTCGTGCGCTGCGCCGAGCTCGCCCGCCGCGCCGGCTACGACGGCGTCGAGATCATGGGCTCCGAGGGCTACCTGATCAACGAGTTCGTCGTCGCGGCCACCAACCGGCGCGAGGACGAGTGGGGCGGGCCGTACGAGCGGCGGATGCGCTTCCCGGTCGAGATCGTCCGCCGGGTCCGCGAGCGGGTCGGCGAGGACTTCATCATCGTCTACCGCCTCTCCATGCTCGACCTCGTGCCCGGCGGCTCCACCCTCGCCGAGGTCGTGCAGCTCGCCCAGGCCGTCGAGGCGGCCGGCGCGAGCATCATCAACACCGGCATCGGCTGGCACGAGGCCCGCATCCCCACCATCGCCACCTCGGTGCCGCGCGGCGGCTTCGCGTGGGTCACCAAGAAGGTGATGGGCTCGGTCGGCATCCCGCTCGTCACCACCAACCGCATCAACACCCCGGAGATCGGCGAGCAACTGCTCGCCGACGGCTACGCCGACCTGGTGTCGATGGCCCGCCCGCTGCTTGCCGACGCCGACTTCGTCGCCAAGGCCGCCGACGACCGCGCCGACTCCATCAACACCTGCATCGGCTGCAACCAGGCCTGCCTCGACCACACCTTCAACCTCCAGATCACCTCCTGCCTGGTCAACCCGCGCGCCTGCCACGAGACCGAGCTCGTGCTCTCGCCGACCAAGCTCCGCAAGCGCATCGGCGTCGTCGGGGCCGGCCCGGCCGGGCTCGCGTTCACCGTCTCCGCCGCCGAACGCGGCCACGACGTCACGCTGTTCGACGCGGCCGACGCGATCGGCGGGCAGCTGAACATCGCCCGCCGCATCCCCGGCAAGGAGGAGTTCGACGAGACGCTGCGCTACTACCGCACCCGGCTGGCCGAGCTGGGCGTCACCCAGCGCCTCGGCGCCGTCGTCACCGCCGAACAGCTCACCGCCGAGGGCTTCGACGAGATCGTCCTCGCCACCGGCGTCACCCCCCGCACCCCCGCCGACCTCCCCGGCGTCGACCACCCCAGCGTGGTCGGCTACCTCGACGTCCTGCGCGACGGCGCCCACGTCGGCGAGCGCGTCGCGATCCTCGGCGCCGGCGGCATCGGCTTCGACGTCGCCGAGTACCTCACCGACCAGGGCGACGCCGCCAGCCTCAACCCGCCCGCCTTCCAGGCCAAGTGGGGCATCGACGCGGAGTACCGGGAGCGCGGCGGCCTGCGCCGGCCCGAGCAGCCCAAGCCCCCGCGCCAGGTGCACCTGCTCCAGCGCAAGACCACCAAGGTCGGCGCCGGACTCGGCAAGACCACCGGCTGGATCCACCGCACCGAACTCAAGCACCGCGGCGTCACGATGGTCGCCGGCGTCACCTACGACCTCATCGACGACGCCGGACTGCACGTCACCATCGACGGCGAGCGCCAGCTCCTGCCCGTCGACACCGTCGTGCTCTGCACCGGCCAGGAACCGCGCCGCGACCTCGACGCCGAGCTGCGCGCCCTCGGCCGCACCCCGCACCTGATCGGCGGCGCCGACGTGGCCGCCGAACTCGACGCCAAGCGGGCCATCAAGCAGGGCACCGAGCTGGCGGCGGCGCTGTAGTCGCGAACGGCCCCTAGGATCGACCGCATGTCGCTGCCCCACGCCATCCTCACCGCCCTGCTGGAGAGACCCTCCTCGGGACTGGAGCTGACCAGGCGCTTCGACAAGTCGATCGGTTTCTTCTGGCCCGCGACCCACCAGCAGATCTACCGCGAGCTGGGCCGGCTGGAGGCCTCCGGACACATCCGGGCCCTCCCACAGGCCGGCCCGGCCCGCGGCCAGAAGAAGGAGTACGAGGTGCTGGCGGCCGGCCGCGCCGAGCTCGGACGCTGGACGGCCGAGGGCTCCGACCCGCGGGCCGTCCGCGAACCGCTGCTGCTGCGGCTGCGCGCCGCGGCCGTCGTCGGCTCCGCCGGTCTCGACGCCGAGCTCCGGCGGCATCTCGCCCTTCACCAGGCGCAGTTGGCCGACTACCTGCGGATCGAGCAGCACGACTTCCCGGCCGAACGCGCCGACGACGAGAACCGGCTCCAGCACGCCGTGCTGCGGGCCGGCATCGGTCTGGAGACGTTCTGGGTGGAGTGGCTCACCGCGACCCTGGACGCGCTGCCGGCCGACTGACCTGCGGCTTTCCGTCCCCGCGCGCTCCCCGCCGACCCCGGTGGGACACTGGTGGCCTGTCCCTGCCCGAACTCTCGACCGGGGGCCCGCATGTCTCACTCCAGGCCGCTCCACGCCCTCACCGCCGCAGCGCTCGTCGCGGCGGTCGTCTTAGGCCCGGCCCACGTGGCCGCCGCGGCGCCGGCGCAGGACCTCCCCACGGCCGACCAGCTCAAGGCGGCGCTGCTCACCGTCGACGACGTCGGCCCCGGCTACACCGAGGTCCCCACCACCAGCAGCCCCGCCCCCGGCGAGAACCCCTCCCCGGCCAGCGGCTGCGACGCCCTCAGCGCGCTCATCAACATGCACGCGGACGCCACCCCGACGCCCGGGAGCCCGCACGTCGAGGCCGAACTCGACGGCGAGGACGGCAACCCGATGGTGACCGAGAACCTCACCGCCGAGGACGCGGGCAAGCTCACCACCGACTTCAACACCGCCACCGACGCGTTCCGCACCTGCCACCAGATCACCTTCAACGCGGGCACCGAGGACTCGGTGAGCTTCACCGTCGCCCCCGTGACCCTCGGCGACCGCCCCGACGCCCCCGCCGTCCGCCTCGACGGCACCCTGGCCGGCGTCCAGCTCAACGCCTACATCGGCATCGAGCGCTTCGGCACGGTCGCGATGGTCTTCGGTTTCTTCCAGCGCCAGGACGCGGGCTCCCAGGAGGCGTCTTTCCAGTACCGCACCGCCGTGGCCAAGGCCGAACGCACCCTCGGTTCCACGGCCGGCAGCACCGCGCCCCCGACCCTGCCCACGACCACCCGGTCCGGCGGCACGTCCGGCACCCAGCCCGCGGCGGTCTGAGCCGGCGGCGCTCAGCCGATGACGACCATTCCGGCCATGGCGACGACGAACCCGGGCAGGGCCCAGCGCCAGTCGCTGCCGCCGGCGGCCGTCTTCGCGCGGGGGACGTTGCGGGAGTGGGCGAGGAGGCCCAGGCCGACGAGGAAGATCGGCCAGCCGATGAGGTGCCGGAGCAGCATGGGCTGAGCCTATCCGGCCACGGCACCGGGGCGTGTCTTTCGGATCGGCCGGGAGCGGACCTCTACCGGTCGGCGTCCTCGGCCAGTTGGAGGCGCAGGTGGGCGGGGCAGGCCGGGTTGGCGGCGACCCGGGCGCGGACGCGCGGGCTGCGGTCGCGGGCGAGCCTGGCCAGGACATCGGGCGGGCAGTGCGGGTTGCCGGCGCCCCACTCGCGTTCGCGCCGGTAGGCGGAGGCCGCGGCGGTGCGGAGGAGGGCGGCGTCCGTGGTGTGGGCGAGGGCCCACCAGCGGACGTACCGGTGGGGGTCGCGGACGGCCGCGTCGACGAGTGCGGGCGGGGCGGCCGGGTTGGTGACGACCGAGATCCGCACCTCCACGTCCGGGTCGCCGCCGAGGCGCTGGAGCGCGGCGGCGGGGGTGTGCGGGTTGCCTGCGGCGGCGTTGCGCACCGGCCGGCTGCCGCGCAGGGCGGCCTGGTACAGGGCGCGTTCGGAGCGGGTGCGGGTCACCGCGTGGACGCGGACGGCCTCGTGGCGGTCGGTGGCGAGCCGGTCGACGACGTCGGCCGGTGCGGTCGCGTACCGGGCGACGGCGAGGCGGACGGCCGACGAGGTGCTCGCCGCCAGGGTGCGCAGCACCTCGTCGGGCAGGCCGTCCCGCAGGGCCGGGCGTTCGCCCTCATGGCACCAGGCGGGCGCGGCGAGCGCCCGCCCGCAGCCGTCGGCGTACGTCTCCCCGCAGAGCAACTCCCCGTCCACAGTGGCCTCCTGAGCGCACGCAGCCCGTTCTGCCACAGTAAGGGCGCACTGGCGGCGACGGGTACGGCGCCCGGGGGCGCGTCGGCGGCCGGGTGGCGTCGCGCGGTTCCGGGGCCGCCCGTGATCCGCTCGGCGGAAGCGGCCGGGCCGTCAAGTGCCCGAACTCCCAAGCGGTGGTCAAGAATTCTTGACCGCCGCTTCGAACGCCCGGACCCGGGGGTGTGCCACGCTGTGCGCCAAACCGCCGCGCGTGCGCGTGCCGACGACGCGTGCCGACGAGGAGACGCCGTGAGCAAGCCGAGACGCCCGATCGAGGACTTCCCCGCCCACCCGGCCGGCGACCCGGCCGCAGACCTCGCCCACGCGGTCCGCGAGCGCCGCACCGCCCTCGGGATCTCCGTCGAAGACCTGGCGGAGCAAACGAAGTTGACGGCGCGTCAGATCCGTGCGATCGAGGCCGGCCACGCCGCGCCGACCCTGCCGCTCCTGACCGCCCTCGCCGCAGCGCTGCGCACCGCGTTCACCGCCTAGTGCCGTGGCGCTCGGGAGTGTCCTAGCGGGCTCCCGGCTGCGCAGGCTCGTTCGTCGTCGTGCGCACGAGCGCTCGCGCCTGCTCGGAGGTGAGCGGGTGGGCGAAGAGGTAGCCCTGGCCGAGCGGGCAGCCCATGGCGGCGAGCAGGTCGCGCTGTTCGGGGTGCTCGATGCCCTCGGCGATCACCTGGACGCCGAGCGTGTCGGCGATCCGGGCGATGCCCTCGACGAGGGCGTACTGCTGCTGCGAGGAGCCGAGGCCGTCGATGAACGACTTGTCGATCTTCAGGATCGAGATGGGGAACTCGCGCAGGTAGGACAGCGAGGAGTAGCCCGTCCCGAAGTCGTCGATGGCGATGCCGACGCCGAGACCGGAGAGGGTGGTCATGTCGTCGTGGACGCGCTCGTCGCGGCGCATCAGCACCGACTCGGTGAGCTCCAGGACGAGCGTGCGCGGGTCGATCCCGGAGGTCGCGACCGCGTGCCGCACGACGTCGACGAAGCCCGCGTCGCGGAATTGCCGGGCGGAGACGTTGACGTTGACGCGCAGCGGCGGCCGCCCGGTGGCGGCGCGGGCGGCGGAGCTCACCGCGTGCCACGCGGCGGCCTCCTGGGCGGCGCGTTCGAGGACCCACGCGCCGAGCGGAACGATCTGGCCGCTCTCCTCCGCGAGGGCGATGAACTCGTCGGGCAGCACCATGCCGCGCCGGTCGTGCGGCCAGCGGACCAGGGCCTCGAAGGAGACCAGGTCGCCGGTGCGCAGGTCGACGATCGGCTGGTAGTACAGCTTGAACGCGGACTCGGCGATCGCGGTGTCCAGGTTCTCGTTCAGCTCGTGCCGCTCCACCAGCCCGGCCTGGAAGGCCGGCTGGTAGTGGCAGGACTGGCGGCGCCCGGCCGCCTTCGCCGAGTAGAGCGCGAGGTCGGCGTGGGTGAGCAGCTCGGCGGCGTCCACGCTGTCCTCGGTCGTCGCCACGCCGATGCTCGCCGTCACCCGCACCGAGCCCGCGCTCAGTTTGAACGGCTCGGCGAACACCGACAGCACGCCCTCGGCGATCGCGTCGACGTCGTCCGGGCGCAGCACGTCCTCCACCAGCACCGCGAACTCGTCGCCGCCGAGGCGCGCCGCGGTGTCGGAGGAGCGCAGCGCCGTGGAGACCCGCAGCGAGACGGCGACCAGCAGTTCGTCGCCCACCGCGTGGCCCTGGGTGTCGTTGACCACCTTGAAGTCGTCGAGGTCGATGAACAGGACCCCGGTGACGGCGCCGCTGCGCTCGCCGCGCGACAGCGCGTGGCCGACCCGGTCCAGGAACAGGACGCGGTTGGCGAGGCCGGTGAGCGAGTCGTGGAAGGCGCGGTGGGTGAGCTCGCGCTCCATGCGGCGCTGGTCGGTGACGTCACGCAGGGTGAGCACCAGACCGCCGACGGTCGGGTCGCTGCGGAGGTCGGTGTGGCGGACCTCGGCCTCGATGGGGGTGCGGTCGGTGCGCAGCAGCCGCCAGTGGTGGTCGCGCTGCTGCTCGCGGTGGGCTTCGCGGGGCCGGTCGCCGGCGTGCTCCGGTGCCCCCGACCGGTCGGCGGGCCCGCGCATGCGGGCCAGCGCCTTGCCGACGGCCCGGCTGTCCTCCGGCGGCACGAGCTCGGTGAACTGGGTGCCCTCCAGGTCCGGGTAGCCGAGGACGCGCTCGGCCGAGGACGAGGCGTAGCGGATGCCGTCGTCGGCGTCGAGGATCAGGATGACGTCGCTCGCGTTCTGCACGAGGGTGCGGAAGTACAGCTCGCTGTTGCGGCGGATGATCTCCCGGCTCAGCATGACGCGCTCGACGGCCAGGGCCGCCTGGGCGGCGAGGATCTCCAGCGAGCCCCACAGGCTGGTGAGCTCCTGCTCGGTGCCGGTGACGATGAGCGCGCCGATCAGCGGGTCGCCGGAGGGGCGTTCGGCGAGGGTGAGCGGGCACAGGAGCGCGGAGGGCATGCCGTCGGGGCGGGTGGCGAGGCCGCTGCCGATGTCCTCGACCGGCAGGAGGCGGGTCTCGCGGTAGGCGGCGAGCGCCAGCACCTCGTCCGGGCCCCCGGGGTGCTCCGCGGCGGTGTGCCGGGCCGCGCCGCGCTCGGCGTGCCGGACGTGCAGGACGCCGCCCTCGGTGACGGCGAGCAGCGCGACGTGCCCGGCCTCGGCGGGCATCAGGGTGGAGGCGGCGGCCTGGACGGCGTCGGCGACCTCCTCGACGGTGACGGCGGCGGTGAGCGAGGCCCCGGCCACGCGCAGTGCGCGCTCGCGGCCGACGGCCTGCCGGCGGGCCACCACGACGACCGCGAGGCGGGCCAGGACCAGGAGGTAGAGCAGGGCGGAGAAGGCGCCGATCACGCCCGCGTTGCTGGTGTTGCCGTTCAGCGACTCGATGATCAGGATCGCCGGGGCGATCAGCGAGGCGAGCGTGAGCAGCGCGAGCCGGCCGCGCCCGAGGTCGGGCTGCTGGGTGGGCACCGGCCGGGTCAGCTCGACCATGGACGGGTGCAGCGCGGCGGCGCCCCACGCGGTGTAGAAGGCGGCCCAGCCGAGTTCGACCGGCCCGCCGATGCGCCAGGTGCCGTGCAACTGGATCAGCCCGTACAGGACGTCCGAGGTCAGGATGCCGAGCGTGCCGACGGTGAGCAGTTGCAGGGAGCGGCTGTTGCCGCCGCGCGGGGTCAGCAGGCGCAGCAGCAGGGCTAGCACGACGACGTCGCCGAGCGGGTAGGCGATGGAGACGGCCTTCGGGAACCAGTCGAGGTCGGCGTTCCGGGCGTACGGGAGGATCAGGTAGATCCAGGAGAGCAGGGCGAGGCCCATGGTGAGGATCAGGGCGTCCAGCAGGCCCGCGCGGTCCTGATGGGCCGTCCGCCAGCGGATGAAGCCCAGCACGCCGGCCGCGTACAGCACGAACTCGGCGAGGTAGAAGCCGTCGGCCACCGACGGGAACGGGTTGTTCAGGTGCAGGATCTGCAACTGGACGGCCTGGACGACCTCGCCCGCGGTGAAGCTGAGGTTCGCGAGCGCCAGCAGGTACCAGGGCAGCGCGTGGGACGGGCGGTTGAGGCGGACACCGATGACGATGGCGGCCACGCCGCCCAGCCCGATGCCCGTCCACCAGACGATCCGCTGCGAGGGGTCGGAGTAGTAGGCCGAGACGAAGGCCACCATCCACAGCAGGTAACCGACCATCAGGCGTTGTCGCCGGCGTGTCAACGAGGCTACCTCCTCCGCGACTTCACCCCGCCGCTCGGGCGGGAGCGCGTGACGGGGGCGCGCGTGTCGCCGGACGCCCGGTCGCCGGGCGTCCGGTCCTGGGGCGCCCGGTCCCGTCCGGTGCCGGGACTTCCGGCGGATCGCCACCGGACGTTCCCAATGTGCCGTGAGTGCGTATAGTCGGAAATGTCGCACCTCCCAGCATTCTGCCGCCACACCACGAGGTCAAGCCGGTGGACGACGCAGTCGACAGCGCACAGGGCGCACCGAAGGAAGCGGGCCCCGGCCGTCACGCCGTGGTCCGTAATGACAACGGTCAGTATGCGATCTGGCCCGGCGACTTGACGGTTCCGGGCGGCTGGCGGCGCGTCTTCGGGCCGGCCGGTCGGGCCGAGTGCCGTGCGCACGTCGAGCGGGAATGGCGGCCGGACGACCTCGGGTTCGCGGCCTCAGGGCGGCCGGGAGGCCATGAGGCCACCGCCGCCCGGCCGCCCGCCGGCTTCGCGGGCACCGTGCACGGGCTGTTCCGGGCGCGGGCCGCGCACGACCCGGAGGCGGTCGCGGTGATCGCCGACGACACCACGCTGAGTTACCGCGAACTGGACCGGCGCAGCGACCGGCTGGCGGCCGCGCTGCAGGCCCGCGGCGTCGGGGCGGAGCGGGTCGTGCCGGTCTGCCTGCCGCGCGGCGCGGACCTGGTCGTCGCGTGGCTGGGGGTGCTCAAGGCGGGTGGGGCCTTCCTGCCGCTGGACCCGGCCAACCCGGAGCGGCGGCAGGCCCGGCTCGTCGAGGACTGCGGGGCACGGGTGGGGATCGGCGCCGTGCCGGGGGTGGAGACCGTCCCGGTGGACGGCCCGGCGGCGCAGGGCCCCGTACCCGACGCCGCGGCCCCCGACGACCTCGCCTACCTGATCTACACCTCCGGCACCACCGGCACCCCGAAGGGCGTCCCGGTCACGCACCGTTCGCTCGTCTTCACGCTCGACCGCGTCATCCACGCCTACGGCCTCACCCCCGGCGACCGCGTCCTGCAGCTCGCCGCGCTCGGTTTCGACACCGCCCTCGAACAGGTGCTCGCCGCCCTGCTCTCCGGCGCCACCCTCGTCCTCGGCGGCAGCCGCACCTGGGCGCCCTTCGAACTCGTCGCCCGGCTGCGCGAACTCGGCCTCGCCGTCGCCGACCTCACCCCCGCCTACTGGCACCACGTGCTCGCGCTGCTCCCCGCCGGCGGGCCGGGGCCGCGGGCGCTGCGGCTGCTCGTCGTCGGCGGGGACGTCGTGCACGCCGACGACTGCCGCACCTGCCTGGAGCGGCTGCCCGGCGTCCGGCTGGTCAACGCGTACGGCGTCACCGAGGCGGCCGTCACCTCCACGCTGTGCGAGGTGACGCCCGCGGTGCTGGACGGCGGCGCGGCCGCGGCGGCGGCGCCGGTACCGATCGGCCGGCCGCTGCCGGGCGTGCGGGTGCACGTCCTCGACGCCCGGATGAGCCCCGTGCGGCCCGGCGAGAAGGGCGAGATCCACCTCGGCGGGCCCGGCCTCGCCCGCGGTTACTGGCGGGCCCCCGGGCTCACCGCAGAATCGTTCCTGCCCGACCCGTACGCCGCCGTCCCCGGCGAGCGGATGTACCGCACCGGCGACGCCGGACGCTGGCGGGCCGACGGGCAACTGGAGATCCTCGGCCGCTTCGACGACCAGGTCAAGGTGCACGGCTACCGGGTCGACCCGGCGGAGATCGAGGCCGTCCTGGCCGGCCACCCCGACGTCCGGCAGGCCCGGGTCGCCGCCGACGGCGACCCGGCCGGCGGCCCCCGCCGCCTCACCGCCTACTACACGCTCGCCGAGCACGCCGCCGCCGACGGCGGGCGCCGCGACGGCCTCCGCGCCTACCTGGCCGAGCGGCTGCCCGCGTACATGGTCCCGGCCTCCTTCGTGCCGCTGGACGCCATGCCGCTCACCCCGGCCGGCAAGATCGACCGTCGCCGCCTCCCGCAGGCCGAGCCGCAGGCGCGCGGGGCCGGCCGGAGCTCCACCACGAGCTCCGTCACCGGCGGCGCCGTCACGAACTCCACCGCGGGTGCCGTCGCGAGCCCCGGAACGGGCGCCGGGCCGGGCGCCGCCGGCGCGGTCGAGGACGCCGTCGGACACCTGTGGGCCGAACTGCTCGACGTCGAACTCGTCCACCCCGCCGACGACTTCTTCGCCCTCGGCGGCACCTCCCTGCTCGCCATGGAGATGCTCGCCCGCGCCCGCCTCGTCTTCGGCATCGACGTCACCCGCATCCGCGCCCTCACCCGCGCCCTCCTGCGCGACGCCACGCTGCGCGCCTTCGCCACCGCCGTACGGGACGCGCGGGCCGGCGGCACCGGCTCCCGCGAGACCGCCGTCGACTGGGCCGCCGAGGCCGAACTCGGCCACCCCGTCGGCCAGTCCTGGCGCCCCGCGCCCTGCCGCGCCGAACCCGCCGAGATCCTGCTCACCGGCGCCACCGGCTTCTGCGGCGCCCACCTGCTGAACGCCCTGCTCGCCACCACCGGCGCCCGCATCCACTGCCTGGTCCGCGCCCCCGACGAGGAACACGCCCTCGAACGGCTGCGCGCCACCCAGCAGCGCTTCCTGCGCCACGACCTGGCGGACGCCCGGGTCGTGCCGGTGGTCGGCGACCTCGGCGAACCACTGCTCGGCCTGACGCAGCGTCAGTTCGACTGGATGGCGCAGAACCTGGACGCCGTCCACCACCTCGGCGGGCAGGTCAACTTCATCTACCCCTACCACCAGCTGCGCGGCCCCAACGTCGGCGGCACCCGCGAGGTCGTCCGCCTCGCCGGGCTCAGCCGGGGCGTGCCCGTGCACTACCTCTCCACGCTCGCCGTCATCGCCGGGTTCGGCGCGGCCGGCATCCGCGAGGTCACCGAGCGGACGCCGCTCGCGCACCCGGACCGGCTGGGCGTTGGGTACGTGGAGAGCAAGTGGGTGGCCGAACAGCTGCTGCACAACGCCGCCGCGGCCGGACTGCCCGTCACCGTGCTGCGCACCAACGATGTCACCGGGGACCTGGCGACCGGCGTCATGAACCACGGGACGGAGATGTGCGCGCTCATCAAGTACATGGCGGACAGCGGCACCTGCCCCGACGTGCGGCTCGCGCTCGACTACGTCCCCGCCGACCGCTTCGCCCGCGCGGTCGTCCACATCGCCGCCCACGCGCCCGCCGACGGCGAGGTGTACCACGTGACCTCGCCCCTGCCCGCCGACCTCTCCGACCTCGCCGAACGGCTCCGGGTGCGCGGCTACCCCGTGGCCCCGATACCGTACCGGGACTGGGTGCAGGGCCTCGTCCGGTACGCCGCCGCGCACCCGACCCACCCGATCGCCCCGTTCGTCCCGCTGTTCGTCGACCGGGCCCCGGGAGCGGCGATGTCGATCAGCGAGATGTACTTCCAGCCGACCTTCCCGCGCTTCGACCGGACGCACACCGAGGCGGCGCTGGCGGGCAGCGGCATCCGGCTCCCGGCGGTGGACGCCGAACTGCTCGACCTCTACCTCGGGCAGCTGGAGGCGGACGGGTACCTGGGGGCGGGAGCGTGAACGCCTTCGCCGGGGTGGACCTGCGGGCCGCGCCCGGCGACGGGCCGGTGGCGTTCGGGGCGGGGCTCGGGGCCGAGGAGATCCTCGCCGCCTACCGGTGCGGGCTCTTCCCCCTGCCGGCCGCCGACGAGTTCGCGATCGCTTACAACGAGGCGCGGTTCGAGGAGGCCGTCGAGGCGGGGGAGATCGCTCTGCTCGGCGGCGACGACCCGTACGCCGTCGCCTGGTGGTCGCCCGACCCCCGGCCCGTCATCCGGCCCGGCGGGGTCCGGCTCGGGCAGCGGCTCGCGCGCCGGCTGCGCAACCGGCTCGGGTGGTGGACCAGCGCCGACCTGGCCTTCGGCGAGGTCCTCGCGCGGTGCGCCGAGGGGCGCCAACCGGCCTGGCTGGTCGCCGAGTTGCTCGACGGCCTGGCCGGGCTGCACGCGCTCGGCGCCGCCCACAGCGGCGAGGTGTGGGAGGGGGAGGAGCTGATCGGCGGGGTCTTCGGCGTCGCCGCCGGGCCCGTCCTCAGCCTCGACTCGATGTTCCACCGCCGGCCCGACGCGGCCCGCGTCGCCGTCGCCGACCTCGCCGCCCGCTTCACCGCCGCCGGGGGCCGGCTCCTCGACGCGCAGTGGGACGGCCCGCACGTGCGCAGTCTCGGCGCAGTGCCGCTGCCCCGTACCGACTACCTGGAGGAACTCGCGGCGCCCGCGGACCTCCGCCCGCTGGACACCGACCGGCTGCCGGCGGCCCGGCTGGGCTGAGGTGGGCTCGGCTGGGCTGAGCCGGGCTGGGCCCGGCTGGGCTGAGCCGCCCGCCGAACCAGTGG
This sequence comes from Kitasatospora sp. NPDC057904, assembly GCF_042887925.1. Taxonomy (NCBI): domain Bacteria; kingdom Bacillati; phylum Actinomycetota; class Actinomycetes; order Kitasatosporales; family Streptomycetaceae; genus Kitasatospora; species Kitasatospora sp. NPDC057904. Next base: position 157,969 of record NZ_JBHVOL010000003.1, read on the forward strand.
CCCCTTACCCGACTTGGCCTGTCTTCGACAAAATTATTCCCCGTCAGTAACATGGCGCCGCGTGTTCAATAGCTCGATAGGCAGGGCCGTCCGCCCCGCCCTCCTCACCCTCGTCCTGACCGGGGTCGCCGCGTGCGGGCCGACGTCCACCGGTACTCCCCAGGCCGCCACCGAGCCGGCCGCTACCCCCGTCGCCGCCACGGCGACCGACACCGGTCCGGCCGGTGTCGCCCCGACCTCCGGCGCCCCGCGCGCCCGCGCCACCACGGCCGCCGCCGCGCCCACCGGGCGCCCGACGGCGGCCGCGACCGTCGCGGCGGCCCCCGCCGGAGCCCAGCAGGCCGCCATCGGCACGCCGGGCAAGGACGGTGGCGCCGTCACCGCCACCGCGAAGAACCTCCAGCTCACGGCGTACGACCCGGCCGGCGGCACGGCCGTCCTGTCGGCCGCCCCGGGCACGGCAGCCCCGGGCACGGCCGCGCCGACCGCGAGCCCGAGCGCCCCGTCGGCCGCGCCGTCGAAGGCTTCGCCGAGCGCGTCCGCGACCGCCGCCGCCGTGCAGCCCGGCGCGCTGATCGCCAGCCCGCCGACCGCCGCCGCGCCCCAGGGCGCGCTCGTCGCCGTCACCGGCGTCCAGCCCGGCGCCGGCGACAGCATCAAGCTCGCCACCCGCCCGGCCACGCTCGCCGAACTGCTCGGCGGCACCGAGGCGGACGGCAAGGTCGCCGTCGACCCGCATGGCATCAAGGTGACGCCGCTGGTCAAGGACCTCAAGGCGACCGTCGGCGCCGGCTCCGGCGGCGTGCAGGCCGACGCCTCCGGCACGCTGGAGGTCGACGTCAACGCCCCGATTCCGCTGCCCGAGGGCGCGAGCGTGGCGGCGACCGGCTCCCTCCAGCTGCACCCCGCCGTCCACTTCGCCTACCACGGAGCCGCCGCGGGCAGCCCGCGCACGGCGTCCATCGGCTTCGACCTCGGGGCCAACGCCCACTGGAAGGTCACCGGCGACCTCGCCCGCAGCACCGGCGCGGCGCCCGTGCGGCTGCCGTTCGCCAAGCTCCAGGCGAGCCCGGTGCTGACCGTCGCGGGCCTGCCCGTCGTGGTCAACCTCGGCCTCACCTGCTACCTGGAGATCAGCGCCGACGGCCAGGTCCACGTCGAGGCCGAGCAGGAGGCCACCGGCACGTGGTCGGTGCGCGCCGACTACACCGGCGGCAAGGGCTGGGCCCCGATCAGCGACGCCGCCGACACCAAGGTCTCCCCGGTCCACCTGCGGCTGAACGGCAAGGCCGGCGTCCGCGCCGCGCTCGGCGCCGAGGCCAGCGTCGGCCTGTACGACACGGTCGGCGTGGAGACCACCGTCGCGCCCTACCTGAGCGCGAAGGCGGAGGGCTCGCTGAGCGCCGACGTCCCGGGCGGCACCCCGCAGGCGCAGGGCAGCTGGTCGGTGGTCGGCGGCATCGACCTGAACGGCGCGCTCACCGCGCACCTGAAGATCTTCGGCACCCCGATCATCGAGGGCAAGCTCCCGCTGCCGCCCTTCCACCGCGAATGGCCCCTCCTCGCGGGCACGGCCGCCCTCCCGTCCCCGCGCCCGAGCAGCTGACGTACCGACAGCTGACGGGTGACAGATAACAGCTGACAGATAACAGAGTTTGAAATCTGTTATCTGTCAGCTGTTTTTTGTTCGCCGCCGGCCGCCCCCGGGCCTACGCTTGCCGGATGTTGTCTGTGGTGGTGGCTCCCTGGGGGAGCGGTGAGCCGGTGTTCAGGCGCGCGGCGGACGTCCGGCACTACGCCGCGAGCACCATGAAGGTCGCCGTGCTCGCGGCGCTGCACCGCAGCGGCGTCGACCTGGACGCCGAGGTGCCCGTGGTGAACCGGTTCGACTCGGCGGTGGGCGGCGAGTTCGCCAACTCCCGTGACGGCGACGGCGATCAGCTGCCCTGGGAGCTCCTCGGCGGCACCGCGCCGCTGCGCACGCTCGCCGAGCGGATGATCACCCACTCCTCCAACCTCGCCACCAACCTGTGCCTCGCCGCCGTCGGCCCCGAGGCGGTGGCCGGGGTCTGGCGGCGGGCCGGGGCGACGCACAGCGCCACCCCGCGCGGGATCGAGGACGCCGCCGCGCGCGAGGCCGGTGTCGACAACCTGGTGACCGCCCGCGACCTCGTCCGGCTCCTGCGCTCCCTGGACGGCGAGCCCGAGCTGCTGGCCCTCCTGGAGCGCAACGCCTACCGGGTGGACCTCGCGGCCGGACTGCCGCCGGGCACCCGGATCGCGTTCAAGAACGGCTGGGTCACCGGCGCCCGGCACAGCGTGGGCGTCGTCTACCCGGACGACTGCCCGCCCTACCTGATCGCCGTCTGCTACACCGGCCCGCTCGCCTCCGGCCACGGCACCGCCGACCCGGCGGCCCGGTTGGTCGCGCGGATCTCGGCGGCGGTCTGGGACCGCCGCCGGGACGTCACCGCCCGACCGTGAACCGGACCGCCGTCAGTACGGCGGGCCGTCGGCGCGGCGGGTCGTCAGTACGGCGGGTCGTCAGTACGGCTTGACGAGCACGTGCGCCGCGCCCGGGATGCCGACCTTCAGCAGCTCGTCCTCCTCCGGCGTCGTGGGCGTTCCGGTCTCCTGCTTGAGGATCGCGCGGGAGAGCGCCTGCACCCAGAGCGCGCGCGGGCGGCGGCGCTCCTCCCAGGCGGTGAGGGCGGCCTCGACGGAGTCGGCGGCGTCGAGGCTCAGCGCGAGCACGAGCGCGTCCTCGACGGCCATGGCCGCGCCCTGGGCGAGGTGCGGGGTGCTGGCGTGGGCGGCGTCGCCGGCGAGGGCGACGCGCCCGATGTGCCAGGGCTCCTCGACGGTCACCTGGGAGATGCGCGAGTAGACCACCGTGGCCGGGTCGGTGACCTGGGCAAGGGCTTCGGCGACGGGGCCGCCGAAGCCGGCCAGGCGCTCGGCGAGCTGCTCGTGGGCGCGCTCCGGGTCCGGCCGGAAGTCCTCGGGCTCGGCGAACACCGAGCCCAGGTACATGAGTTCGGTGCTGATCGGGGTGAGCAGCGCCTTGGCCGCCAGGTTCCCGGCGGACATCACGACGCCCCGTACCTCGGGCGAACGCGGCAGCGTGACACGCCAGTTGGCGAAGCCGGTGTACTCGGGCGGGTACTTCTCCCCGTACAGGCGCCTGCGCAGCGGCGAGCCGATGCTGTCGAAGCCGACCACGAGGTCGTAGCGGCCGCCGTGGCCGTCGGTGAGGGTGACGTCCACCCCGTCGGCGTCGTCGGCGAGTTCGGCGATCGTCGTGCCGAAGCGCAGGCGGGCCCCGGCCGCGGTGGCGGCGGCGCCGAGCAGCTCGGCGAGGGCGGGCCGCGGGATGCCGTTGTTGGCGGGGGCGTCGCCCATGCGGGGCTGCGGGATCCGGGCGAGGGTGGCGCCGGCCGGGTCGCAGATGGTCAGCACCTCCCACTCGAAGCCGGCGGCCAGGCAGGCGTCCAGGACGCCGATCTCGCGCATCACGTGCAGGGCGTTGGACGGCTGGATGATGCCGACGCCCAGCGCCTCCAGGCCGTCGCGCAGTTCGGCGACGTCGACGTGGTGGCCGCGCCGGGCGAGGGCGGTGGCGAGGGTGAGGCCGCCGATGCCGCCGCCGTGGACGAGGACGCGCAGGGGAGAGGTCATGCGGGGCTCCAGGGAGTGAAGGGCGAGCCGGATCAGCCGACGGGGGCGGCGGTGCCGGCGAGGTCCATCAGGTGGTCGACGAGGGCGAGCAGGAGGTCCCGTCCGAAGGCCCGTTCGCGGACGTCGCCGATCAGCATCGGCACCTGCGGGTCGAGGTCGAGCGCGGCCCGGATCTCGTCGGGGGTGCGGGTGTTGTGGCCGTGGAAGCAGTTGATCGCGACCACGAACGGGATGCCCCGGCTCTCGAAGAAGTCGATGGAGGCGAAACTGGTGTCCAGCCGCCGGGTGTCGGCGATGACGATGCCGCCGAGGGCGCCGTTGACCAGGTCGTTCCACATGAACCAGAAGCGCTCCTGGCCGGGGGTGCCGAACAGGTAGACGACGAGTTCCGGGCTGACGGTGATCCGCCCGAAGTCGAGCGCGACGGTCGTGGTGTCCTTCTGGTCGACGCCGGCCAGGTCGTCGACGCCGACGCTGGCCTTGGTCAGGTACTCCTCGGTGCGCAGCGGGGCGACCTCGCTGACCGTGCCGACGAGGGTGGTCTTGCCGACGCCGAAGCCGCCCGCGATGAGGATCTTGACGGCGGCGGGGGCCGCGGGGTGGGGTGTTGCCATGGTCACAGTCTCCGGAGTCCTTCGCGTACGGCCGTGAGCAGGCCGAGGTCCGCGCCGCCGGCGGCCCGGGCCACCGAGAGCGGCGCACGGGCCCGCAGCAGGCCCTGGGCGATCAGGTCGCCGAGCAGGATCTTGGTGACCGACACCGGGAGGTCCAGGCCGGCCGCCACCTCGGCGACCGCGGCCGGGCGGCGGCAGCGGTCGAGGATCGCCCGGTGTTCGGGCTGGAGGGCGCGGACGCCGCCGCGGCTGCGCGCGAGGGCCCGGGCGGCCTCCTCCTCGTCGGTGGTGAGCACCGTGATCAGGGTGAGGTCGTCGCGTTCGGGCGCGGTGCGGCCGCGGGTGATGGTGTACGGGCGCACCATCGTCCCGGCGGCGAAGTCGTCGTCCTCGTCGTCGAGTTCGCTCCAGTGCGGGCCCACCCGCGTCAGCCCCGTCCGGTGGCGCCGGGCCGGCGGGCGGCGAAGGCGTCGAAGGAGCCGGGGGCGGCCTCGCCGCGGACGGGGGTGCCGAGCTTCTGGCCGACCTGCTGCACCAGGGTGTGCATGGCCACCGACATCACCTCGGCGTCGACCTCCTGGGAGGCGACGACGGCGAGGTGGGTGCCCTGGGCGGCGGCGATGACGAACAGCCAGCACTCGGCGAGCTCGACGATCACCTGGTGGACCGGCCCGCCGTCGAAGAGCTGGCCGACGCCGCGGGCCAGGCTCTGCTGGCCGGTGGCGACGGCGGCCAGGCGCTCGGCGTCGGCGCGCTCGATGCTGCGGGAGTGGCTGACGACCAGGCCGTCGTCGGAGAGCAGGACGGCGTTCCTGGTCCCGGGGACCGAGTCGACGAGTCCGTCCAGCAGCCAGTCGATGTCCTGGTGGGTGGCGATCGTGCGGTTCATGACTGGTCATCCGTTCGTGTCGTTCGGGGGTCCGCGGCCGGCAGCGCCCAGGGGGAGGGCTCCGGTGCGTGCGTCGGGGAGCCGGCCGGGGCGGTGGGGGGAACCGGCGGGGTGGCGGTCCGGGGGAGGGGGGTCTCGCCGCTGTCCTGGGAGCCGCCCTGGAGGCCCTGCGCGCGGGCGGCGCGGGACTGGCGCTGGAAGGCGCCGATGGTGGCGCCGGAGCGGCGCACCGGGCGCTGGAACGGGCCGCCGGCGGGCTGCCCGTCCGCCACGGGGGCGGCCGGGGCGGGCCGCTGGGGCTCCGTCTGCTCGCCGGGCGGCGGCGGGACGCGCAGCTCGGCCGCGAGGCTGGCCTGGCGGATGCGCTGCGGCAGCGGCGGCTGGTGGCCGGCGGCGGGGCTGAGCGGCACGGCGGAGGCGTACTCGCGGCGGCGGCGCCGCTCGGCCAGCCGGTAGTGGTCGGCCGGGCGGTACTGCTCGTCGGCGTACGGGGCCTCGGCGTCCGTCACCAGGGCGTAGGCGATGTCCGGGTAGGCGGGGGCGTCGTGGGCCTCGTGGGCGGGCGCGTCGTGCGAGGGCGCCTGGTCGAGGGCCGTGTCCGGGGCCGGGGAGCTGTGCTCGATCGGCTGGTCGGCGTGCTGTGCGCTGCGCCGGCCGGGGTGGTGAGCGGCGCGCGGGTCGGCGTGCGGGTCGGCGTGCTGATCGGCGTACGGGTCGGGAGACGGGCCGCCCTGCGGCGCGGCGAGTGGTGCGGCGTCGGGCACGACGAGTGGTGCGGCGTGCCGGCCTGCGGGCTCGAACGCCCCGGCCGCTGCCCCGGCCGCTGCCCCGGTGGCCGGCTCGGCGTGCCCGGCGTACTCGATGTGCCCGGAGGACCTGGAGGACCCGGCGGGTCCGGCCAGGGCGTGACCCCCGCCGGCCACCCCGAAGGAGTCCGCCGGGGAGAGCGCGTGGACCGGCCGCGCCTCGGGCGCCTCGTTGGACGCCGTCATCAGCGCCTTGCGCGAGCGCCGCACGAGCGGGATCGGCCCGGCGGCCGCGGCCGGCGCGTGGGCGGCGTCGGGCAGCCCGGCGTCGCCGTCGATGACGAGCTCGGAGGGCACGAGGACGACCACCCGGGTGCCGCCGAACGCGGAGGGGCGGAACTCGACCTTCAGGCCGGTGTTGGCGGCCAGCCGGGCGACGACGTGGAAGCCGAGGCGGATGTCGTCGCCGCGCTCCAGGACGTCGATGCGGGCGGGCGGGCGGAGCATCAGCGCGTTGGCCGCGTCGTACTGCTCCGGGTCCATGCCGAGGCCGCGGTCCTCGATCTCCACCGCGAGCCCGCGCCCGACCATGGCGGCCCTGACCTCGACCGGCGTCGGCGGCTTGGAGAAGGTGGTGGCGTTCTCCATCAGCTCGGCGAGCACGTGGGCGACCGGCCCGACGGCCCGCTCGGAGAGCCAGGGGTGACCCTCGACGTCCAGCATGATCCGCCGGTAGTCCTGCACCTCGCCCTGCGCGGCGCGCAGCACGTCCAGCAGCGGGACGGGCTTGCGCCAGCGCCGCTGCGGCTGGCCGCCGGCCATGATGACGAGGTTCTCCTCGTAGCGGCGCAGGCGCGCGGTGAGGTGGTCGAGGTCGAACAGGCCCTCCAGGACCTCCGGGTCCTCGTGCTTGCGCTCCAGCTCGTCCAGGCGCCGCAGCTGGCGGCCGATCAGCAGCTGGGTGCGGCGGGCGATGCGCTGGAGCAGCCGCTCGAAGCCGCGGTGCTGCTCGGCCTGCCGCACGGCGGTCTCCAGGGCGGAGGTGCGGGCGGCGTTGAGCGCCTGGCCGAGGGTGGCGAGTTCGTCGGTGCCGCCGCCGCGCAGGGTCCCGGCGGCGGCCGTGATCGCGCGGCTCTCGGCCTCGACGTCGACCTGTTCGCCGCGCCCGAGGCGCTCCACGACCTCGGGCAGGGTGCGCTCCAGCGCCTCGGCCTGGGTCTGGAGTTCCTTGATCCGGCGGCGCAGCGAGCGGCTGAGGCGCCAGCTCGCGATGCCGATCCCGACGACGGCGACCAGGCCGACGACGGCGGTCAGCACGACGGTGGTCAGGAGCGAGACGATGGAGTCCAGGCCGACCTTGACCACGCCGTCGGTGCGGGTCTCGATCGCCTTGACGAGCTGCGGGTTGACCTGGTCGACGGCCTGGCGCCACTGGTCCTGCATCGGCGGCAGCTTGACCGTGGCGCCGCCCGGCTCGGCGGCCGTCGGCCTGGTCAGCGCCTGCTCGACGGCCGTCTTGGCCTGCCAGGACGGGCTGTTCATCAGGTCGTGCCAGGCCGGGGCCTCCGCGGCGGGGACGTACGGCGCGATCTGGACGGCGAACAGGTGGTCCTGCGCCCCGATCGCCTCCTGCACCTGCTGGTACTCGGCGACGCCGAGCCGCCCGGAGGGCCAGCCGCGGGCCAGGATCGCGTCCTCGCGGGCGAGCATCTCCTTGGCCCAGAAGGCGTTGACGAGGGTCTTGGAGATCCAGGTGATCTCGCCGGTGTCGACGTGGCTGAGCGCGGTGAACAGCCGCAGGTCCACGGCGATCAGGTCGGTGTAGTAGGCGTACAGCGACTGCTGGTCGATGGTGGCGCGGTCGACGGCGGCCCGCTGCTCGCCGAGCCGGCCGAGCGCCTGGCGGGCCTCGGCGACGGCGGTGCGCACCTCGGCGGGGGCCTCGTCGGCGGTCTCGCCGGAGAGCGCCTGGAACTGGCGCACCGCGTCGTCCGTCAGTTGCCGCTGCCTGCGCAGCTGGTCGGCGTTGGCGCCGGGCCGGGCGAGCGCCTCGGCGCTGAGCCGGCGCTCCTCCTGGAGGTTGTAGTAGACGATGTTGGACGGCTGGCCGGCCTTCTGGGCGAGCATGCCCTGGGCGGCCTGCCGCTGGAAGGAGGAGAGCGTCTCGCCGCTGGTGACCGCCCAGAGCAGGGCGAGGGCGATGCTGGGGACGACGGCCAGGACGAGCAGCGCCGTCCGCAGGGACAGGCGCGGACGCCTGCGGGGGGCCTTCGGCGTCGGGGGCCGCCGATTCGCACGCGCGCGCAGAGCTGACTCCTTAGGGCGGGCTTTTTGACGAAGCGATACTAGTCATACCGTGTTATTGGAGTGAAAGCCCGTTCGCCGTCTGGACGGTGCTCATGCACCGCTTCGACACAATGTCATCTCCCCGTTGACCGTTCGTCAGCGAACGACACCTGTTCGGAGCCGTGCGGCTCAGTGTCATGTACGTGGCTGCCCGGAAGGTGGCGCCCGCGTGAAGAGTGTGTGACGTCCATCGCGGACATGCCATCAGGTCCCGAGCAGCCGCGCCCGCGTGGCCTCCAGCTCCTCCGCGAGCACCCGTCCGGCCTCCTCGGCGTCCGCGCGGTGCAGCGCCCCGACGAGGCCGGCGTGGGCGTCGTGGCCGTGGTCCGGGTCCCCGGCGCGCAGCCCCAGCAGTCCGACGAGCGCGACCAGGTGCTCCCGCAGGACCGGGACGAACTGGGCGAACAGGTCGTCCAGCACCGGGTTGTGAGCCGCCGCCACGACGGCGGTGTGCAGCGCGATGTCCGCGTCGACGAAGGCCCCGTCGTCCGCCGCGCCGGCCGCGAGTCGTGCCGCGAGCGCGGTGTCGACGGCGGCCAGGTCGGCGTCCGTCCGCCGGGTCGCCGCCAGCCGGGCCGCCTGCACCTCGACCATCGTGCGGACCTCGTAGACGTGCGCGAGCTCCGCCCGGCGCAGCCGGGTCGCCCAGTCCCCGGCCGGCCGGTCCGCGGTCACGAAGACGCCCGCGCCCTGGCGGCTCTGCACGAGGCCGGCCCCCGCCAGCGCGCGCAGGGCCTCGCGGACGGTCGAGCGGCCGACGCCGAGCTCCTTCGCCAGCGCGACCTCGCCGGGCAGCTTGCCGCCGACCGGCCAGTGTCCGGAGGTGATCTGCTCCTCGATCCGCGCGGCGGCCTGTTCGGCCAGGGGGGAGGGGCGCAGGGGGCCGATCGGGGACATCGCGTTCACCTGTCAGGTTGTCTGAGGAGTTGTGGTGTGGCTAGTCTACCGGCCATGCAGCAGCGGCGTCTCCTCCTCGGCGGCCGCAGCGGGGTCTGACCGGACCGGCACCCCGCTGCGGGGCGCCGTCCTGCCGGTCACCGGTACTCACCGAAGGACCCCGCATGCCCGTCCCGACCCCGCGCACGCCCACTTCTCACGCGACGCCGCCTCACGCGACGCCCTCCCATGCAACGCCCCGTCACGCGGCGCCCAGTCACGCAACGCCCCGTCACACGACGACCCTGCGCGCCCCGGCCGGTCCCGTCCCGGCCGGCGCCCCCGCCTGGAACCCCCAGCGCGGCGGCACGATGCCCTCCCACCGCTACCGTCCCGCCCACGAGCGGGTCCACGTGCCCGCGTTGCTGCGGCGCTGGCCCGGGCAGCGGATCGAGCGGGCCCCGCTGTGGGTGCCCGTCGACCTGCGCGACGGCAACCAGGCACTCGCCGAGCCGATGGACCCGGCGCGCAAGCTGCGGATGTTCGACCTGTTCCTGGCCATGGGCTTCAAGGAGATCGAGGTCGGCTACCCCTCCGCCAGCCGGGCCGACTTCGACTTCGTGCGCCAACTCGCCACCGTGCCGGGGGCGGTGCCGGAGGACGTCACGATCGTCGTCTTCACCGCCGCCCGCGCCGACCTCATCGACCGCACCTTCGAGGCCGTCGAGGGCCTGCCGCGGGTGGTTGTCCACCTCTACACCGCGACCGCCCCGGTCTGGCGGGACGTCGTCCTCGGCCGGGGCCGGGAGGAGGTGCGCGAGCTGATCGTCGGGGCCGCCGAGCACATGGCCCGGCGGGCCGAGGGGCGCGAGGGCGTGCGCTTCCAGTTCTCGCCCGAGGTGTTCAACCTGACCGAGCCGGACTACGTCCTGGAGGTGTGCAACGGCCTCACCGCGCTGTGGGACGCGAGCCCCGACCGCCCGGTGGTCCACAACCTGCCCGCGACCGTCGAGATCGCCACCCCCAACGTCTACGCCGACCAGATCGAGTACCTGCACCGCCACCTGGAGCGGCGAGAGTCGGTCGTCCTCTCCGTCCACCCGCACAACGACCGCGGCACGGGCGTCGCGTGCGCCGAACTCGCCGTCCTGGCCGGGGCGCAGCGCGTCGAGGGCTGCCTGTTCGGCAACGGCGAGCGCACCGGCAACGTCGACCTGGTGACGCTCGCGCTGAACCTGCACACCCAGGGCGTCGACCCGATGCTCGACCTCTCCGACATCGACGCCGTCCGGCGCACCGTCGAGCACTGCAACCGGCTGCCGGTGCCCGAGCGGCACCCGTACGCCGGGGACCTCGTCCACACCGCCTTCTCCGGCACCCACCAGGACGCCATCAGGAAGGGCCTCGCCCACCACGCCAAGGTGGCCGCCGGGTTGGGCGTGCCGGAGCGGGAGGCGCCGTGGGACGTGCCCTACCTGCCGATCGACCCGGCGGACCTCGGGCGCGACTACGAGGCGGTGATCCGGGTCAACAGCCAGTCCGGCAAGGGCGGGATCGCCTACCTCCTGCAGACCGGGCACGGGCTGGAGCTGCCCCGGCGGCTCCAGATCGAGTTCTCGCGCGTCGTGCAGGAGGCGACGGACGACAGCGGGCGCGAGGTGACGGGGGAGGAGCTGTACGCGCTGTTCCGCACCGAGTACCTGGACGCGGCGCCGCCGTGGGCGTGGACGGTCACCGGCGACCGGGCCGAGGTCGACGGCCGGTCGGGTACGGGCTCCGGCCCGCTGGACGCGGTGGCCGACGCGCTGGGCGTGGAGATCCTGCACTTCAGCGAACACGCCGTCGGGTCGGGCCCGGACGCGGTCGCCTACGTGGAGGCCCGGGTGGGCGACGAGGTGCGCTGGGGCGCCGGGCGCGACGCGTCGGTCCTGACGGCAGGCGTGCGGGCGGTGCTCAGCGCCGTCGGCCGCGCGAGGCTTGTGGAGCCGGGCGCGCGCGGCTGATCGTGCGGGGCTGATCATGCGGGGCTGATCGTGCGGGGATGAGCCCCCATGGATGAGCAGGCAGGGGGACGAGCAGGCAGGGGGATGAGCGCGCGGGGCGATGAGCGTGCGGGAGTGGGAAGTCGGCCGCACCGACTTCCCACTCCCGCTGCGGAGGCACGGGCGGGTTACTGGAAGGTCCGGAGCACGAGCCCGTCCCGCCCGCACAGGACGACCTTCGACGGGGCCCGCTTGCCGGCGGCGACGAAGTGCTCCCTGATCCGGCCGGCCGTGTCGCGCAGCCCGTTCTCGGTGGCCTCCGAGATGGGACCATGCGTCTGCCAGTGCATCGTCAGTTCCCACTGGCGGCCCCGGCCGCCGCCGCGCGGCGCGGTCGGCTCGGCGTCGAGGCCCAGCCGGCCGAGCAGTTCGAGGATCGCGTTCATGTCGGTGCCGTCGATGTGGGCGAAGTCCTCTTCCACCAATATCGCATCCATGTCCGACCCTCTACCCGCCGCGGACCGGACGACGCCGGCGCCGGGGCGTGTCCTTCGGCTCACGCCGGGAAGCCCGCCGTCACTTCAGGAAGCCGAGCTCGCGGTTCGGGAGCTCGGCGCCGTCGCGGCCGAACTCCCGCCAGGTCTCGGCCCGGGTACCGGCCTTGCGGGGCACCGCGACCCAGCGGATCGGCGAGTCCGCGACGGTGACCAGCGGCGGCTCCGTGGTCGTGCCGTCCGCCCAGGTCACCGCGACCCTGGCGACGTCGGGGGCGACCGAGACCACCGCCACGTCCGCCGGTGCCGCGGTGTCGTCCTTGCCCCAGTGGCCGAGGCTGGTGCCGGTGAGCGCCTCGCCTCCGGGGGGCGGGGCCTGGGTGGCGGAGCGCGTGGTGAACTCCTGGTCGTGCGGCAGCCGGACGCCGCCGAGCGTGAAGTAGAGGTTCACGACGTCGTCGTGGGGCTGCCAGTACTGCCGGACGTACGCCTCCGTCGGCTCCGGCACCTCGGGGTCGACCGCGCGCCGCTCCGCGGCGATGGCCTGCGCCTGCCGGAACGCCTCCTCCTTCGGCGCGAGCGTCCACAGCGCCGCCCACACCTTCCACTCCTTGCCGTTGGCGGTGCCCTCCGCGAGCACGACGCGGAGGGGGCTCAGGGGATCCCGCGCCGCCGTCGACACGGAGGGCGTGGAGCCGGACGTCGCCGCGGGTGTCGGTGCGGACAGCGGTGCGCCGCCGGCCGCGCCGATCGTCGTGCCGCCCGCCGTCCGCCCGCCCAGGCCCGCGAACGCGCCGCCGCCCAGGACCACCACCGCGGTCAGCGCGACCGCGCCCACGACCGCCCGGCGGCGGCGCCGGATGCGGCGCCCGCCCGCCACGATCCGGTCCACCGGCACCGGGCCGACCGCGGCCCCGGCCGCCGCGTCGGCCAGTTCGAGTCCGACCCACAGGTCCTGCTCGTCGCCGCCGTTGCCCTCAAAGCCCTCGTTGCCGGTCATGCCTGGCCTCCGTTGTGCGTCATGTCGGTGAGTTCCCTCAGCGCCGCGGTCTGCCGCAGCTTCGCTATCCCCTTCGCCGCGTGGCTGCGCACGGCTCCCGTCGAGCAGCCCATCGCCGCGGCGGCCTGGCTGTCGCTCAGGTCCTCCCAGTGCCGCAGCACCACGGCCTCCCGCTGCCGGGGCGGCAGCGTGGCCAGGGCGGTCAGCAGCGCCGAGCGCTGGTCGGAGCGGCGGTAGCCGTCCTCCGTGCCGGGCGCGTCCGGCACGGCGTCGACCAGCAGCTCGGGCGGCCGGCGCCGGTGGTGGCGGGCGTGCCGGTTGACCAGGATCCGGCGGACGTAGGCGTACGCGTCGTCGGCGCGGCGCACCCTGTGCCAGGACGCGCAGGCCTGCTCGGCGGCGGACTGCACCAGGTCCTCGGCGGCGTACTGCTCGCCGGCCAGCAGGTAGGCCGTCCGCAGCAGCCGTGGCCAGGCCGCGACGATGAAGGCCCGGAACCCGTCGTCCCGGTCGTTCTTCGGTTCTCCCATGAGCACCTCCTCACCCTCCCGGAGCCCACCCGGGGGCGGAACCGCTTACCCGGGACGGCGGGCGTTTTCGGGCCGCCGGTTAGCGGTGCAGGGTGTCCGAATTGCCGGTCAGGAGTTGATTCGGGTGGAATTCATCGGCCTGGCCACCTTCTCCGTCGCGGCAGCCATGAGTAAAACTTCGCAAAGAATGGACGTCTTCAGGGGGGCCTTCGACCTGCAGATTCAACAGATTGTTGCAGCTCAGGGGCGGGTTGATCACCAATTGTCATTCGCCCGTAACCTGGTGTGTGCGAGCATGTCGGCGATCCGCAGGAGTACGGTTCCGACGGAATCGCGAGTCGTTCGTAAGGGCACGTCGAACAGCTTCGCGGGGAACTTCGCCTTGCGGTGGAAAGCCGTAGCGGGAATTGGTGCGACGAATGGCTCAGGAAAAGGACGAACCGGCGGCTCCGGCGGCCACTCGCCCGATATCCCTCAGGCTGGGGATCGAAGTCCTGCGCGGAATCGCCCAGGTGGATTTCCTGCCGTCGGCCGTGTGCGGCCTCCTCTTCGTGGCCGCACTCTTCGCCGCCGGCTGGCAGTACGGCGTCTACGGCCTGCTCGGCAGCGTCGTCGGCACCGGCACCGCGTACGGATTGCAGCTGGCACCCGCGGCCGTGGGAGCGGGGCTGCACGGGTACAACGGCTGCCTCGTGGCCCTGAGCTGCGCGGTCTTCCTCGACCCCGGACACCCGGCGACCCTCGTCGTCGCGGTGCTCGGCGCCGTCGTCTCCGTCGTCCTCACCGCAGGCCTCACCACCCTGCTCGCCGCCCGGCGGCTGCCCGTGCTCACCGAGCCGTTCTGCCTCGTCGCCACCGCGACCACGGCGGCGGCGCCGGGCTTCCGTCAGCTGTGGCACGGCGCCCCCACCCCGGCCGCCCTGCCCCTGCCCGCCACCGGCCCCACCGGGCCGACCTGGGACCAGCTGTGGCACGGCTTCTTCGCCAACATCGGCCAGATCTTCTTCATGTCCCAGTGGTACGTCGGCCTGCTGTTCCTCGCCGGGCTCCTCGCGGCCAGCCGCCTCGCCGCCCTCACGGCCTGCGCGGGCAGCGCCACCTCGCTGGTCACCGCCTGGGCCCTCGGCGCCCCGGCCGAAGCCGTCGGCGAGGGGCTGCTGGGCTACAACGGCGTGCTGGTGGCGATGGCCCTCTGCGGGGTGTTCGTCGCCCCCGGAGCGTGGAGCGCGGCCTACGCGCTGCTCGGCGCGGTCGCCGCGACCGTGCTGACCCCGGCGATCGACGCCGTCGCCGCACCCTTCGGCAGCCATGCCTTCACATGGCCGTTCGTCGTTACCACAGTGCTGTTCCTCGCGGCGGTGCCGGCCGTTCCGTGGCTGCGCCGAATCTGAGGGTCCGTCCCATTCCCCGAACTCCCCCGCGTTTCTTCGAAGCCTCTTCGAAATGCCGGAAAGGAAGCGTGATCCCCGTGAACCTGTCCCCGCGCGAGATGGACAAGCTGTACATCTACGTCGTGGCCGATCTGGCCCGCAAACGCCGCGACCGCGGCGTGAAGCTGAATTACAGCGAGGCCTGCGCACTGATCAGCGAGGCCATCATGGAGGGCGCCCGGGACGGACGCACCGTCGCCGAGTGCATGGAGATCGGCAAGCAGGTCATCGGCAGCGCCGACGTCATGCCCGGCGTGCGCGAGATGCTCCCGCTGCTCCAGGTCGAGGCCGCCTTCCTCGACGGCACCAAGCTCGTCTCCTGCCACGACCCGGTCGGTGCCTGAGTGACCGCCGACCGCCGGGCCGCCACCGTGGTGCTGGCCGGCGGCCACGAGAGCGGCCACGCCCGCGACCTCGCCCCCCTGGTGGAGCGCGGGCCCGCGATCCACGCGGCGGCCGCCCCGGGACGCGACCTCGCCGCGGCCGTCCGCTCGGCGCTCGCCGCCACCGGCGGACCGGTGTGCGTCGTCCCCATGACGCTCGGCCGCGACCCGAAGCTCGTCGCCGACAGCGCCCGCGCCCTGCACTGGCTCGCCGCCGGCGAGGCCCGCGGCCGGCTCGCCCTCACCGCGCCGTTCGGCGCCGCCGAACACCTCGTCGGCTGGCTGCGCGCCGCGGCCGGCACCGATCCCGACCCGGACGGCGCGATCCTGGTCACCGCGCCGGCGGCCGGACCGTTCGAGGACGCCGAGCTCTTCCGGATCGCCCGGCTCGTCCGCCAGTACGGGCACCACCGCCTGGTCGAGGTGGCCCTCGCGGGCGGCGACCCCGACCCCGCCGACGGCGCCGAACGCTGCCGCCTCCTCGGCGCCCGCACGGTCACCGCCGTCCCGGCCTCCTTCGGGCGGGCGGTCGCGCCGCCGGCACCGGCCGGCGTCCGCGACGGCGGACCGCTGCTGCGCCCCGCCGCGATCGCGGGGGTGGTCGCGGCCCGCACGGCGGCGGCCCTGCACCTGCTCGGCCACGGCGAGGACGGCGTCGCGGCCGGACTCGACGCGGAGCACGGGCACGGCTACGCCCACAGCCACGGGCCGGGCGCGGGCCACGGTCACGGTCCTGGGCAGGGTCAAGGTCCTGGGCACAGCCACGCTTCCGCGCACAGCCACACGCACGTCCACACGCATCACTGAACGAACCCACTGAACCGAGGGAGAGGAAGGGCCAGCCATGTCTGGTGGCGCCACGTACCTGTACGGCGACGACCCGGTGGAGATCAACGCCGGCCGCGCCACGGTCACCGTCACGGTCAGCAACACGGGCGACCGGGCGATCCAGGTCGGTTCCCACTACCACTTCTTCGAGGCCAACCGCGCCCTCGACTTCGACCGCAACGCCGCCTACGGCAAGCACCTGGACATCGCGGCCGGCACCGCCGTGCGCTTCGAGCCCGGCGTCACCCAGGACGTCACGCTCGCCGAGTTCGGCGGGCACGGCCGCCTGGTCGGCTTCGCCAACCTCGTCGACGGCGGCATCAAGTCCGCCGACACGCGCGCC
This sequence comes from Kitasatospora sp. NPDC057904, assembly GCF_042887925.1. Taxonomy (NCBI): domain Bacteria; kingdom Bacillati; phylum Actinomycetota; class Actinomycetes; order Kitasatosporales; family Streptomycetaceae; genus Kitasatospora; species Kitasatospora sp. NPDC057904. The sequence continues at coordinate 174,108 of NZ_JBHVOL010000003.1, forward strand.
CGCGCCATCTGCCGGGCGATCGCGCTCGGCTTCAAGGGCACCGAACTCGACCACAAGGACGACCGCAAGGACGACCGCAAGGAAGGCACCCTCTGATGGCCATGCTCTCCCGCAAGCAGTACACCGACCTGTTCGGACCCACCGTCGGCGACCGCTTCCACCTCGCCGACACCAACCTCGTGGTCGAGGTCGAGAAGGACTTCAACCAGGGCCACTACGGCGACGAGGCCGTCTACGGCGGCGGCAAGGGCATCCGCGACGGCATGGCCCAGGACCCGGCCGCCACCTCCGTCCAGGGCGCGCTCGACCTGGTCATCACCAACGTCGTCGTCCTGGACCCGGTCCTCGGCGTCGTCAAGGGCGACATCGGCGTCAAGGACGGCTTCATCACCGCCGTCGGCAAGGCCGGCAACCCGCACACCCAGAGCGGCGTGCACCCCAAGCTCGTGATCGGCCCCGGTACGGAGGTCATCTCCGGCGAGCACCTGATCGCCACCGCCGGCGGCATCGACACCCACATCCACTTCATCGCCCCCCAGCAGGCCCAGGAGGCGCTGAGCAACGGCATCACCACCCTCATCGGCGGCGGCACCGGCCCCTCCGACGGCACCAACGGCACCACCTGTACGCCCGGCCCGTGGAACATCGGCCGGATGTACCAGGCCGTCGAGGACCTCCCGGTCAACGTCGGCCTCCTCGGCAAGGGCAACGGCTCGCTGCCCGGAGCCCTGCGCGAACAGGTCGAGGCGGGCGTGTGCGGCCTCAAGGTGCACGAGGACTGGGGCAGCACCCCGGCCGCGATCGACACGGCGCTGCGCGTCGCCGACGAGTACGACGTCCAGGTCGCCATCCACACGGACACCCTCAACGAGGGCGGCTACTTCGAGGACACCCTCTCCGCGATCGACGGCCGCACCATCCACACCTTCCACACCGAGGGCGCCGGCGGCGGCCACGCCCCCGACATCATGCGGATCGCCGGCGAGGCCAACGTCCTGCCGTCCTCGACGAACCCGACCCTGCCCTACACCGTCAACTCCGTCGACGAGCTCCTCGACATGGTGATGGTCTGCCACCACCTCAGCCACGACATCCCCGAGGACGTCTCCTTCGCCGACTCCCGGGTGCGCGCCGAGACCATCGCCGCCGAGACCGTCCTGCACGACGAGGGCGTCATCTCGATCTTCTCCTCCGACTCGCAGGCCATGGGCCGCATCGGGGAGTCCTTCACCCGCGCCTTCCAGACCGCCCATCACTGCAAGGACCAGCGCGGCAAGCTCGCCGGCGACACCGACCGCAACGACAACTTCCGCGTCCTGCGCTACCTCGCCAAGCTCACCATCAACCCGGCCATCGCCTCCGGCACCGCCGACCACATCGGCTCCTTGGAGCCTGGCAAGCTCGCCGACATCGTGCTCTGGCCGATCAACTCCTTCGGCGCCAAGCCCAAGATGGTCATCAAGGGCGGTGTCATCAACTGGGCCCTCATGGGCGACCCCAACGCCTCCCTGCCCACTCCGCAGCCGGTCTACTACCGCCCGATGTACGGCGCGCTCGGCCGCGCCAAGCAGGCCACCCGGGTCTCCTTCATGTCCCAGGCCGCCGTCGACCTCGGCGTCCCGGCCCGGCTCGGCCTCGACAGCCGCGTCCTGCCGGTGCAGCGGTGCCGCTCGGTCGGCAAGCAGCACATGGTCCGCAACGACGCCCTGCCGAAGATCGCGGTCGACCCGGAGACCTACAAGGTCACCCTGGACGGCGAGCCCGCCACCATCGAGCCCGCGCGCGAACTCCCGCTCAACCACCTGTTCTACCTCGCATGAGCGGCCCGGTCGGCGGTGACCAGGTCGGTGGGGAGACGGGCGGCGGTGATGCGGGCGGCAGTGGCCCGAGCAGTGGTGGCCCGGGCGGCCTGGACGCCCTGCTCGTCTGCCTCCAGCTCACCGACTCCGCCTTCCCCAGCGGGTTCTACACCCTCTCCCACGGGCTGGAGGGCTACGCCCAGGCCAAGGCCGTCACCCCGGACACCATGCCGGACCTGCTCACCGACCTGCTGCGCCACTCGGTGGGCCCGGGCGACGCCACCGCGCTCGCCCTCGCCCACCGCGCCGCGACGGCCGGGGACTGGGAACTGCTCGCCGAGGTCGACGAGCGGCTGCACGCGACCAAGCTCAACCGCGAGCTGCGGCTGGCCTCCACCCGGACCGGACGCCAACTCCTGGACATCGCCCGGGAGTCGCTCGGCGGCGAACCCCTGGAGCGGTACGCCGAACTGGTCGCCGACAAGCGCGCCCCCGGCTCGCAGGCGGTCGCCGCCGGGGTCGCGTACGCCGCCGCCGGCGTCCCGGCCGAACAGGCCCTCGCCGGCGACCTGTTCGCGTTCTGCACCAGCTTCGTCGGCGCCGCGCTGCGGCTGCGGCTGACCGACCACCGCAAGGCGCAGGTCGTGCTGCGGTCGGTCGCGCCGGTGCTCCAGGACGTCATCCGGGCCGCCCTGGCGCGGGAGTTGGCCGACCTCGGCGGCTGCGTGCCGGTCGCCGACGCGATGTCCGGACGGCACGAGCGGGCCGAGGCCCGGCTGTTCATGAGCTGACCCGCCGCGGGAACGGCGCCTCGCGCGGCACCGAAACGCGAAACACGAGCAACACCGCACCAGAGGAGGAAACTTGACCGAGAACGTGCTCCGCGTAGGCATCGGCGGCCCCGTCGGCTCCGGCAAGACGGCGCTGATCGAGGCCCTCGTCCCGGTCCTGATCGCCCGCGGCCACCGCCCGGCCGTCGTCACCAACGACATCTACACCCAGGAGGACGCCCAGCACGTGCGCCGCACCCTGGCCGGCGTGCTCGACCCCGAGCGGGTCGTGGGCGTCGAGACCGGCGCCTGCCCGCACACCGCCGTCCGGGACGACCCGACGATGAACCTCGCCGCCGGCGCCGAGCTCCTGGAACGCTTCCCCGACGTCGACACCCTGCTCTACGAGTCCGGCGGCGACAACCTGACCCTGACCTTCAGCCCCGTCCTCGTCGACCTCTTCCTCTTCGTCCTGGACACCGCCGAGGGCGAGAAGATGCCCCGCAAGCGCGGACCGGGCATCACCGAGTCCGACCTCCTGGTCATCAACAAGATCGACATCGCCCAGTACGTCCGCGCGGACCTCGGTGTCATGGAGTCCGACGCCCACCGCGTCCGCGAGGGCGGACCGGTCGTGCTCACCAACTGCCTGACCGGCGAGGGACTGGAGGAGATCGCCGCCTTCCTGGAGACCTTCCGCAAGGTCTCCGCATGACGGCCGCCCCGGACATCTCGCCGGACGTGGCCGCGGATGTCGCGCCGGATGCGGCCACGGATGCGGCGCCGAACGTCGCGCCGGACGTGGCCGCGGACGTGGCGCCACCTCGGCTCGACCCCCGGCACTACGAGCCGGTCCGCGTCCCGGCCGAGGTCCGCCGGCACGCCGGGACGCCCGACACCCTCGGGGTCGGGCGCCCCGGCAAGGTCGGCCTGCTGGAACTCTCCTTCGAGAAGATCGGCGCCCGCACCGAACTCACCGGCCACTACCAGAAGTCGCCGCTGCAGATCATGCGCCCGCTCTACTTCGACCCCGCCCGCCCGGACCTCGCCGTCACCCTCCTGATGTCCACCGGCGGCGGCATCCTCCAGGCCGACCGGCTGCGCACCGACCTCCACTGCGGCGCCGACACGGCCGTGCACCTCACCACCCAGGCGGCCACCAAGGTCTACCGGATGGAGTTCGACTACGCGACGCAGCTCGTCAACCTGCACGCCGGCCCCCGCGCCTACGTCGAGTACCTGCCCGAGCCCGTCATCCCCTTCGTCGACTCCCGCCTCTACCAGCGCACCGTCCTCACCGTCGACCCCACCGCCACCGTCCTCGCCGGCGAGACCGTCCTCGCCGGGCGCCTGGCCCGCGGCGAGCGCAACGCCTACCGGGTGTTCGCCTCCGACCTCGAAGTGCGGCGCCCGGACGGCCCGCTGGTCGCCCTGGACACCGTCCGCCTGGAGCCGGGCGGCGGGGGCGTCTCGGGCCCGGCGGTGCTCGCCGGACACGACGTCATGGCCAGCCTGTACGCGATCACGCCGCTCGCCCCGGCCGCCCGGGTCGCCGACACCCTGCACGAGGCCCTCGCCGACCGCGGCCTGCTGTACGGCGTCAGCGTCCTGCCGCACGACGCCGGCGCCTGGCTGCGCCTGCTCGGCGACGACACCCGTGCCTGTGCCGCCGCGATGCGCACCGCGTGGGACGCCGTGCGCCGCCTCCTGATCGGCGCCCCGGCCCCGGACCTGCGCAAGACCTGACCGTTCAGTGGTTACAGGTACCAGTCCCCGTCTTCGGTGAGGCTCCGTTCGAGGTAGTGGCGGAGCCTGCCGGCGACCATCGAGCGGCTGTCGGTCTCGTGGTCCCAGACGAACACGTCGTGATCGCGCTCGGGTGTGCGGACGAACGCGAACTGGTCGCCGCCGCCGTTGTCCCCGAAGAACATCAGCGGCTCGAACGGCATGTAGAGCTGCCGGAAGTCCAAGGTCGTCCGGAATTCGCCGTTCTCGCGCGCGATCCGCGCGGCGTCCCACACGACGTCCAGCCCGCGGTGGACGACCCCGTCGCACTCCCGCAGCAGGTCGGCGAGGTCGGGCGGCACCCGCTGCCCGAGTGCCCGCTCGACCTCCGCCAGCGTGTCGTCGGCGGCCGGGGCGCCGAGCTCGGCGCCCGGGGCCAGTTCGAGGATCAGTTCGTGCCACATGCGGGCAAGTCTTCCAGAGCCCGCCGGACGTACCCCTTCTGCCAGGGCGTCTCGACGGCGTGCGGGCTGTAGTGCGCCCGCACGTAGGCGACGGCCTCGGCGGGCGGCACGCCGTCCAGGACGGCGATGCGGGCGAGCGCCGTGCCGGTGCGGCCGCGGCCGCCGAGGCAGGCGACCTCGACGCGTTGGGCGGCGCAGCGCCGCCACGCCTCGCCGAAGGCGGCGCGGGCGTCGGCGCGGTCGGCGGGCAGGCGGAAGTCGGGCCAGCGCACCCAGCGGGCCTCCCACGGCACGGGGGCGGGGCGGTGGCCGAGGAGGTAGAGCGCGAAGTCGGGGGCGGGGCCGGGCGGCAGCGGGCGGCTGAGGCCCCGGCCGCGCAGGAGGCGGCCGGACGGGAGCCGCAGGATGCCGGGGGCGGTCGGGTCCCACGTTGTCTCGGGCACGTCATCCCTTCGGATTTTCGCTTGTGCTGGAGTGAGGCTGGCGATTTTAATCGTCGGCAGGGTCGCTGTCCGGCCCCTTATCGAGGGAGATGTCCATGATTGCGTACGTCCCTTGTCCGGTCTCCGCCGCCACCGCCGTCGCCACCGCCTCCGCCGTCCGCTCCGGTTCCGGGGCCGGCTCCGACTCCGGCTCCAATGACACGGGCTGGAACGCCGTCCCGGGCGCGGCCCGCTGAACCGCTGAACGACTCCTGAGCGTCGGTCACGACGCGACGTACAGCCCCGCCGCCGCCGGCATCCCGGCGCGGTGGGCGAGGGCGGCGGCCTCGCCGCGCGAGGCGACGCCCAGCTTCGCCAGGATGTTGGCGACGTGGAACTTCACCGTCGACTCGCTGATGTGCAGCTCCCGGGCGATCTCGCGGTTGCGCCGGCCGCGCGCCACCTGGTCCAGGACCTCCAGCTCGCGCGGCTGAAGGCCGTCCAGCGGATCCCCGGCGAGAGCCGGTCCGGGCGCCACGAGCGGCAGGTCCACCGTCACCGTGCTGCCCCAGCCGGGCACGGCCTCCACGGCGGCCCGGCCGCCGAGGGCGGCGATCCGGTCGGCGGTGCGGTGCACGGCGAGGGCGTCGGCGGCGAGCAGGCCGGGCCCGTCGTCCCGCACCACCGCCCGCAGCACGTCACCGGTGAACGTCCAGCTCACGTGCAGCCGCGTCACCCCGTCCTGGTCGAGCATGGTGAGGACGGTCGCCCGGACGGCGTCGCGGGCGGTGTGCGCGGTGTCCGCCGGGACGGACCGGGCGGACTCCGCCGGGGGCACCAGGTCCAGCCGGACCCGGCCGTGCCGCAGCAGCGGGCGGAGCTCCTCCGCCAGCCGGGCGAACGCGGTGTCGGCCGGCTCCTCGCTGAGCGTCCGGTCGAGTTCGGCGCCCGCGCGCAGGTCCAGCAGCGCCGTCACGGCCAGTTCGGCGGCGCTGCGGCGCGCGGTCGCGTCGTCCAGGGCGGGCGAGCGCAGCGGCCCGAGGATCGCGGTGAGCGCGGCGCTGTGCATGCCGGTGAACTCGGCGATCGCGCGGGCCCGGGCGTTCGCCGAGGCCCGGGACGTCGCCGCGTGCTTGGGGCCCGCGTCGGTGGCGCGGTGGTGCGAGTGCGTCACGAGCAGCTCCCACAGCTGCTGGAGGACGGCCAGCGCGCCGTCGGGCACCGGCTCGGCGCTCGCGCGGACCAGCACCAGCAGGGCGGCGCCGCCGGCGTCGGGCGCCTTGCCGGTGCCGGGCGCGTTGCCGGTGTCCGGCGTGCTGCCTGTTTCCGGTGCGCTCCCGGTGCCCGGCGTCGCCGAGGCCACCACGACGGGCCGGGTGCGGCCCGCGAGCAGGGCCTCGCCCTGCCACGGCCGGCCCTGCGCGGTCGCGTCGGCGGTGGCCTCGGCGAGCCGGGCCAGCTCCAGGCTGACGACCTCCCCGGCGACCTCCGGCAGGCCGAGCGCGTTCGCGGGGGAGTACGTGCAGATGCCGCTGAGCTGGGCGACCGCCACGTGCGGCACGAGCGTGCCGAGCACCTCGGAGAGGCGGACCAGCAACGTCGGCCGGGGCGCGCGCAGCACCTCGACGGCCCGCGCGAGCGCGTCCTCCGGACGTCCCCACATGCTCTGCCAGTCCACGTCCGCGCTCAGTCCGGTCATGCCGTCCAGCCTAGCCCCGGGGGCGGCCGGCCGACCTGGCCATTGGGAGGGGTGGAACCGTCCGAAAGGACGGCCGGGAGAAGCCGGCCGGGCGCCGAGGATGGAGCCGTACCAGAACACGGGGTCCACGAACTCCTCGACACGGCAAGGACTTTCCCATGACCAAGGCGATCGCTTTCTCCGAGTACGGCGGCGCGGACGTGCTGCGCCCCATCGACCTCGACCTGCCCGCCCCGGGTGCCGGCGAGGTCCTGGTCGAGGTCCGCGCGGCGGGCGTCAACCCGCTGGACCACAAGATCCGGGCCGGCCTGATGGCGGACGTCTTCCCCGTCGCCCATCCCTTCGTCGCCGGCTTCGAACTGTCCGGCGTGGTCCGGGCCGTCGGTGCGGACGTCACCGCGTGGGCGACCGGTGACGAGGTGTTCGGCGCGGTGATGGGCGGCGCGCACGCCGAGCACGTGATCGTGCCCGCCGCCCAGCTGGCCCGCAAGCCCGCCACGCTGGGCTGGGAGGAGGCCGCGGCGATCCCGGTCGCGGCGGAGACCGCCGAGCGGGCGCTGGCCATCCTCGACGTCCGGCCCGGCGAGACGCTGCTGGTGCACGGCGCGGCCGGCGGGGTCGGCACCGTGCTGCTGCAGTTCGCCCGGGCGCGCGGGATCACGGTCGTCGGCACCGCGAGCGAGGCCAACCACGCCCACCTGCGCGAGCTGGGCGCCATCCCGGTGGCGTACGGCGACGGGCTGGCCGAGCGCGTGCGGGCCGTTGCACCGGGCGGCGTGGACAAGGTGCTGGACGCGGCCGGGGTCGGCGGGGTTTTGCCGCTCTCGATCGAACTGGCGGGCGGCGCCGACTGGGTGCTGACGATCGCCGACTTCGTGGGCGCCGCGGAGCACGGGGTGCGCTTCACCGGCGGTGCCGAGGGCGTCGAGCCCTACTACGGCCGCGCGTTCGAGGCCGCGCTCGCGCTGCACGCGGCGGGGGACCTGCGGCTGCCGCTGCACCGGGTGCTCCCGCTCGCCGAGGCGGCGGAGGCGCACCGGGTGAGCGAGCACGGGCACCTGCGGGGGAAGATCGTGCTCACGGTGTGAGGGGCGAACGGATGACAGCTGACAACTTTCAGATAACAGATTTTGAAATCTGTTATCTGAAAGTTGTTCGCCGTTCGCCGTTCGCCGTTCGCTGTTGCCGTCCGCTGACCGCCGACGCCGCCGCGAGCCGTTCGCTGTTCGCGGAGCAGGCCAATCCGGCGCCATCCACGCCGTCCTGACCGTTCGTCGATAGAGTCCGGCGTCATGGTGACTGCGAATGCAACAGGTGGCGGGGTCGGACGGCTCGCGGGCAGGTCCTGCGTGGTGACGGGCGCGGCGAGCGGCATCGGCCGGGCCGTCGCCGAACGCTTCGCCCGCGAGGGTGCGGCGGTGATCGCGACCGACGTCGACGCCGTCGGTCTGGCCCGCCTCGCCGACCAACTCCCGTACGACATCGGCACGGTGGTCGGCGACGTCGCCAGCGACGAGGACGCGCGCCGGATGATCGACGCCGCCGTCGAGCGCAACGGCCGGCTCGACGTCCTGGTCGCCAACGCCGGTGTGCTCCCGCTCATGGAGATCACCGAGGCCACCGCCGAGGACTGGGACCACGTCATGGCCATCGACGGCCGCGGCATGTTCCTCACCTGCAAGTACGCGATCGCCGCGATGACCGCCCAGGAGCGGCCCGGCGGCTCGGTCGTCTGCATCTCCTCCATCTCCGGCGAGGCCGGCCAGCGCGGCCAGGCGGTCTACGGCCCGGCCAAGTTCGTCGCCTCCGGCCTCACCAAGCACCTCGCCGTCGAGTGGGCCGACCGCGGCATCCGCGTCAACGCCGTCGCCCCCGGCACCATCACCACCGAACGCGTCGTCCGGCTGCGCGACGAGCCCGGCGGGCCCGAGTACCTCGCCGCGATCGAGAAGCTCCACCCGATGGGCCGGCTCGGCTCCCCGGCGGAGGTCGCGTCGGCCGTGCTGTTCCTGGCCTCCGACGAGGCGTCGTTCATCACGGGAGCCGTCCTGCCGGTGGACGGCGGGTACTTGGCGCAGTAGCGGTCGGCCCGGTGGCGGCGAGTTCGCCCGGCTCGCCGGAGAACACGACCTCGCCGCGGTGCAGCACGTGCACGACGGCCGCGCCCGCCAGGGTGCGGGGGAGTTCCCGCGCGCTCAGGATCACCGTGGTGTCGGCGGCGAGCAGGTGGGCGTGCAGGCGGGCGACGACGGCCGGGGCCAGGCCGCGCTCGGGCTCGTCGAGCAGCAGCACCTCGGGCTCGGTGGCCAAAGCCCGGGCGAGGGCCACGAGTTGCTGCTGCCCGCCGGAGAGCGTGCCCGCCCGGCGGGGTAGCAGCGCGGCCAGCTCGGGAAACAGGCGGAGGGCCGACTCGCTGCCCGGACCAGCGAGTTGGAGGTGCTCGGCCACCGTCAGCGACGCGAACACCGCCCGCTCCGCCGGCACCAGCGCGAGCCCCGTCCGCACCCGCCGGCGTACCGACAGTCCGGTGACGTCCCGGCCCCGCCACACGACCCGGCCCCCGGACAGCCGGACGAGCCCGGCCAGCGCGTGCAGCGCGCTCGTCCGTCCGGCGCCGTTGGGCCCCAGCAGGACGCTCACCAGCCCGGACGGGAACGCCAGGTCCACCCCGTGCAGCGCTTCGAGCGGACCGTACCGGACCCGTGCCGAGCGCAACGCGATCTCCACCGGCATCACGCCACCCCGCCCCACGCCCGGGCCACCCGCGGATCCGCCAGCACCGCCGCCGCGGGACCGGCCGCCACCACCCGGCCGTCCGCCATCGCGTAGACGGTGTCGGCGAGTTCGGCGACCAGCCCGGCGTCGTGCTCGACCAGCAGCAGTGCCATCCCGTGCCCCGCGAGTCCCCGCAACACCGCCACCAGCCTGGCCGTCTGGGCCGAATCCAGCCCCGCCGCGGGCTCGTCCAGCAGCAGCACCCGCGGCTCGCCCGCCAGCGCCCGGGCCAGCTCCACCAGGCGCAGTACCCCGGTCGGCTGCGCCCCGGCCGACTCGCCGGCCACGTCCCGCAGCCCGAACAGCGCGAGTGCCCGCTCCGTGCGCCCCGGGACGTCCGCCCGGTCGGGTCGCTGCTCGGCGCCCACACGGACGTTGTCGGTGACGGAGAGGGTGGGGAAGACGGCGATCTGCTGGAAGGTGCGGGCGAGCCCCAGCCGCACCCGTGCGTGCGCCGCGACCCGTGTGACGTCCCGTCCGCCGAGCAGCACCCGCCCGGCGTCCGGCCGGACCGTCCCGGCCAGGCAGTCGAACAGCGTGCTCTTCCCGGCCCCGTTCGGCCCGATCAGCGCGGTGATCCGCCCGGCGGGCGCGACGAGGTCGACGCCGCCGACGGCCTCGATCCCGCCGTAGCGGCGCACGATGCCGCGGGCGGTGAGGCGGGCGGTCATGGGTGCTCCGCGGCGGAGTGACAGCTGACAACTTTCAGATGACAGATTTCAAAATCTGTTATCTGAAAGTTGTCAGCTGTCTCCTGTGAAGCCTCGCTCGCGGCCCGCCCGCACCCCGCCGTGCCCGCGCTCACCGCTCCTCCTCCCGCGCGATCCGCCCCGCGATCGTCGCCCGCACCCGCTGGCCCGCCGGGGTGAGGCGCCCGGGCGGCAGTGGTGGCGGCGCCTGAGCGGACCTGCGGCCGGGCAGGGCGGCGAGCCCGCCGGGGAGCCGTCCGATGGCGGCGGCGAGGACGCCCACCGCCACCGCCGATACACCCGCGACCGTGCCCGCGTCGAGGCCGATCAGCAGGGCGGCGGCCAGGACGGCCCCCAGCGCGCTGTCCGCCCCCGCGACCACCACCGCCGCGAACCACAGCAGCCCACGCACCGGGTCGAACGACGCCGCGTCGAAGGCCCGCCCCGCGAGCCCCATCAGCCCGCCGCCCAGCGCCGCGAGCGCCGCGCCCGCCACGAAGGCGAGCAGCTTCAGCCCGGGCACGTCCACCCCCGCCGCGACGGCGCCGGCCTCGTGGTCGCGCATCGCGGTCAGCGCCCGCCCGAGGCGCCCCCGGTGGAGGCCGCGCACGACCGCCGCCCCGAGCCCCAGCAGCAGGAGCTCGGCGACGTAGAAGGCGCGGTCCCCGGCCAGGAAGGACGGCCGGTCGAGGGTGAGCCCGGTGGTCGCGTACGGCTGCTGGAAGACGAACCGGCTCATCGCCGTCCCGACCGCGAACGTGACCAGCGCGAGCGCCAGCCCGCGCCGCCGGATCGCCGGCCAGCCGGTGAGCAGCCCGAGCGGCGCGGTCGCGAGCACGGCGAGCAGCAGCGCGGGCGCGGCCGGCAGCGGCGGGAGCCCGGGCACCCGGCCCGACATCAGCAGCGCCGTCCCGAGCGCGCCCATCCCCGCGTACCCCGCCTGGCCGAGCGAGATCTGCCCGCCGTACCCGGTGACCACGACGATCGACAGCAGCACGAGGGCGAGCGCCGGTACGAGCAGCGCGCTGCGCAGGTCGTTGCCCCGGAAACCGAGCGGCAGCAGGAGCAGCACGAGGCACACCGCCGCCGCACCGCGCCCGCCATCCGCGGCCCCGGGCCCCGAGAACGCGGGAGAGCCGGCCCGTTCGCCGGAGATGCGCGGTCCGGCGAGCAGCGCGGTGGCGAGCAGGGCGATCACGAACAGGTTCGACTGCACCGCCTCCACCAGCGGCAGCAACTGCCCCGCCGGGCGCAGCCGGGTGAGCTCGGCCTGGGCGACGCCGAGGCCGAGCCCGGTGGCGACGGCGACCGGGATGCTGCGCAGCCGGGCCGCGACGGCGACCGCCATGGTCTCCATGACCAGCAGCGGCAGCCCGTACGGGTCGAGCAGCAGGTACGGCGCGAGGGCGATGCCGACCAGTCCGGCGGTGAACGAGCCGAACGCCCACCCGGCGGCCGAGACCCGGTCGGCGTCCACCCCGGCGAGGCCGGCGAGGCGGCGGTCGTCGACGACGGCGCGCAGGTGCAGGCCGAAGCGGGTCCAGCGGGTGGTGGCGGCGACGGTGAGCGCGAGCACGAGGATCGCGGCGAGCTGGGCGACGGTGTCGGGCCGCAGCGCGTGCCCGCCGGGCAGCCGGATCGGCGCGCCGCCGAACGGCGAGGGTGCCCCGGCCAGCGGCGCGGCGCCCCACAGCAGCACGACGGCGCCGATGAGCAGCACGAACACGCCGAGCCCGGCGACCATCGTGTCGGCCGGTCCGGCGCCGCGCCGTTGCAGGGGGCGGTAGACGAGGACGTCCAGCAGCACGCCGAGCGCGGGGGCGACGAGCAGCAGGCAGAACGCGACGGCGGGCCACACCGGCCAGTGCCGCACCACGACCAGGTCGCGCAGCAGGTAGGCGACGGCCATCGCCTGCGCGCCCTGCGCGATGTTGAGCACGCCGGTGGCGCGGTGGCACACCACCAGGCCGATGCCGCTGAGCGCGGCGGCGCTGCCGACGGTGAGCCCGGCGAGGGCGAGGTCGACGGTGAGGCCGAGCGAGCCGGAGGCGGCCATCGGGGCTCAGCCGGCGGGCGGGGCGGACTCGCCCGGACGGGTGGTGGCGGCGGGGCCGTCGGGTGCCCCGGGGTCCCCGTCCGGCGTGGTGGGCGGCTCGCAGACCGGACAGGCCGTCAGGCCCCGGGTCCGGACAGCCTCCGGGCCCACCCGCACGGCCGTGTCCTTCCCGGCGACGAGCGGACAGTCCGGCCGGTGGTAGTGCGTGCCGCCGGGCACGGCGAGCCACCCGCAGCTCTCGGACTCCGGGGAGAACGACGGTTCCCCGGCAGCCCCCGGCTCGTCCGGCTCATCCGGTTCACCCGGCTCATCCGGCTCATCCGGATCGTTCGGCCCGTCCGGCTCGATCAGGAGCGCGTACAGCCGCTCCACCCGGAGATCGGTCGGATCGCCGCGCCCGGACGGGGGCGGCTGCCGCAGCGCGACCAGCACGGCGCCCGCCACGATCAGCGCCGCGCCGGGGATCGTGGACGACGCCAGGTAGGGGATCTGCTGCTCGGCGAAGCGCTCGCCGGACACCCCGTACCAGCCCAGTACACACAGCACCGCCCCGGCCGCGACGAGCAGCCACCCGGCCCACTCGCGCGTGCCCCGCAGGGCCCGCGGCCGACGGGCGCCGCGCCGGACGGGGGACTCCCGCGCGGCGTTCCGGGCGGTTCGTCCGCCGGATTGCGATTCGTCCATCGATCCGCCTTCATGGTGTCACTTGCGACGTTTCCAGGATCGGCCTGGAACGGCATCCGGGAGACCACCGGATCGAACCCACCGGATCGACCCCCCGAGGTCGAACCCGCGAGATCGAATCCGCGAGATCGAACCCCGCGAGGTCGAGCCCCGCGAGGGAACACCCGAAAGGGAACAGCAATGCCTGTGACGGAGAGCGGCAAGCCCAGGGTCCTGCGGACGGCGGCGAGCGCGCTGCTCGCGCTGCTGCTGGCCGGATCGGTGGCCGCGTGCAGCAGCAGCAAGTCCGGTTCGTCGGCGGCGTCCTCGGTGAAGTCGGCGGCGTCGGCGGCCGTTTCCTCGGCGTCGGCGGCCATCTCGTCGGCGGTGGCCGGTGCCGGTTCCGCCGCTTCGCCCGGCGCCTCCGCGAGCGGCACCGCGCCCGCCGACCCGGCCGCCGCGAAGGCCGAGGTCACCGCCAACTGGGAGAAGTTCTTCGACCCGGCCACCCCCATCGCCGACAAGGCCAGGCTGCTCCAGAACGGTGACGTGCTGCTCCCCGTCCTCCAGGGCTTCTCCCAGGACCCGCGGGTCGGCCAGGTGCAGGCCAAGGTGTCCGACGTGACGTTCACGGACGCCACGAACGCCACCGTCACCTACGCGCTCTCCCTGCAGGGCACCGTCGTCGAGCCGAGCGCCTCCGGCCAGGCCGTCCTCGACAACGGCACCTGGAAGGTCGGCCGCGCCACGCTCTGCGGCCTCCTCACCCAGGCCGCCGGCGCCAGCGGCACCCCGATCCCCGGATGCGGCTGACGGCCGCCGCCCCCCGCCGGGTGCCCGCCGTCCTGCTGGCCCTGCTCCTGCTGCTGACGGCCTGCGGCACCCGGCTCCCGGACGGCGCGTTCACCGGCCGCCCCACCCCCGCAGGCCCGGGGTCCGGTCCCGGCTCCGCGTCCGGCGCCAACCCGGCCTCGGACACCGGTGTCACCGCCGGCGAGATCCGGATCGGCATCGTCACGTCGCTGACCAGCCCGGTCGGCAGCGACGTGTTCAGCGGCCCGCGCTACGGCGCCCAGGCCTTCTTCCAGGCCCTCAACGACCGCGGCGGCCTGCACGGGCGCACCGTCCGCCTCGTCACGTGCGACGACGCCGGCAGCGGCATCGGCAACCAGGACTGCGTCCACCGCCTGGTCGACCAGGCCCACGTCTTCGCCTTCGCGAGCGGCAGCGTCCTCGACTACGCGGGCGCGCCGTACGTCAGCGGCAAGGCCGTGCCGGACGTCGGCGGGCAGCCGATCGGCACCGCCTACGACCGCTGGCCGCACCTGTACGGCATCTACGGCAGCGCGGCCCCGCGCGACGGGCGGTCGGTGGGCTGGAACGGGACGCTCTACCAGAGCACCGAGGTGTTCCGTTTCTTCAAGGAGCGCCTGGGTGCGGCCAGCGCCGCCGTCGTCGCCTACAACCAGGCCGACTCGGCCCGCTACGCCGCCCAGCTGAAGGCCGGGCTGGAGGCGGAGGGCTACCGGGTGCTGCTCCAGACGGTGGACTTCGCGCTGCCCGACTTCCAGGCGGTCGCCGCCGCCGTCCGCGCCGACGGCTCGCAGCTCCTCTTCGACGCCATGGACACCCGCGGCAACGCGGCCCTGTGCCGCGCCCTGGACGAGGCCGGGGCGCGGGTGACGGCGAAGGTGACCAACGTGCAGAACTGGTCGGAGTCGGTGCGCACCGACTACCAGTCCTCACCCGATTGCCGCAACGCGCTCTGGGCGACCTCGTCCAGCCTGAACTACGAGGACCGGCAGTACCCGGCGGTGCGCGACTTCCGGGCGGCGATGGCCCGCTACTACCCCGACCGGGCGGCGCAGCTGTCCGCCTGGGAGCTGGAGGGCTGGGCGGGCGCCCAGTGGCTCACCGACGCGATGGACTCGTGCGGCGCGGCGCTCACCCGGGCCTGCGTGGAGGCGTTCATGAACCGCGCCGAGCCGTACGACGCGCACGGCCTGATCCTGCCCGCCTCCTTCGTCCCCGAGCCGCCGCCCGCGGGCCCCGTGCGCGCCTGCCTGAACGCCGCCCGCTGGCAGGACTCGGCCGGGGGCGGCGCGGGCGGCTGGGTCACCCAGGTGCCGTCGATGACGACGACCTGCTACGACGTGCCCCAGCTGCCGTACAAGCCCTGACCGGTCCGGTGCGTCAGTCGTCCGGGAGCCGCTCGACCACGACCATCGCCGCGTCGTCGTCCAGGTGGCCGCCGACGTGGGCCAGGAGGTCGCGGCGCAGGCGGTGCAGGAGGACGGACGGGCGGTCGGCCTGCCAGGCCGTGACGCGTTCGGTGAGCGGGTAGAAGCGCTTGCGGGCGTCCCGGGCCTCGATCACGCCGTCCGTGTAGATCAGCAGCCGGTCGCCGGGCCGGAACGGGAACACCTCGACCCGGTACTCGCCCGGCGCCAGTTCGCCGAGGCCGAGCGGCGGCGCCGGGTGGTCGGCGGCCAGCGGGGTGATGCCGTCGGCGCGCAGGAGCAGCGGGGGCGGGTGGCCGCAGTCGATCAGGCGGACCTCGGTGCCGTCGTCGGGGATGTCGAGCAGGACGGCGGTGATGAAGGACTCGCCGCTGTCGTCCGCCCCGGCGTCCTCCTCGGGCCCGTCGCCGGACCCGCCGACCAGCCGCCGGCGGCTCGCCTGGGCGCTGAGCTGGGCGAGGTCCCAGCAGACGCTGCCGTCCAGGTAGGCGGCGAGCCCGGGCAGCTCGGCGTGCAGGTGGGCGGCGGCGCGGAAGGCGCCGAGCAGGAGCGCCGCGTCGCCGAGCGAGGACAGGCCCTTGCCGCGCACGTCGCCCACCAGGAGCCGGGTGCCGGTCGGGGTGCGGGCCGCCGCGTAGAGGTCCCCGCCGACCTGTGCCTCGGCCTCGGCGGCCAGGTAGACGGAGGCGAGGTGCAGCGGCCCGATCCGGTCCGGGAGGGGGCGCAGCAGCACCCGCTGGGCGGCCTCGGACACCGAGCGGACCCGGGCCAGCTCGCGCTCGTGCCGGTCGCGCAGCACCCGCAGGGTGACGATCAGCACCGAGACGGCGAGCTGAGCGGCGAGCTGGGTCTGGATGTTCGTGGTGGTGAGGCCCGCCTCCCGGACGCCGCCGATGACGGCGAGCGCGGCGAGCGCGAGCACGGCGACGCCGAACGTGGCGCGGGCGCCGGCCAGGGAGGCGGTGAGCGCCGGGGCCACGATCAGCAGCGGGCCGAGGTGGATGTCCGGCGGCGAGAGGATGTCGACGACCGTGATGACGACGATCAGCGCGAGCGGCAGCGCCGTCAGCGCGCGGCGGTCGAGCCGCCACGGTCGGCGGCGGTCGCGGGGGCGCGGGTCACGGTCTCGCTGCCGTAGTGGCACCTCTCCTCTGTACACCGTGGGGGCGGTGCGGCGCACCCCGGGCGGCGTCCGCGGGGGCCGGTGGGTGGCGGGCGGCGGTGGCGCGGGCCGGTGGGTGTCCGGTGTGGGGGCCGGTGGCTGTCCGGGGAGGGTCAGCCCTCGGCGCCGTAGCGGGCGAGGTAGTCGGCGAAGCGCGAGATGTCGGCGTCTGACCAGTCGGTGAAGCGCTCGGTGAAGGCCAGCCGGCGCTGCTCGTTGGCGTCCCGCAGGAGGGTGAGCCCGGCGTCGGTGGCGCGCAGGATCTGGCCGCGCTGGTCGTCCGGGTCGGTCTCGCGGCGCAGCAGGCCGAGCCGCTCCAGGGCGGTGACCTGCCGGCTGACGGTGGACTTGTCGAGCATGAAGTACGCCGCGACGTCGGCCGCCCGGCAGCCGCCGCGCTCGGTGATCAGGTCGAGGATGCTGTAGGTGACCAGGGAGAGGTCAGGGTGCAGCTGCGAGGCCTTGTGGCGGGCGCGGCGGGCGAAGGCGGTCAGCTCGCGCTGGATGGTGTCGATCGACGTCTGGCGGCCGGGCACGGCGTCCTACCTCCTCGGGATTTGTTGCACTATACAACGGGTTTCGGCGGGATGCCCGCCGGTCCGCCGGTCGGCCCGTCCGTGGGCTCGTCCGTCGACCGGTCCGTCGGCCCGTCGGTCGACTCGCCCGCCGGTCCGCCCGGTGTCCCGTCGGCGCTCGTGCCCTCGGCCCGCCACGCGCGGGCGGCGGCGATCCGGCGGGTCGCGCTGGGGTGAGTGGCGAACAGTAGCTCAAGCACCCGGGGCGGGTCGACATCGGACACGTTGGCCAGTGCCAGTCTGCGCTGCATCGCGATGAACTGCTCGGCGTCCGAGGTCAGTTCGAGGGCGTGCCGGTCCGCCCTGGCCTCGATCCGGCGGCTCGCCGCGCACTGCGCCGGCCCCGACAGCGCGCCCAGCAGCGCCCCGATCGCCGCCAGCAGCGGCAGCGCCCGCGGATCCGCCGCGTCCGCCGCCCCGGCCGCCTCCAGGAGCGGCCGCCACGTGCCCAGCAGACCCAGCACCACCACCGCCACGGCCGCGCCCGCCGCGCCCAGCACGGTGCCGGTCAGGACGTCCCGGTGCTTCACGTGCCCCAGCTCGTGCGCGACCACCAGCTCCACCTCGCGCGGCTCGGCCGTCGACAGCAGCGTGTCGTACGCGACGATCCGGCGGGTCGCGCCCAGCCCCGACACGTACGCGTTCAGCGCGGTCGTCCGCCGGGAGGCGTCCGCCACCAGGACGTCGCGGATCCCGACGCCGTCCCGCTGCGCCAGCGCGAGCAGCGCCGTCCGCAGCGGCCCCTCCGGCATCGGGGTGAAGCGGTTGAACACCGGCTCGACCACGAGCGGGTGCAGGAACGACAGCGCGCCGACGAGCACCGCCGCCGCGCCCGCCCCCGGCACCCACCAGCGCTCCGGCGACCACGCCGTCAGCGCGAACAGCCCGAGCGCGAGCGGCAGGACCAGCACGAGCGCCAGCGCCAGGCCGCGCACCGCGTCCAGCGCCCAGCCCGCCCAGCCCTGTGTCACCAGCCCGTACCGGGCCCGGACGGTCCGCGCGCTGGCGCCGAACGGCAGCTGCGCCGCCTGGCCGAGCACGACCAGCGCCGCCGCGCCCGCCAGGACCTCGGCCGTGCGGGAGCCGCCGAACCAGCCGCCGACGGCGCTCACCAGGCCCGCCCCGGCGGGGGTGAGGCCAAGGACGAGGGTGAGCGCGAGACCGGTCAGCCGCCCGCCCAGCGCCCACGGGAGCTGGGCGCGGCGCAGGGCCCGGCCGCGGGCGCGTTCGGCGGGGGTGAAGTCGTCCGTGGTCGTGGTGTCCATGGGAGGGGTGCGGCTCCGGGGTCCTGGACGGCGGGTGTCGGGGTGCAGCGTGTCGGGGTGCAGCGTGTCGGGGTTCAGCATGGCGCACCGGGCCGGGGCGTGGCCCGTCCTCGGGCGGGTTCACCCCCCGTTGGCCGGGTGGGCCCTGGCTTCGGGCGGGTGGGTTCCGGCTCCGGTCTTGTCCGCACTGTGTCCGAACGGTGCCGAAACCGCGCGGGTGCGTGACGTAGGCTGACCGCTCTTGTGCCGATGCTCCGCGCGGCCGCTCCGTCGTGCTGCTCTGCGTTGCCGCTTCGTCTTGCTGCTGGTGTTGATCTCGGGGGGAACCACTCATGCGCCGCGCCGTCTCGTCCGCTGCCGCCTGCACCGCGCTCCTGCTCGGGCTGACGGGTGTCGCCGCGTGCGGGCCCGACGACGCGGCGTCCGGGGCCGGAGCCTCTGCATCCGGGGCTTCCGCGTCCGCCGCCGCCCCGTCGGCCGCGGCTTCGGGGAAGGGCTCCTCCGCGCCGACCGTCTCCGCGGCAGCTCCCGCCCCCGCGACGGCCAAGCCGACGGCGCCGCGGCCCGACGGGACCATCCGGGTGGCCTTCGCCGGGGACGTCCACTTCGAGGGCCGCACCGAGGCCCGGCTCGCCGTGCAGCCGCCCGAGCCGCCGCTCGGCCCGATCTCCGCGACCCTCGCGGACGCCGACCTGTCCGTGCTCAACCTGGAGACCGCGATCACCGGCCGCGGCGCCCCGGAGCCCAAGCTCTACACCTTCCGCACTACGCCCAAGGCGCTCGACGCCCTCAAGGCCTCCGGCGTCGACGTCGTCTCCATGGCGAACAACCACGCCGTCGACTTCGGCGCCGACGGCCTCGCCGACACCCTCGCGGCCAAGGACTCCGCGCCGATCCCGGTCATCGGCGTCGGCCGCACCGCCAAGGAGGCGTACGCGCCGTACGTCTCCACGGTGCGCGGCGTGAAGGTCGCCGTCGTCGCGGCCAGCCAGATCGAGGACCTCACCAACCAGAAGTGGCGCGCCGGCGCCGCCAAGCCGGGCATCGCCTCCGCCCTCGACGTCCCCGCCGTCGTCAAGGCGGTGGAGGACGCGAAGCGCCAGGCCTCCGTCGTCCTCGTCTACCTGCACTGGGGCGAGGAGGGCAAGGCCTGCCCGACCGCAGACCAGACGTCCATCGCGAAGAAGCTCGCCGCCGCCGGCGCCACCGCCGTGGTCGGCACCCACGCCCACACGATGGTCGGCTCCGGCATGCTCGGGAACACCTACATCGGGTACGGCTTCGGCAACTTCCTCTGGTACGGCACCTCCAACTACCCGTTCTCGAACGAGACCGGCGTCACCACGCTGACCGTCACCGGCGACGGCCGGGTGACCGGCGAGGCGTTCGCCCCGGCGACGGTCGACGACCGGGGCGTTCCGGTGCCCGTCACCGGCGCCGCCGCCGAGGCCGCGCTCAAGCGGCGCGACGGCCTGCGCGGCTGCGCGGGACTCGCCCCCGCTCCCGCCGCCGCGCACTGAGCTCGCCGACGTCCCGGGTGGTCAGCGCCGCGGCGGCGGACAGCCCGGTGCCGCGCGACGCGGCCAGCCGCTCGCGGACCTCGCGCGGCGTGCGCGGGCGCCAGCCGGGCCCGTCGCAGCACGAGGAGTGGAATGTCACGCCCGCGCGCAGCAGCGCCGTGAGCGCCCGCCAGCCGGCGTCGTCCCGCTTCCCCGGCACCTCCAGGTCGTGCCCGGCGTCCGTCAACTGCCCGCCGCAGCGCGGGCACCCGTCCCGCCCCGGTGCGCCGTGGCGCTTCATCGACACCCGGCAGGACACGCAGACGTAGTGGCGCCGGGAGGTCTGAGATCGCGTGCACATGCACGCCAGGCTAGGAGAGCCGGCGCGCGGCGGCACCCGGTTTTCGGCACGTGCGGACGACGGCAGGATCGGCCTCCGGGGCGGACCGTCGAGTGGCACCGTCCGATTGGCACCGTCCGATTGGCGCCGTCCGAGTATTGCCGTCGTGCGGCCCGGAAGGCGGACGGATGATCGAGGCGGAACTGAAAGCGCTCGTGCGCCGACCGGGGGCGGTCCTGCGCCACCTGGAGGGCGGGTACGGTCCGGGGCCGGGCGGAGGTGTACCGGGACACCTCCTACGACACGCCGGGCGGCGAACTGCTCGACGGCGACCGGGAGCTGCGGATCCGCGAGATCGAGGGCGCGGACGGATCCCGGCGCGCGCTGCTCACCTACAAGGGCCCCGGGTGGACGGACCGTCCGGCTCGACGCCCGAGCACGAGACGGCGGTGGCGGACGCCGGAGCCGCCCACGGCATAGCCCGGGGCCTCGGGTACCTGCCCCGGCTCGCCTTCGAGAAGCGCTGCCGCAACTACGCGGTGGAACGCGACGGCCGCCGCCTCCTCGCGACCCTCGTCCGGGCCCCCGGGCTCGACGGGGTGTACCTGGAGGTGGAGACGGCCGCCGAGGGCTCGGGCGAGCTGGCTCCGGCGCTGGCCGTGGTGCGCGGGCTGATGGCCGAACTCGGCATCGAGGACGGCGACTTCACCCCAGAGCTCTACACGGACGCGGTGGCGGCCCGGCGCGGTGCGGGGGGTGGGGGCCGGACGGGGCGGTGAGCTGTGGGCCGGCGGGGTTCCGATGGGCGGGCTGCTGCTCTTCGGGCTGCAGCGCTTCGGACTGCCCTGCTTGGGACTGCCGTGCTTCGGGCTGTCGGGGCTTCAGGAGGCCGGGCGCCCGGGGTGGTTCGGTCGCGGGAGCGCCGTGCCTCCCGGCGTCTGGGCGCAGGCGAACAGCTGTGTTAGGTTAGCCTTACCTAAGAGAGCTGGTCGGAGGGGAAGTCCGTGCTGCAGTCCGAACTCGCCGGTACGGTCGCCCTGGTCACCGGGGCCGCCCGGGGCATCGGCGCGGCCGTCGTCCGGGCGCTGGTCGCCGAGGGGGCCGTCGTCGCGGCGGCGGACCGTGACGCCGGCGCGCTCGCCGCGCTCGCCGAGGAGTCGCCCGCCATCCGCCCGTACGTCCTGGACGTGACGGACCCGGCCGCCGTCGAGGCCGTCGTGGCGTCCGTCGAGGCCCGACTCGGGCCGCTGGGCGCCATGGTGAACGTCGCAGGGATCCTTCGTGCCGCACCCGCCGTCGAACTCTCCGACCGGGACTGGGCGGACATCTTCGCCGTCAACTCCAACGGGGTGTTCCACGCGTGCCGCGCGGCCGGCCGGCGGATGGCCGAGCGCGGGGGCGGTGCCATCGTGACCGTCGGCTCCAATGCCGCCAGCGTGCCCCGCGCCGGGATGGCCGCCTACGCGGCCTCCAAGGCGGCGGCCACCATGTTCACCCGCTGCCTCGGGCTCGAACTCGCCCGCTCGGGCGTGCGCTGCAACATCGTCTCACCCGGCTCGACCGACACCGCGATGCAGCGCTCTCTCTGGGGCGACGACGCGGAGGCCGCCCAACAACGCGTGATCGACGGCGACTTGGCCGCCTGGCGGATCGGCATCCCGCTCGGTCGGATCGCCGCACCCGCCGACGTCGCCGAGGCGGTGCTGTTCCTGGTCTCCGACCGGGCCCGGCACATCACCATGCACGACCTGTACGTCGACGGCGGCGCCACCCTGCGCGCCTGACGGGCGGATCGGGCCCTCGGGCCGCCGTTCCGTTCCCCAGGCTCTTTCTCAGGCCCGTTCTGGTCCTTTTCCGGTCCTTTCCGGTCCTTCCCGGCCGACGCCTCCCCAGGCCCCCGTCGGCCGTCAACTCCCGGGCAGCTCCCGGACGTCCACCCCACGCAGACTGGAGACTCCAGGTGACCACGGTCCACCACGCCCCCGTCGGGGACCCGCCGTATCCCCCCGCGGCCACCACCGCCCCGGACCACACCGTCATCGGCGCGGCCAGCGGCCTGCTCGGCCAGTACCGGGCCGCCCCCGACGAGGCCTTCTTTGCCTCGCCGACCCGCACCCTGCTCACCTCCGGCGTCCTTGCCCGGGCGCCGCAGGACGGGCGCCCGCTGCCCGCCCGCGTGGCCGCCACGCTCGCCGACGCCCGCCGGGCTGGAGTCGAACGACCGTTCGTGGTGGGCGCGGTGGCGTTCGACCACGACGCGCGGGCCGAACTCACCGTGCCCGTCCGGGTCCGCGCCACCGGCGCACTGCGCGACGACCCGCTGATAGCCCTCCCCGCACCGCCGGCCGAACAGGTGGACTGGCAGGTGCGCCCGGTACCCGAGCCCGCCGGGTACGGCGCCGGCGTCGCGGCGGCCGTCGAACGGCTGCGCGCAGGGGAGTTGAGCAAGGTCGTCCTGGCCCGCACGCTCGAACTGACCTCCGGCGCCCCGCTCGACCTGCCCGCCGTCCTCCAGCGCCTCGCCCGCCGCGACCCGGGCGGCTACACCTTCGCCGTCCCCGCCGGCGGCGGCCGTACGCTGATCGGCGCCAGCCCCGAACTCCTGCTCTCCCGCCGGGGAACGGCCGTCCTCGCCAACCCGCTGGCCGGCTCGGTGCCGCGCAGCGCCGACCTCGGCGAGGACGTCCGCCGGGCGGCCGCCCTCCTGGAATCGCCCAAGGACCTGCACGAACACGCCGTCGTGGTCGACGCCATCCGCACCGCGCTGGCACCGTACTGCCGCACCCTCGACATCCCGGCGCGGCCGACCCTCGTGCGCACGGCCGCCATGTGGCACCTCGCGACGACGATCACCGGCGAACTGGCCGACCCGGCCGCCTCCGCGCTGGAACTGGCCGCCGCGCTGCACCCCACCCCGGCGGTGTGCGGCACCCCGACCCCCGTCGCCCGCAGAGTCATCGGCGAGACCGAACCGTTCGACCGCGGCCTGTACGCCGGCATGGTCGGCTGGGGCGACGCGGACGGCGACGGCGAGTGGGTGGTCACCATCCGCTGCGCCGAGGCGCACGAGCGCACCCTGCGCGTCTTCGCGGGCGCGGGCGTCGTCGCGCAGTCCCGGCCGGAGGCCGAACTCGCCGAGACCGAGGCCAAGTTCCGCACCTTCCTGGACGCGGCGGGGGTGCCGCGATGAGTCGGCTGGACGAGGCGACGGGGTCGGAGGAGGCGACGGGGTCGGAGGAGGCGACGGGGTCGGAGGAGGCGACGGGGTCGAGCGAGGTGACGCCCATGGACGAGGTGCTGGCCGGATTCACCCCGTATCCGGCCGAGTTCACCGAGCGCTACCGGGCCGCCGGGCACTGGCGCGGCGAGACCTTCGGCCGGATGCTGCGCGAACGCGCCGCCGCGCACGGCGAGCGCGTCGCGATCGTCGATCCGGCGGGGGAGGGACGGCGCTGGACGTACGCCGAACTCGACCGCCGGGCCGACCGGATGGCCGCCGGACTGCTGGCCCGGGGGATCCGGCGCGGGGATCGCGTCGTGGTCCAACTGCCCAATGTCGCCGAGTTCTTCGAGGTGGTCTTCGGGCTGTTCCGGATCGGCGCGCTGCCGGTCTTCGCGCTGCCCGCCCACCGGTACACCGAGATCGGGCACTTCTGCTCCTTCACGGGCGCGGTCGCGTACGTGATCCCGGACGTCGACGGGGGCTTCGACTACCGCGAACTGGCGGACCGGGTACAGGCGGAGAGTCCCAGGCTGCGGCTGGTGCTGGTGGCGGGGGAGGACCCCGGGGGGCACGTGCGGCTGGCCGACGTGCCCTGCGATGTGCTGCCCTGCGACATGCCCCTCGGAGGGGAGTTCGGCGAGCCGCAGCCCGGGGAGGTCGCGTTCCTCCAGCTCTCCGGCGGCAGCACCGGCGTACCGAAACTGATCCCGCGCACCCACGACGACTACATCTACTCCCTGCGCGGCTCCGTCGAGCTGTGCGCGCTGGACCAGGACAGCGTCTACCTGAGTGCCCTGCCCGTCGCGCACAACTTCCCACTCAGCTCGCCCGGTTCGCTCGGCACGCTGTACGCGGGCGGCCGGGTGGTGCTCTGCCCGCGGCCGGGCCCCGAAACGGCGTTCCCGCTGATCGGGCGCGAGGGCGTGACGATCACCGGCCTGGTACCGCCGCTCGCCCTGCTGTGGCTGGACGCCGCCGAGCGCGGCGCGTGCGGCTTCGAGAGTCTGGAGGTCCTGCTGGTCGGCGGCGCCAAGTTCAGCGAGGAGGCCGCCCGCCGGGTCGGCCCGCTCCTCGGCTGCACGCTGCAGCAGGTGTTCGGCATGGCCGAGGGGCTCGTCAACTACACCCGCCTGGACGACCCCGACGACGTCATCACCACGACCCAGGGCCGCCCGATCTCCCCGGACGACGAGGTCCGGGTCGTCGACGACCACGACCGGGACGTGCCGGACGGGACCACCGGCCACCTGCTCACCCGCGGCCCGTACACGATCCGTGGCTACTGGAACGCACCCGGACACAACGCCGACTCCTTCACGGCGGACGGCTTCTACCGCACCGGGGACCTCGTCCGGCGCACCTCCACCGGCCATCTCGTGGTCGAGGGCCGTGCCAAGGACCAGATCAACCGAGGCGGCGAGAAGGTGGCCGCCGAGGAGATCGAGAACCACCTGCTCGCCCACCCGGCCGTGCACGACGCGGCCGTGGTGTCGATGCCCGACCCCTACCTCGGCGAACGCACCTGCGCGTACGTCGTCTTGCGGCGGGCCGAACGCGAACACTCGCCGAAGGCTGTCGAGTTGAAGCGATTCGTGCGCGGGCGCGGGCTCGCCGACTACAAGGTGCCGGACCGGGTCGAGTTCGTCGACGCCTTCCCCGCCACCGGCATCGGCAAGGTGAGCAAGAAGGACCTGCGAGCCGCCATCGCCGCCTCCCTCCGTACGGCCCCTGGCTCGAACGCCGGCCCGAACGCCGCCCTGAATATTGGCCCGAACGTCGGGCCGAACGTCGGCCCGAACGTCGGCCCGAACCGAAAGTAGTGACGCCGTGGGCCTGCCCCGCATCCCCTCGTACCCCATGCCCGGCGCCGCCGAGCTGCCCGCAAACCGGGTGGCCTGGACGGTCGACCCGTCGCGCGCCGTCCTCCTGGTGCACGACCTGCAGAACCACTACCTCTCCGCCTTCGACACGTCCGCCGCCCCGGTGCCCGAACTCTTCGGCAACGTCCGGCGGTTGGCCGAGGCGGCCCGCGCCCGGGGAATCCCGGTCGTGTACTCGGCCCAGCCCGGCGGGCAGAGCGCGATCGAACGCGGTCTCCAGCAGGACTTCTGGGGCCCCGGGATCCCGGACGACCCGCACGCGGTGGCGATCGCCGACGCCGTGGCACCGGCCCCCGGGGACACCGTCCTGACCAAGTGGAAGTACAGCGCCTTCGTCCGCACCGAGCTGGCGGGCCTGCTGCGCGAACAGGGCCGGGACCAGCTGGTGATCACCGGCGTCTACGCCCACATCGGCGTCCAGGCCACGGCCTGCGACGCGTGGATGCGCGACCTGCCGGCCTTCGTGGTGGCCGACGCCGTCGCCGACTTCGGGCCGGACGAGCACCGCGCCGCGCTCGCCTGGGTGGCCGGCCGCTGCGGGCAGGTCACCACCACCGACGCCGTCCTGAGCATGCTGGAAGGGAAGTGAGCGCCATGGCCTTCACCGTGGAGCGGATCCGGGCCGAGGTCGCCGACCTGCTCGGCGAGGACCCGGCGGACATCCCGCTGGACGAGGACCTGGCGGACTGGGGGCTGGACTCGGTGCGGCTGATGTCGCTCGCCGAGCGCTGGCGGGCCGAGGGCGCGGACGTCGCGTTCGTGCGGCTGGCCGAGCGCCCGGAGGTCGGGGCCTGGGCCGCGCTGCTGGGCGCGGCGGCGTGACGGCCGTGGCTGCGCTGACCGTGGTTGCGCTGACCGTGGTTGCGCCGGCTGGGGCGCGCGCCGTCGCACCCGCCGTCGCGCCTGCGGTGGCGGTCACCGTGATCGGTGGCGCGCGGCCGGAGCGGGCGGCTGAGCACCCGCCGACCACCGTGATCGGCCCGGTCGAGGCGCAGGCCGCCCGGACGCCCGCCGCACCCGCGCTGGTGCTCGCGGGCGGGGCGGTGATGACGTACGGGGAGCTGAACGCGGCGGCCAACAGGCTGGCGCGCGCCCTGGCCGCCCGGGGTGCCCGGCCGGGCACGGTCGTCGGGCTGGGCCGGCTGAGACCGGTGGACCAGCTGACCGCGCTGTTGGCGGTGGCCAAGTCGGGGGCGGCGTTCCTGGTCCCGGAGCTGGGGGAGCTTGGGGATTTGGGGGAGCCGGGAGACGCTGGCGTCCCGGCCGCGGCGACTCCGCTGCTGGTGCTGGAGGAGGACGACCTGGCGGTCGGCGGCGGGCTCGCCACCGACCCGCCCAGGGCACTGACGCCGCAGCACCCGTTGTGCGTCGCCCCCGGCCCGGGCTCCCGCCCGTCGGCCGCCCGGCTGACGCACGGGGAAGCGGACCGCCGGGTGCGCGAGCTCCAGGCGGCGTACCGGCTGGGCCCGGACGACCGGGTGCTTCAGACGGGGCTGCCGACGTGGGCGTACTTCTGGCCACTGCGGACGGGTGCGGCGATCGGGCTCGCTGACGGCTGACGGCTGACGGCTGACGGCTGACGCCTGACGGGCGACGGCCGACAGAAGACAGCGAACAACTTTCAGATAACAGATTTCAAAATCTGTTATCTGAAAGTTGTCATCTGTTACCCGCCCTCGGTCCCCCGTCAGCCCTCCGCCACCGCCGCCCGGCCCGCCGCGAAGTCCGCCGCCGTCCACGCCATGGCGACCGCGCCGTCGAGCACGGCGCGGTCGCCCTCCGTCGACACCGCCGCCTGCGCGAAGGCGGGTTCGTGCGGGGCGCACGTGCCGCCGGTGATGTCCAGGACCGGGTGGATCGCCGGCACCGCGTGCGACACGTTGCCCATGTCGGTGCAGGCGAACGGTCCGCTCTCGACCGGTTCCGGGCGCCCCAGCGCCGCCGCGTTCGCCCGCCACAGGGCGAGCAGCCCGGCGTCGCCGCGCATGTCGAGGTAGTCCGGCTCGGGCCGCGTCAGCGCCACCCCGCAGCCGGTCGCGAGCGCCCCGGCGCGGAAGCAGGACTCGACGCGCTCGCGCAACTCCGTCAGGTCCTCGGCCGCCGTCGCCCGCAGCTCGTACTCGGCGCTCGCGCTGTCCGGGACGAGGTTGGGCGCCGTCCCGGCGGCCGTCGTGATGCCGTGGACGCGCCACTGCGGCGGGAGGTGCTGGCGCAGCAGTCCGAGGGCGACCTGGGCGACGGTCAGCGCGTCGGCGGCGTTGCGGCCCTCGTGCGGGTTGAGGCTCGGGTGGGCGGTGCGCCCGGTGTAGCGGACGGACAGGGTGCCGAGCGCGAACGACCGGAAGTCCGCGACCTCCACCGGGCACGGATGCACCATCATCGCGGCGTCCACCCCGTCGAACACGCCCGCGTCGAGCAGCAGGGCCTTCCCGACTCCGCGTTCCTCCGCCGGTGCGCCGATCACGCGCACCGTCAGCCCGAGCCGGTCCGCGTGCGGGGCGAGTCCGAGCGCCGCCCCGACGCCGGCGGCGGCGATCAGGTTGTGTCCGCAGGCGTGGCCGAGCCCGGGTAGTGCGTCGTACTCGCAGACGAGCGCGACGGTCGTGGGCCCGCTGCCGAGGGTCGCGGTGAACGCGGTGTCGAGGCCGCCCGCCGGTGCGGTGACCGCGTACCCGTGGGCGTCCAGCAGTTCCGCGCACCAGGCCGCCGCCCGGTGTTCCGCGAACGCGGTCTCGGGGTGGGCGTGGATGCGGTGGCTGAGCGCGAGCAGGTCCGCGCGGTGAGCGTGGACGTGCTCGCGGACGGCCTGCTTGGTCGTGGTGAGCGGCACGGCGGGTGTCTCCGATCGGTCAGGGCCCGCGCTCCAGCAGGCCGTTGACCAGATCGTATGACATTAGGTTAGGCTAACCTAAGTCGCTCGTCCCTTGCTGTTCCCCCTGCCGTTTCCCTTGCTGTTTCCCTTGCCGAACCGCCTTCCCGTTCCGCCTGCCGGACCCGACCGGACCCGACCGGACCCCGAGGAGCTCCCCGCACCATGCCCCGCCACCAGGCCGCGTCCGGCCCAGCCGCCCCCCTCCGAGGAGCGGTCGCCGACCTCCCGCTGCTCGCCACCCAGGCGGCCATCTGGTTCGCCCAGTCGCTCGACCCCGGCAGCCCGGCGTACAACACCGGCGACGCCGTCGAGATCACCGGCCCGCTCGACGAGACCCTGTTCGAACGCAGCCTCCGGCGGGCGGTCGGCGAGGCCGAGGCGTTGAGCGCCGTTGTCGTCACCGGCCCGGACGGCACGCCGCGCCAGCGGCTGAGCCCCGGCCGCCCCTGGCCGCTGCACCGCCTCGACGTGAGCGCCGCCGCCGACCCCGACGCCGAGGCCGACGCCTGGATGCGCGCCGACCTCGCCCGCCCGGCCGACCTCACCGCCGGCCCGCTGTTCACCCACGCCCTGATCCGCCTCGCCGCCGACCGGCACCTGTGGTACCGGCGGATCCACCATCTCGCCGTCGACGCCTATGCGTTGACCCTCCTGGGCGAGCGCGTCGCGGAGCTGTACACGGCAGGCGCCGGCGGCACCCGTCCCGCCCAGAGCCCGTTCGCCCCGCTCGCCGAACTCGTCGCCGAGGAGCAGGCCTACCGCCACTCCGGCGAGTACGCCGCCGACCGCGGCTTCTGGACCGCCCGCCTCGCGGACACCGGCAGCGCCGCCGCCACCACCGACGCGACCGCCGCACCGGCCACGTTCCCCGGCCGCACCGCCGATCCCGACGCGAACGCGAACGCCAACGCCACCCCCGCCACCACCACCCCGCCCCTGCGCCTCGCCGCCGATCTCCCCGCCGGCACCCGCGACCGCCTGGAGCGCGCCGCCACCGCCGCCCGCGCCACCTGGGCCGAACTCGTCCTCGCCGCCACCGCCGGCTACCTGCACCGCCTGGCCGCCACCGAGGACGTCGTCCTCGGCCTCCCGCTCGCCAACCGGCGCGGCCCCGCCGCCCTGCGCACCCCCGTCGCCACCGCCAACGTCCTCCCGCTGCGCGTCGCCGTCCACCCCGCCGACACCGCGGACGGGCTCCTGCGCCGGGTGGTCCGCGAACTGCGCGCCGTCCGCCGCCACCAGCGCTACCCCCTGGAGGACCTGCGCCGCGACCTCGCCCTGACCGGGGACCGCCGCGCGCTGTTCGGCCCGGTGGTCAACATCAAGGCCTTCGAGGGCGACCTCGACCTCGCCGGCCTGCCCGGCACCGTGCGCAACCTCGCCGCCGGCCCGGTCGACGACCTCGCGCTCGCCGTCTCGCCCGGCCCCGACGGCGCCCTGCGGCTGGTCCTGGAGGCCGACCCCGTCCGCTACGACGCCGACGCGCTCGCCGCCCACCGGGACGGCCTGCTGCGCTACCTCGACGGCCTCGCCCGGCTGCTCCTCGCCGACCCCGGCACGCCGATCGCCCGCATCGACCTGCTCGACGCCGACGCCCTCCGCCGCGCCACCACCGGCCGCGACGAGCCGCCGGCCGACCGGACGCTGCCCGAGCTGTTCGCCGAGCAGGCCGCCCGGACCCCGGCCGCCGCTGCCGTCTGCTGCGGCGAAGTCGCGCTCACCTTCCAGGAGTTGGACGAGGAGTCGACGCGCCTCGCCCACCGCCTCGCCGCGCTCGGCGTCCGCGCGGGGGCACCCGTCGCCCTGGCCCTGCCCCGCAGCGCCGACACCGTGGTCGCGATGCTCGCCGTGCTCAAGGCCGGCGGTGCCTGCGTGTCGCTCGACCTCGCCCACCCCCGGCAGCGCCTCGCCGCCGTCCTGGCCGACGCCCGCCCGGCCTGCGCCGTCGGTACCGCCGCCGCCCTCGCCGGGCTCGACCTGCCGGGCCACGTGCCCACGATCGTCCTCGACGCGTCGCTCCCCGAACCACAGTTCCCCGAACCGTCGCTCCCCGAACCACAGTTCCCCGAACCGCCGCTCCCCGAACCGCCGGTCACCGTTCTTCCGGCGCCCCAACTCGCCGACCCCGCCTACATCCTGCACACCTCGGGTTCCACCGGCCGGCCCAAGGGCGTCGTCGTCACCCACGCCGCGCTGGCCAACCTCCACGCCGGACACGGCGAGGACCACATCGCCCCGGCCGTCCGGCGCACCGGCCGCACCCGCCTGCGCGTCGCCCACAGCGCCTCCTTCGCCTTCGACGCCTCGTGGGACCCACTGCTGTGGATGGTCCACGGTCACGAACTGCACCTCCTCGACGACGCCACCTACCGCGACCCGGCCGCCCTCGTCGCCCACGTCGACCGCGAGCGCGTCGACTACCTCGACGTCACCCCGTCCTACCTCGAAGTCCTGCTCGCCGAAGGCCTCCTGGACGACGGCCGGCACCGCCCGGCCGTCATCGCCGTCGGCGGCGAGGCCACCCCGCCCGCGCTGTGGCAGCGCCTCGCCGCGGTCCCCGGCGTGTGCTCCGTCGACCTGTACGGTCCGACCGAGACCACCGTCGACGCCTACGCGTGGACCCCGGGCCCCGACGGCACCCCCGTCGGCCGGGTGGTGCGCGGCTCCCGGGCCTACGTCCTGGACGGCTCCCTGCGCCCGGTGCCCGACGGAGCCACCGGCGAACTCCACATCGCCGGGGCCTGTTTGGCGCGCGGCTACCTCGGCCGTCCGGACCTCACCGCCGAACGCTTCGTCGCCGACCCCTACGGCCCGCCCGGCTCCCGGATGTACCGCACCGGGGACCTCGCCCGGCGCCGCCCCGACGGGACGCTGGAGTTCCTCGGCCGCGCCGACGACCAGGTGAAGATCCGCGGCTTCCGCGTCGAGCCCGGCGAGATCGCCGCCGTCCTGGCGCAACTCCCCGACGTCGAGCGGGCCGTGGTGATCGCGCGACCGGGCCCGCAGGGCAAGCGGCTGCTCGGCTACGCGGTCCCCGCGCCCGGTGCGACGCCCTCGCCGGCCGCGCTGCGGGCCGGACTCGCCGCCCGCCTGCCCGCGCACATGGTGCCGGCCGCCGTCCTCGTCCTCGACGACCTGCCGCGCACCGCCCACGACAAGCTCGACCACCGCGCCCTGCCCGAACCCGTCGCCACCGCGGGCGGATCGGAGCCCGCGGCCACCCCGCAGGAGGAGGTCCTGTGCGGCCTCTTCGCCGACGTCCTCGCCCTCGCCGAGACGCCCGGCCGGGACGCGTCCTTCTTCGACCTCGGCGGCCACTCCCTGCTCGCGGGCCGCCTCGCCGCGCGCGTCCGCGAGACCCTGGGCGCCACCGTCGGGTTCGCCGACGTCTTCCGCCACCCCACCCCGGCCGGGCTCGCCACCCTGCTGCGCGAGCGTTCCGCCCCCGAGCCGCGCCCCGCCCTCGTGCCCGTCCCGCGCGCCGAGCGCATGCCGCTGTCGCCCGCCCAGCGCGGACTCTGGTTCCTGCACCGGCTCGAAGGCCCCAGCCCCACCTACAACATCCCGCTCGCGCTCACCCTCACCGGTCCGCTCGACCGGGACGCGCTCGCGCTCGCCGTCGCCGACCTCGCGGCCCGGCACGAGATCCTCCGCACGGTCTACGGCGAGGAGCCCGACGGGACGCCGTACCAGCGGGTACTGCCGGCCATGCCCGTTGCGCTGCACCATGGCGACAGCCTTGCCGGGGCGGTCCGCCACGCCTTCGACCTGACGGCCGAACCGCCGCTGCGGGCAAGCCTGTTCAGGGACGGCGAGCAGGAGCACACGCTCCTCCTCTTGCTCCACCACATCGCCGGCGACGGCGCGTCCACCACCCCGCTGGCCCGCGACCTCGCCACGGCCTACCGCGCCCGGGCAGCCGGGTCCGGTCCCGAATTCGGCGAACTCACCGTCCAGTTCGCCGACCACGCCGCCCGCCAGCGGCAGCTCCTCGGTACGCCCGAGGCGCCGACCCCGCTCGCCGCCCGGCAGCTCGACCACTGGCGGACCGCGCTCGACGGCCTGCCCGACCAGCTCGAACTCCCCACCGACCGCCCGCGCCCGGCCGTCGCCGGACACGACGGCGCCACCGTGCCGTTCGCGCTCGGCGCCGAGGCCCACGCCGCCCTCGCGGCGCTCGCCCGGGCCACCGGCACCACAGTCTTCATGGCCGTCCAGGCGGGTCTCGCCGCCGTGCTCACCCGGCACGGCTGCGGTACCGACATCCCGGTCGGCACCCCGGTGGCGGGCCGCGACGAGCCGGAGACCGCCGCGCTGGTCGGCTACTTCGTCAACTCGGTGGTCCTGCGCACGGACACCTCGGGCGACCCGGGCTTTCGTGAGCTCCTCGGGCGCGTCCGCGGCACCGTCCTGGCCGCGCACGAGCACGCCGACCTGCCGTTCGACCGGCTCGTCGAGGAGCTCAACCCGCCCCGGTCGCTGGCCCGGCACCCGCTCTTCCAGGTGATGCTGGCCTGGCAGAGCCGCCCGGACGAGGACTTCGCGCTGGCCGGGGGCCTCACCGCCCGCATGGCCGCCGTGCCCACCGGCACCGCCAAGTTCGACCTCACCCTCAACGCGGGCGAGCTCCCCGGCGGCGGCATCGGCGGCTTCCTGGAGTACCGCACCGACCTGTTCGACGCGTCCACCGCCGAGGCCCTGGCCACCCGGCTCGCCCGGCTCCTGACCGCTGCCGCGGCCGACCCCGACACCGCCATCGGCCGACTCCCGTTGCTCGGCGAGGAGGAGCGCCGGCGCGCACTCGTCGACTGGAACGGCACGCCCGTCCCCTCGGTGCCCGGTCCTGGGCTGCCTGGCCCTGGCGTGCCCGGCGCGACGCTGCCCGAGCTCTTCGAGGCGGCCGCAAAGGCCAATCCCGGGGCCGTGGCCGTCGGTTACGGGGACGATCGGCTCGACTACGCCGAACTCGGCGCCCGCGCCGACCGCTTGGCCCGCGCCCTCGCCGCGCGCGGCATCGGTCCCGGTACGATCGTCGCGCTCGCCCTGCCCCGCTCGCTCGAACTCGTCGTCGCCCTCCTCGCGGTGACCAAGTCCGGCGCGGCCTACCTGCCGCTCGACCCCGACTACCCGGCCGACCGCCTCGCCTACATGCTGGCCGACGCCGCCCCCGCCGCCCTCCTCACCGATCGCGCCACCGCACCCCGGCTGCCCGGCAACGACGTGCCCCGACTCCTCGTCGACGACGAAGAAGAGGCGTTCCCCGCCGTCCCGCTCGCCCAGCACGAACGCACCCGTCCACTGCGGGCCGACGACACCGCCTACGTCATCTACACGTCCGGCTCCACCGGCCGGCCCAAGGGCGTGCCCGTCACCCACCGCAACGTCGTCCGGCTGTTCGGCGCCACCGACCACTGGTTCGGCTTCGGTCCCGAGGACGTCTGGACGCTCTTCCACTCCTACGCCTTCGACTTCTCCGTCTGGGAGCTGTGGGGCGCCCTGCTGCACGGCGGCCGGCTGGTCGTCGTCCCGCACCTGGTCAGCCGCGACCCGGCGGCCTTCCTCGACCTGCTCGCCCGCGAGCGCGTCACCGTCCTCAACCAGACCCCGTCCGCGTTCTACCAGCTCAGCGCCGCCGACCGGGACCACCCCGGGCGCGAACTCGCCCTGCGGTACGTCGTGTTCGGCGGCGAGGCGCTCGAACCCGGCCGCCTCGACGACTGGTACGCGCGGCACCCCGAGGACGCGCCCGTCCTGGTCAACATGTACGGCATCACCGAGACCACCGTGCACGTCACCCACCGCGCCCTCGACCGGGCGAGCGCCGCCGCCGGAACCGGCAGCACCATCGGCGTCAACATCCCCGACCTGCGCGTCTACGTCCTCGACGAGCACCTCCAGCCCGTGCCGCCCGGCGTCACCGGCGAGATGTACGTCGCCGGGGCCGGCCTCGCCCGCGGCTACCTCGGCCGTCCCGCGCTGAGCGCCGGGCGCTTCGTCGCCGACCCGTACGCCGAGCTGTTCGGCGAGCGCGGCACCCGGATGTACCGCTCCGGCGACCTCGCCCGCCGCCGCGCCGACGGGGAACTGGAGTACCTCGGGCGGGCCGACCAGCAGGTGAAGATCCGCGGCTTCCGGATCGAACCCGGCGAGATCGAGGCCGTCCTGGCCGCCCACCCGGGCGTCGCCGACGCCGCCGTGGTCGTCCGGGAGGACGCACCCGGCGACAAGCGGCTCGTCGGCTACGCCGTCGCCACGGCCACGCCGGACGAGCTCCGCGCCCACGCCGCCGCCGGACTGCCCGCCCACATGGTGCCGTCCGCGGTCGTGCTCCTCGACCGCCTCCCGCTCACTGCCAACGGCAAGCTGGACCGCCGCGCGCTGCCCGCCCCCGAGGCGCCCGCCGCCGGCGCCGGCCGTCCGCCGCGCACTCCGCGCGAGCAGCAGCTGTGCGAACTGTTCGCCGAGGTCCTGGGCGCCCCCGCGGTCGGCGTCGAGGACGACTTCTTCGCCCTCGGCGGCCACTCGCTGCTGGTCGTCCGCCTCGCCGGCCGGATCCGCGACGTCCTCGGCGTCGACGTGGGCATCGGCACCCTGTTCCGCGCCCCGACGGTCGCCGCCCTGGACACAGCCCTGGCCGCCGGGGACGAGGACGCCGACGCGCTCGACGTCCTGCTCCCGCTGCGGCCCGCCGCACCCGGACGGCAGGCCCCGCTGTTCGCGATCCATCCGGCGGGCGGCCTGAGCTGGTGCTACACCGGGCTGATCCGCCACCTGCCCGCCGACGTGCCGATCTACGGCCTCCAGGCGCAGGGCGTCGGCGCCGCCACCGCGGAGGAGCCGCTGCCGCGGAGCCTGGAGGAGCTGGCGGCGCACTACGCGGACCGGCTGCGCGAGGTGCAGCCCGACGGCCCGTACCGGCTGCTCGGCTGGTCCACCGGCGGCATCATCGCGCACGCCGTCGCCGTCCGGCTCCAGGAGCTGGGCCACGCCGTCGAGCTGCTCGCCATCCTGGACGCCTACCCGGCAGAGGGCTTCCGCGAGCTGCCCGTCCCCGACCAGGCCGAGGCGCTGGAGGCCCTGCTCACCATGGGCGGCTTCGGCCCGGCCGACCTCGCCGGCCGGCCGCTCGAACTCGCCTCCGTCACCGCGCTGTTGCGCCGCGAGGGCAGCCCGCTCGCCGGGCTCGGCGACGCCACCGTCGAGGCCCTGAACCGGATCTACCTCAACACCAACCACCTCGTGCGCGGCTACGACCACCGGCGCTTCGACGGCGACGTGCTGTTCTTCCGCGCGACCGTCGACACCATCGACGAGACGCTCGTGCCCGAGCTGTGGACGCCGTACGTGTCCGGCCGGATCGCCGACACCGACGTCGCCTGCTCGCACAAGGACATGACCCTGCCCGCGCCCATCGCGCACATCGCCCGCGTGATCGCCGACCACCTGGAGAACGCCACCCATGAGTGACGCACCCGCCAACCCCTTCGACGCCGACGGCGACTTCCTCGCCCTTGTCAACGGCCAGGGCCAGCACTCCCTCTGGCCCGCCTTCGCCGCCGTCCCGGCCGGCTGGGACGTCGCCCACGGCCCGTGCGCCCGCACCGCCGCCCTGGACTGGATCTCCGCGCACTGGACCGACCTGTGACCGCACCCGCCGAGGCCCGGCCCCTCCCGGCCGGCCGGGCCGCGGTGGTCGTCGCCTACACGGCCGCGATGTGCATGAGCGGCCTGGACTCGACGATCGTCAACCCCGCGCTGTACACGATCGCGGGGGACTTCGGCCGGCCGGTCGAGGCGGCCAACGCGGTCGAGACCGCGTTCCTCGTCGGCCTCGCCGCCGGCCTGCCCGTGGCCGGCTGGCTCGGCGACCGGTACGGGGTGAAGCGGGTGTTCCTCGGGGCGCTGGCCGCGTTCACGCTCGCCTCCGCGCTGTGCGCCGCCGCGTCCGGGCTGGGCGCACTGGCCGCCGCCCGGGCCGTCCAGGGCGTCGCGGGCGGCCTGCTGACGCCGGTCGGGATGACGCTGCTGTTCCGGGCCTTCGCCCCGCACGAGCGGGCGGGCCTCGGCAAGGTGCTGATCGTGCCGACGGCACTGATGCCCGCCCTCGGCCCGCCGCTCGGCGGGTTCCTCACCGAACACCTCTCCTGGCACTGGCTGTTCCTCGTGAACGTGCCGATCGGCGCGGCCACCGTGGCCGTCGGACTCGTCGGCCTGCGGGCGGGGGAGGAGCCACCGGCCGGACGCTTCGACACCACCGGCTTCCTGCTCGCCACCCCGGGCCTCGGCCTGCTCACGTACGCGCTCGGCTTCGGCCCGGCGCAGGGCTGGTCGTCGCCGGAGGTGCTGGTGAGCGGGGTGACCGGGACGGCGCTCCTCGTGGCCGCCGTGCGTCACCAACTCCGGTCCGCCGAACCACTGGTGGACCTGCGGCTGCTCGCCGACCGCACCTTCGGCGCCGCCGCCCGGCTCGCGCTGCTGACGTCGGCCGGGCTGATGGGCGCGCTGTTCGTCCTCCCGCTGCTCTACCAAGTGGCCCTCGGCGCCTCGGCGCTGGACGCGGGCCTGAGCGTCTTCCCCGAGGCGGTGGGCCTGATGGCCGCCTCCCAGGCGGTGGACCGCCTCCTGCCCCGCCTCGGCCCGCGCCGCCTGGCCGTGCCCGCCCTGCTGCTGGCGGCGGCGGTCCTGGCCGCGCTGGCGTTCACCGAAGACCCGTGGGCGGTAAGGGCGTTGATGTTCGCCGTGGGCCTGGTCCTGGGCACCGCCGTGCTCACCCTGCAGATCGCCGGCTTCGCCGACGTCCCGCCGCCCGCGACGGGCCGGGCGATGGCCCTGTTCACGATCGTCCGCACCCTCGGCGGAGCCCTGGGCATCGCGACGACCGCCGCCCTCGTCGCCCTCCTGGCCGACGGCGACAACCCCACCCCCTACCGCATCGCCCTCCTCGCCACCGCCCTCCCGATCGCCGCCGCTGTCCTCCCCGCCACCCGCCTCCCGAAGGCCCTCGCGCCCCCGCCACCGGAAGACTGATCACGCGGAGAGTCGATCCGCGTCCCCGAACCGTTCGGCTTCGAGCTGGACCTGTCCGGGCTGGTCCCCTACCGGGACTGACTACTCGCTCGGCCAGAGGATCAGGTTCGGGAGGGCGTGGCGGGTCGGGGTGCCGCCCGACGATGTGAGGGCTGTGCGGATGTCGTGGAGGTCCTCGACCGTGAGCTGGAGCGGGGGTTCGTCGGGCTGGTAGGTGGTGCGGATCGGGTAGTCCACGCCCGGGGTGGTGGTCATCTCGATGTGGCAGCCGAGCACGTGGGTGACCGGGCGGCGGTCGGCGAGGGCGATCAGGCGGTCGATGCTGCGCGTGAACGCGGGCCAGTCGTCGATGTAGAGCCGCCCGGGGTAGACGGTGTCGCCGGTGAGGAGGACGCCCGTCCAGGGGTCGTAGTACGTGACCGCCGCCGGGTGGTGGCCCGGGGTGGCGAGGCACTCCAGCACCCGGCCGCCGCCCAGGTCGACGAGGGCCACGGCGTCCGGGTCGGTGTCGAAGCCGAAGAAGGGCCATGCGACGGCCGGGTCGGCGGCGACCACGGTCGTGTCGGGGCGGTCGGCGAACTGGCCGTCGCCCGCGACGTGGTCGCCGTGCGGGTGGGTGTGCAGCACGAGCAGTCCGTACCCGTCCTGCGGGTGGCGGGCGAGCCACGCCTCGATCTGTTCGTCGACCACCGCGCGCAGCGGGAAGTGCGCGGCGTCGGCGGTCGCCCCGGTGTCGAGCAGCACCGCCCGCTCGGCCCCGAACAGGAGGTACAGGAACGGCGCCTCGTAGTGGACGGCCTTGTTCTGCCGCAGTACGACCGTGTGCTCGTCGTACGCGTGGACCTGGATCTCCGGCCCGGTGTCGTGCTTGGCCGACGGCGAGCCGTGGATCCACCGCACGTCCAGCGGCCGCGGCACCGGGACGGCCCGGGTGAAGTCGGGCATGACGCCTCCTCCGGTGCGTCGTCTTGTCGGGCCGGGTACGGCGCACGTCTCGTCCGGGGCGGGCGCGCCGGTGCGCCGCCACCGGGACGCTAGCACGGTGCCGGGCCGCCCTCATGACGCTCCGGGGACCGCTTCCCGGACGCCGGTTTCCGGCCGGTCCGGCGCACCGAGTGGGAAGAGTTTTCCAGGCGACGTACAGTTCCGCTTCGTGATCGAGATCGAGATCGTCGTCGAACAGCAGGCGGGCGGTGCGTGGGACGCCCTGGCGGAGGCGGCCCGCGCCCTGACCGGGGAACTGGCCGGTCCCGTCGAGGAGACCACGGGCCTCGACCTCGGCCCCGGGGTGCGCCTCGCGCTGGTGGACCCGGACGCGTTCGCGCAGCGCCGCGAGGCCTACGTGCGCCGGGTCTGCGAGACCGTCCTCGCGGGCGAGGCGCTGGCGGCCGTCGCGGACCCGGCGAAGCGCGAGAAGGCCGAGGCGGCGCTGCGCAAGGGACCGGCGTCGGCGGACTCCGACCGCAGGATCAGCTGCGTGCCGTCCGGCCGGGTGGTGCAGGACGAGGAGGGCCGGTGGGTCCTCCTGCTGGCTCCGGCGCTGCTGGCGGGCGCGCCGCAGCGGGCCCCGCTGCGCGCGGTGCTGGCGCACCTGCTGACCCACCAGGCCCAGATCCGCGCGGGCGGCCCCCGGCCGGGGGCGGACGCGGTCGAGGCGCTGCTGCTCCACCGGACCTCCGGCGGCACGCGGGAGGACGACCCGGTCCTCGGCGCGCTGTGGGAGGGGCACGCGCGCTGGGCGACGCGCCGGCTGCTGGCCCGGGACCAGGCGGGGGAGCGGAAGACGGCCCGGGCCGCCCGGCTGCTGTCCCGCCTGCCGGGCGTGCGCGCCGAGTCGGACACCCACGAGAAGGCGGTGCGGTTCGTGCGCACGCTGGTCGAGGCGGGCGGGACGGAGACGGTGAACCGGATCTGGACGGACCGCTCCCTGGTGCCGACCCGCCGCGAGCTCACCTCCCCCGCCCGCTGGCTGGCCCGCACGGGGCTGGGGCCCGCGGAGGGCGGTCCCCCGGAGGGGTGAGGGGCCCGGGTCGGCGGCGGTCGCGCAGCAGGTGCGCGAGCCCGTCGGCGAGGCCGCCGCGCCAACAGGCGTAGTCGTGCCCGCCGTTGAACTCCCGGTATTCGAGGTCGTAGCCGCGCGCCGTGAGGACGTCGCGCAGGTGGCGGCTCTGGGCGAGGAGCAGCCACTCCTGGAGCCCCACCTCGACGTAGAAGCGCGCCGCGCGGCGCTCCTCGGTGGCGAAGCGGCGGGTGAGCCACTCGCTGCCG
Source organism: Kitasatospora sp. NPDC057904 (assembly GCF_042887925.1). NCBI lineage: Bacteria > Bacillati > Actinomycetota > Actinomycetes > Kitasatosporales > Streptomycetaceae > Kitasatospora > Kitasatospora sp. NPDC057904. The sequence goes on from NZ_JBHVOL010000003.1 coordinate 213,521, forward strand.
GCGTCGAACTCGGTCTCGTCCGGCCACCAGAACGAGCCGGACTGGGCGAGCGCGTTGCCGAAGCGCTCCGGGCGCCGGTAGGCGGCGAAGGCGGCGGTGAGGCCGCCCGCGCTCTGGCCGGCGACGACGGTGGCCGCCGGGTCCGTGGTGGCGCCGAACTCGCGGGCGGCCCAGGGGAGGAGCCGGTCGGCGAGGAAGTCGACGAAGGCCGGGTTGCAGCTGAGGTCGGCCGCGCGCTCGGGGCCCATGGTGTGCACGAGCAGCGCGACCGTCGGGGGGAGGGCGCCGTCGGCCGCCAGGTTGTCGAGGGTGTCGCCGACGGACAGCACCTCGCCCCACATCTCGCCGTCGAGCAGCACCGCCACCGCGTACGGCGCGGCGGGCCCGTCGGCGCTCCAGCCGGCCGGGAGGTGGACGTCCACCCGGCGCCCGTCGAGCGCACGGGCCGTCGTCCGCCCGCGCGGCACGCCGTCGCGCCGGGCCGCGTACGGCTGGGCGGGCGCCTCGGGGAGGCTGAGGACGGTGGCGGGCCGCCGGCCGTCCCGGGCGGGGAGCAGGGGGCCGCCGTGCGGGTCGGGCCGGGCGTCGTCGAGGACGCGCATCCAGTCGGCGCGCGCGGTGCCGGGGGGCGCGCCGTGGAACGGGTACACCTGGTAGGACGCGCGATGGTCGGCCCGCAGGCGGTAGGTGATCTCCCAACGCCCTCTCCCCGTCGGTTTCATGAGGTGCGGGGTGAGGTCGCCGGCGTGCCGGTCCCGGTCCGTGACGGTGTGGACGAGCGCGAGCACGCCGTCGCAGTCCGGGCCGTCGTACGTGAACGTCACCTGCCGGTAGGTCGGATCGTCCGGATCGGGCTCGATGCGCGGGCCCGTCTGCTGCTCCATGGTCCAACTCCCCTTTCGTTCAAGCGAATCAGTCGTCACGCCGCGCTTGCTTTCACGCGGCGCTCGCTCCCGCACCGTGCTCGCCGTCACACCGGGCCACCCCTGCGCCCGAGCAGCACCCAGAGCAGGAACGGCCCGCCGAGCACCGTCGTGACGATGCCGACCGGGATCTCCACACCGCCGATCAGCACCCGCCCGAGCGTGTCCGCGAGCACGACGAGCAGGGCGCCCGCGAGCGCCGAGCCCACCACCGGGACCCGGGCCGGCCCGGCGAGCCGTCCGGCCAGCACGGGCGCGGCGAGGGCGACGAAGCCGACCGGCCCGCACACCCCGACCGCGAGGCCGGCCAGCGCGACGGCCAGCAGCAGGCACACCAGCCGGACGCGCCCCGGCTCGACCCCGAGCGAGGCGGCGACGTCGTCGTCGAAGCGCAGTACGGCCAGCCGCCGGGCCATCGCGAGCGCGACCGGCACCAGGACCGCGAGCCCGGCGAGGACGGGCGCGGCGACGTCGTAGTCGCGCCCGTTGAGGCTGCCGGAGGTCCATACGTACAGCGAGCCCGCCGAGTTGAGCGAGCGGCGGGCGAGCGCGACCTGGACGACGGCCGAGGCCAGCGCCGACATCGCGAGGCCGACGACCAGGACCCGGTAGCCGCGCGCGCCCAGCCCGCCGGAGACGAGGGTGACGGCGAGGACGGCGGCGAGCGCGCCGAGCGGTCCGGCCCACCAGGCGCCGAAGGTGCCGGAGACGGTCGCGCTGACGAGCACGGCGGCCGTGGCGCCGTCGTTGACGCCGAGCAGTTCGGGGGTGGCGAGGCGGTTGCGGGCGAGGGTCTGGGTGAGGCAGCCGGCCAGGCCGAGGGCGGCGCCGGCGGCGAGCCCGGCGACGATCCGGCCGAGCCGGAAGCGCTGCACGAGCAGGACGTCGAGCCGGTCGCCGTAGCCGAACACGGCCTGGAACGTCCGGCCGAGGCCGAGTCCGCCCTGTCCGGCGTGCGCGGAGACGACGACGGCGGCGAGCAGGGCGGCGCCGAGCCCGAGCGCGGCGAGCAGCGCGCGGCGGGGGAGGAGCAGCGACCACGCGCCGCGACGCAGGACCAAATCCGGTTTCCCGGGCGGCAGTTCCCGGCCGGGTGGGGAGGACGTGGCGGTCTCGGTGACGGCGAGCGCGGCCGTGCGGCGCGAGCGGACGATGGCGATCAGGGCCGGCGCGCCGATCAGGGCGACGATCACCGACACGGGCGCCTCGAACGGCCGGGCCGCCACGCGGGCGAGGATGTCCGCGCCGGTCAGCACGGCGGCGCCGAACAAGCCTGCGAGCATGGTCAGTTGGCCGACCTTCGGCCCGGCGGTGGCGCGGGCCAGGAACCCGGCGAGGAGGCCGAGGAAGGAGACCGGACCGGCGAGCGCGACCGCCGAGGCGGTGAGCAGCGTGACGGCGAGCGCGACCGCCGCCCGGGTGGCGCCGGGCCGGTGGCCGAGGCCGCGGGCGAGGTCGTCGCCGAGGGCGAGCGCGGTGAGCGGGCGGGTGGCGAGCGCGGCGACCGCGAAGCCGAGGGCGAGCACCGGAGCGATCCGGCCGAGCGTCGACCAGCCCTCCGTCCCGGCCAGCGAGCCGAGCACCCACACGCGGTAACGGTCGTAGGCCTCCGGCGAGTTGACGATCAGGATACCGGTGAGCCCGCCGAAGGTCGCGCCGACCGCCGATCCGCCGAGGACCAGCCGCATCGGCGAACCGCCGCCCCGGGCGCCCGCGATCAGCAGCACCAGCACGCCGGACACCAGGGCCCCGCCGAACGCGAACGCGAGGTAGCCGTACGAGCTCTGGACGCCGAGCACGGCGATGCCGAGCACGACCCCGAGGGAGGCGCCCGCGTTGACGCCGAGCAGGCCGGTCTCGGCGAGCGGGTTGCGCGTGACGGACTGCAGCTGCGCGCCCGCGACCCCGAGGGCGGCGCCGACCAGCAGCGCGGCGAGCGTGCGCGGCAGGCGCAGATCGCCGACGACGAGGGCGAGTCGGCCGTCCGTGCGGGCGCCGTCACGGTCCAGCAGGTAGGCGAGCACGCGCCCCGGGCCGACCTCGCCCGCGCCGACGGACAGCGAGAGGGCGGCGAGCGCCAGCAGCGCCGCGAGCACCCCGGCGGCGACCGGCCAGGTCCGGCGGTGGCCCTCGCGCGCCGGCGCCCCGGCGGGCCCGGAGGGCTCGGGGGATGCGGGGGAGCTGCGCGGGCCGGTCCGGGGTGCTTCGTGGACGCCCACTTGCGACAATGTCATAAGGTAAGGCTAACCTAACGTCGAAAGCGGTCCGTCCTGGCGCCCCCGTCGCGCCGATCCGGCGGAGCCCGCCGAACTCCCGTACCACCGCTGCCCGGAGGCACCCATGCCGTACGCCCAGAGCCCGCTCCGTCCCGCCCGCCACCGCGCGGCCCGGGTGCTGGCCGTCACCGGGGCCGCCGCCCTCCTCCTCGCCGGGTGCGGTTCGTCGGGCTCGTCGGGCTCCTCTGCCAAGGCGGCCGACGCGCCGCAGTCGTCCGGGGACAAGCGGACCGTCAAGGACGCCACGGGCAAGGCCGTTGAGGTCCCCGCCGCCCCCCAGCGGATCGTCACCCTCACCCAGGAGGACCTCGACGCGGTGCTCGCCCTCGGGGTGCGGCCGGTCGGCATCACCAACGGCCAGGGCCTGGACGCGCCGCCCGCCTACCTCAAGGGCAAGGTCGAGGGCGTCCCGGTGGTCGGCAACCTGCTCCAGCCCGTCATGGACAAGGTGATCGCCGCCAAGCCCGACCTCATCCTGGCCGGCGACATGCAGGACGAGCAGGTGCTCAAGCAGCTGCGCGAGATCACCCCGGCCACGCTCGTCACCATGGCGCCCACCGACGACTGGAAGCTCGCCCTGCGCGGCATCGGAAACGCCGTCAACAAGCTCGACCAGGCCGACAGGGTCATCGGCGACTATGACGCCAAGGCCAAGCAGGCGGGCGAGGGCCTCGGCCCCGGCAAGGGCGCGGCCGTCTCGATCGTCCGCTGGAACCCCACCGGGCCCAGCTGGATGGAGAAGAAGCAGTTCGCGAGCGGCGTCGCCCTCGACATGGGCCTCACCCGCCCCAAGTCCCAGGACAAGGACGGCAACGCGCACGGCCCGGCGCTCAGCCTGGAGAAGCTCGACGAGATCGACGGCGACTGGCTGTTCCTCTCCACCCTCACCGACGACGGCAAGTCCGCCCTCAAGGACGTCCAGTCCAAGCCCGCCTACCGGGAGTTGGGCGCCGTGAAGAACAACCACGCCGTCACGGTGGACGGTTCGGTCTGGTCCACCCGCGGCGGCCCGCTCGCGGCCGGCGTCGTCATCGAGGACATCACCAAGGCCCTGACCGCCTCCTGAACCGCACGCCCATCAACCCTCTGGAGACACCGTGGAGTTGACCGTCCAGGGCCTCACCGCCGGCTACGGCCCCGGGCGCCCCGTGCTCGACGGCGTCGACCTCGCCGTGCCGGCCGGCCGGGTCGTCGCCGTCGTCGGCCCCAACGGCTGCGGCAAGTCCACGCTGCTGCGGGCGGTCGCCCGGCTGCACCGGCCCGACGCCGGGCGGGTCCTGGTCGGCGGCGAGGACGTGTGGCGGCTGCGCCCGCGCCGGGCGGCGCACCGCGTCGCGCTGCTCCCGCAGAGCCCGCAGGCGCCCGAGGCGGTCACCGTCGCCGGCCTGGTGCGCTACGGCCGCCACCCGCACCAGGGCCTGTTCCGCCAGTGGTCCGCCGAGGACGAGCGGCGCACCGCCCACGCCCTGCGCGCCACCGGCGTCGAGGCGCTCGCCGACCGCCGCCTCGACCGCCTCTCCGGCGGCCAGCGCCAGCGCTGCTGGCTCGCCATGGTGCTGGCCCAGGACGCCCCCGTCGTCCTGCTCGACGAGCCGACCAGCGCCCTCGACCTCGGCCACGCCGTCGAGGTGCTGGAACTCGTCCGCGAGGTCGCGGCCGGCGGGCGCACCGTCGTCATGGTCCTGCACGACCTCGCGGCGGCGGCCCGCTACGCCGACCTGCTCGTCGCCCTGCGCGACGGCGCCGTCGTCGCCAGCGGCCCGCCCCGAGAGGTGGTCGACCCGGACCTCGTGCGCGCCCTGTACGACGTCGACACCGACGTCCTCCCCGCCCCGGCCGACGGCGCCCCGGTCATCGTCCCCCGCCCGCGCCCGCGCACCCGCTGACGGACCGCCGCGATTTCTCCGGGGGTGCCGGCCAGGATCGTTCACTCGTTCGAGGGGTTTGGTTTCCGCAGGTCGTGGAGCCGGGACCCTGGGCGTCGCGTTGTCAGTGGGCCTCGCTACGTTCCTCCCATCGCTGACCGACAGGTGGGAGGAGAACGGCTGTGGCATGGGTGGAGACGAGTGCGGGCGGGTACCGCGTCGCGCTCGACGGGGACGGCACGGTGCTGTGCCGGAACGCGGCGGGGCGGCAACTGAAGGCCGTGCCGCCGAAGCTCGGCGACGATCCGGTGGTCACCCAGCTGAGGCAGCTCGCCGAGTGGCTGGGGGCGCACGAGCGGCGCTGCCTGGAGGACGTCGAGCGGTGGATGGTGCGCTCGCTGCCCGTGCCCGCGGCCGTGGTCACCGCGGTGTGGGCGGACGAGGCCTGGCGCGGCGTCCTGCGGGACCTGGTCGCCGCCGGGGCGCGACGGCGAGGTCGCCGGGTTCCTGCGCGACGCCGACGCCGAGCGCGGGCTCGGGCTGGTCGACCCGGACGGCGACACCGTGCGCCTGGCCGACGGCGAGATCCGGATACCCCACCCCGTCCTCCTCGCGGACCTCGACGACCTGCGCGAGTTCGCCGTCGAACTCGGCGTCTCGCAGCGGGTCCAGCAGCTCTACCGCGAGGTCTGGCACCGGCCGGCGGAGGTGCCGGCGGGCACCGAGGTCACCACGTACGCGGGCGGGCGCTACAAGGAGCTGCGCGAGCTCGTCGGGCGCTGCGCCCGGCTCGGCTACCGGGTGCGCGGCGGCAGCGCCGTCGTGCCGGTGGTCGAGGACGGCCGCACGGTCGAGGCCCGGCTGTGGGTCGGCGACTACTACGACTACGACGAGTGCGAGACGGGCCCGCTGAGCTGGGCGGGGCCGGACGGCCGGGCGCTGCCGCTGGCGCAGGTCGGTCCGGTGGCGTGGTCCGAGGGCATGCGGATGGCCGCCGCGCTGTACGCCGGCCGCACGATCGAAGGGGAGGAAGCGGCATGACCGCCACCAGCCTGAACGGCACCACCGCCAACGGCATCACCGTCAACGGCACCGGCCCGGACGGCACCGGCCAGAGCGCCCTGCCGGATACCGGCCGGCACGAGCGGCTGCTCGACGCCGGCGCCGTCCTCCCGGCCGGCACCGTGCCCGGTGCCGGCCGCTCCGACAGCGCCGCGGACGTGCTGACCGCCCGCACCTACGCCCACCCCGCGCTCGACGGCCGCCGGATCGTCCGGCTGGTGCCCGGCGCGCTCGGCCCCGCCGAGGACCTGGCCGTCGACTTCCTCGGCCTCGCGCCGCAGGCCGAGCCCGCCGAGGTCGGCCAGGTGCGCCAGGAGGCGCTCGGCTTCCCGGCGTGGGCGCTGGTCCACGACCCGGCCAACGGGCACCACGCGCTGGCCCTGGTCAAGGAGCTGGAGCGGCTGGCCCGCCAGGCCAAGTCCAAGCCCGGCGCCGCCAAGGACGGCTTCGACGCGCTCGCCGCGCGCCTGGGCCGCGCCGTGCCGCACTTCCTGCCCACCTTCTGCGAGGAGGTCGGCCGGATCTTCCTCGGGGTCGGCAACCAGACCTACGCCGCGAGCTGGTTCGGCAAGGCCCGCGAGGCCGAGCGCACGCACGGCCTGGAGGTGGACGAGGAGCGGCTGCGCGCCGTCTTCCTGGAGTTCGCCCTGGCCGGCGCGCTCACCGTCAAGTCCCTGCGGCAGTACGTGAAGTCGCTCGGCGCCCGGCTCGACGCGGCGACGGCCTGGCAGCGCTTCCGCCAGCTGTGCACCGAGCGCGCCGCCGCCGGCATGGCCCCCTACGCGGGGGTGGCCGAGGACGCCCGCGCCCTCGTCAAGGCCGCGGGACTGGACCGGGAGGAGCACGAACAGTCCCTGCTCGCCGAGCTGCTGGCGGCACCGGCGGCCAACCGGGCACCCGTCGCGTTCTGGAAGTCCTGGCACGGCGCCCTCGTCGCCCTCGGCAGGCGCGACGAGGCGGTGCGGGTCCGCCTGCTGGAGCTGATGCCCACCGCGGGCGGCAACTCCGACGCCCCCGCGCACGACGCCGCCTGGCTTGCCGTGCTCGCCGAGACGGGCGCCGAGGGCCTGCTCACCGGTCCGCGCCCCGAGCACACCCCGGGCGCGCAGGGCGCGCAGGGCGCCGAGGACACCGCGCCCGCCGCCTGGCTCCGCCGCTGGACGGACCACATCGGCCGCGGCTGGGGCTCCCGGCCCACCTGCGCCGCCACGGTGGCGCTCGCAGGCCGGATGGCCGAGCGGCTGCGCGCCGACGGCACCCCGGTCGACCTCTTCACCGGGATCCGCCGCAGCACCACCCAACTCGACCTGCTGGAGCGGCTGCTGGCCGACGGCGTGCCCGTCGCCGACCCGCCGGCCGGCCTCGGCCTCGACCTCACCGGCTGGGCCCGCCACAGCGGCTCCACCGGCCCCGACCTGGCCGCCGTCGCCGCCGACCCCCGCTTCCGGGGCGTGCTGCGCGCGGCGACGCCCTCGGCGTGGGAGACGGCCGTGCAGCAGAAGCTGCCCGCGCTGCCGCTGCTGCGCGAGCTGTTCGCCGAGTGGGCGGACGAACGCGCCGCCGAGGTGGCGGCCGCCCGCGGCCTGGCCGGCGCCGCCGACCTCGTGCGCTCGCTCTCGCCGTACCGCTCGGTGCTCCGGTCGATCTCCCCCGCCGCCGCCGAGCGGATCGCGGCCCTCGACGTCGCCGGGCTGCTCGCCCGCGCGCTCGGCGCCGGCATCCTGGACGAACTCGGCTGGCCCGCCCTGGAGGAGGCGCTCGACAAGCTCGCCGACCCGCCCAAGTCCCCCGGCACCACCTCCGATCCCGTCGGCAGCCAGGACGACGACCTGGGGAAGACGCCCGGCGGCCGCACCCTGCAGGGCCTGATCGTCGAGGACGCCTGGCCGTACCTGATCCTCGCCCGCCTGGACCGCGCCGTCGTCGTCGGCCCGCAAGGCATCGTGCTGGAACACACCCTGCGCCTGCCCAAGCTCGAACAGTGGAGCCGCCCGCGGCTGCGCTTCGTCGACGGCGAACTCCTCGTCGTCTGGCACGAGAAGGGCAAGCAGCGGGCCTACTGGTCCGGCCGCCCGGCCGAGACCTTCGAACTCGGCGGCGAGACCATCGCCCGGTACTACTACGGCGACCGGCACCCCGAAGCCCCGTCCCTCCCGCTGCCCGGCGGCGGCCGGACCACCGGCGAGCGCCCGCTGCACACGGGCGACACCCGGATGCCCGCCGAGCACCCCGTCCTCGGCGACGGCACCGGCCACTGGACGCTGCGGCACGGCCCGACGGGCCGGGCGCTGCACGAGTTCGACCCGGCGACCGGCACCCTCGGCCGCGCCGCCGAACCGCCCGTGATCGCCGCCTCGGCCGCCGCGGGCACGCTCGACCTCGACCGTACGCGGCTGCTGCCGCTCCAGCCCGGCCTGGAGCACACGCCCTTCGGCACCGACGGCACAGTGCTGGGCAGCTGGGTGCGCGTCGACACCGGGCGCACCGTCACCACCGTCAGCGCCGACGGCCGCACGATCGTCATGCCCCTGAACGGGGCCCACCCGGACATCGTCCCCGTCGGCCGGCTCACCCTGCCGGGCACGGCCGCCGCACCGGGAGAGAGCACCCCGACGGGCCCGGTCGTCACCAGGTCGATCCGCGACCACCTCGCCCTCGCCCTGCCCGACCTCGGCCCCGACGTCGCCACCGCCGACCACGCCCGCACCGTCGACCTCAGCCCCTGCCGCCCCGGCGACCTCCAGGCCGTCGGCACCGGACTCGTCCCGCCGCTCGACCACTGGCACGCGCTGCGCCCCCGCGACGAGGCCGGCTCGCAGGTGCTGCGCGCCGTCACCCCCGAGCAGGCCGCCGCGCTGATCGACATCGCCTGGCCCGCCGACGTCGAACCGGTGCCCGAGAACGAGCAGCGCTGGCTCACCGTCCAGGGCGTGCGCCGCAAACTCACGCACCGCCGGGGCGCCCGCCGCAGGCTGCCCGTCCGGGCCGTCGGCGCAGCCCTCCCCGGCATCACCGACCCGCGGCTGCTCGCCGGCGTCACCGGACTCGCCCGGATCGCCGCCGAACTCCTCAACGGCGTCGGCCGGTTCGTCGAACAGCCCGAGGCCGAGGCTCGACCCACCGCCGCCACCGCCACCGCCGCCGCACCCCCCGAGCACCGGCCCGACCACGGCCGCGACGCCGAACTCCAGGCCGCCGTCAGCGGCTGGGTGCCCGACGTCGACCGCTACGGCTCCTCGTGGGGCGCCCCCGGCACCTGGAAGGTGCTGAACAACCTGCGCACCGTCACCGCCGTCCTCGCCGACCCGCCCCCGGCCACCGCCGAGGGCTGGAGCAGCCCGGCCTCCGTCGACCTCAAGGGCGGCGACATCCACCACGCGTGGCTGCCCCTGCTCGGCCGGCTCCACCTCCTGGTCCAGGCCGCGGCCTCCCCGCTCACCGAGCCCGCCCACCGCTCCACCCTCGTGCTCCTGCTCGGCGAGCTCACCCGGGGCCTGCTCGCCGACCGCGGCGCCACCGTGCGCCAGATCGCCCTCAGCGAGCCCACCGAGCGCACCACCACCGGCCGGCCCACCGCCCACCGCCAGGGCCAGGTGCTGCGCCACGGCGACCGCACCGTCGTCATCCTCGGCCACCGCAACACCCGCGGCGACCACGCGTACTGGCTGGCCGTCGACCACGACCCGAGCGGCGAGTTCGGTCCGGTCGACCACTTCACCACCATCGCGGAGCGCAACACCGAGGAGCGGCTCGACGCCGCCTGGATCGCCACGTTCCTGCGGGTCCTCGCCCTGCACGGGCCCGTCCCCGCCGACCGGGCGCGGGCCACGGCCTTCGGCGAGCTCACCGGCATCGGCACGGCCCGGGCCTCCCTGGTCCTCGCCGCGGCGCCCGCCCTCTTCCAGTGGCACGGCCCGGTGCTGCCCGCCGACCGGCTCCCGGACTTCGGCCTCAAGGCCGCCGAGGCCACCGCCGCCCGTGACTGGCTGCGCCGGCGCGAGCGCACCGGACTCGACGAGGTCTGGGCCGCGCTGCTGCCCGCCGACCCCGAGACCCTCCCGAGCGACGGCCCCGACCTCACCGCCGGAGCCGAGGCCTGGATCCGGCACTTCGGACGGCTCGTCACCCTCCCCGACGACGCCCAGGCCACCGTCACCGGCGTCGACGTCGACCACGTCGAGGCCGTCCTCAACCCCGACCGGACGCCCTGGCTGAGCCGCACCACCACCTTCCGCCTCACCACCACCCCCGACGGGTCGTCGAAGCAGATGGTCGCGGCCGACGCCTCCGCCGTCCCCGGCTTCGGAATGCTGCGCGGGGCCATCGACGCCCTCCGCTGGCTCGTCTACCACCTGCCCGCCGACAGCCCGCTGCGCCCGCTGCTGCCGCGCACCGCCACCGCCCTGCGTGAACGCCTCGCGGACCCGGAGCTCCTGTTCGACTTCAACCTCTTCCAGACCGCCAAGGGCCAGTCGCTGGCCGTGATCCTGCGCTCCCACTTCGGCCTGCCCCCCGAGGGCGGCGCCGACCCCGACGGGCTGGTCCGCTGCGGCCGGGCCCTCGTCCTCGCCCCCAGCGGCGGCACCATGGAGCGGGTCCTGCTGCGCCCCGCCGGGCTCACCGGCGCCGACGACCAGGTGCTCGAACTGCTGGAGGGACTGGGCGCGGGCTACGGGCTCGCGAGCGAGCTCGCCGCCATCGCGGCCGTCCTCGGCGGCGAACCGGAGAACCTGGCCGCCCCCACGGAGCCGGCCGGCTCCGCCGAGGGCGACGCGCGGTGGCTGCACAACCCGCAGTTCTCCGTCCCCGCCCTCGTCACCGAGGCGGCCCGCACCCACGGCCTCGGCGAGGACGCCGCCGCGCTCTACCTCCAGCTCCTCGCCCTGCCCGACCCCACCGACCGCAACGCCGCCCGCTGGACGGGCTGGAAGCCCGCCCGGCTCAAGCGCGCCCGCGCCGAACTCGCCGCCACCGGCCTCGTCATGGAGGCCAAGCGGGCCCGCGCCGGCCGCACGCTCTTCCTGCCCTGCGGCTGGCAGGAGGCCAAGGCGCCCGCCCTGCCCGCCGAGACCTGGAAGGCCGACTTCTACGAGCTGGCCACCCACCGTCCCGCGCTGCCGCACCAGCCCGTCCCGGAGCTGTTCGCCCGCGCCTGGCAGCGGACCGTCGACGGCGACGCCCCCGGATACGAACAGCTCCAGACCGCGAAGCGCAGGAAGGTCCGCCGATGACCGCCCCCACCACGACCCCTCCCGGCACGACCCCGGCCGACGCGCCCGCCCGGCAGATCACGCCGCCCGAGGAGAAGTACGCCGCCGAACTCGAGTTCCTCGCCGCGCACGATTCCGGTCCGCGCCCGCCCGGCTGGCGGCTGACCCCGCGCGCCGTCGTCACCTTCGTCCTCGGCAGCGACGGCGAGAAGCTCAAGGCGGGCCGCAAGGGCCTCGTCATCGAGCGGAAGTTCGTCGGCGAGCGGGCACTGGTCGAGCGCTGCGTCGTCACCCTCGCCGGCGAGCGCGGCCTGCTGCTCGTCGGCGAGCCCGGCACCGCCAAGTCGATGCTCTCCGAACTGCTCGCCGCCGCCGTGTGCGGCACCAGCGCGCTCACCGTCCAGGGCACCGCCGGCACCACCGAGGACCAGCTCAAGTACGGCTGGAACTACGCCCTCCTGCTCGCCAAGGGCCCCAGCCGGGAGGCCCTCGTGCCGTCCCCGGTCCTCACCGCGATGACGGCCGGCGCCGTCGCCCGGGTCGAGGAGGTCACCCGCTGCCTGCCGGAGGTGCAGGACGCCCTGGTCTCGCTGCTCTCCGAACGCCGCGTCGCCGTCCCCGAGCTGGCGGGCACCCCGGACGCCCAGCTGCACGCCGCCCCCGGCTTCACCCTGATCGCCACCGCCAACCTGCGGGACAAGGGCGTCAGCGAGATGTCCGCGGCCCTCAAGCGGCGGTTCAACTTCGAGACGGTGGGCCCGATCGCGAGCCTCGCCGCCGAGGTCGACCTGGTCCGCCGCCAGTCCACCGCCGCCGTCGCCCGCGCGGGCGCGCCGTTCGCGGTGGACGACACCGTCCTCGAAGCGCTGGTCACCGCCTTCCGGGACCTGCGCACCGGCCGCTCCACCGAGGGCTGGGACGTCGAGCGCCCGTCCACGGTGATGAGCACCGCCGAGGCCGTCTCGGTCGCCACCGCCCTCGGCGTCACCGCCGCCTACCTGCCCGACGGCGGCGACCTGCTCGGCCGCCTGCCCGGCCAGCTGATCGGCGTCGTGCGCAAGGACGACCCGGCCGACGCCGGCCGGCTGCTCGGCTACTGGGACGGCCCGGTCCGGCGCCGCGCCGAACAGGGCGCCGCCACCTGGCGCACCCTGTGGGACCTGCGCCCGGCCCTGGAGGCGTGAGGTCATGAGCAGCGCGGTGATGCCCGAAATCCCGACCGGTGCCGCCGGGTTCGACGGCTCCCGGCAGGCCGTCGAGGAGGCGGCGGCCCGCCTGGCCGCCGCCGGCACCGAACGGCCCGGGCCGTACCTGATCGGCGTGCGCCACCACGCGCCGTCCCTCAGCGCGGTCGTCCCCGCGCTGCTCGACGCCGCCCGGCCCGAGGCGGTGCTGGTCGAACTCCCCGCCGAGTTCCAGCCCTGGCTCGGCCACCTGGCGGACGAGGCCACCGAGGCCCCGGTCGCCCTCGTGGCGGCCCCCGCCGACCTTTCCACCGAGAGCGCTGACGGGCCGGCCTTCTACCCGTTCGCCGACTTCTCCCCGGAGCTCGCCGCCCTGCGCTGGGCCCGGCGCAACGGCGTCGAGGCCCTCGCCTGCGACCTGCCGCTCGCCCACCGGGGCGCCGGGCAGCGGTCCGCGGGCGGCCCGGCCGCCGGCCCGTCCGTCACCGACGCCCTGCGCCGGCGGCTCACCGGCCGCGAGGGCGACGAGGACCTCTGGGACCGCCTCGTCGAGACCGCCGCCCCCGGCTCCGCCCCGGAGGCGGTCCGCCGGGCCGCGCTGCTGGTCGGCTGGGCCATGCGCCGCGACGCCGAGACCGGTCCCGGCGTCGACCCGTACGACCTCCGGCGCGAGGCCTGGATGCGCGCCCGGATCGCGGCCGCCTCGGCCGGCGGGCGGCGCGTCGCCGCCGTGATCGGCGCCTTCCACGCACCGGCGCTGCTCGAAGGGCCGCACACCGACGAAACGCACGCCGACCAGTCGTACGCCGCCTGGCCGCACGCCCACGGGCCCCACGCCGACGACGAACCGCCGGGCGCGGAGGCGCCCGCCCACGTCGTCTCCCTCATCCCCTACACCTACCCGCTCCTGGACGCCCGCTCCGGCTACCCGGCCGGCATCCGCGACCCCGAGTGGCAGCACACCGTCCTCGACGCGGCCGGCGACCCGGACCGCCTCGCCGCCGCCCTCACCATCACCGCCGTCCGCATCACCGAGGCCCTGCGCACCCAGGACCACCCCTCGGGCCCCGCCGACGCCCGCGAGATCGTCCGCCTCACCGGCGACCTCGCCCGCCTGCGCGGCCTCGCCGCCCCCGGCCGCGGCGAACTCGTCGAAGCCGTCCAGACCGTCCTCGCCCAGGGGGAACCCCTCGGCCGCGGCCGGGCCGTCGCCCGCGCCCTCGAACGCGTCCTCGTCGGCAGCCGCACCGGCCGCGCCACCCCCGCAGCACCCCGCAGCGGCCTCGGCCCCGCCGTCGAAGCCCTCACCGAGACGCTCGGCCTGCCCGGCCCCGCCGAACCGGGCCCGCGCGAACTGCGCCTCGACCCGCTGCGCAGCGCCCTCGACCGCCGCCGCGAGACCCTGCTGAACCGCCTCTCCGCCTGCGGCGTCCCCTACGGCGACCGGGTCGACTCGACGGGCCCGGGCGGCACCGAAACCCTCGGCACCCGCTGGCGCCTGCACTGGACCCCGGCCACCGCCGCGATGCTCACCGTCGCCGGCACCCGCGGCGTCACCCCCGCCCAGGCCGCCGAAGGCACCCTGCGCGACCGCCTCCGCCGCGAGCAGCAGGCCGACGGCCCCACCCCGCGCGACGTCATCCAGGGCCTCGCCGACGCCGCGGCCTGCGACCTCCCGGCCCTCACCCGCACCCGCCTCACCCAACTCGCCACCACCCTCCCCGCCGCCGGCACCCTCCCCGACCTCCTCGACGCCCTCACCACCCTGGACCGCCTGTCCGCCGGCCACTTCCCCGTGACCCTGACCCCACCCGCGCCCGAACAGGAGCCGGCAGACGGCGCCGCGCAGGGCACTGCGCCCCCGGTCACCGTCACGGCGCCGGGCGCGCAGTCGGAGCCGGCGGGGGAGTCGGCCCCGGGCGTCGTGTGCGGCGTGCCCGTGCCGGGTGGCGCCCACGTCGGCTCCGGGCCTGCACCGGACACCACGTCCCTGGCCGCCCCCACCCAGGCCCACCCCCGAGCGGCGCTTCCCGACGCCCCCGCCACCGGCCCCGCCACCGATCCCACCGGCGCCCCCGACGTCCTTCTGCCGCAGGGCGGTTCTGCGCTGTCGGACCGTCACCCCTTCACGCCGTCCCCCGGAAGCGCCGCCCCGCTGCCGCACGGCGCCGCCCCGGAGGCGGCCACCCCCTCCCACCTCCATGCCTCGCCGGCCGCCGTCAGCGACCTCCTGATCGCCGCTGCCGTGCGGCAGTTGGAGGGCCTGAGCGGGTCCGACGATCCTGCGGACGCGCGGGCACTGGTGGAGCTGGCACGGCGGGCGGATCTCGACGGCGGGGTCCGGCTCGGGTACGTGCTGCGCGAACTCGCTGCCAGTGGAAGCCCGTTGGTGCGTGGTGCCTCCGGGGCCGTCCGCGTCCTGCTCGGGCAGGACCCGGCCGCCGAGCTCGGTGGCCGGGCCGCGTCGTGGGTCGACGGCGCGACCGTGCCGGAGGCGCGCCATGCCCTCGCCCGGTCACTGGTCGGGCTGTTGACGGCCGCCGAGGGGCTGTTCGCAGCCGCGCCCGAGGCACTCGAACCCGTCCTGGAACGAGTCGTCTCCCTGCCCGACGAGGCCTTCCTCGACCGCCTGCCCGCCCTGCGCGGAGGCTTCGACACGCTCAGCCCGGCCGCCCGCGACCGGCTGCTGGCGCTGGTCGAGGAGCGCCTCGGCACGCGGCTCGTCGACCTGCCCGACGCCGTGCCGCCCGCCGTCCTGGCGACGTGGGCCAGGGCCGACCTCGCCGCCCGCGGCGTGCTCGGCGAACTCGGACTGCTCCCGGCACCACCCACCGCACCCGACCGCACCCCGGAGCCCCTGCCCACCCTCCCCGAAACCGGCCACAGCCTCGCCCCCGCCGAACGCTGGCGTCTGCTCCTCGGCCGCCCCGGCGGCTCCGGCCGGGGCGCCCGCGCCGCCCGACTCGCCACCGCCCTCGACGAGTTGTACGGGACCGGCCGGGGCGAGGGCTCCGGCCCCGGCCTGGACGGCCAGGGCCGCCGGGGCGGCCGCGAGGCCCCCTACCCGGGGGTCCGCGAGTGGGCCGAGGAGCTGTCGGCGCTGTTCGGGCCCGGGATCCGCGAGGAGGTCCTGGCGGCGGCCGTCGCCCAGGGCCGTACGGACGCCCTGGAGGCGATCGACCCGGGCGCCGCCCGCCCGTCCGTCGAGCTGCTGCGCACCGTCCTGGAGCACGCGGGCGGTCTGCCGGAGGCGCGGGTGGCCGGGCTGCGCCCGCTGGTGCGGCGCCTGGTGGAGGAGCTCACCCGCGAGCTGGCGACCCGGCTGCGCCCGGCGCTGACCGGCATCAGCCTGCCGCGCCCGAGCCGTCGCCCGGGCGGCGGGCTGGACCTCGACCGCACGATCCGCGCGAACCTCGCCACCGCCCGCCCCGCCCCGGACGGCGGCACCGTGATCGTGCCGGAACGCCCGGTGTTCCGGACGCGGGCGCGGAAGTCGGCGGACTGGCGGCTGATCCTCGTGGTGGACGTCTCCGGCTCGATGGAGGCGTCGACGGTCTGGGCGGCGCTCACCGCCTCGATCCTGGCCGGGGTGCCGTCGCTGAGCACGCACTTCGTGGCCTTCTCCACCGAGATCGTCGACCTGACCGAGCGCGTGGAGGACCCGCTGGGCCTGCTGCTGGAGGTGCGGATCGGCGGCGGCACGGACATCGCGTCCGGCCTGCGCTACGCGCGGGAGCTGGTGACGGTGCCGTCGCGCACGCTGGTCGCCGTGATCAGCGACTTCGAGGAGGGCGGCCCGGTCGGCGCGCTGCTCGCGCAGACCCGGGCGCTGGTGGACTCGGGCGTGCACGTGCTCGGCTGCGCGGCGCTCGACGACACGGGCACGGCCCGGTATTCGACCGCGGTCGCGGGCCGATTGGTCGCGGCCGGCATGCCGGTGGCGGCACTGAGCCCGCTGGAACTGGCCCGCTGGGTGGGGGAGAAGGTGCGATGACGGCAGGGTCGATCGGTTGGCCGCGGGTGCGGCCCGAGGTGGTCGCCGAGGTGGTGGCGGGGCTGAGCGCCCGGCTGCAGAAGCGGCTGGACGGCGCGGCGGCGAAGCTGGCGGAGCGTCCGGTGACGAGCTCCGGCGACGAGTGGCGGGTGGAGGTGGACGAGGAGACGGTGCTCGTCCTGCACGCCCCGGGCGGGGTGCTCGCCGACCCGTCCGGCGTGCACTGCGGCTGCCTGCTCGCCCCGGCGTGCGTGCACCGGGCGGCGGCGGTCACGCTGTGCCCGCTGGCCGACGCCACGGACGATCCAGAGCCGTCCGGGCCGTCCGAACCCGCCTCACCCACCGAACCCGCTGATCCCGCCGCTCCCACCGAACAGGCGGCGGACGACGACGTCCTCACCCCCGCCGAGCAGAGCGCCGCCCGCCACCTCCACCACGCCGCGGCCGCCGTCCTGGCGGCGGGCGTGAGCGGGGCGGGAGCCGTCGCCCAGGCGGAGCTGCTGCGGGCGGCCCACAGCGCCCGCGCGGCGGGGCTGTACCGCCCGGCCGCGGTGGCGGTCACCGTGGCGACGCGGATCCGCGCGGCCCGCTCCGGCGCGCCGGACCACCGCCTCGCGGACCTCGTCGCCGACCTGCGCGAGCTGCTCACCCTCACCCGCCGCCTCACCGCGGACCCGGCCGCCGGCCCCGCCGCCGGTTCCGTCACCGGTTCCGCTACTGGTCCCGTCCGCGGCCCGGTCGCGGAGCTGCGCGGCACCGCCCGCCAGGCGTACGGCGACGCGGGCGGGCTGCGGCTGCACGGGCTGTTCGCCGAGCCGGTGCTGACGGCCACGCACGCGGGCGTGCTCAGCTGGGCGGTGGACGCGGGCGGCCGGCTCAGCACCGTCTCCGAGGTGCTGCCGTACGCCGACCCCGACGCGGCGGCCGCACAGGCCGTCGGGGCGGGCAACCGGGCGGTCCGGCTGGGCGACACCTCGCTGAGCCACCGCGAGTTCACGCGCGCCGGGCTGGCCGTCCAGGGCGCCACCAGATCGGCGAGCGGACGGCTCGGGGCCGGCGCCGCCGTGCGCGCCGTCCGGGCCGCGGGCGCGGCGTGGACGGCGGAGCCCGTCGCCGGCCTCTGGGCCGAACCGGTGGCCGCCCAGGTGGAGCGCGCGCTCGCGGCGCAGGCCGTCCCGTACGAGACGCGCCCGGCCGGGAGCGACCTCCTGTTCCTGGACGTCACCCTGCTGGGCCCGACGAGCGACGCTCCCACCGAGCACGCCCCGGCGAAGACGCCCGGGGGAGCACCACGCCTCCTGGCACGCTGCGGCGAGGACGGCCCGGTGGTCGCGCTGCGCGCCGCCCACGACCACCCGGGGCTCGCCCACCGCGCGAACCTGGCCCTGCTCGCCGCCGCCCCCGGCCTGCGGCTGCGGGTGATCGGCCGCCTGGAGCGCGCGGTCCGTCCCGAACTGCGGCTGCTCGCGATCGGCACCGCTGTGGCCGAGGCGTCCACCGACACCCCGGACGCCGGCCCGACCGACACCCCGACCAGCACCCCGACGCTCGCCCTCCCCGCCGACCGGGCCGGCCGCGTCAACCTCGGCCTGGAACGCCTCCAGGCCGCCGACGTCCCCGTGACCCCGGGCGTCCCCGCGACCCCGGGCGTCCCCGCCCCTCCCCTCGACCCGTCCGCCCACCCGCTG
Organism: Kitasatospora sp. NPDC057904; assembly: GCF_042887925.1. Taxonomy (NCBI): domain Bacteria; kingdom Bacillati; phylum Actinomycetota; class Actinomycetes; order Kitasatosporales; family Streptomycetaceae; genus Kitasatospora; species Kitasatospora sp. NPDC057904. The sequence continues at coordinate 231,723 of NZ_JBHVOL010000003.1, forward strand.
GACCCGCCCGCGCACCTGCTCGGCCGTCGGATCGAGCAGACCGTCACCTCCGGCCGGAGCGCCCTGACCCCGGGGACGAGCACGACCGCAGCCGATGGCGCCCGGCTGCGCGAGGCGGGCCTGACGACCGCCGCCGACCTCCTCGACGCGCTGCGCACCGCCGCGACCGACCACCGCCGCGACGTGTTCGGCCGCGTGCTCCCCGACGACCACAGCACGTTCACCACCGCCTGGCTGGCCGCCGCGCACTACACGGAGGCCCTGGCGACGGCCCTCTGCCAGGCGGCCTGGACCCCACCGGAGGCCCACGCATGATTCGCTGAGTCTGATTCCCCGGGCCTGATTCCCTGAGCCTGAATCCCCGGGCCTGATTCCCCGAGCCGCCCACACCGGGCGCCCCGCGCCCGACACATAAGGCCAGGTAATTGCAGAAACAGGTAACCGGCGTCGGCTGTCATACTGAGCGGACGAGCGACCGAACCGCGCGAGAGGGAGTCGAGCCATGGGGATCCGTGACGACGCCGCCGAGATCCGGGCCGGCGGCTGGCGCACGCTCGCCGCGCTGCACGGGCTGATCGACACGGCGCTGGAGAAGGCGCTCCAGGCGGAGCACCGGCTCTCGGTGGTCGAGTACACGGTGCTGGACGCGCTGTCGCGCCAGGACGGCTGGCACATGCGGATGCAGCAGCTGGCCCGGGCGGCGGCGCTGAGCAGCAGCGCGACCACCCGGCTGGTGGCGCGGCTGGAGGGTCGCGGCCTGCTCAGCCGCTACCTCTGTCCGGACGACCGCCGCGGGATCTACACCGAGCTGACGCCGGAGGGCCGGGAACTGCTCGCCGCCGCCCGCCCGGTGCACGACGCCGCCCTGGAGGCGACGCTGGCCCGGGCGGCGGAGGTACCGGAGCTGGCACCGCTGGTCCGTGCGCTCGCGGCCCTGGAGACGCCCGCCTCCGCCTGAAACGGCACCCCACCCCGCCCGTCAGTACCCCCACCCGTCATTACCCCCGCGCCTCAGCGCCGCCCGGCGAGGGCGTTGCGGTGGACGCGGTCGAGCAGGGCGAGCAGGAGCTCCTTGCTGGAGGCCCGTTCCCGCACGTCGCAGAGGACGACCGGCACCTCGGGCCCGAGGTCGAGGGCGTGGCGGACGTCCTCCGGGGTGGCGTCGCGGCGGCCGTGGAAGCAGTTGACGCCGATCGCGAAGGGGATGCCCCGTTGCTCGAAGAAGTCGACGGCGGCGAAGCTGGTTTCGAGCCGGCGGGTGTCGGCGAGGACGATCGCGCCGAGGGCGCCGAGGGCGAGGTCGTCCCACATGAACCAGAAGCGGAACTGCCCGGGCGTGCCGAAGAGGTAGAGCACCAGGTCGTCGCGGACGGTGATGCGGCCGAAGTCCATGGCCACCGTGGTGGTGGACTTGCCCTGGACGCCTTCGAGGCTGTCGACCCCGATGCTGGCGCGGGTCATCCGCTCCTCGGTCTGCAGGGGTTCGATCTCGCTGACCGAGCCGACCATGGTGGTCTTGCCGACGCCGAAGCCGCCGGCGACGAGGATCTTGACCGCGCCCGGCACGAGGCTCTGGGTCGTCAATTCGGTCTCCTGGTAGGGGAGTGGGAGTTGCTGGGTGAGGGGGCCGCCGCCGGTTCAGAGCCGGCGGACCCCCTCGATCACGGCCTGGATCAGGGAGATGTCCGGCGCCTCGGCGAGCTGGACCGGGGCGCGGGTGAGGATCAGCCGGGCCTCGGCCAGGTCGTCGAGGAGCACCTTGACCACGCTCACCGGCAGGTCGAGCGTGGCCGCGATCTCGGCCACCGCCAGTGGCCGTTCGCGGCACAGGTCGATGATCGCGGCCGGTTCGGGGGTGAGCCGGCTGGTGTCGGTGCGGGGGTCGGCGGTGACCACGAGGGTGATCAGCGCGAAGCCGTCACGGACCGGGCCGGTGCGCCCGTTGGTGATCGCGTAAGGACGGACCAGGTGGCCTGCGTCCTTGTCGAAGAACCAGGCCTCGTCGGCGTCGGCGGTCACGCACCGCCACCCACGCCGACCTGGCCGGCGTCGCTGCGCGGCGCGGCGGTGAGGTACTGGCCGACCTGCTTGACCAGCATGTTGATCTCGTAGGCCATCAGCCCGGCGTCGACCTGCTCGCTGGTGAGCACGGCCAGACGGGCGCCCTGGCCGGCGGTGGTGACGAACAGGAACAGCTGGTCCATCTCGATCACGGTCTGCCGGACGCGTCCGCCGTTGAATCGGTGGCCGGCGCCGCGGGCGAGGCTCTGCAGCCCGGAGGCGACGGCGGACAGGTGCTCGGCGTCGGCCCGGTCCAGGCCCTGGGACAGGCCGACCAGCAGGCCGTCCTCGGAGAGGACGATGGCGTGCCGGGTCTCGGGTACCCGCGCCACCAGCTGGTCCAGCAGCCAGTTGAGGTCGCGCTGGGTGTCGGTGTGCTGCGTCATCACTGCTGTTCCTTGGCTTCCTTAGCGGCGGGAGGCGCGGCCGGTGCGGGGGGTGTGGTGGGTGCGGTCGGCGCGATGGGCGTGGCAGACGTGGCAGGTGTGGCAGGTGTGGTGGGCGTGCCGGGTGCGGTCGGCGCGCCCGGCACGGGGTCGGACGCGCGGGCGGTCCGGGTGCCGCGCTGGATGGCGGCCATGGTGGCGCGGGAGCGCTGGGGGGACGGTTCGTCGGCGTAACCGCGAGCGCCGCCGCCCTGGGGACCGTCGCCCCGGGAGCCGTCGCCCCGCCCGGCGTCCCCGAAGTCGCTGTAGACGCTGCCGCCGTCGCTCCCGCCGTACCGGGGAGCTGGGGCGGGGGCGACGGGGCCGGTCGGGCCCGCCATGCCGCCGGGCGCGTTGGCCTCCCGCAACTGCTCGGCGAGGCTGGCGTTGCGGACCCGCTGCGGCAGGACGCGCGGGGTGCGCAGTTCGCCGTCCGGGTCGTGGGCGAACGGGGCGTCGGCCGCGCGCTCGTGGGTGGGCGCGATCCGGTCGGCGGACACGGTGCCGAGGTCGGACTCGACCGCGTCGCTCGCCCCACCTGTCCCGCTCGCCCCACCCGTCCCGCTCGACCCACCGGTGCCGTCGCCACCGAGGCCGTCGGCGTGGCTCTCGGCCATGTCGTCGTACGGGCGCGGGTACACGGGCCGGGGGACGACGACGGCGCCGGGCAGGCCGGGGATCGAGGCACCCACGGTCAGGCCGCCGTTGGCGGGCTGAGCGGCCTGCGCGTCGTCCCGGTCGTCGTCCACGGGGTACTGGGCGAGGAGCTCGCTGATGACGGAGCTGGAGCCGGAGCCGGCCCCGGACCCAGAGCCACCGCCGACCGGACGCACCGGAAGCGCGGGAGGCGCCGGAACAGCCGACGGCGCGGAGCCGACCGGCGGCGCCGAAGCGCCCGGAGGTATCGAGGACGCCGGGGGCACAGTCGGCATGGACGGCATGGACGGCATGGACGGCATCGAGGGAACCACCGGTACGGCCGGAACCGCGGGCATCGAGGGCCCCGGGGCCACGTCCTCCAGCACGCCGAGGTCGTCCACCAACTCCCCGTCCAGCACGCCGAGATCGTCCGCCGCCGCCGGACGCGGCCCCGGCACGGGCGTGCGGGTGACGCGTGCGCCGGAGGGCAGCCCGGGCACCGCGGCCGGCTGCTCGGCCTTCTCCAGCAGCACGGCCGGCACCAGCACCACGGCCCGGGTGCCGCCGTACGGCGAGGGGCGCAGGGTCACCTGGATCTCGTGCCGGGCGGCCAGGCGCGCGACGACGAACAGGCCGAGCCGCAGGTCGTCGCCGAGCGCGGAGACGTCCAGCTCGGGCGGGTTGGCGAGGTAGTCGTTGAGCCGCTCGTACTCCTCCTCGCCCATGCCGAGGCCGCGGTCCTCGACCTCGACCGCGAGCCCCTTCGGGACCTCCTGCGCGGAGACCTGCACCTGGGTGTAAGGCGGCGAGAAGGTGGTGCCGTTCTCGATCAGTTCGGCGACGAGGTGGATGACGTCGGCGACGGCCTGCCCGCTGAGGGAGGCGCGCGGCACGCCCTGCACGACGACGCGCGAGTAGTTCTCGGTCTCCGACACGGCGCTGCGCAGCACGTTGACGACCGGAACGGCGTTGCGCCAGCGGCGGGCGGGCAGCGCGCCGCCGAGGATCACCAGGTTCTCGGCGTTGCGCCGCATGCGGGTGGCGAGGTGGTCGACGGCGAACAGCTCGCGCAGCAGCTCGGGTTCCTCGTGCTCGCGCTCCAGCGCGTCGAGCATGCTGATCTGCCGGTGGATCAGGATCTGGGTGCGGCGGGCGATGTTGAGGAAGACCTTCTTCGTGCCCTCGCGGCCCTGTGCCTGGTGGACGATCGCGGCGACGGCGGCCTGGCGGACGGCGGCGAGGCCGTCGGCGATCTGCTGCGCCTCGTCGCCGGTGCGCCGGGACGGGGACCAGGTCGGCGGCACGGGCACGGGCTCGCCGGAGCGCAGCCGTCCGACGACGGCGGGCAGTTCCTGCTGGGCGAGGGCGAGGGTGTCGGCGCGGAGTCCGGCGAGGCGGGCCGGCAGCGAGCGGGCCGCGCGGATGCCGCGGACCAGGCTGACCAGCAGGACCAGTGCGACGGCGGCGCTGCCGGCGGCGAGCGCGGTGTTCTGCCCGGCGTCGCGCAGCAGGTAGGCGGCGTAGCCCCAGGCGGCGGCGAGGCCCACGCTGGGGACCAGCACGAGGAGGAGGAGCGAGCTGCGGAGGGAGCCGGACCGGCCGGCGCGGTGGCCCGTGCGGGGGGCCGATATGCCTGGCATCTGATTCCTTGTTGCTGGGCCGAACGGCGGTTGTGCCCGCGCGCGGTCCGGCCGGGGCTTCGGGGCGCCACGGCCGGGGTTGCCGGACGGGGGTGACGCAGTGTCACGATCATGACGCGGTGTCACGGGGGTGACTCGGTGTCAGTGTCCGGGCGGGGTGCAGCACGGCCGCCGACGGCAGGAACGCTACCAGCCCCAGGTGCCCTCATCGCAACATCAACTGACGATATGTGACCGGCTGATGGCAGAAGCGAACACCCTCCGTCGGATGGTGCGGTGACGGATCGTCGCAGGTCGAACCGTTTTCCCGGTGAGGGGGACGGCTCCGCGGGAGGTCGGGGGATCCTTCCGCGGAGCCGTCAGGAACAGGTCAAACGTCGGTATGCTGAAGGGTCGGCCACAGAGGCATCGGCAGCGGCACCGACAGAGACATCGGCTGAGACATCGGCAGGGGCGTCGGCGGACGGTCGACGAGTGGGCGGACCGGCGAACAGGGGTGGTCGGTCCGATCGGGGTCGACGGCGGTGCCGGGCCCGGCCGCTATCCCGCCAGCGGCATCGTGATCACCTCTCCGCCGCGGCGCTCGGCCTCCTCCTCCAGCTGCGCCTCCCGCTGGGCCAGTTCGGTCCACGCCCAGCTGGCCGGCCCGGACAGTTCGGCCGACCACTGCTTGCCGTACGTGCCCGAGGCGATCTGCCCGAGCCGCAGCCGCTGGATGTCCGAGGTGCCGGCCGGCGGGTAGACGTGGGTGGCGTCCCGCTGGTAGCGCTCGATGTTGAAGTCGGTGTGCAGGCCGCGGGCCGCGTGGATCTCCATGGCGTTGCGCGCCGAGTCGAGCGCGTACTCGGTGTTGATGAGCTTGGCGTTCATCAGCTCGGCGTCGCAGGCCTTGCCGTGGTCGAGCAGGTGCGAGGCGTGGTAGGCGGCGAGCTTGGCGGTCATCAGCCGGGACTGCATCTCGCCGAGCTTCAGCGCGATGTTGGGCAGCTGGTTGAGCGGCTTGCCGTACAGCACCCGCTCCTCGGCGAAGCGCGCGGTGTCCTCGACGATCGCGACGTGGATGCCGAGGGCGACGGCGGCCAGGTTGAGCCGTCCGTAGAGCGTGGACGACGAGTAGGCGACGTCCAGACCCTGGCCCTCGCGGCCGAGCCGGTTGCCCACCGGGACGCGGCAGTCCTCGAAGACGATCTCGCCGAAGCTGAAGCCGTGCAGCCCGCTCTGGGAGCCGCGGGTGCCGGTGCGGAAGCCCGGGCGGTCGCTCTCGACGAGGAACGCGGACAGCCCCCGGCTGCCCTGGTCGGTGCGCAGGACGACGCCGTGGACGTCGCCGATGTGGGAGTTGCCCACGAACCACTTGCGCCCGTTGAGGACGTACTCGTCTCCCTCGCGGCGCGCGGTGCCCGCCATGCCGAGCACGTGGCCGCCGGACTCCGGCTCGGTGACGGCGATGGTGGGCAGGGCCTCCCCGGAGGCGAACTTCGGGAGCCACTTGCGCCGCTGGGCGTCCGAGCCGTAGTGGAGGACCTTGGCCACGCCGAGCTGCGAGGCCTGGGCCACGGCGCCCATCGCACCGCTCACCCGGGCCAGTTCCTCGACGATGACGGTCTTGGCGAGGTGCCCGAGTCCCAGCCCGCCGAAGACCTGCGGGATCGTCACACCGATCCAGCCCCGGCGGGCGATCTCGCGCGACAGCTCGAACTCCACCTGCCGGTCGGCCTCCATTCTGGCCACGTGCGGACGTATCTCCTTCTCCGCGAACTCGCGCACCTCCGCCCGGAGGCTCTCGTGGCGCTCGTCGGTGAAGTAGTCCATGGTCATGCCGGGGTCCTCTCGTTTCGGGGTGTCGTGCCTCCGTCCGTGCCGTCGATGCCGCGCCGGCCGCCGCTGCGGTGGGGTGTGGGGTCGTGGGTGGCGGCCGGTTGCCCTCGTTCGCCCCTTTGCAACCGGTGCGTGCGGAACTCCGGCCGGGATCCCCGGGGGTTGGGGCTACCGTCCGTGTCTTCGGCAGGGCTCATTGTCATATGGGCATAAGGAAGTCACCCAGAGCCGATCTTGGATTGGCGCGAAAAAGATCGTCCGAATTTCGCTTGGTTTCGCCATGTGACCGGATGGGAAGTGATCTTCGTCCCCGCGGCAACCTGCCGAGCGGCCGTTCACATGCGGCTTTGACTGTCCATCAGCAACCAGAACCACCCGGCCCGGGGGCGCCGAACCCCCCGGATGTCTGATTACATGTGCGCCATGACTGATGTGATGAGCACTCAAGGCCAGTTCCCGGGTGCCGCCGGCGAGTCCGAGCGCACCCGCAGACTGCGCACCCTCGGTCTCAACGAACCCTCCGCGGACGAAGCCTTCGACCGCTTCGCCCACCTGGCGGCCAGCATCACCCGGGCCCCCATCGCGATGGTCAACTTCATCAACGACGAGCGCCAGATGTTCCGGGGGCTCTACATTCCGCCAAACTCCTCCGACACGGCCTCCGACGACGGCGCCTCCTGGGCCGACCGGGGCATCGCGTTCGACCTCCCCACGCGCGAGATGCCGCTGAGCCACGGCTTCTGCCCCCACGTCGTCGCCCAGCGCTCCCCGCTCGCCCTCGACGACATCCTCGCCTACCCCCGGTTCGCCGGGAACCCGGTCGTCGACGAACTCGGCGTGCGCGCCTACCTGGGCGCCCCGCTCGTCGACGACACCAACACCGTCATCGGCACCGTCTGCGTCCTCGACCGCGAACCCCGCCAGTGGGGGCGCGAGCGCCTGCGCGACATCCAGCACCTCGCCGAGGCCCTCCTCTCCGAGATCCGGCTGCGCGACACCCTGCTCGCCCAGCAGCAGGAGATGTTCGCCGCCTTCGACGGCTCGCCCTTCCCGATCATGCTCACCGACGGCCCCGGCCAGGAGATCCGCTACGCCAACGCCCAGCACGCCGAGACCTTCGGAGCCCCGGTGGCGTACGGCGCGGTCGGCGCCGCCTACCCGCAGCTCGGTGCGGCCGGCCTCCAGCAGGCCGTCGCCGAGGCTTACCACACCGGGCGGGCCACCGTCCTCGGCGACGTCCGGATCCAGTCAGGGCGCCCCGACCAGCGCGGGCAGCAGATCTTCAGCTTCACCTGCACCCCGATGCGCACCGCCCGCACCGGCCAGGTCAACGGTGTCCTCACCGTCGGCATGGACGTCACCGCGCAGTCCCGCACCGAGGAGGAGCTCGGCACGCTGGCCGCCCTCCTGGTCGACCGGCTCCAGCAGAACGGATCCGCCGGCCGCCCGGGCATCGCCGGGGAGAGCGGAATGGTCCTGCCGGGCTGAACGCCGAGCGGCCGTCCGCGGCACCGTCGAGATCACCGGACCGTCCAGTGGGGCGGGGCGCCTCTCACCCCCGAGGAGAGGCTCCCCGCCCCACTGCCGTCCGGGCCCGGGCCCCGATCGTCCGTACGCCACCGCCTGCCGCCTGCCGCCTGCCGTTCGAACTCCGCCATCCGCCGCCACCGAGCGGGTGAACCGCCCGCCCCCGCCCGCCCGTTCGGGCCCGACCAGCCGCCCGCGGTGGTAGGCATGGGCCGCATGGACTGGTTCGCCGCCCCCGACTACTGGCCGAGCCGGCTGCTCGTCCAGCGGATGCTCGCCGGCCTCTACCTGATCGGCTTCCTCAATGCCGCGGCCCAGTTCCGCGCCCTGATCGGCGTCCACGGCATGCTCCCGGTGCCGCGCTTCACCGCCCGCGTCCCCTTCCGCCGGGCACCCAGCCTGTTCCACCTCCACTACAGCGACCGCTACTTCGCCGCCGTCGCGTGGACCGGAGCCGCCGCGGCCGCAGCCCTCGCCGCCGGACTCGGCGACACCCTCCCGCTCTGGGCCTCCCCGCTGCCGTGGGCCCTGCTCTGGGTCCTCTACCTCTCCATCGTCAACGTCGGCCAGACCTGGTACTCCTTCGGCTGGGAGTCGCTCCTCCTCGAAGCCGGTTTCCTCGCCGCCTTCCTCGGCACCGCCGACACCGCCCCGCCCGCCCCCGTCCTGTGGCTGATGCGCTGGCTGGTCTTCCGCGTCGAGTTCGGCGCCGGACTGATCAAGATCCGCGGCGACAGCTGCTGGCGCGACCTCACCTGCCTGCGCTACCACCACGAGACCCAGCCCATGCCAGGACCGCTCAGCTGGTTCTTCCATCACCTGCCCGACCCCCTCCACCGCGTCGAGGCCGCCGCCAACCACGTCGTCCAATTCGTCGTCCCGCTCGGCCTCTTCCTCCCGCAGCCGGTCGCCACCTACGCCGCCTGCCTGATCACCGCCACCCAGCTGTGGCTGATCGCCTCCGGCAACTTCGCCTGGCTCAACTGGCTCACCATCGCCCTCGCCCTCGCCGCCGTCGACCCCGCCCGCATCGGCCTGCCCGTCCACACCCGCACCTACCCGGCCACCCCCGCCTGGTACGAGGCCCTCGTCCTCGCCCTCACCGCGACCGTCGCCGTCCTCAGCTACTGGCCCGTGCGCAACCTGCTCTCCCGCGGCCAGGTCATGAACCGCTCCTTCAACCGGCTCCACCTCGTCAACACCTACGGCGCCTTCGGCAGCATCAACCGCGTCCGCCAGGAGGTCGTCGTCGAAGGCACCGACGAACCCGTCCTCACCCCCGACACCGTCTGGCGCGAATACGGCTTCAAGGGCAAACCCGGCGACGTCCGCCGCCTGCCCCGCCAGTACGCCCCCTACCATCTACGGCTCGACTGGCTCATGTGGTTCGCCGGCATCTCACCCGGCTACGCCCGCCCCTGGTTCCTGCCCTTCGCCGCCCGCCTCCTCACCGGCGACCCCGCCACCCTGCGCCTGCTGCGCCACAACCCCTTCCCCGACGCCCCGCCGACCCACGTCCGGGCGACCCTCCACCTCTACCGGTTCACCGGATGGCGCGAACTGCGGCGGACCGGAGCGTGGTGGCACCGCACCCCCCTGTCCGAATACCTCGCCCCCGTCGACCTCGCCGCCCTCGCCCGAGCCGGCCACCGCCCGCCCCCGGGCCACCGGCCACCGCCCGGTCGGCGCACCCGCACCGTCCCCCTCGATCGCCTCCGTCGCCCGGACGGCCGACACCACCACCCGCCCGGCCCCGCCGGCGGTCACCCGCCCGGACCTCCCGAGTAGCGCCCAGCCGGGCGTCATGGCACGCGACACCGGCCCGTCGGACGGTGGGTGCGTGCAAGGCTCGAACGGGCACCCGTATTCTGGGCGTCCACAACCGGCGGTTCGACCGCGCGCCCCCCGCCCCGGCCCCGGGGCACCCCGCGCGAACGGTCCGTCGCCCCCTCGCCGCCAGCCCCGCCGCCGTCGCCCAGAACCGGACCTCACATGACAGTGCTTCACTCGCGCAACGCCGACGCAGCCGACCCGGCGGACGTCGCCGACGCCGCAGACGTCAAGGACCCCCAGGACGCCGCCGCGGAGCCCGACCTCCGCGAGGACCTCGGCCGCTACGCCGAACTCGGCGCCTTCACCCTCACCACCGACACCCACGCCTGGTACGCGGCCCTCGACACCGTCGCCACCCCCGAGGACGCCCGCGCCGCCAGCAGCGCCCTCGCCGAACTGCGCGGCCACGACCTCACCCGGACCTGGGAGGCCGTCACCGCGCTCGCCACCGACGCCAAGCTCGACGAACCCGACACCGTCGCCAAGACCGTGCTCCTCGTCGAACTCCTCCAGCGCGTCCACCGCACCTCCGGCACCCTGACGGCCGCCGCCTACGACGCCGACCTCGACGCCCTCACCGCCGCCACGGCCGACGGCGCCTGGCGCCGCGAGCGCGGCGTCAAGCTCTCCTGGCTGCGCGCCCGCGCCCTGCGCAAGCAGGCCACCGCCCTCGCCACCGAGCGCCGCACCCGCCGCGAGGACCTCCACGAGGCCCTCGCCTCCGCCGAGGTCGAGCGCCGCGCCTGGGCCGCCCTCGCCCCCTCCGGCACCCTGCCCACCGCCCCCGGCGACGGCACCCTCGTCGAGCGCACCGCCCAGACCTTCGACGCGATCAACGCCGGCCTGCGCGAACTCGCCCGCGTCCTGCCCGACCATGACCTCGACGGCCTGCCCTTCGCCGAGCTCGTCGACCTCGTCGAGCGCCTCGCTGCCGACGAGGGCACCCTCTACCGCCTGCCCACCATCCACAGCCTGCGCACCACCCTGGAAGAGGCCGGACTCGGCGACCTGCTCGCCGAGCTCGCCGCCGCCAGGGCCGACCGCCGCGCCGCCGACGCCGCCTACGCGGCCCGCCAGGCCCTGGCCGGCGGCCAGCGCGACGGGCTGGCGGAGGCTCCTGCCGCGGCTGTCGTCGCGGAGGAGGCCGCCGAGGCGGCCGAGGCCGTGACCGAGGCCGTGACCGAGGCCGTGACCGAGGCCGAGGCCGAGGCCGAGACTTCGGCGGAGCCGGTGGCCGAGGCGGAGGTCGAGGCGGAGATCGGGGACGAGCCGTCCGTCGTCTCCCTCCCGGCGCCGTCCCCGGCGGCCGACGACCTCGTGGCCGCCGCCGCTGCCGCGCTCGTCGAGACCGAGGACGCGCCGGTCGAGGCCGAGGAGCCGAAGGCCGTCGAGGAGACCGCCGTTGAGGCTGCCGAGGCCGCGATTGAGGTCGTGGAGCCGGAGGTCGTCGTGGCCGAGGTGGCCGCCGAGTCGGTGGAGGTCGCCGAGGAGACGGCCGTCGAGGCCGAGGCTGTCGAGCTGGAGGCGGTGGCCGAGGTGACCGCCGAGGCGGCCGTCGAGGCCCCGGTTGAGGTTGTGGAGCCGAAGGTCGTCGAGGAGACGGCCGTTGAGGCCGAGGCTGTCGAGCTGGAGGCGGTGGCCGAGGTGACCGTCGAGGCCGCCGTCGAGGCGCCGGTTGAGGTTGTGGAGCCGGAGGCCGTCGTGGCCGAGGTGGCCGCCGAGTCGGTGGAGGTCGTCGAGGAGACGGCCGACGAGGCCGAGGCCGTGGCCGGGCCCGCCGTTGAGGTTGCGGTCGCCGAGCCCGAGGCCGTCGTCGAGGCTCCCGCCGTGGTGGAGGAGGAGCCCGGCGTCGAGGCAGAGGCGGTGGAGCCGGAGACGACCGTCGAGGCCGAGCCCGAGGCTGTCGAGCCCGAGGCCGCCGTCGAGGCCGAGCCGGTCGCCGAGCCGGTCGCCGAGGTCGAGGCCGCTGCCGAGCCGACCCCCGAGGCTTCCCCCGAGCCGATCGCCGAGGCCCCGGAGGCCGTTGAGGCGCCGGTGGCCGTCGAGGCCGAGGTGACGGACGAGCCGGAGGCCGCCGTCGAGCCCGCCGCCGAGGCTCCGGCCCCGGTGGAGGAGGAGTCCGCCGCCGAGGCAGTGGCGGTCGAGGCGGAGGAGCAGCCCGTCGAGCCGGCCGCGTCCGCCGGTCGCCCGGCGAAGCCGGACTTCACGCCCGGGCGGCCTGTGACCGCCTACTCGGCGGAGGAGCTGCTGGCGGTCGTCCGCTGGGTGGACGGCGACGGGGTCGAGCGCAGCGAGGAGGAGCTGCTGCGCGCCGCGATGAAGGAGCTGGGCTTCGGCCGCCTCGGTCCGCGCATCAAGGAGGCGCTGGGCGCCGCCGTCACCGCCGCGCGTGGCTGACGGACCCACCGCAGTGCCCGAGGGGCCCGGAACGCACGTCGGCGTTCCGGGCCCCTCGGGCGTTCTCCGGTCTCAGCCGGCCTTGTTCCAGGGCTGACTCGCCATGAGCGCCTTGACGTTGGCGACGTAGCCCGGGTTCGGGATGACGAGGCTGCCGACGGTCGCGCCGGTGGCCGGGTCGGTGGCGGTGTTGTAGTGGACGTTGCCCGCGCCCGCGTTGTAGGCGGAGATGACGAGGTCGAGCAGCGGGGTCTTCCCGGTGGCGGGGTCGGGGGAGAGGTCGTACGTGCCGCCGAACCCGGAGTCGCCGAAGTAGGCGACCAGCCAGTCGAGCAGCTGGGTGCCGAGCTGGACGTTGCCGGCGAGGGTCTTGGCGTCGGAGACGGTGCCGAACTTGGTGTTCATCCAGCTCACGGTGTTCGGCATGACCTGCATGGTGCCGATCCCGCCGTCGCAGGCGAGGATGCCGGACTGCCAGCCGCTCTCCTGCCAGGCGATGGCCTTGACCAGGTTGACCGGCAGCGGCGGGAGCTTGTCGGTGCCTCCGCTGCTGAGGGTGAGCGTGCGGGCCTGGCCGGCCGCGGCGGTGAGCGCCGCGCCGACGGCGTCCTTGGCCTCGTCCGGCTGCGGCTTGCTCGGCTTGCAACTGCTCTGCAGCGGCGGGGCGTGCGGGCCCTCGGGCGCGGGCGGCGGCGGGGGAGCGACGGGGCCGGGCTTGGCGGTCGGCGCCGGGGCCGCGGCGACGGGGGCGGCGGCCGGGGCGGGGGCCTTCTCGGCACTGCCGGTGGACGGCTTGGCCGCGCCGGGCTTGGCACCGCTCGCCGTCGGGCCCGGGCTCGGGCTCGCCTTGGCCGACTTGCCCGCCGACGCGCTCGCGCTCGGGCTGCCGGTGGCGCTCGCGCCAGGCGACGGCGTCGCACTCGCGGCAGGGCTCGCGGACGCGCTCGCGCCAGCCGTGTCGGCGGGCGAGGCGCTCGCGGCCAGAGCCGTCGTGCCCGGCGCCGCACGGGTGTCGGTCGTCGCGGACTTGCTCCCGCACCCGGCCAGGACGGCGGTCGAGACGGCCGCGGCCGACACCATCACCAGCGCACGCCGGGATGTGCTCACTGCCATGTGTGGTTCCCCCACTTGATCGCCGGTGGTCCCGGCGAGTGGCGGTCATCCTACGGGGGCGTGTTCCCACCCTGTACGAACGGGTGGTCGAGCGCCGTGCCGAGCACCGCCGGGGCCTCGGCGAGCGAGGGCCCGTACCAGGTGAGGTGACGTCCGCTGACCAGCGCCGCCGGCACGCCGGGGAACGCCTCCGGGCCGTCCCCGGCGGTGAACCGGTACGGCTCGTCCGGCAGGACGACCAAGTCGGGTGCGCAGGCGAGCAGTTCGGGCAGCGGGATGGCCGGGTAGCGCTCGGCGTGGCCGGCGTGGACGAGCCGCACTCCGAGGCGCCGCAGCACGTCCCCGGCGAAGGTGTCGCGGCCGAGGACCATCCACGGGCGCCGCCAGATCGGCACGATCGCCCGCGGACCGTCGGTCTTCTGCCCGCTCCGCCGTCCGTCGATCTTTTGCCCGCTGCGCCGACCGTCCACCCCGCGCCACGCCGCCTGCGCCTCGTCCAGCCACCCCGGCCGCGGGAGGCCGCACGCGAGGGTCAGCAGCCGTTCCAGGGAGCGGAACGCGTCGTCGACGGTGCGGATGTCGGTCACCCAGACCGGCACGCCGGCCGCCCGCAGCGCGTCGAGGTCCGGCCGACGGTTCTCCTCGTCGTTGGCGAGGACGAGGTCAGGGGCCAGGGCGAGGATCCGCCGGACGTCCGGGTTCTTGGTGCCGCCGATCCGCGGCACGTCCAGTCCGGCCGGGTGGGTGCACCAGTCGGTGGCGCCGGCCAGCAGGCCGGGGGCGGTGACGGCGAGCGACTCGGTCAGCGACGGCACCAGCGAGACCACCCGCCGCACCGGGCCCGGACCGAGCCGGACGGGCAGGTCGAGATCGTCCCGCAGGACGGTGGGTTCGGCCATCGGGCCAGCCTACGCCCCGCGCCTACGCCCCGCGCCTACGCCCCGCGCCTACGCCCGCGCCTGAGCCCGCGCGTGAGCGGACGGGGTCGCGCCGGAGGGGCCGTGCGGAGACGGCCCGGCGCGGAACTCCCCGAGATCCGCGGGAACCCGCCGCGCGAGCCGGCCGACTACCTGGTCCGGGTCCGCAGGACGGACCCCCAGCACGAGCACCCACCAGGAGAGTTCCCATGCGCCCTCGCACCGCCCGCGCCGTCGCGGCCGTCGTCGCCCTGTTCGCCACGGCCACGGCCTGCGGAAGCACCGGAGGAGGGGGCGGCGGCTCGGACGCGCAGGCGACGGCCAAGGCCGCGCCCGCCGGATCCTTCCCGGTCAAGGTCGCCGACTGCGCGGGCCAGGAGACCACCATCGCCAAGGCCCCCTCGAAGATCGTCACCAGTAACGCTTCCAGCCTGGAGATGCTGCTCCAACTCGGGGCCGGGGACCGCCTGATCGGCACCGGCTTCCCGCCCGGCAAGGGCAGCCTCCCGGCGGACCTCGCCGAGCAGGGCACCAAGGTGCCCGTCCTCGGCGACCGCGTCATCTCCAAGGAGAAGCTCCTCGGCTCCGGCGCGGACCTCTACGTCGACACCTTCGGCGCCATGCCGATGATGGGCGGCGGCACCACCGGGCCGAGCCCGGAGGAGTTCGCCGCGGCCGGCATCCAGCACGTCTACCTCCTCTCCACCGCCTGCGCCGGCACCCCGAAGGCCGCCAAGGCGCCGCGCACCGACCTCGCCCAGGTCGAGAACGACATCCGCAGGCTCGGCGCCGTCACCGGCACCGCCGCCCGCGCCGAGGAACTCGTCGCCGGCATGGAGAAGCGCGTGGGCGACGTGCGGACCGCCCTCGCCGGAGTGCCGGACGACAAGCGGCCGAGCTACTTCGTCTTCGACTTCGACGCCGGCACCAAGCAGCCCACCGCCGTCTGCGGCCGCCAGGTCGCCAACGCCGTGATCACCCTCGCCGGCGCCCGCAACGTCTTCGGCGACTGCGACGCCGACTTCAAGCCCGGCTCCTGGGAGGACGTGGTCGCCAAGAACCCGGACTGGATCCAGCTGGCCGTCCGCAACCGCGGCAGCGAGGAGGCCACCCGCAAGGCCTACGACGACGCCGAGGCGTTCCTCAAGGGCTTCCCCGCCACCCAGGGCCTGAAGGCCGTCCAGGAAGGACACTTCGTGCGGCTCGGCTCCGAGGTGACCACCATCGCGGGCGTGCGCAACGCCGACGCCGTCCGGCAGATCGCCGCCACCGTCCACCCGGACCTCGTCAAGAACGGGCAGTAGACCGTGCCTCCGTCCGTCACCGGCGAGGATCCCGGCGCGACCTCCGTCGCTGCCGCTGCTGCCGCTGCTGCCGCCGGCGGCCGCCCGGCCCGCTCCCTGCGGGCCGGGCCGCTGGCCGCCGCCCTCGGCGCCGCCCTCCTCCTCGCCCTCACCGCCGCCGTCTCCCTCGGCGCCGTCGACGTCCCGCCCGGCGAAGTCTGGGCCGTCATCGCCCGCCGGCTCACCGGACGCGCCCCCGAACCCGGCACCCGCGACCTCATCGTCTGGCAACTGCGCGTCCCCCGCGCCCTGCTGGCCGCCGTCGTCGGCGCCGGACTCGGCCTCGTCGGCACCGCCGTCCAGGCCCTCGTCCGCAACCCCCTCGCCGACCCCTACCTCCTCGGCATCTCCTCCGGCGCATCCCTCGGCGCCGTCGCCACCCTCGTCCTCGGCACCGCCCTCGGGCTCCAGCTCTCCTTCGGCAGCGCCCTCGGCCTCACCGTCTCCCTCGCCGCCTTCGCCGGCGCCCTCGCCGCGTTCTCCCTCGTCTGGCTCCTCGCCCGGCGCGGCGGCGGCTTCTCCCCGCTGCGCCTGGTCCTCGCCGGCATCGGCATCGCCCAGTTCCTCGGCGGCATCACCAGCTACCTCGTCCTCCAGACCAGCGACGAACAGCAGACCAGAGGCGTCCTGTTCTGGCTCATGGGCAGCCTCGGCGGCGCCGTCTGGTCCCAACTCGCCATCCCCGCAGCCGCCGTGGCCCTCGGTCTCGCCCTGCTCCAGGCCCGCGCCCGCGCACTCAACGCGATGCTCATGGGCGACGAGACCGCCGCCGGACTCGGCGTCGACGTCACCCGGCTGCGCCGCGAGATCTTCGTCGTCACCAGTGTCCTCACCGGCGTGCTGGTCGCCGTCTCCGGCGCGATCGGCTTCGTCGGGCTCATGGTGCCGCACGTGTGCCGGCTGCTCGTCGGCGGCGACCACCGGCGCCTGCTGCCGCTGTCCGCCCTCACCGGCGCCCTGCTGCTCGTCGTCGTCGACACCCTCGCCCGCACCGCCCTGGACAACCAGGAACTGCCCATCGGCGTCGTCACCGCCGTCCTCGGCGCCCCCACCCTGCTCTACCTGCTGGACCGACGACTGGAGCGCAATTGAGGATCGCCGTCGAAGACCTGAGCGTCGCCCTCGCCGGACGCACCGTCGTGGCCGGCGTCCACCTCGTCGCCGAGGAGGGCGAGATCGCCGGACTGGTCGGACCCAACGGCAGCGGCAAGTCCAGCCTGCTGCGCACGGTCTACCGGCACCTGCGGCCGAGCGCGGGGCGGATCCTCCTGGCCGGACGGGAGCTGGAGGGCATCTCCCCGGCGGAGTCCGCCCGGCACATCGCGGCCCTCCCGCAGGAACGCGGCGGCGACTTCGAACTGACCGTCCGCGAGGTCGTCGCCATGGGCCGCACCCCCTACAAGCGCGCATTCGCCGCCGACGACGCCGAGGACCACCGCGTCGTCGCCGACGCCCTCGTGCGCGTCGGCATGACGGAGGCCGCCGACCGCCGGTTCGCCCAGCTGTCCGGCGGCGAACGCCAGCGGGTGCTGCTCGCCCGGGCGCTCGCCCAGCAGCCGGACGTCCTCGTGCTGGACGAGCCGACCAACCACCTGGACGTCCGCCACCAGGTCGAACTCCTCGCCCTGCTACGGGAACAGCGTCGCACCACCCTGGTCGCGCTGCACGACCTCAACGCCGCCGCCTCGGTCTGCGACCGCCTGCACGTCCTGCACCGCGGCGCCCTCGTGGCCTCCGGAGTACCGCGCGACGTGCTCACCTCCGACCTGCTCGCCGAGGTGTTCGGCGTGCGGGCGGCGGTGGTCGAACACCCGCTCACCGGCGACCCGCTGATCGCCTTCGACCACCGCACGCCCGCGTCCTCGGCCGGTGCTCCGGTGGACGCCGACGCGGCGCGGGCTCAGACCGTCTCGTAGTGGCTCGGGCGGCCGTCGCTCTCGACGAGCCGCCCGAGCTCCGCGGCGTCCGCGCTGCGCAGCAACTCCCAGCGGCCGTCGGCCCGGTGGAGCACCGAGGAGTGCCAGGGCGTCGTCCACGCGTCCGCCGCCTCCAGCAGGCGGATGCCGAACTTCGGCGCCCCGGCCCGCTGCGGGTGGATGGACAGCCGGAACGCGTCCGGGTGGTGCTCGGCGATCAGGTCCCCCCAGGCGCGGCTGCGCTGGATCACCCCGTACGCGCGGCGGCGGCACTCGCGCTGGAGGGCCGACTTGGTGCCGGTGAAGCCGACGGTGTCCTCGGTGAGGAACCGGGTGATGCCCCGGTAGAGCCGCAGGGTCTCCTCGTCCGTCAGCACCTGCTCGCGCAACTCCTCGACGCTCGGCGCGTATCGAGCGTGCACACGGGCGCGCTTCTCGTCGAACGGCAGGTCGCCGAGGACGGCCCGCAGGTCGAAGGTGGCCAGGTGTCGCAGGCCCTCGCGCTCGATCATCGCGGCCAGTGCGTCGGAGTAGTCGTCGATGTGGTCGTCGGGGACGTGGATGAGGTCGCCGAAGATGTGGCCGTCCGAGCAGATCAGGATTCGCGCACCGGGCGCGTGGAGCGCGCCGATCCGCTCGCACAGCGCGTCGAGGAAGGTGAGCGACAGCCGCTCGCCCTCGTCGGGCAGGTGGCCGAGCACCTTCGCCGGGTTCGGCGACTTGCAGGGGAAACCGGGCAGGGTGAACACGATCGGCTCGCCGGCGGCGATGAAGTCCGCGAGCTGCGCCAGCTGGAGCGGGAAGTGGTGCGGCCCTGCGGCGAGTTCGGGGTCGGAGGCGCGGCGGTGCGGCAGGAGCAGGCCGAGGACGCGGGCGGCGAGGTGCTCGGCGGCTTCGTATGTGTGGGTGGATGGCTCGCGGGCGGTGATGGTGCCGACGGGCGGCATGGTGGTCCTCCAGCGGGACGTTGTCGTAAGGGCAATGGGTGCGGGCTACGGGCTACGGGCTACAGGCTGCAAGCAGGCGTGGCCGTGTCCTGGCCGGCGGTGCGGTCGCGGGCCAGGGGGTGGTGGTCGCCGCCGGTCAGACGCGCCGGTCGTAGGCGACCGGCAGCTCGTTCACACCGCGGGCCAGGACGGCGGGGATCCAGGTCAGGGCGTCCAGGCCGTCACCGCCCTCGGCCGGACCGGCGGGACGCAGCCCGGGGAGCCGGGTGAGCAACGTGCCGAGGGCCACCTGGAGTTCGGCACGGGCGAGGGCGGCGCCGGGGCAGTAGTGGATGCCGTGTCCGAAGGCGAGATGGGCGTTCGGGGTGCGGTCGAAGTCGAGCCGGTCGGCGTCCGGGAACCGCTCGCCGTCCCGGTTGGCGGCGCAGAGCGAGACGATGACCGAGTCGCCGGCCGGCACCGCGGTGCCGAACAGGTCGCTGTCCTCGGCGAAGAACCGCCAGGTGGTGAGCTCGAACGCGGCGTCGTGGCGCAGCAGTTCCTCCACCGCGCGGGGGAGCAGGCCGGGGTCGGCGGCGATGCCCTCGGCGAGCCGGACGAGGTGCCCGGGGTGGCGCAGCAGGGTGATCAGCATGGTGGTGATCTGGTTGGTGACCGGTTCCTGCCCGGCGACCAGTAGCTGGAACACGATCGAGTCGAGCTCCTCCGGGCTCAGCTCGCCGGCGTCACGGGCCGCGACGAGCCGGCCGAGCAGGTCGTCCTCGGCCCGGGCGGGGTCGTGGTGGGCGCGCTTGTGCTCGACCACGTCCGCGATGTACGTCTGCAGGCCGCGCAGCCGCGCCTCGTACGCGGGCCGGCCGGGGTCGAGCGGGCCGACCGGCTGCACCACTTTGCCCCAGTCGCGGTCGAAGCGCACGGCCAACTCGGGCGGCAGGCCGATGGTTTCGGCGAGCGCGCGGAACGGGTAGTGCGCGGCGAACCCGGCGACCAGATCGGCGCCGCCGGTGGCGGGCAGCTCGTCGACCAGGGCGTCGGCGAGCTCCTGGAGGCGCGGCCGCAGGGCCTCGACCCGGCGGGGCGCGAAGGCGTCGACGACGAGCCGGCGCATCGTCGTGTGCTTGGGCGGGTCCTGGTGGAGCAGGTGCACCTGGAGCTGCGAGTGCTGCGGCTCGGGCATGATCGAGGCGAGCCGGCGCCAGTTCTCGTTGCCCAGGGCGTGGTTCTTGCCCAGCCTGCCGTCGTTGAGGGCCGCGTGCGCGGCCTTGTAGCCGGTGACCAGCCAGGCGTGGATGCCGCTCGGGAACTCCACCCGGTGGACGGGGCCCGCCTCGCGCATCCGCCGGTACAGCGGGTACGGGTCGCGCTTGTACTCCGTCCCGTAGAGCGGTACGGGGGAGGGGAGTCGGGTGCCGTCGCGGTCGTCGTCGCCACCGTTGTCGCCACCGTTGTCGCCACCGCCGTCGGACGGGAGGCCGTAGCCGAACGGGCAGCGAGCCGCCGGGTCCGCGGGGTCCGCAGGGTCCGAAAGGTTTGCCGGGTTTGCCGGTTCTGCCGGGTTCGGCGGGCGGACGGCGGCAGGATCGAAGTCGGTGTCTATGTCGGTCATGTGCGGTGAACCTCCGGTCGTACGGTGTTCCAAGGGGGTGGCGGTCGGCCAGGGCGGCCGTGTCACGCCGTTGCGCGGTGGGCGCGGTGGTGGTGCAGGGCGAGGAGGGCGACGGCGCTCGCGGCGGCCAGGACGGCCAGGGCGATCCCGGCGCGGGTGCCGGTGGTCGCGCGGTCGCCGGCCAGGGTGGCCGCGGTGGCGAGGGCGGGCCCGAGGGCGAAGCCGAGGCTGCGGGCGAGCTGGACGGCGGAGCCCGCGGTGGCGAGCCGGCCGGGCGGCGAGGCGGTCATGACCAGGGCCTGGGTGGGGCCGCCGTTGAGGCCCATGCCCGCGCCGGCGAGGGCGAGGCGCCACGCGATGTCGGCGTTGGTCCAGCCGCCGTTCAGGGGGAGCAGCAGGAGCAGACCGAGGGTGGTGACGGCGGCGCCGCTCAGCGCGGTCGGCCGGGCGCCCCAGCGGTCCGCGAGCCGTCCGCCGAAGCGGCCGGCCACCACCATGCCGAGCGGGAAGGCCAGCATGGTGAGTGCGGTGCGGGTGGCGCTCTCGCCCTCCTGGCCGCGCAGGTGCTGGGCGAGCAGGTAGTGGCAGGCGGCGAAGCCCGCGGCGAGGGCGAGGACGGAGGCGTTGACGCCGGTGGTGCCGGCGGCCCGCAGCGTCTCGGCCACCGGTCGGCCGCCGGGGCGGCGCAGCCAGACGGCGACGAGCGGCGCGGCGGGCAGCGCGAGCAGGAGCCACAGCGGGGCCTTCGGCGCGAGGGTGAGCGCGAGCAGGACGGAGGCGACGGCGGAGCCGATCAGGGCGGCGTCGCCGAGCGAACTGCGGTCGGGCGGCGAGAGCCTGCCGGTGCGCGGGGCGTGGCGGAACACGATCAGCGCGGCGGCGAGGCAGACCGGGAGTTTGACCAGGAACACGGCCCGCCAGCCCACGTGGTCGAGCAGCAGACCGCCGATCACCGGACCGGTGACGGCCCCGAGCGGACCGAGCGTGGCGGGCACGCTCATCGCCCGCCCGCGCAGCTCGGGCCGGACGGCGGTGGCGGCGAGCACCGGCATCAGGACGAACAGCACCGCGCCGAAGGCGCCCTGGGCGAAGCGCGCCGCGATCAGCCAACTCGCCCACGGGGCGAGGGAGACGAGCGCGCTGCACGCGGCGAAGCAGCCGACCGCCGGCAGGAGGGCCGAGCGCGTGCCCACCTGGTCCAGCCATCGTCCGGCGGGCAACAGCAGGGCGACGAGCGGCAGTTGGTAGCCGAGCGCGGCCCACTGGGCGACTCCGGGGGAGACGTGCAGGCCGGCGGATATGTCGGTGAGCGCGAGGTTCACCACGTTCATGTCGAGCATCGCGACGAACGAGAGCAGCCCGGCGGCGACGACGAGGCTCCACCGGTCCGCCGGACCGTCCGGGTTTCCTGTGCTGTGCCTCAACTTGGCTTCGGGCAGGCCGTGTTGCGCGGCCATGGAGTCCTCCGTTCCCCCGCTGCGTACCGGACGCTGCCACCGCGGTGGCAGCGTCCGGTACAGCAGTCGGGGGTGGAGGGGGCGGGGTTCCCGAACACTTGGAGGAATTTTTCCGAAACCCGCACGAGGGGGGCGGGCGGGGGACGGCGGCGGGCAACTGACAGATGACAGATAACAGATTTCGAAATCTGTTATCTGTCATCTGAAACTTGTCAGCTGTCAGCTGTCGGCTGTCAGTCGCCGGTCCTCATCGGCTGCTCGCTGCACGCCGCACGCCGCTCACGGCCCGCTGCCGTTCGCCCCCCGGCCATGGTGCTCAGCACGCCGCCGCGAGCTCCCCGCCATCGGCCGCCCGGAGGCGGGCTATCAGCTCCTCCCGGGCCCGGGCCACCCGGGACCGGACGGTGCCGACCGGGCAGCCCGCCACTGCGGCGGCCTCGGCGTAGCTCAGGCCGACCACCTGCGTGAGCACGAACGCCTCGCGCCGCTGCGCGGGCACCCGGTCGAGCAGGTCGCCGAGCGCGATCCCGTCCTCGAACCCGGCCGCCGGCCCGGAGCCCTGCCGCTCCGCCGCCTCCTGCCAGTCCGGCAGCGCGGCCAGGCGCGGCCGGGCGGCGGCCGTCCGGTACCGGTCGATCACGGTGCGCCGGGCGATCGACAGCAGCCACGTGCGGGCCGACGATCGCCCCGCGAACCCGGGCAGGCTGCGCAGCGCCCGCAGGAACGTCTCCTGGGCGAGGTCGTCGGCGGACTGCACGTCGGTCAGGTGGGCGACGAAGCGCCACACGTCCCGCTGGGTGGCGCGGATGAAGGCCTCGACGTCCGGTGCCCGTCCGGCCCGGGCGGTCAGGGCGAGCGCGGTGAGCTGGTCGTCATCCACGGCGGCCTCCGTCGCGCCGTCCGTGGAGCCGCCCGTCGGTCCGGTGAGTCCGGCGGACCCGGCCGCGCCGCCCGTCGAAGCCGTGAGGGACGATGACCATATGAGATGCGCGCAGTTCCGCACCGCCCTGTCCGCCCGCCTCGACGGCGAGGCGGCCGGGCTCCCGGACGGCCGTCTGGACGGTCACGTCGCCCGCTGCGCGGGCTGCCGGGACTGGCTGGAGCAGGCCGAACGGCTGCGCGGCCGGGTGGCGGCGAGCGCGGCCGACGGCCCGTCCGCCGACTGGTCCGCGAGCCTGCTGGCCCGGCTGGAGGAGGACGGGCCGGGCGGCCCGCAGCGTTAGGACGAGGGCGCCGGCCGGAGCCGGTGCGCCGTCGTAGTCAGGCATGAAGGGTCCTGAGAGAAGGGCTGGGAGCGGCACCGCTTTGAGTGGCACCGCAGGTGTCCATGGGCCGTCCGCGCCGCACGCCGCACCCAGGGGGAGCGGCGGCAGGCGCGGGCCCGGGCCCTGGCGGCACGGCGGCGCAGCGCGCTCGGCCGGACGGCAGGGCGACCTGCCCGTCGGAGTGCCCCCGGTGGCAGTGGCCGACCGGGTGGAGCGAGTGGAACGCGGGGAGACGGGCGCGTCAGCAGGCGAGGGCGAGCGCGGGCGGCCCGCGCCGCACGACGGCGTGCGTGAGCAGCACCTGTCGCGGCTGCCGCGTCCGCCGGGCGGCGCGCCGGGGCGGGGCCGGCGGGCGGAAGCCGAAGGGCCGCGCGAAGAGGGTCAGCAGCGGAACGAGCAGCGCGCCCGCGACGACGGCGCCGAGCGCGCCGAGCAGCTCGAAGATCCGCACCAGCGCGGCGTCACCGCGCCAGAGCAGCAGGGCGCAGGCCAGCGCGGCCAGCACGTGGGCGGCGACCATCCCCACGGACATTCCGTGGGCCATGCCGTGCGCCATCCCGTGGGTGGCCGCGGCCTGCCCGGAGGCGTCGGCCATGCTGTGCGCCGGGGACGTCCCCGTCATGCCCGGCACCCCTGGCATGCCCGGCATCCCCGGCATGCCGCTCATTCCATCCATCCCGGCCATGCCGGTCACGTCCATGCCCGTGCCGTCGCCGAGACCGGCTCCCGAGCCCGCGGCGGAACCCGCGCCGTGCCGCAGTCCGGCCACGGCGTGCAGCCCGGAGGCCGGTGGTGCGTCCGGGTCGAGTCCGGCCATCCTGGCCAGGTCCGCGGGAGACGGTCCGCCCGGTACCCGGCCGGGGTTGCAGAGCAGCAGGGCGGCCCAGTCCGTGCCGGTCAGCCGCCCGAGTCCGCCGCCCGTCGGTGCGAGCGCTCCGGCGCGCTCGAACAGCAGGTGCAGCGCGGTCTGCGCCGCGACCATCCAGGCGCTGATCACCCCGAGCCCGCGCCGCTTCCCGGCGAGCAGCCAGGTCACGCCGAGGACCGCGCCGGACGCGCCGGCCAGGACCGACGGCGACACCCCGGCCCCGCCCATGGCGACGTGCGCCGCGGCGGCCAGCGCCACGCACAGCGTGGCGAAGACCACGGCGCGCAGCGAGCGGATCCGGTCGGTCATCACGATGGCACTCATCGTCGCACCCGCCGGCCCGCGCCCGTACCGCACCCTCCGGTATTGGCCGGTTCCGCCGCGTGAGACCATGCCCGGCCGCGTCGCCGAAGGCCGTCTCCTCACCGGACGTGCCCGGCCGAGAACCGCCCGGCCCAACCGGCCGACGAGCCGACGATACGAACAGCCGCTCGCACGACCATCGAGGTGATTTGACATCTCCCACCCCCTGGTCACTAAATGTGCACAACCCCGTACGATGCGCACACGCCGGCGCCGGAGCCCGGCACCAGTGTCGGCACAGCGGACCACCAGGAGGCACGGCCATGGACACCACGACCGGCCGGCCGGCCTCGGCCGGAGCCCGCCCCGGCGCTACCTCCCGCTCCGGCTCAAGCCCCGCATCCGGCAGTGCCCCGGACCTGGCCGATCCGGGCTTCTGGCAGCTCCCAGCCCCCGCCCGCGCCGCCGCCTTCGCCGAACTGCGCCGCCGCCCCACCCCCCTCTACGTCGGCGACCGCGCCGGCGGCCGCGGCTACCACGCCCTGGTCCGCCACGCCGACGTCGTCGAGGCCAGCCGCACCCCCGCCGTCTTCCGCAGCGCCCCCGGCGTCACCACCCCCGAACCGCCCCGCTGGGTCCGGGCCCTGTTCGGCGACTCGATGGTCAACCTGGACGACCCCCGCCACGCCCAGCTGCGCCGCGTCATCTCCCGCGCCTTCACCCCCCGCCTCCTCTCCGGAGCCGAGGACGACATCCGCCGCGTCGCCACCCGCCTCGTCGACGTCGTCGAACGCGACCGCCCCGAGGACTTCGTCACCGCCGTCGCCGCCGAACTCCCCTTCCAGGTGATCTGCAATCTGATGGGCATCCCCGAGCGGCCCCGCCGCGCCATCCTCGACCAGGTCAACCACGCCTCCGAACACACCGGCGTCGCCCGGCCGCTGCGCAGCCGCCTGCGGGTGCCCGGCCGCGGGCTGGCGGCGCTCGCCCGGATGCAGCTCATGGTCGCGGCGATCGGGCGCCGGCGCCGCAGCGCACCCGCCGACGACCTGATCACCGCCCTCGTCACCGCCGACGTCGACGGACGCCGGCTCACCGGCCGCGAGCTCGGCGCCTTCTTCTCCCTGCTGCTCGTCGCCGGCGTCGAGACCACCCGCAACGCGCTCGCCCACGGTCTCCACCTGCTCACCGCCCACCCCGACCAGCGCGCCCTGCTCCTCGACGACCTGGACGGGCGGCTCGGCGGCGCGGTCGACGAGATGGTCCGGCACGCCACCCCGATCATCCAGTTCCGCCGCACCCTGGCCGTCGACCACGAGCTCGGCGGCCCCGGCGGGCCACTCCTGCGGGCCGGCGAGAAGGCCGTCCTCTTCTTCGGCTCGGCCAACCGCGACGAGACGGTCTTCGCCGACCCGGACGCCTTCGACATCATGCGCACCCCCAACCCCCACCTGGGCTTCGGCGGCGGCGGTCCGCACTACTGCCTCGGGGCGCACCTGGCCCGGCAGGAGATGAAGGTGCTGTTCCGCGAACTGTTCACCCGCCTGCCCGGACTCCGGTCGGTCGGCGGGCCCGACCTCGTCCCGTCCAACTTCGACAACCGCGTGCGGTCGCTGCGCTTCACCTTCTGAGCTCCGCACCTTCCGAGGCCTGCACCTTCCGAGCTCTGCACGTTCCGAGCCCTGTGCGCCCGGCCGTCACGTGAAGCCCGCGAACGCCTACCCGGCCGACGGTTCCCACACCGCGTTGTCGTGCGCGAACAGCACCCGGCGCGGCCCGAACGACGCCAGCCGGTCCAGCCACCGCGGGTGGTCGGGCAGCGGCTGCGCCACGCCGTCGAGCGCCGCGCGCCGGGCGAGCACCGCCGACCCGTAGCCGGACGCGAAGTCGTACGCCTGGCCCGCCAGGACGATCGCGCCGTCCCGGCGTTCGACGACGAGCGACTGGTGCCCCGCCGTGTGCCCGGGTGTCGGCACGACCCGCACTCCCGGCCAGACCTCCGCCTCGCCGTCCAGCACGCGGTAGTCCGCGCCCGGGAAGTCGACCAGCGCGTCGATCGTGTAGTCGCCCTCGCGGGCCGCCGCGAGCTCCTCCGCCTGGACGAGCACCGGCGTGCCGGCCAGCAGCGGGTTGCCGCCGCAGTGGTCGAAGTGGAGGTGGCAGTTGACCACCAGGTCGAGGTCGCCGAGCGCGACACCGGCCGTCGCGAGCGCCTCCGGCAGCGGGCGTCGGACCGGGCGGTAGTGGGCCTCGGTCTCCGGATCGCCGCCGCCGATGCCGGTGTCGAAGAGCAGCAGTCCCTCGGGACGCCGCACCAGGTAGGCGAGCACCGGCTCGACGCGCGGCTGCGGCTCGCCCGCCTCGGCGGCGGGCCGGACGAAGTAGCCAAGGTCGAGACGGCGGATCGCGTGCATTCAGGCCCCCCGGACGCGTTTGTGCGCCGCACCGGCGCCCGGTCCGCACCCTACCCGTTGGCTGTGCGCGTTCAATCCGTCGATCGGCAGGCTCCGGCGGGCACGTCGGCGAGGCGGGGTGGCGGCCGTCACGGCGGACGTCCGGGAAGCGGAGCACAATGCGGCACATGACAGAGCGTCCGACGCCCCCGGCCGAGCAGATCCCCGCCGTCCAGACGACCCACGGGCCGACGCCCGCCGGGCCGGCGCCCCTCGGGCAGAACCCGCCGGCCCAGGCACCCGCCGACGCCGACGGCCCCACCGCGCACGCCTGGGCGGCCCTCGGCGGCTCCGCCGACCTGCTGGACCGGGTCGCCTTCCACGGCCCCGACACCGTCCTGCCCTCCGGCCTGCCCGTGCGCCGCCTCGCCCGGGCCACCGTCGCCGCCTGCTCCCTCGCCGCCGCCGAACTCGCGGCCCTCCGCGCCGGCGGCCCCGTCCCCGCCGTGCGGATCGACCAGGGCGCCGTCGCCACCGCCTTCGTCAGCGAACGCCACCTGACCGTCGACGGCCGCGCACCCGTCAGCTTCGCCCCGCACTCCGGCTTCTGGCGCACCGCCGACGGCTGGATCCGCACCCACGCCAACTACCCGCACCACCGCACGCGGCTGCTCACCGCCCTCGGCCTGCCCGGCGACGCCGGACCCGAACAGCTCGCGGCGGTGCTGAGCGAACAGCCCGCCGAACTCGTCCAGGAGCGCGCGTACGAGGCGGGGGCGCTCGCGGTGGCCGTCGTACCGGTGGGCGACACCGTTCACCCCCTGATCGAGACCCGCATCGTGACCCCGAACGGCCCGGCGCCCGCCGCACCCCGCCCGCTCGGCCCCGCCCCTCTGCCCGCCGCCGGCATCCGCGTCCTCGACCTCACCCGCGTCATCGCCGGCCCAGTCGCGACCCGCACCCTCGCCCTCCTCGGTGCCGACGTGCTGCGCATCGACTCCCCCCACCTCCCCGAGGCCGACGACGCCCACGCCGACACCGGCTTCGGCAAGCGCTCCGTCCTCCTCGACCTCGCCGACCCGGCCGACCGCGCCACCTTCGAGGAACTCCTCGCCACCGCCGACGCCGTCATCTCCGGCTACCGCCCCGGTGCCCTGGACGCCCACGGCCTCGCCCCCGACGCCCTCCTCGACCGCCACCCCGGCCTGATCGTCGCCCAGCTGTGCGCCTGGGGCTGGACCGGGCCCTGGGCCGGCCGCCGCGGCTTCGACAGCCTCGTCCAGGCCGGCGTAGGCATCGCCGCCCACGAAGCCGCCCCCGAGGGCCACCTCGACGGCCACCCCGGGGTGCTCCCCGCCCAGGCACTCGACCACGGCACCGGCTACCTCATCGCCGCCGCCGTCCTGCACGCCCTCACCGAGCAGCGCACCGGCCGGCCCGGCGGACGCCACCTCCGCTTCTCCCTCGCCGGCACCGCGTCCTGGCTCCTCCACGACATCCCGCGCTCCGAAGCCCGCACCGGCCCCGACGGTCCGTCGGACGCCACCCCCTACGACCCGGCGCCGTACCTCGCCGAGACCGACTCCGCCTACGGACGCCTGCGCCACGCCCTCCCGCCCGTGGCCTACGACGGTGCGCCCACCAACTGGTCCCGCCCGCCCGGCCGCTGGGGAACCGACCGGCCCACCTGGCTCTGACGCTGTCACAGCCGTCTGGCAGCATCGCCCCATGACCGCACACGCCACCGACTTCACCTGGTTCGCCGAGCGCCACCCCGTGCTCGGCGAGGCCTACTGCCTCACGTACGTCCAGGGCATCGGCGCCGACGAACTGCTGCGCCGCTTCGACGCCGCCCCGGGCGGCGAGGTCACCGGCCTGGAAGCGGTCGTCGCCGCGTGGGAGACCTTCGACGACGGTGAGGACGGGACGGACGACGAGGACCTGTTCGACGACGACGAGGACGACGAGGCCGAGGACGAGGACGACGACGAGGCGGCCGAGGGCCCGTCCGACGATGACGACGACGAGTACGCCGACCGCCTCTTCGTCGCCGTCACCGAACTCGACGGCTGGGCCCTCGCCGTCGAGCCCTACGGCTACCTCGGCAGCCTCTGGGACATCCTGCCCCGCCTCGCCGACGGCACCCGAGCCGTCTCCCACTTCCGCAACGTCAACGCGGTCGACGCCTTCAACTGGTGGGAGGGCCCCACCTGCCGACTCCACTTCGAACCGCTCTTCCCCGACCAGCGGCACGGCACCGACGCCGACGCCGACGCCTCCGGCATTCCGGACCTGCTCACGGCCTGCGGCTTCCGCCTCGACGACAAGAACACCGAGCTCAACACCGAGTCCGCCTTCGCCCTCGCCGAGCGGCTGACGGACGTCCGGATCGGCGCCGGCCGCCTGGAGGCGGCGACCTTCCGGATCGGTTACGCGCCCAGGCCGTGACGCGCGCCCGGCCCGCACGGGACAGCCGCACGCCCGAGCCCGCTCGGCTACACACCCGAGCGGGCTCGGGCTACACGCCGGACGGGATCCGCTTCGCCCGGCCGCGCATCTGGAGCGCCGTCACGATCTCGATCAGGCCGAGGATCAGCAGCCAGCAGCCCGCCAGGACCGTCAGCGCGGCGATCGAACCGACCGGCCACACCATCAGCAGCACACCGGCCAGCGTGTTCGCCACGCCCGCGAAACCCTGCCAGCTGCGCGCGGGCATGTACGGGTCCGAGAACGCGGCCGCGAGCTGGGTGATGCCCCGGAACAGCCACCCGATGCCGATCCAGAGCGCGAGCAGCAGCAGCGACTGCGCCGCGCTGCGGAAACAGAGCAGGCCCAGCAGCACGCAGATCGCGCCGCTGATGAACGCCAGCACCCGCAGCGCGGTGGTGGCGTGGGTGCCGAACGCCGCGACCAGCTGGACGATCCCGATGACCAGCAGGTAGAGGCCGAAGAGCACGCCCACCACCAGCAGGGTCTCGCGCGGCCACGCGAAGACGACGATGCCGAGGCCGAGCGAGGCCAGACCGGCGAGCAGCAGGACCTGCCAGGCGGCCTTGGCGAGCAGCCCGAGCGGGCCCTGCACCTCGGTGCCGTCGGGGGTGATGATCGGGGGGACCACGGTGGTGCCTCCTCGGGCCGGGGCGAGCCGGGAACGGGTACGGAACGCGTCGGAAGCGGACGGGGGACGACACCCACCCTCGACGCACCGGCCGCGAACCGCCCGTGCGGTACCGCCGTTCGGGGGTCCCGCGGTTCCCGGAACGACACCTTCCGAACACCTGGCGTGGATATCATCCGTCGGTATGACTTCTGAAGGGTGGGGGACCCCTCCGGTCGAGCCGATCAGCCAGCACTTCGTCGTCCGCGGCGGGAACGCGCTGGCCCACCGGCTGGTCCTGGAACTCGTCGAGCACTACGAGGTCCCGGTCGTCGTCCTGGTCGCGGACCGCGACCACGACCACGCGCCGCAGATCGAGCAGCTGACCGGCGTGTCGGCCGTGGTCGAGTACAGCAGCATCACCGACGAGGCACTGCGCGCGGTGTCCATCGGGACCGCGCGCGGCCTCGCCCTCGTCGAGGGCGACGACCAGGAGAACATCCACGCGGCGCTCAGCGCCCAGGGCCGCAACCCGAACATCCGGATCGTCCTGCGGATGTTCAACCAGCGCCTCGGGGAGAACATCGAACGCCTCCTCAGGAACGGTGCCGCGCTCTCGGGCTCCGCCACCGCGGCACCGGCGTTCGCGGCTGCGGCGCTGGGCCGGCCCAACTCGGTCGCGGTCGGCGGACGCTTCCTGCACATCGCCTTCGACGAGGCGATCACCTCCGACCGGCTCTGCATCGTCGCCGACCGCATCGACCGCCAGGATGTCAGCAGGATCCGGCTGATGCCCGAACAGGAGGGCGGCTCGGCCGAGTTCGTCCGGCTCGCGAGCGAGTTCGGGGACGACGGTCCGGTGCGCGCCGGCGGCGCCGAGGTCCCCGCCCCGCGCCGCCCGGCCGAAGCCGCCGAGCCTGCCGAGCCTGCCGAGCCCGCCGGGGCAGCCGCGCCCGCCGAGTCAGCCGGGGCGGTCGCGCAGGAGGAAGCGACCGGAGCGGTGTCCGCGGCCGTCGACGACGAGGGCGGGATCGCCGCCCTCCAGGCGCTGCCGGTCGAGCCGCGCGAACCGATCAGCTGGGCACGGCGGTTGCGCTGGCGACTGCTCGACACCGCCCGCTACTTCACCAGCGCCCGGATGCGGCTGGTGCTGCTCATCGCGCTCGCCGCCGTGCTGATGGCCTTCTCCGTCCTCTGGTACCTGAGCCGGGACTTCGGCTGGACCGTCTACATCTCGCTGCTCGACCTCGCCGGCGCGGCCCAGCCGGACCAGCCCGCCGACATCGCCGCCGGGACGGGGACGGGCGGCCTGTGGCAGCGGGTCGCGCAGGTGGTGATCACGCTGTGCGGCATCACGTTCGCGCCGGTCGCCACCGCCATCGTGGTCGAGGCGCTCGCCTCCGGGCGGCGCGGCCAGCCCCGCAACCCGAGCGCCGGCACCCGGGAGCACGTGATCGTCGTCGGCCTCGGCAACGTCGGCACCCGCGTCGCGAGCCAGCTCCACGAACTGGGCGTGCCGGTGGTGTGCATGGAGCGCGACCCGCAGGCGCGCGGCATCGCCGCCGTCCGGGCGCTCGGCATCCCGGTCGTCCTCGGGGATGGCCCGTTCGAGGAGCAACTGCGCCGGGCCCGGCTGAAGCACAGCCGGGCGGTGGTCGCGGTCAGCGGCGACGACGCGACCAACCTGGAGGCGGCGCTGGAGGCGCGCCACGGCAATCCCGAAGTACGGGTGGTGGTGCGGCTGTTCGACGACGACTTCGCCGGGCACTTCTACGCGACGCTGGACAACGCGGCGTCCCGGTCCGTCTCCTACCTGGCGGCGCCCGCGTTCGCCGCCGCCCTGATGGGGCGTGAGGTGCTGGGCACCCTCTCGGTGTTCCGGCACGTGCTGCTGATCGCGGAGCTGACGGTGGAGGACGGCAGCGGGCTGATCGGCATGAACCGGCACGACCTGGAGGACCCGGGCGGCGTCCGGGTGATCGCCGCCCGGGTCGCCCGCAGTCCGCACCTGCAGTGGAACTACGCC
Source organism: Kitasatospora sp. NPDC057904 (assembly GCF_042887925.1). NCBI lineage: Bacteria > Bacillati > Actinomycetota > Actinomycetes > Kitasatosporales > Streptomycetaceae > Kitasatospora > Kitasatospora sp. NPDC057904. The sequence goes on from NZ_JBHVOL010000003.1 coordinate 263,314, forward strand.
GACCGCACCCGCCGCCTCGGCCCGGGCGACCAGATCGTCGTCGCCGCGACCCGCAGCGGGTTCGCCCGGCTCAACACGGTGCTGGCGGAGGAGGGCTGACGGGAGTCGGCGAACAGATAACAGATGACAGATTTCATCATCTGTTATCTGTTCGCCGTCATCTGTCACTCGTCATCTGTCACCCGTCAGGCGTTTGCCGCCCTACCCCGGGTGCGCGGTCCGTGCTCAGCGGTTGATGAACGCGGCCGGCCGCTTCTCGGCGAAGGCGTTCATGCCCTCCTTCTGGTCCGCGGTCGCGAACGCGGCGTGGAACAGGCGCCGCTCGAAACGGACGCCCTCCGCCAGCGTGGTCTCGAAGGCGCGGTTGACGCTCTCCTTCATCATGATCGCGGCCGGGGCGGACATCGCCGCGACGGTCTCGGCCGTGGCCAGCGCCTCGGCCAGCAGCTGGTCGGCCGGGACGATCCGGGAGACCAGGCCGGCGCGCTCGGCCTCCTCGGCGCCCATCATCCGCCCGGTCAGGCACAGCTCCATCGCCTTCGCCTTGCCGACCGCCCGGGTCAGCCGCTGCGAGCCGCCGATGCCGGGGATGACGCCGAGCTTGATCTCCGGCTGCCCGAACTTCGCGGTGTCGGCGGCCAGCAGGATGTCGCACAGCATGGCCAGCTCGCAGCCGCCGCCGAGCGCGAAGCCCGCCACCGCCGCGACGACCGGCTTGCGCAGCTGGCCGAGCCGGTCCCATGGGCCCAGCCAGTCGTCCAGGTAGACGTCCGGGAACTGGTTGCCCTGCATCTCCTTGATGTCGGCGCCCGCCGCGAAGGCCTTCTCCGACCCGGTGATCACCAGACAGCCGATCTCCGGGTCCCGGTCGAACCGCGTCGCGGCCTCGACGACCTCGTTCATCAGCTGCGTGTTCAGCGCGTTGAGCGCCTTCGGACGGTTGAGCGTGATCAGCCCCACCCGGCCCTTGCGCTCGACCAGGATCGTCTCGTAGGTCTCGGTCTCGGTCATCGCCGTCGACTCCCATTCCGCTGCTCGGCGCCGCACGGGCGCGCCCTGACCACCCAACGATCTACGAAGCGCCCCGCCTCGCGCCAGTCTTGGCATGCGAGACAGTCGTCACGGGTCCGGCCCGCGGCCGAGCGGTGGGCGGAGGGCGCGCGGGTCAGGCCAGGCCGAGCTCGTCGCCCTCGCGCGGGGCGAAGTGGCGGGCCACGTCGGCCTCCGTCACCTCGGCGAGCGTGGCGGGGGACCAGCGCGGGTTGCGGTCCTTGTCGATCACCTGGGCGCGGATGCCCTCGACCAGGTCGTGACTGTCCAGCGCCGCACAGGAGATGCGGTACTCCTGGTCGAGCACCGCCTCCAGCGACGGCAGCGGCCGGGCCCGGCGCAGTGCGGCGAGGGTGGTCTTGACGGCGGTCGGCGAGTTGGCGAGGACCAGTTCGGCGGCCTCCTTCGCCTCGGGCACCCCGGAGTCGAGGAGGCGTTCGACGATCTCCTCGGCCGTGTCGGCGGCGTAGCAGGCGTCGATCCACTCGCGCTGGGCCGCGAGGGCGGAGGGCGGCGCCGGTTCGGCGGCGGCGACGACCACGGCGGTCACGGCGTCCGCGTCCGGGGCGTCCGCGAGGGCGGAGAGCAGGGCCGGGATCTTCGCGGACGGGACGAAGTGGTCCGCGAAGCCGCACAGGAGGGCGTCCCCGGGGCCCATCGACGCGGAGGTGAGGCCGAGATGGGTGCCCAACTCGCCCGGGGCGTGGGCCAGCAGGCGACTTCCGCCGACGTCCGGCACGAGGCCGATCCGGGTCTCGGGCATGGCGATGACGGAGCGCTCGGTGACGATGCGCACCGAGCCGTGGGCGGAGAGGCCGACGCCGCCGCCCATCGTGATGCCGTCCATGACCGCGACGTACGGCTTGGGGCAGCGGGCGATGAGGGCGTTGAGCCGGTACTCGTCGCGGAAGAACGCCCGGGCGCCGGCGCCGCCCGCCTTGGCGTCGTCGTGCATGGCCCGGATGTCGGCGCCGGCGCAGAGGCCGCGTTCGCCGGCTCCGGTCAGGACGATGGTGCGCACGGTGTCGTCCGCGGTCCAGGCGTCCACCGCCTCCCGGACGGCGGTGATCATGCCGCGGGTGAGGGAGTTGAGCGCCCTCGGCCGGTTCAGCACGATCCGCCCGGCCCAGCCGTCCTGGAAGTCCTGCACCTCGCCGCTCATCGGGCCCGCTCCCGTTCGTCGGTGTCGAAGATCCCCGTCCCTGTCGCCCACCGTACTAGGCCGAACGGGCAACAGATGACAGCTGACAGAAAACGAAATCTGTCAGCTGTCATCTGTCATCTGTTCGCCGTCACGCGCCGGTCGTACGACTCGACTACGACCCGACTACGACCCGGCTACGGCTCGACCCGCCCCGTCACCTCGCCGAAGCCGATGACCGTCCCGTCCGGGCCCGGAGCCGTCGCGGTGATCGTCACCTCGTCGCCGTCCTCCAGGAACGTCCGCGTCGTGCCGTCCGCCAGCTTCAGCGGCTCCTCGCCGTTCCAGGTCAGCTCGATCAGCGCACCCCGGGTGTCCGGCTCCGGCCCGCTGACCGTCCCCGACGCGAACAGGTCGCCGGTGCGCAGCGACGCGCCGTTGACCGTCATGTGGGTGAGCTGCTGCTGCGCCGTCCAGTACATCGACGCGAACGGCGGCCGGGAGACGAGGTGCCCGTTCAGGCGGACCTCCATCGCCAGATCCAGGCCCCACGGCTCGCCGCCGCGGTCGTCCAGGTACGGCAGCGGCTCGACGTCGCGCTGCGGCGGGCTGACGCGGGCGTGCTGGAGGGCGTCCAGCGGGACGATCCATGGCGAGACCGAGGTCGTGAAGGACTTGCCGAGGAACGGGCCGAGCGGCACGTACTCCCAGGCCTGGATGTCGCGCGCGGACCAGTCGTTGACCAGGCACACGCCGAACACGTGGTCGCGGAAGTCGTCCAGGGCGACCGGCCGCCCGAGCGTGGACGGCGCGCCGACGACGAAGCCGACCTCGGCCTCGATGTCGAGCCGGCGGGTCGGCCCGAAGGACGGCACCGCGTCGGCCGGCGCCTTGCGCTGCCCGTGCGGGCGCACGACCGGGGTGCCGGACACGACGACCGTCCCCGCCCGCCCGTGGTAACCGATCGGCAGGTGCTTCCAGTTGGGGGTGAGCGGCTCCGAGCCCGGGCGGAAGATCCGGCCCAGGTTGGTGGCGTGGTGCTCGCTCGCGTAGAAGTCGACGTAGTCCGCGACCTCGAACGGCAGGTGCAGCTCGACCTCGCCCGCCGGCAGCAGCGCCGGGGTCAGCACCTCGCGGTAGGACTCGTCCGTCAGCCACAGCGTGAGGTCGGCCCGCACCTGCGTCCAGGCCGAACGCCCGGCGGCCATCAGGGGGTTGAGCGAGTCCGCGGCCAGCAGCACCGACGGCGACCCGGCGGCGCGGGCGGCGGCCCCGGCGTCGAGCACGAAGTCCCCGACGCGCACGCCGATCCGGCGCCGCCCGGGCTGGTCGGCGGCGGTGAAGACGCCGTACGGCAGGTTGTGCACGCCGAACGGCGAGTCCTGGGCGCTGGCGAGCCAGCTGCGGGGGGTGCTCAACGGTCCTCCTGGGCGAGTGGGCTGGGCGACAGCAGGCCGAGCGCGGCCAGGTCGTCCAGGGGTTCGGCGATGCTGCAGGTGCCGAACGCGGTGAACGAGTTGCGGATCACCGTAACCTGGTGCGCGCTCAGGGCGCGGACGGCCTTGGCCAGCACGTGGCCGTCGCGTTCCGCCAGCACCTCGGCGGCTGCGGCGCGGTCCGTCTCCTGCGCGGCCAGCAGCACGTTGAGGAAGCCGTGGTGCTCGAAGCCGGTCACCGGATCGGTGTGCCGGACGGCGTTGTGCAGCCCCGCCGTGCACTTGTACGGCAGGCCTCGCCGCGCGCAGCCGGTGAGGAACGCGGCCAGCTCGTCCTCGCCCGGGAAGGCCTGCGCGACGACCCCGCCGGTGCGGAACTTCGCCCGGTAGGCGCTGTCCACCAGGGCGTCCAGCGTCTCGTCCAGCCCGTCCCCGTGCAGGAGTTCGCGCGGCAGTTCGACGGCGGCGGGCACGTCCGGCGGCAGCAGCCGGTCCAGCTCGGCCACCGCCTCGTGCACGTCCCGGGTCGCGAGCTCGACGCCCGCGACCTCGAACGGCCCGGCGGCGGCGAGCGCCGGCCCGAGCTCGGCACTGCCCCCCGGCAGCACCAGCCCGATCCTCAGCGGCCCGGTGCCCTCCACCGCCGCGGCCAGCTCGCCCAGCCGGCCCGCCCCGCACAGGAACGGGCCGACCGCGTCGGCGTACCAGGCCGTGCGGTGGGCGCGGTGCGCGGGCACCGCCTCGGCGACCGGCAGGTTCCCCGGCGGGAACACCGCCGCGTCGTCGAAGAGTCCGCGGAACAGGTCCGGGATCGCGGAGCCGCCGGCGCTCATCGCCCGGGCCCCCGGCCCGACCACGTCCACGCGTAGTTCGCGTCCTCGCTGGCCCGGCCGCCCTCGCCCAGCTCCAGCGGGCGGAACGTGTCCACCATGACCGCGAGCTCGTCGAAGAACTCCGCGCCGATGCTGCGCTCGTACGCGCCCGGCTGCGGGCCGTGGGTGTGCCCGCCCGGGTGCAGCGAGATCGAACCCTGGCCGATGCCCGAGCCCTTGCGGGCCGCGTAGTCGCCGCCGCAGTAGAACATGACCTCGTCGCTGTCCACGTTCGCGTGGTAGTACGGCACCGGGATCGACAGCGGGTGGTAATCCACCTTGCGCGGAACGAAGTTGCAGATCACGAAGTTGTTGCCCTCGAACACCTGGTGGGCCGGCGGCGGCTGGTGGATCCGCCCGGTGATCGGCTCGAAGTCCCGGATGTTGAAGACGTACGGGTACAGGCAGCCGTCCCAGCCCACCACGTCGAAGGGGTGGTGCGGCACGGTGTAGCGGGTGCCCGAAATCCCGTTCGGTCCACGGTGCTTGACCAGCACGTCGACGTCCCCGGGGGTGTCGACGACGAGCGGCCCGACGGGCCCGCGGAAGTCCCGCTCGCAGTACGGCGCGTGCTCCAGCAGCTGCCCGTACTTGGAGAGGTAGCGCTTCACCGGCGTGATGTGGCTGTTCGCCTCGATGCAGTACGCCCGCAGCGGCTCGTCCCCGGAGGGCACCCAGCGGTGCGTGGTCGCCCGCGGGATGATCACGTAGTCGCCCGGGCCGACCTCCAGCGCGCCGAAGACCGTCTCCACCGTGCCGGAGCCGGACTCCACGTACACGCACTCGTCGCCGAGCCCGTTGCGGTACAGCTCGCTCGGCGCCCCGGCCGCGACGTAGGAGATCCGCACGTCGCCGTTGCCGAGGACCAGCCGGCGGCCGCCCACCACGTCCGCGGCCTTCCACTCCTGGCCGGCGAACAGCTCGTGGAGCTTCAGGTGGCGGGGGAGCAGGGGATGGTTGGGCACCGTGGACTGGTCCGGCAGCTCCCACGGCACCGCGTTCACCACGGCGGACGGGATGCCGCGGTGGTACAGCAGCGAGGAATCGGAGGAGAACCCCTCCTCGCCCATCAACTCCTCGTAGTACAGCCCGCCTTCGGGTGTGCGGTGCTGCGTGTGCCGCTTGGGCGGGATGCTGCCCAGCTGCCGGTAGTACGCCATCTCCCTGCTCCTCCTCGACCGTGCTCAGCCGCTCGTGCTCACGGTACGTCGACCGCGTTCACGGTACGTCGACCGTGTTCAGAGTTCCGCGACCCTCACAGGTTGCCGCGGGCCTCCTGCTCGCGCTCGATGGACTCGAACAGCGCCTTGAAGTTGCCCTTGCCGAAGCCGAGCGAACCGTGGCGCTCGATGAACTCGTAGAACACGGTGGGGCGGTCGCCGATCGGCTTGGTGAAGATCTGCAGCAGGTAGCCGTCCTCGTCGCGGTCGACCAGGATGCCGCGCTTCTTCAGCTCCTCGATCGGCACGCGTACCTTGCCGATCCGGGCGCGCAGCTCCGGGTCGTCGTAGTACGCGTCCGGGGTGTTGAGGAACTCGACGCCGCGCGCCCGCAGGATGTCGACCGTGGTGAGGATGTCGTTGGTGGCGAGCGCCATGTGCTGGCAGCCCGGACCGGTGTAGAACTCCAGGTACTCGTCGATCTGCGACTTCTTCTTGGCGATCGCCGGCTCGTTCAGCGGGAACTTCACCCGGTGGTTGCCGCTCGCGACGACCTTCGACATCAGCGCGGAGTAGTCGGTGGCGATGTCGTCGCCGACGAACTCGGCCATGTTCACGAAGCCCATGACCCGGTTGTAGAACGAGACCCACTCGTCCATCTTGCCGAGCTCGACGTTGCCGACCGCGTGGTCCAGCGCCTGGAACAGCCGCTTCGGCGAGCCCTCCGGGTGCTTGACCCTGCTCTCCGCGACGACGTAGCCCGGCAGGTACGGGCCGTGGTAGCGGGAGCGGTCGATCAGGGTGTGCCGGGTCTCGCCGTAGGTCGCGATCGCGGCGCGGCGCACGGTGCCGTTCTCGTCCGAGACGTCGTTCGGCTCCTCCAGCACGGTGGCGCCGGTCGCGCGGGCGTGCTCGATGCACTTGTCGACGTCCGGCACCTCCAGCGCCAGGTCGACGACGCCGTCGCCGTGGCGGCGGTGGTGGTCCAGCAGCGGGCTGTCCGGCTGGACGCCGCCCTTGATCACGAAGCGGCACGAGCCGGAGCGGAGCACGAAGGCCTTGCGGTCGCGGCGACCGGTCTCCGGGCCGGAGTAGGCGACCAGCTCCATGCCGAACACGGCCTGGTAGAACTGCGCCGTCTGGGTGGCGTTGCCGACCACGAACACGACCGCGTCCTGGGCGGTCACGGGGAACGGGTCGGTGGCCGGGTCGTGCTCGACGAGGCCGACGAGGCGGCGCAGCTGGTCGGCGTCGAGACCGGCCTCGCGCTCCTCGGGGGTCAGCTCAAGGGCGTGGGACTGCGGGGTCATCGGTCTTCCTCCACTTTGGGCCTCGGCTCTGAGGCGTCCGCTTGAGGCGGCCGCGCCGCTGATGGGGGTGGGCGGTGCGGCTGAGCGGAGAGCTTGCTCCTGTCCGGGTGGTTGGGCAACAGGTCGGTTTTTCACTGTTCAATGTGTACAAGCTGATCAGGAAATCCCGCGTTCGGCTGCGCAATATGCGCTGCTGATCGGGGTCGATTCACGAACTCTGCGTAACCGGTTCGAAGGGGTCGCCCGGTGCTCCGAGGTGGTGCCGGAACCAGTCCCCGGCCAGCTCGGCGACCTGGTCCAACGCGCCCGGCTCCTCGAACAGGTGGCCCGCTCGGGGGACCACCGCGAGTTCACTCTCGCAGCGCAGCCGGGCCCGCGCCCGCCGGTTGAGGTCGATCACCGTGCCGTCGAGGCCGCCGACGACGAGCAGGGTCGGGGCGGTGACCCGGCCCAGGGCGTCCGGCCCGGCCAGATCGGGGCGGCCGCCGCGTGACACCACGGCGCCGACCCCGGGTCCGAGGTCGGCGGCGGTGTGCAGCGCGGCGGCGGCGCCCGTGCTCGCGCCGAACAGGCCGAGCGGCAGGGCCCGGGTCGCTTCCAGGGCGGTCAGCCGCTCGGCGACGGCGGTCAGGCGGGAGCCGAGCAGGCCGACGTCGAACACCTTGCTCCGGTCCGGCTCCTCGGCCTCGGTGAGCAGGTCGAACAGCAGCGTGGCCAGGCCGGACCGGTTGAGGTGGCGGGCGACGTGCCGGTTGCGGGGGCTGTGGCGGCTGCTGCCGCTGCCGTGTGCGAAGACGACGATGCCGCGGGCGTCGGCGGGGACGGTCAGGTGGCCGGGCAGGCGGACGCCGGCGGCGGAGAGCTCCACCTCGCGGTCGAGGGCGACGGGCGCGGGCGGGCGCTCGCCGCGGGCCTCGGCCAGCAGGCTCAGGACCTCGTCGTCGCCGGTCTGGGAGAAGTCGCCGTAGAACTCGCCGATCGCGAAGAACGGGGACGGCGTGGCGACGCAGACCAGTTCGTCGGCGACGTCGGCCAGGCGGTCCGTCCAGTCCCGGGGGGCGACGGGGACGGCCAGGACCACGCGGGCCGCGCCGCGGGCGCGCACGATCCGGCAGGCGGCCCGGGCGGTGGAGCCGGTGGCGATGCCGTCGTCGACGACGATGACGGTCCGGCCGCGCAGGTCGGCGGGCGGGCGGTCGCCCCGGTAGCGGCGGGCGCGGCGCTCCAGCTCGGCGCGCTCGCGCCGCTCCACGTCGGCCAGTTGGTCGGGGGCGATCCCGCCGAGGCGCATCACCTCGTCGTTCAGGACCCGGACGCCGTCCTCGCCGATGGCGCCCATGCCGAGCTCGGGCTGGTAGGGCACGCCGAGCTTGCGGATCACACAGATGTCCAGGGGCGCGCCGAGCGCCGCGGCGACCTCCGCGGCCACGGGCACCCCGCCGCGCGGCAGGGCGACCACGACCGCGTCCGACCCGCTCAGGTGCCCCAGGCGGGCGGCCAGCCGGCGGCCCGCGTCGGTGCGGTCGGTGAAGTGGGTACCGGTGACGTGCATCGCGCAGCCTCCGAGTTCCACGGTACGTCGGGTGGGCGGGGCGGGGGTGGGCGAACAGCTGACAGATAACAGATTTCGAAATCTGTTATCTGTCAGCTGTTATCTGTTCGTCGCCAGCCGTCGGCTGTCGGCTATCCGTCGTCCCACCCGTCCCACCTGTCCCGCCCCCGTCCTGGCCGAGTCCCGCTCGCCGCCCGGGCGGGGGACGGGCACGGCCCGGGCGCGAGCCGGGAACCGCACGGGACCCAGCCCCCGTGCGGCCGGGACGGCGGGCGGCGGACCGTGATGTCGAAGGCGGGCCGCCGGGGCCCGCCGCGACCCGAAGGAGCCCCGAGATGCCGGGCACCGTCCTCACCGACCTGCGCCGACACGGCGCCGTCGACCCCGGCCGCCTGCTCGCCGGCCCCCTCCGCGGTGTCGGCCTGCAGTGGCTCGACCCGGGCCGCAGCGCGGAGGTGGGCGCCGACACCGTCGAGCACATGCTCTACGTCACCGCCGGGTCCGGCCTGGCCGGTGAACCCGGGGAGGCCGGCGCCCCCGACGCGGGCATCCCGCTCGTCGAGGGCACCGCGCTCACCCTCCCGATCGGCGCGCGGACCGTCCTCACCGCCGGCACCGCCGGGATGGAGTACTTCCACGCGGTCCTCGCCGTCCCGCATCCCGCCCAAGCCCCGAAAGAAGGCGAACCCCGGTGATCGTCTCCAGTGCGACGGCCTCCGCCGCCGTCATCCTCGGCCCGAACGGCGAACGCGTCCGCGTCCGCTGCCTCGCCCGTCGCGACATGCTCACGAGCGCCTGCGAGTCCTTCGACCACCTGCGCCTGAGCCCCGGCGCCCACCACGTCCTGTCGGGACGCGCCGACGCCGAGACCGTGCTCCACGTCCTGCGCGGCACCGCCACCATCGGCCAACAGGCCGACGAGCCAGGCCACTTGGCATCAGACGGCGACCTCCTCCTGGCCGTGAGCGGTCGCACGCTCCATCTCGAAGCCGGCCCGCTCGGCGCGGAGCTGCTCTGCCTCACCCTCGCCGTTCCCCGCCGCACCGCGGGGACGCGAGAGAGTCTCGCCCGCCGCCGTGCCGAACGGCGCCACGTGTGCCACAACCGCCCTTGACCCCAGTGCCGTTCACCTGCACATGACCCTCGGAGGTCATCCGCGTGATTGTCGTCCCCGCCGCCGTGCCCCGCACCGCGCCCGCCCTCCAACGTCCGATCGACGCGAGCCGCCGCTCGCCCGTACTCGCCGGCCTGACCATCGAGACGCTGCCGCCCGGTGCCCACATCGAGCAACGCCCGCCGGCAGGCGCCGAATCGGTGACCGTGGTGCTCGCGGGCCGCCTCGCCGCGGCAGGCCGGATCCTCGGTCCGGGCGAGGCGCTCCACCACGCGCCCGACAGCGTCTGCCGCCTCACCGCCCTCCGGGGTGCACCGACCGCCATCCTCACCGTCCAGCCGGTGGGGGCCGAAGAGTCGGTCAACATCCCTTCCCAGCCCAGGAGTTCTTCGGAACGGATGGCCTGGCGGAGGGTTGCTGTCACATCGATGACCCTCGCCGCAGGTGAAGGCCACGAGCTCCTCCGCTACCCGGCGTCCGATGCGTTCATCGTCGTCATGTCGGGCACCGGCGTGCTTCTCGGCGAGTACGGCGAAGTCTCCCTCTTCCCCGGTGACTTGGCATACGTCCGGGCGGGGGAGCGGCACGGCCTCCGGGCCGGTCCGCAAGGGCCGGTCACGGCGCTTCTGGGCCGTGTCGGATGCCCGGACCCGCCCACCGACCACCTCGCCGACAGCGACCGGCCGCGCCCCTGCCGGTCGCACTGAGCCATCGCCGTCCTTCCGCCGCCCCGGGCCGGGACCACCCCTCTGGGACCGGAACGGGACGGCGGTCCCATGCGGCCGGGGCTCACTCGTGCGCACAGTGGGGGGTGACCGATCGATCGACTCGGCCGTTCGGAAGAAGCGGGAGTACCACTCATGGCAACGAACACCACCACGAAGGCGCTCTGTGTGGCCGGCGCCGCCGTCGGCGCGATCGCGGCAGCGGTCGCGCTGAAGAGCGCGTGCTCATCGTCGGCGTCGGCGTCCGGCACCGGCTCGGCGCCGGGCATCGGGGAGTCGCCGCAGGGCTGCCAGCTCGGCCAGAAGTGCAGGCCCGGCCACACCTGACAGTCGGCCCTGTCCCCGATCCCCCTGATGGCCCTCGGCGCCCCCCGCGCCGAGGGCCGTGCCGTGGGGTGGCGGGTGGCCTGCCGACCGGCCGCGACGGCGCACACCCCGACGGCTCACGCCTCGACGTCTCACACCCCGACGTCTCACACCCCGGGCGCGGAACCCGAGCCGTCCGTGCCGTGCTCTCGGGAGGGCGACCGCGGCAGCGTCGCCCGCACCTCCGTCCCCGCATGCTCCGGCAGGGGCCCGACGGTGCACCTGCCCCCGACCTCGGCGGCCCGGTCCGCCATCGACCGCAGCCCGACCCCGCCGGCCTCTCCGTCCCCTCTGTCCCCTCCGGCCCGGCCGGCCTCCCGGGCCGTGTCCCCGACCAGCCCCACCCCGTCGTCCCTCACGGCCAGGGTGACGGCCTCTGCGTCCACCCGGACCGTCACCCTGGCGTGGCGCGCCCGGGCATGCCGCAGCACGTTGTTGAGGGCCTCGGCGGCGATCCGGTACACCGCGACCTCGACCGCCGCGGGCAGGTCGGGCAGCGGGTCCGGCGACACGTCGGCCGTCACCCTCAGCCCCGCACCGCTGAACGTCCCGGCCAGCTGCCGCACGGCCCGCGTGAGCCCGAACTCGCCCAGCGGCGCGGGCCCGAGGCGTTCGGTGATCCGCCGCACCTCCTTGATCGCCATCCCGAGGTCGGCGGAGATCCCCCGCAGCGTCCCGCCGAGGCCGCCGTCCAGGACGGACGCCGCCGGAATCCCTGCACCTCCTGATCCCGCAGGAGCCGACGCCGCGGGAGCCGACGCCGCGTTGTCCACCCGCAGCCGAAGCCCCGCGAGCGCCGGACCGAGCCCGTCGTGGATGTCCCGGCGCAGCCGGCGCCGCTCCTCCTCCCGCGCCGCGACGAGTTGCTCCCGGCTCGCCTGCAGGTCCTCCTGCAGCCGCAGCGACGCGACTGCGGGCGAGGCCTGGTCGGCCAGCGAGCGCAGGATGTCGATGTCGCTCGGGTCCAGCCGCTCCTCGCCGTCCCGCAGCCCGACCGTCAACTCGCCGATCTGCTCGCCGTGGTGGACCAGCGCGAAGCCCTGCTCCCGCCGCCCGTCCAACCGCCCCACCGAGGCGAGCGGGCGCCGCCCGGCCCGCGTACTGACGGTGAGCGCGACCCCGGGCAGTCGCAGTTCCTCCGCGACCGTCGCACACAGCGCGGCGGGCAACTCCGCAGGGTCGACGACCTGCCGCACCCGCCCCGCCAGGCGCCGCAGCACCTGGTACGGCTGCGCCCGCTCGCCGTAGTACAGCCGGTCCACGAGCGAGACGGCCCACCGGGTGGCCCGCGGCAGTCCGGCACCGAGCGTGAACACGAGGGCGATCAGCACCAGCGCCGGCCCACTGTGCCCGGGCGCCAGCCGGCCGGACAGGACGGCCGCGAGCGCCACGAACAGTGCGGTGATCCCGGTGGCCAGCAGCAGCCCGCTGAGGACGCTGCGCGCGGCGCGGTCGAGCCGCCAGCCGCGGTCCCGGACGACCAGGTACCCGACGGCGACCGCCCAGGCGAGCCCGGCCGCCGCGAAGAGCGCGTAGCTGAGCCAGAACGCCTCCCGGTACATCCGCCGGTAGAAGTCCTGCATGCCGGCCCAGAACAGGTAGGCGGCGAGCATCGCCGCGACGTTCGCGCGGTGCCGCGCGACGGGTTGCCGCTGCCCCGCCGCCGGGGCGGCCGGCCGGAGGATCCGCGCCAGCAGGACGACGGCGGCGATGCCGACGAGCAGGTAGTTGACGGCGTCCGAGTACCCGTACACGTGCTCCCCGAGCGCTCCGAAGAACCGGGCGGGCGGACTGTCCGCGAGCGGGTCGGGGCGGTCGAACACCTCGGGCCTGGCGAGGAACGACAGCGAGCCCGGCAGCACCCAGAGCGCGACCGCGGCGATGTACCACCACCAGCGGCGCGTGGTCAGGCGGCCGGTGGGCAGCCAGAGCGGAAGAACGTAGAAGAGCGTGGAGTTGACCGTGTCGCAGAGGACCTGGAACACCGCCGCGGCGCCCACGACGCCGGGGTCGGCGACCTGGACGGTGACCGGCGCCGCGGCGGCGTTGGGCAGGACGAGCGTGACCGCGTAGACCAGCATGACCCAGCCGAGCGGGTTGCCGGGGCGGTGGGCGTGGAGCAGCATCCCGGCACCGGCGGTCGGCAGGGCGTAGATGAGGATGCCGAGCTCGTTCCTGGGCGTGACGACGCTCGGGTCCCCCAGGTGGACGAGTACGTAGCAGATCCAGGCGGTGGCGACGACCAGGCAGACCGCCGTGACGACCGCCGCCGCCGTGAGCTGCTGCCGTGCCGCCGTCCGGGGCCGGGGGGAGGACGCCGTGGTCATGGCACCGCCTCGGAGGCTCGAAGGTGGACGTGGGCTTCGGGTACTCGGGGCTCCGGCCCGGGACGGCGAGGGGTGGCCGCCGTTCCGTGGGCCGCGTTCCAGTCTCGGCGGCCCGGTGTCCCGGGCGCATGGGGCAGGGGTCTCGTCCGCGGCCCGCAGCGGGTCACCGCCGGTGTCCCGTTGCTCCGGCCCGGCCGGTCAGCCGCCCGGATGACCCCGGAGCATGTCACGGAAAGTCACGTGATCGTCGCTGGTAGCGTCGGCCGGGTGAACGAACACCGGGTGGACGAACCGCAGCCCAACGCGCCGGAGCCGGACCTGTCGCAGCCCGGCACGCTGCGACCCGAGGGCCCGAGGCGTGATGAGCCGAGGCGTGATGAGCCGAGGCGTGATGAGCCGAAACCCGAGGACCCGCTGCCCGAGGACCCGATGCCCGCGGAGCCGAAACTTGCAGAGCCGAAGCCCGCGGAGTCGGGGTCTGGCGAGCCGCAGGGAGTCAGGCCCGTCCGTGTCCTGGTCGTCGACGACCACCCGCTGTTCCGCGAGGGCCTCAAGGCGGCACTGGAGAGCGCCGAGGGCATCTCCGTCGTGGCGCAGGCCGAGCGGATCGCCGAGGTGCCGGGGGCCGTCGAGCGGTCCGCGCCGGACGTCGTGATCATGGACCTCTCGCTGCCCGACGGCTCCGGTCTGGAAGCCCTCCGGACACTGGCGGGGCGCGAGCAGGCCCCGCCCGTGCTGATGCTGACCATGTCGGACGACGACGGGAACCTTCTCGCCGCCCTCCAGGCGGGGGCCCGCGGCTACCTGATCAAGGGGGCCGGCCGGGAGGAGGTGCTGCACGCGGTGCGGACGGTCGCGGCGGGCGGCGCGGTCTTCGGGGGCGAGGTCGCGGGGCGGATCGCCGAGTTGCTGGCGGGTGCGCGGATGCGCGAGGCGGGACAGCTGTTCCCCGAACTGACCGCCCGCGAGGCCGAGGTGCTGGACCTGGTCGCGCGGGGACTGGACAACCGGCGGATCGCGCGTGAGCTGGTCGTGGCGGAGAAGACGGTGCGCAACCACGTGACCCACATCTTCGAGAAGCTGCACGTCGGCACGCGCGCCGAGGCGGTGGCCCGCGCCCGCGACATGGGCCTCGGCGACGGCTGACCGTCCCGGCCGGTCCAGGCCTTGGCCGACGGCCGACCGCTGCGCCACCCCTTGACGACCCCGGGGCCCGGCCGGATCCTCATGAACGCGTCAACCTTGCGATCGTGACTCGTCCCGACCCCACATCAGGTGTTCCGCCCGGAGTCCCCAACCCCGGTGCGCGTCCGCGAGGTTACGCCTTCCCGTTCTGCCCCACCGGAACCTGGAGCCTCCCGTGACCGAGCCCACCCCGCACGGCGTCCGTGCTGTCCTTCGACGTGCTGTCCCTCGTCGTACAGTCCTCCGCCGTGCAGCCCTTCGCGGCGCCGTTCTGCCTACCGCACTGGCCGGCCTGGTTGCCGCCGCCCTCTATGCCCCTGCCGCCCCGGCCACCGCAGCCGCCCCCGCTGCCCCGGCCGTCTGGGTAAAACCAGCTGGTCTCAAGGAACTTCAGGGCGCCCCCGCCATACCCGTGGCCAACGTCAAGGCCCACCTCGCGCAACTGCAGTCCATAGCCGACGCCAACGGCGGGAACCGCGCCCACGGCACCTCCGGTTACCAGGCCTCGCTCGACTACGTGAAGGCGCAGCTGGACGCGGCCGGATTCACCACCGCCGTCCAGCAGTTCGACGACGGGGGCGCGGGCGGTGCCAACCTGATCGCCGACTGGCCGTCCGGCGACTCCGCGCACGTCGTGATGGCCGGAGCCCACCTCGACTCGGTCCAGGCCGGCCCCGGCGTCAACGACGACGGCTCCGGCACGGCGGGCATCCTGGAGACCGCCCTGGCCGTCTCGCGGGCCGGGCTCAAGCCCGCCAAGCACCTCCGGTTCGCATGGTGGGGAGCCGAGGAGAACGGCATGGTCGGCTCCCGGAGCTACGCCAACGGCCTTTCCCCCGCCGACCGTTCGTCGATCGACACGTACCTGAACTTCGACATGATCGGCTCGCCGAACCCCGGCTACTTCACCTACCGCCAGGACCCGGCGCTGGACGCCCTGTTCCACGACTGGTTCGCCGCCCGCGGCATCGCCACCGAGCAGGACTTCGAGGGCGACGGCCGCTCCGACCACGCGCCCTTCCAGGATGCGGGCATCCGTGTCGGAGGGCTGTTCAGCGGCGCCGACTACATCAAGACGGCCGACCAGGCCGCCAAGTGGGGCGGCACCGCGGGCCAGGCGTTCGACGCCTGCTACCACGCCGCGTGCGACACCAGCGCCAACATCGACGACACCGCGCTGGGGCGGATGACCGACGCCATCGCCCACGCGCTCTGGACGCTCTCGGCCGACGGGAGTTGACCCCGCCGGCCCGCGAGGGCACCCGGGGGTGCCGGTCCGCCGACCGGCACCCCCGGGCCCTGCGTAGCCGTCCGCAGGACTACGGCTGCATCTCGTACGCGCCCGACAGCGCCTCGACGCGCGCCCACACCTTCGCGGCCCGCTCGGCGTCGGCCACCGGCCGACGCACGTGCGCGAGCGCCCAGGCGGCCTGCTCCTCCGTGGCCGAGGCCTTGCCCTGCAGCTCGGTCGCGTGCGCGGAGAAGTCGCGGACCAGCGCGTCGAAGACCTGGTCCAGCACGTCCGCCTCCAGGCCGGTCAACTCGGCCTGCTCCAGCACCAGCTGGCCGTAGACGATCAGCGCGAACAACTGGCCGATCTCCAGCAGGAAGTCGAGGTCCGCCTGCTGCTCCTTGCTCGGTGCGTGCGTGAGCAGCAGCTCGCAGAAGCCGTCGGCCTGCTCGCGGAAGCGGGCGACGTTCGGCAGGTGTGCGTGCCGGTCGTAGGCGGTGCGCCAGTCGTGGAAGCGGATCGCGCCGAGGCCGCGGGCGGGGCCCTGGTGGAACAGGAAGACGTCGTCGGCGGCGTCCTTGCGGGTCGGCACGGGCGCGTAATCGGCCGGGGCGAACAGGTAGTTGGCCATGAACTTGAGGATCAGCGCCAGGTTGACGTGGACGGTGCCCTCCAGCTTCGGCAGGCCGCGGATGTCCTTGGCGGCCTTGTCGAAGTAGGTGTCCGCCTCGAAGCCCTTGGCCGCGATGACGTCCCACATGAGGTCGATGACCTTCTCGCCCTCGGTGGTGACCTTCATCTTGGTCATCGGGTTGAAGAGCAGGTAGCGGCGGTCCTCGGGGGAGGCGGTGCGGAAGTAGTCCACGGCCCGCGCGCTGAACAGCTTCATCGCCACGAGGCGGGCGTACGCGTCGGTCAACTCGCGGCGCACGTGCGGGAAGTCGGTGACCTTGCGGCCGTACAGGACGCGGTTGTGGGCGTGCGTGACCGCCTCGTACATGGCGTGCTCGCAGATGCCGACCGACGCCGTGCACAGGTTGAACTTGCCGACGTTGACGGTGTTCAGCGCGGCGTCGAACGCGGCCTGGCCGGTGTGCAGCACGTCCTCGGCGCGCACCGGGTAGTCCTCCAGCCGGAACTCGCTGACGTACATCTGGCTGTTCACGACGTTCTTGACCAGGTGGTACGCCTCGTGGCGGCTGTCGGCGGCGAAGAAGACGTAGCCCTCGGGGCCCTCGACGTCCGAGCGGCGGCCGAACACCGAGACCAGGCCGGCGACGTTGCCGTTGCCGATGTAGTACTTCGGGCCCGTCGCGGTGAAGCCGCCCTCGCCGTCCGGGGTGAGGATCATGTCGGTGGAGTAGATGTCGGCGCCGTGGGTGCGCTCGGAGAGGCCGAAGGCCATGACGTGACCCTCCGCCAGGAGGCGGGCGGCGCGGGCGCGGACGGCCTCGTTCTCGCTCTGCCACACCGGGCCGAGGCCGAGGATGGTGACCTGCCAGGTGTACCAGTAGCCGAGGCCGTAGAAGCCGAGGATCTCGTTCAGCTCGGCGATCCGGGAGGTGTCCCAGCGCTTGTCCGGGTCGGCGGCGGAGGGGGTCAGGAACTCCGCGAACAGGCCCTCCTTGGCGGCGAATTCGAGGAAGTCGCCGTACCAGGTGCGGTCGATGTAGGTGTCGATGAGCGCCTTCTTGCCGCGCGACTCGAACCAGTCGACGGTCGCGCGCAGCAGCCGGCGGGTCGGCTCGTCGAACTGCGCGGGGTCGTAGGTACGCGGGTTGAAGAGCATCACGGGCTCCCGGGGGTCGAGGGTGTGGAGTGACTGTGGGGTGGCTGTGGGGTGGCTGTGGGGTGGGGCCAGGGGCGGCGCGGGAGGGCGGTCGACGGCCGACGACGGACAGATAACAGATAACAGATTTCAAACTCTGTTATCTGTCTTCTGTCATCTGTCGGCCGTCATCTGTTCGCCGCCGTCCGCTCCCCGTTGCCTGTCGCGTCGTCAGGGCCGGTGCCGTCGGCGACGAGGCGGTGCAGGGTGGTGAGCACGTCGTCCAGCCAGGCGAGGGTCATCCGCTCGTACTCGATGCCGCCGCGCAGCACCACGTGCTGGAGTTCCTGAGCGGTGTCGAGCGAGGTGAGGTCGGGGAAGTCGCGCTGCTCGCCGTGCAGGTAGCGGGTGAGCAGGGCGGCGTGGCCGTCGCGGTGGCGCTCGACCTCGGAGATCAGCGCGGCCGGGTCGTCGAAGGCGGCGGCGCGGATCTTCACCGCGAGCTCGTGCCGGACGGTCTCCGGCTCGACCGGTTCGCGCAGCCAGTCCGCGAGCGCGGCCCGGCCGGGCCCGGCCGCCGAGTAGACCTTCTTGTCCGGCCGGCCGTCCTGGGCGATCTCCTCGGCGGCGATCCAGCCGTCCGCCTCCATGCGCCGCAGCACCCGGTAGATCTGCTGGTGGGTGGCGGTCCAGAAGCGGCCGATCGAGCGGTCGAAGCGCCGGGCCAGCTCGTAGCCGGAGCCGGGCTGCTCCAGCAGTGAGACGAGGATCGCGTGCTCCAGTGCCATGCCCCGCATCCTGCTATGCAACGAGTTGCATAGGCAATGGCGCGCCGGAGCGGTGAGACGCAGGTCACCGCCGTGATCGGATGGTTATCGACCTTTTCGGACTATTAGGTGCAAAACGTTCGAGAAGCGCCAGAATGGGTACGGGGCAAGCGCCTTCCACGATCCGAACCACAGGAGGTGGTATCGGTGTCAACCCACACCCCGATGGGCATGGAGCACCATCCGGACATCGTCGAACTACGCGAACACTACGAGCGGGTCACCTCGACCCCGCGCGCCCAGGGCATCGAGGCCCTGGCCGTGCTGGCGGGCCTGTTCCTGGCCGCATCGCCCTGGATCGTCGGCTTCACCGCCTTCAGCACCCTCACCGTGACCTGCCTGATCGTGGGTCTGGCCTACACCCTGCTGATGGCGGGCTACGGGTCGGCCTACGAGCGCACCCACGCGCGGGCCTGGGCGGCCGCGGCGCTCGGCATCTGGACGATCATCTCCCCCTGGGCCGTCTCCGGATCGGTCGCGCACGGCAAGAACATCGTCACCTGCGTCATCGTCGGCGCCGTGATGTTCCTGCTCGGCCTCGCGGCGATCTCGATGGCCACGATCACGTCGAACGGAGCAGCGATGCGACTCGGCCGGGCCGGCCGCGCCAAGGGCTGACCTTCCCCGCAGCCCGCGTCCGGGGCACGGACCGGCGGCCCGCCGCCCTCCGCGCCCCGGCGCACACCGGCCGCACGTACACCGGCCGCACGCCCGCCGTACGGGCAAGCGCCGCCGAGCCCGTCGCCGCACCCGTCCGTGACGGCCCCCGCTACGGACGCGTCATCCGCAGCACGTCCAGCGCCTCGTCCAGCTGCTCCTTGGTGAGCTTCCCCTCCTCCACGTACCCGCGCTCCAGCACCACCTGACGGATGGTCTTGCGCTCCGCCAGGGCCTGCTTGGCGACCTTCGCCGCCTCCTCGTACCCGATGTACCGGTTCAGCGGGGTGACCACCGACGGCGACGACTCGGCGTACTCCCGGGCCCGTTCGACGTTGGCGGTGATGCCGTCCACCGTGCGGTCGGCCAGCAGCCGGGCGCTGTTGGCGAGCAGCCGCACCGACTCCAGCACGTTGCGGGCGATGACGGGGAGCATGACGTTCAGCTCGAAGTTGCCGCTCGCGCCGGCCAGCGTGACCGTCGCGTCGTTGCCGACCACCTGTGCCGCGACCATCAGCACCACCTCGGGCAGCACCGGGTTCACCTTGCCCGGCATGATCGACGAACCGGGCTGGAGGTCCGGCAGGTTGATCTCGCCGAGGCCGGTGCGCGGGCCCGAGCCCATCCACCGCAGGTCGTTCGCGATCTTGGTGAACCCGACCGCGACGGTGCGCAGCTGACCGCTCAGCTCGACCAGGGCGTCGCGCGCGCCCTGTGCCTCGAAGTGGTCGCGGGCCTCGGTCAGCGGCAGGTCGGTGGCGCGGGCCACCTCCTCGATCACGGCAGCCGGGAAGCCGGGCGGGGTGTTGATGCCCGTGCCCACCGCCGTGCCGCCGAGGGGGAGTTCGGCGACCCGGGGGAGCGTGGCCAGCAGCCGCTCGCGACCGTGCCGCACCTGGGCGGCGTAGCCGCCGAACTCCTGGCCCAGCGTGACGGGCGTGGCGTCCATCAGGTGCGTGCGGCCCGACTTGACCACCTGCGCGAACTCGGCGGCCTTGCGCTCCAGCGCCTCGGCCAGGTGCTCCAGCGCGGGGATCAGGTCGTGCGTGACGGCGGCGGTGGCGGCGATGTGGATCGAGGACGGGAACACGTCGTTGGACGACTGGCTGGCGTTGACGTGGTCGTTCGGGTGCACCGGCCGGCCCAGCCGCTCGGCGGCGAGGGTCGCGATGACCTCGTTCGCGTTCATGTTGGACGAGGTGCCCGAGCCGGTCTGGAAGACGTCCACCGGGAACTCGCCGTCCCAGCGGCCCTCCGCGACCTCCTCGGCCGCCGCCGCGATGGCCGCCGCCGTCTCCTCGTCCAGCACGCCGAGCCGGGCGTTCACCCGTGCCGCCGCGGCCTTGATCCGGGCCAGCGCGGCGATGTGCGCGCGCTCCAGGCGCTGCCCGGACACCGGGAAGTTCTCCACCGCTCGCTGCGTCTGCGCCTGCCACTTGGCGGCCGCGGGCACGCGGACCTCGCCCATCGAGTCGTGCTCGACGCGGTACTCCTGCCCGGCCTCGTGGACCTGGCCGGCCTGGTGGCCCCGGTGGTTCTGGTCGGCCCGCTGTCCGTGGCCCTGCTGATCACCCATCGCGTGCTGCACCTCCTGAACGGTCCCGAACGGCGTCCCCGTCCCGGTCTCCGATCTTGACAGCCGCGCGCGGGCCCCGGGTATTTCCGGTGGCCCGCGCGTTCACCCCCGGGGGTTACGGCAGTTCGGCGCGGACCAGGCCGCCGGGCGCGGTGCCGGCCTGGGCGACCGGTGCGCCGCCCGGTGCCCAGAAGCCCGAGCCGCCCGAGGTGGCCGGGAAGTCGCCGCTGGCCCCGGCGCTGGTGGAGAGGACGCTCCAGACGCCGTGGGCGGCGGCCCTGGCCCCGAGGTGCTCGTCGCGGCGGGCTGCGGATTCGGGTGAGGGGCCGTAGAGGGTGGACGCGACGTAGGCGTCGATGCCGAGGGCCGCCGTCTCCTCGGCGTGCGTGGGATCGGCGGCGTCCGCGCAGATCGCGAGGCCGAGCCTGACCCCGTCCAGCTCCAGGACGACGGGTGCGTCCCCGGCGGTGAAACGGTTCAGCTCCTCGCCGTGCAGCCGCATCTTCCGGTAGACGACGGAGACCCCCTCGCCGGTGACCGCCATGGTCACGATGTATTCGCGCCCGTCGGCGTCCGCGGCCGGGGCCCCGGCCAGCGCGGTGGCGCCGGTCTCGGCGCAGGCGGCGATCAGCGGTGCGAGCCGCGCGTCCGCCGGGTCGAGGGCCGGGGCGGTGAGGTCGTAGCCGGTCAGCGACAGCTCGGGGAACACCACGAGCCGCGCTCCGGCCTCCTGGACGGCCGCGGCGTGCCGGGCGGCGTTGCCGGAGACGGTGTCCGGCCGGCCGGGCTCCTCGCAGACGGGTTGGGCGACGGCGACGGTCAGGGATGCGGGCATGGCGGTGCTCCCGGGCGCGAGGCGGAAAAGATCAACGTATGCGGTCGTCCGATGGCCCGACAAGAGGCTTCGGCGGGCGGCCATCCAGGTAGAGGGCTAGGCAGGACGGAACCGGGGTCGCGCTCCGGCACGGCTGGTCAGCCGCACGCCGGCACGCCACTATGAGCCGCATGACCAACGACCAGGGCGCCACCGCCCGCTACGAGGCCATCGCCGACGAACTGGCGCCGCGCGGCGCCCACCGGAGCAAGATGTTCGGCATGCCCTGCCTGAAGGACGTCAACGGCAAGGCCTTCGCCGGACTGCACAGCGGCGAACTGGTCTGCCGCCTCGGCCGCGACTCGGCCGAGCACGCGGAGGCCCTCGCGACGCAGGGGGCGCACCTCTTCGACCCGGCGGACGGGCGGCCGATGAAGGACTGGGTCTGCCTTCCCGAATCGGCGGCCGGGCAGTGGCAGCGCTACGCGGAGGCCGCCCTCGCCGCGCCGCGCTGACGGGCCCCGGGCCCGCCCTCGCCGCGCTGACGGGCCCCGGGCCACTCCGGCGGCCCCGGCCGCGCATCGGCATGAGCCATGATCACTCGTACGGGTGAATGATCGGCTGGAACGCTTCAAACGGCCGTCCGCCACTTCGTACGCTCCTGCCCGGACCCGGGGCCGACGACGGACACCCGGGCGACGAGCTCAGGGGGCGGGACGGTTGACCACAGGACGGTGGCGCGGAGCCGGCGGCGGTCGGGACGGCGAAGCGGTGCGGGCGGCGGATCCGGGCTCCGCCGACGGGGCACGAGCGCACGGCGGCGGCCTGACCAGGCGGCAGATGCTCGGCGCGTCCGCGGCGCTCGGCGCGGGGGCCTGGCTGCTGCGCGGCACCGTCGGCCCGGACAGCGCCGATGCCGCCACGCCCGTCCCGCCCGGGCTGCCCGCCGGCACCGAGCTGTACCAGCGGGTCTTCCAGAACTGGTCCGGAGAGATCCGCACCGACCAGCTGTGGACGTGCGCCCCCCGCACCCCGGAGGAGGTCCCCGCCCTCGCCGACTGGGCGCACGCCAACGGCTGGCGCCTGCGCGCCACCGGCTACCGCCACACCTGGGCGCCGCTCACCGTCGCCAACGGCACCCCCGACAGCGCCCGCGTCCTCCTGGTCGACACGAGCCGCCACCTCACCGCGATCACGGCCGACTCACCGACCACCGTGCGCGTCCAGACCGGCGCCACCATGGAGGACCTGCTCGCCCACCTGGCCGGCCGGGGCCTCGGCCTCACCGCCTGCCCGGCGCCCGGCGAGCTCACCGTCGGCGGCGTCCTCGCCATCGGCGGCCACGGCACCGCCGTCCCGGCAGTCGGGGAGACCCGCCAGGACGGGCACGGCTACGGATCGGTCAGCAACCAGGTCACCCGGCTCACCGCCGTCGTCCTCGACCCGGCCACCGGCCGCTACGCCCTGCGCACGTTCGACCGCTCCGAGGCCGACAGCGCCGCCTTCCTGGTCCACCTCGGCCGGGCGTTCCTCACCGAGGTCGTCCTGCGGGCCGGCGCCGACCGGCCGCTGCGCTGTGTCAGCCGCCTCGACATCCCGGCGAGCGAACTCTTCGCCCGTCCCGGCGACACCGGCGGCGGCGGACTCCTGGGCGGCCTGCTCGGCGGCGGCCCACCGCGCACCTTCGCCGACTTCGTCGACCGCGACGGGCGCGCCGAGGCCATCTGGTTCGCCTACACCGAGTACCCCTGGCTCAAGACCTGGAGCGTCGCCCCGGCCAAACCGCTCGCCGCCCGCGCCGTCGACCAGCCCTACAACTACCCGTTCTCGGACAACGTCCCGGAACCCGTCGCCCGGCTCGCCGGCCAGATCGTCTCCGGTGCCTGGGCGTCGGCCCCGCTCTTCGGCCAACTCCAGTACCTCGTCGCCAAAGTGGGACTCACCGGCGACCTCACGGACGTCCTCCTCTCGGGCGGGCTGCTGCGCGACCTGCTCACCGGCGACCTCCTCACCCACCTCCTCGCCGCCGGGCTGCGCTCGGACCTGTGGGGCCCCTCCCGCACCCTCCTCCAGTACGTGCGCCCCACCACCCTGCGGGTCACCGCCAACGGCTACGCGATCCTCTGCAAGCGCGCCGACCTGCAGTGGGTCGTCAGCGAATTCGCCGCCCAGTACCGGAAGCTGCTCGCCGACTACCAGGCGCGCGGCGAGTTCCCGGTGAACGGCGCGGTCGAGATCCGCGTCACCGGCCTGGATGACCCCGCCTACGCGGACGTCCCCGGCGCCCGGCCGCCCCTGCTCTCCGCGCTGCGCCCGCGCCCGGACCGCCCCGAGTGGGACACCGCCGTCTGGCTCGACGTCCTGGCCTTCCCCGGCACCCCGGGCCTCGAACGCTTCGCCCGCGACCTCGAACAGTGGCTGCTGCGCACCTTCGACGGCACCCGGGCCGGCCTGCGCGTGGAGTGGTCCAAGGGCTGGGCGTACACCGCCGACGCGGCCTGGTCCGACCCGGACCTGCTCGGCCGGGTCATCCCCGCGAGCCTGCGCGACGGCGGCGGGCCGGGCTGGGACGAGGCGGTGGCCGTCCTGAACCGGCACGACCCCCACCGGGTCTTCGGAAACCCCTTCCTGGACGGCCTGTTGACGTAGCCGACTCCGAACGGTCGGCCATCGACGATCCATCGGGTGCGTCAGATGTGTTCCATGACGATCACCGCCAGGGTGTCCGGGGCGAGCGCGCGGAACACATGCGGGGCATCGCCCGGGTAGCTCACGTAGTCGCCCGGGCCCAGCTCCACCGGGGCCTCCGTCGGCCCGGCCAGCGCCCGGCCCGCTCCCAGCATCACGTGCTCGACCGTGCCGGGCATGTGCGGGTCGGAGGCCCGGGTCTCGCCCGGCTGCGCCTCGATGCGGTAGATGTCGCGCCGGGCGTTCGGCGGGCAGGACGACAGCACGGTGGCCGCGTAGTCGGCCCGCTCCGAGTGCGTGACGGGGCCCTCGCCCGCCCGGATCACCCGCACCGCCGGGCGCGGCGGGTCGACGAGCCGGCTGAACGGGACGTTCAGTGCCACGCCGAGCGCCCACAGGGTCTCCACGCTCGGGTTGCCCGACCCCGATTCCAGCTGCGAGAGCGTGGACTTGGCGATGCCCGCCCGTCGGGCCAGCTCGGCCATCGACAGGCCGCTGCGCTCGCGCTCGCGCCGGATCGATGCGGCGATCAGGCCGATCAGCTCCGTGCCGGAGCCCAGGGGGGAGCCCGCGCCGGAGGCCGTCCCGGATCCGGCGGAAGGGGCGGGGTTGGGGGTCGGGTCACTCATGTTGTCCACTCACGCTTCCTCGCGCCTCCTGCGGTCCCGTCTGCCTTGTCGGCCGCGCCATGCTCCCATGTCCGGCTCCCTGGCTCCTGGGCTCCCGAGCTTCCTGGTTCCCCGGCTCCCAGGACCTGGCGTTCGGTGTGGCGGTCCAAGGGTTCGCCTTGACGAACGGCTGGCCTGGGTTCATTCTAATGGACATGCGTTCGCTCTTTCGAACACTGGAGTCTGCCACCGTCCGTGACATCGCTCTGGTCTGCCTGGCCGACGCCCTCGTCGGCGCCTCCTTCGGTGCGATCAGCGTCTCCGGCGGCCTGCCGCTCTGGGTGCCGGTCGTCATGTCCCTTCTCGTCTTCGCGGGCGGGTCCCAGTTCGCCGCCGTGGGTGTGGTGCTGTCCGGCGGCGGTGCGCTCGCGGCCGTCGCCACCGGGCTGGTGCTCAACGCCCGCCTGCTGCCGTTCGGCTTCACCGTCGCCGACGTGCTCGAAGGCCCGTGGTGGCGACGGCTGTTCGGTGCCCAGCTCATCACGGACGAGAGTGCCGCGTTCGTCCTGCGGCAGTCGGACGGGCGGCGCCGGCGGGCCGCGTTCTGGCTGTGCGGGGTCGCGCTGTTCGTGGTGTGGAACGTCTCCGTCGTGCTCGGCGCGGCCGCGGGCGGGCTGATCGGCGACACGGACGCGCTCGGCCTCGACGCCGCCTTCCCGGCGGTGCTGCTCGCCCTCGTGCTGCCCACGCTCGACGACCGTCGGACGCGCGCGGCCGCGGTGGCGGGAGCGGTGGTCGCGGTGGCGGCGACGCCCTACCTGCCGGCCGGGCTGCCGGTGCTGCTGTCGCTCGTCGGGCTGCTGTTCGCGGGGAAGTCCTCGGTGGTGGGGGAGTCTCGGGCGGCAGGGGTCGAGGGTGTGGTCGCCGTGGAGAACCGGTCCAACGCCGTTAAGGAGGAAGTCCGTTGATGCCGCTGTATGCCGTGCTGCTGCTGGCCGCCGGTACGTACGCCTACCGTCTTGCCGGGCCGCTGCTCGGGCACCGGATCGAACTGTCCGAGCGACTCCGGCACTTGCTGGCCGTGGCCGCGTCCGTCCTGCTGGTTGCCCTGGTCGCCACGGGTGCGCTCACTCAGGGCCATGGCTTCGCGGGGTGGGCCCGGCCGGCGGGCGTCCTGGTCGCGGGTGTCCTCGCCCTGCGTCGTGCGCCGTTCCCGGCCGTCGTCGTGGCGGGCGCGGCGACGACCGCGGTGCTGCGGCTGTGCGGGGTGGGCTGACCGTCGCCCGGTGACGAGTGACGGCGAACAGATAACAGCGAACAGATGACAGATGACAGATTTCGAAATCTGTTCGCTGTTATCTGTTATCTGTTCGCCCCACCCGTCACCTCCCGCCCGCCCCCACCGCCTTGAAGAACACCGTTGTCGAGCACGGCGCGCCCGCCGGGTCGGTGGCGTAGTCCGGCACCTCGCCGACCCGGTTCCAGCCCGCCGCTTCGTACATCCGCTCGGCCGGGCTGCCTGTCTCGGTGTCGAGCACCAGCAGTCGCAGACCCAGCTCCGCCGCCCGCTCCTCCAGCGCCGCCAGCAGCCGCCCGGCCAGCCGGTGCCCGCGGTCCGCCGGGTGCACCATCAGCTTCGCGACCTCGCCCCGGTGCCGCCCGTTCGCGGTCGTCGCCGGCCGTAGCTGCACCGTCCCGGCGAGCCGCCCGTCGGCCTCCGCCCGCGCCGCCCACACCACCAGTCGCCCGTCCGCCACGTCCGGCACGAGCGCCCGCCACCACCGCGCGGCCTCAGCGGCCTCCAGTGGTGCCAGGAACCCGACCGACGCGCCACCGTGGACGGTCTCCACCAGCAGTCCCGCCATCTCGTCCGCCGCGCCGCGCAGCTCCTCCGCGGTCACCTCGCCGACCACGTACCCGCCACCGGACATGTCGCTTTCCTCACTCGCTCGCGCCCGCCCGCCGCCCCGCCGGGTGCGGAATACTCCCCGGTATCCCGTCATCCCGCCGAGACTACCGAGACCCCGAGACCCCAAGGAGCTTCGATGACGAAGCCGACCCGGATCGACCCGGCCGACCTGCTCGCCGTCGGCGATCTCCTCACCGACGAGGAGCGGCTCATCCGCGACACCGTCCGGAGGTTCGCCGACGAGCGGATCCGCCCGCACATCGGCGACTGGTTCGAGCGCGGGGTGTTCCCGGCCCGCGAACTGGCCCCCGAGCTCGGCGCGCTCGGTGTGCTCGGCATGCACCTCGACGGGTACGGCTGCACGGGTTCGAGCGCGGTCGCCTACGGCGTCGCGTGCATGGAGCTGGAGGCCGCCGACTCCGGGCTGCGCAGCTTCGTCTCCGTGCAGGGATCGCTCGCCATGCGCGCGATCCACGCCTTCGGCTCGGAGGAGCAGAAGCAGCGCTGGCTGCCCGGCATGGCGGCCGGCGAGCTGATCGGCTGCTTCGCCCTCACCGAGCCGGACTTCGGCTCCGACCCGGCCAACATGCGCACCCGGGCGGTGCGCAAGGGCGGCGAGGGCGGTGACTGGGTGCTGTCCGGCAGCAAGATGTGGATCACCAACGGCAGCATCGCGGACGTCGCCGTCGTGTGGGCGCAGACCGAGGAGGGCGTGCGCGGCTTCCTCGTGGAGCGCGGCACCCGCGGCCTGACCGCCACCGACGTGCACGGCAAGCTGTCCCTGCGCGCCTCCGTCACCAGCGAGCTGGCCTTCGACGACATCGTGCTGCCGGCCGACGCCGTGCTGCCCGGGGTCGTCGGCCTGCGCGGCCCGCTGTCCTCCCTCAACGAGGCCCGCTACGGCATCCTCTGGGGCACCGTCGGCGCCGCCCGCGACTGCTACACCGCGGCCCTGGACTACGCGAAGACCCGCATCCAGTTCGAGCGCCCCATCGCCGGCTTCCAGCTGACCCAGCAGAAGCTGGTCGAGATGATGCTGGAGGTGGAGAAGTCGTACCTGGTCGCGCTGCGGATCGGCCGGCTCAAGGACGAGGGCGCCGCCCGTCCGGCGCACATCAGCTTCGGGAAGCTCAACAACGTCCGCACCGCGCTGGAGATCGCGCGCAGCGCGCGGACCGTCCTCGGCGCCAACGGCATCACCACCGAGTACCCGGTGCTGCGGCACGCCAACAACCTGGAGTCGGTGCTCACCTACGAGGGCACCAGCGAGATCCACACGCTCGTGCTCGGCGAGGCCATCACCGGGGAGTCCGCCTACCGCTGACGCCCGGTGAGCCGGTGGCGGGCGGGAGAAACGCGGTGGCCGGGCCCGGGCGGGCTCGGCTACCGTCCCCTGCCATGAACGGCCAGACCACGCAGGGCGCCCCGACCACGCAGGGCGCCCCGACCACGGCGAGCGCCTCGACCACACCGAGCGCCCTGACCGCCACCACGACCCTCTGGCGCCCGACCGGCCCCGAGGAACTGGCCCTGGTCGAGGCCGCCGACTGGCGCGCCTGGCCGCCCCGCCTGCCCGAGCAGCCGATCTTCTACCCCGTCCTGAACGAGGACTACGCGGTCCGGATCGCCCGCGACTGGAACGTCCCGGCCTCCGGCGTCGGCTACGTCACCCGCTTCGAGGTCGAGACGGAGTTCCTCGCCCGCTACCCCGTCCAGCGGGCGGGTGGCCGGACCATCCTCGAACTCTGGGTGCCGGAAGAGGAGTTGGCCGAGTTCAACCGGCACATCGTCGGCCGGATCGAGGTCGTCCACGAGTTCCGGCCGCAGGCCTGACGCCCGCCGCCCGCCGTCGCCCGCCGCCGACCGCCGTCGACCGCCCCCGACCTCCGACCCCCGCCGACCGGCGGGGTGCAAGGACAATCGCCCGACACCCCACGGACACCGCCCGTTCGGTGACCGGACACCAACCGGTACGGCGAGCGGTGAACCATGGCGCGGTCGGCAGCGCCCTCGGCGGGCGCGCGCCGGATGCGCACGACCGAAAGGAACCCTCATGACCGCTGCCCCGTGGCCCCGCCCCCGCGTGCTCGTCGTCGGCATCGACGGCGTCCGGTACGACTACCTGGAGCACGTGCCGATGCCGCGGCTCACGGAGGTCGCCGACGCCGGGTTCCTCGTGCCCGTGACCGTCGCGGACACCACCCCCACCATGTCCGGGCCCTGCTGGGCCACCATCGTCACCGGCGTCGAGCCCGCCAAGCACGGCGTCTGGGGCAACCACCTCGCCGGCAACCGCCTCGACGTCTTCCCCGACTTCGCCACCCGCCTCAACCGCGGCGACCGCCGACGCACCTTCGTCGCCGCCGGCTGGGACCCGCTGATGATCAACGAGTCCGGCGGCCCCCTCTTCCGCGCCCCCGGCCGCCTCTCCTACATCGCCCCCGCCGAGGACACCCCCGAAGCCTGGGAGACCGTCGACGAGGAGGTCACCCGCGAGGCCGTCCACGTCCTCGCCACCGCCGACCCCGAAGCCTCCTTCGTCTACCTCGGCGCCGTCGACGAGACCGCCCACTTCCTCGGCTGCGGCGACGAGTACCGCGCCGCCATGCGCAACGCCGACGAACGCCTCGGCCGCCTCCTCGACGCCGTCCGCGGCCGCGCCACCCACGCCGACGAACAGTGGACCGTCATCGTCGTCACCGACCACGGCCACGTCGACGCCGGCGGCCACGGCGGCCGCACCACCGAGGAGCGCACCGCCTGGGTCGCCTGCGCCGGCCACGGCATCCCCGCCGGCCCGCCCACCGGGGAGATCCGCCACCCCGACGTCGCCGCCCAGGTGTACGCCTCCCTGCTGCGCCCGATCGACTCGCACTGGACCCTCGACGGCCGCCCGTTCCCCGTCTCCCGGCCGGTGCCCGCCGCCGTCTGACGGGTGTACGGTACGGGGCCGGTGCCCCGGGTGCAGCACACCGGGCTGCGCACGGGCCGGACTTGAGTGACGCTCTATCGGGACCCCGGCACCGCTCCGGCGCACACCGCCGGCGCGGCGCCCGTCACCCGAAACCGCGGGTGGCGGCACGTACGTCTGAAGGTGGAGAGGCTACCCCGTGGGATGGAGGCGTGATCGCGACCTCGTGGTGACGCCCCGGCCGTCCGGCGCGGGCCAGGATGGTTACACCGGCCGGGGGAACACCGCGGGCCGAACGGAACACTCGACACCCGCACCGACAGCGGACACGGAAACCGGACAGGGAGAGGGCAGGCGGACATGAAGGGCATCGTGAGCAAGGTCGCGCTCGGAGTCGCCGGGACGGGCATGGCCGTCGCCGTGGCCGCCGTCGTCATCGGCCCACGCGTGTCCGAGTGGTACGACGGCCGCCACCAGGAGCAGGTCTCGTACGCCACCGGCAGCGAGGCCAAGGCCGACCGCCACTCGATGCCCGGCTGGCTGCCCGACAACGCCTCCGCCGTCCGCTACCTGATGTCGACCACCGGCGACGACCGCCTGCTGCGCGCCACCCTCCCCGAGGGGCGGCTGCCCGTCGGCTGCACCACCGGGCTGACCGGCAAGGGGGTGCACCCGGTGCCGGTGTCGCTCAAGGCGGGCTGGTTCCCCGACGGCGTCGCGGGCAAGGCCACCGGCACCTGCGGGCACTACAACGTGATGCTCTCCGGCAACCAGCTCTACGCCTGGCAGGACGGCGCCGCCGTCCAGGCGGCCATGCGGGCGGAGCGTCCCGAGAAGCGCTGAGGCACGGGCCCCCGGGCGGACGGGTGAACGGTTCGGTGCCCCCGCTGTCGGAGCGGGGCCGGGCTGCGATAGGACGGAGCGTGGACAAACCCGTCCCGCCCCGTCCCGCCCGTCCAGCAAGGGAGCCCCATGCCTGGCCCCGGCCCCGGCCCTAGCGCCGGCCCGTCCGACGAGACGCCCGGCCCTGCCGCCGGCCCCACCACCGACCTGTCGTCGGCCCCAGCCGGGGCTCCAGCCGATTCGGCCACTCCAGCCGCTGCGGCCACTGCGGCCACTGCGGCCGCTTCGGCGGCCCCGGCGGGTCCCGGCCGGGGCACCGTCGCCGTGCTCGGGGGCCTGGTCGCGCTCGGCCCGCTGACCACCGACCTCTACCTGCCGGGCCTGCCCGCGATCGCCGACGACCTCGCCGCCGATCCGGCCGCGGTGCAGCTCACCCTCACGTTCTCGATGTTCGGGGTGGCGGCCGGACAGCTGCTGTTCGGGCCGCTCAGCGACCGCTTCGGACGCCGCCCGCCACTGCTCGCCGGGCTCGTCCTCTACACCCTGGCCAGCACGGTGTGCGTGATCGCGCCCAACCTGCCGCTGCTGATCGCCGCCCGGTTCGTCCAGGGCGCGGCCGGGGCCGCCGGACTGGTCATCGGACGGGCCGTCGCCCGTGACCGCTTCCAGGGTGTGGCGATGCTCCGGTTCCTCGCCTCGATCACCCTGATATCGGGGCTGGCGCCGATCCTCGCGCCGATCGTCGGCGCGCAGCTGCTCCGGGTGACGTCGTGGCGCGGCACCTTCGGGGCGCTGACGGCGCTCGGGCTGCTGCTCGCGCTGGTGGCGTTCGGCGCGCTGCGCGAGACGCTGCCCGCCCAGGCGCGGCACGGCGGAGGGTTCGGGTCCACCCTGCGGACGATGGGCGGGCTGCTGCGCGACCTGCCGTTCCTCGGGCTGATGCTCACGGGCACGTTCGGGTTCGGGGCGCTGTTCGGGTACATCAGCGGGTCGTCGACGGTGCTGCAGCACGTCTACCACGTGTCGCCGCAGACCTACAGCCTGCTGTTCGGGCTGAACTCGGTGGCCATCGTCGGGATGACGCAGATCAACGGGCGGGTGCTGGCGCGGCGCTTCACAGCGGGCGCGCTGATGCTGGCCGGGCTGGGCCTGGCGGTGGTCGCGGGCGTGGCGCTGGTGCTGGTGACGACCGTGTGGGACTTCGGGCTGATCGGGGTCTGCCCGGCGCTGTTCGTGATGATGGGCAGCATGGGGATGATCCTGCCGAACTCGGCGGCGCAGGCGCTCGGTCTGGTCGAGCCGCAGGCGGCGGGGACGGCTTCGGCGCTGCTGGGGACCGGCAACTTCCTATGCGGGGCGTTGGTCGCACCGCTGAGCAGCCTGGGCGGGCGGCCGTCGGCGGTGCTGCTGGCGGTGGTCGTGCTGTCGAGCGCGGTGCTGGCGAGCGCGGCGTACGTGGCGCTGTGCCGGCCGTGGCAGGCGCGGGCCGAGGTCCCGGGGCGTACGGGGAGCCAGGCGGGCTGAGGGGCGGCCGGCGGCCGACGGGGGACGACGAACAGCTGACAGATAACAGATGTTGAAATCTGTCATCTGTTATCTGTCAGCTGTTATCCGTTACCGGTGATCCGTTTCCCGCTATCCGTCAGTCGGCCCTGTCAGCCGATCGCGAAGTCGTCGCCGTACACGTTCCCCTGCCCGTACCACCCGTGCAGGTAGACCGTCACGGTGCCGGTGGCGCCGGTGGTGAACGGGATGCTCAGCTTCGTCCAGCCGGCGGAGTTGGTCCAGGTGCTGGCGTTCGCCCCGCCGCTGACGCCGAGGTAGGCGTAGTTGCCCTGCACCCAGCCGCTCAGCGTGTAGCTGGTGTTGGGCTTCAGGGTGACGGTCTGGGTGCACTCGCCGGTCTGGCTCTCGGTCGGCGCGGCCTGCAGCGCGTACGAGCCGGAGTGGACCGGCGTGCTCACCACGGCACCCCCGCCCTGGCAGGTCCACGGGGCGAGGCTGCCGCTCTCCAGGCCGCCGTTGGCCAGACCGCCGGGAGGCGGAGTGCTGCCGGTGACGGTCAGCGTGTAGGTGGCGGTGTGCGTACCGGACGGAGCGCTCGCCTTCACCGTCAGCGGGTACGTGCCGGCCGCGGCCGCCGTCGTCGTCGTGACGCTGAGCGTGGCGCCGGTGCCGGCGGTGACGCTGCCGGGGGTGACGGTGGCGGTGACGCCCGCCGGGGCGCCGCTCACCGAGAGGCTGACGCTCTGCGCCGAGCCCGACGTCACGGCCGTCGCGATCGAGGCCGACGTGGAAGAACCGGCGGCCACCGTACCGGAGTTCGGGTTGACGGCCACCGAGAAGTCGTTCGTCGTCGGCGTGCCGCTCGTGAACGGCGCGAAGATGTGCGTGAAGTCCCAGGCGTTCTGGGCGATCCCGGAGCACGAGTCGTTCCCGGCCGTGCCCGGGCAGCCCCCGTTGTCGCGCTGGAGCGCCCAGAAGGACAGCGTGTTGAGGCCCTTCGACACCGCCCAGTTGTACACGGTCGTCGCGTTGGCCACGGTGAACGTCTCGGCCGCGCCGTAGTCGTCGATGCCGACCATCTCGGTGATCCCGATCGAACCCCACAGCTGCGCCGGGGACTTGCCGGGGTAGAGCGTGGCCAGCTGGTTGTACAGGCCCTGCGCGGAGGTCTGGGTGTCGGCGGCCATGTCGTGGGTGGCGCCGTCGTAGTAGTCGAAGGTCATCATGTTGACGACGTCGATCCGCGCGTTGTTGCCGATCGCGTTCCGCAGCACGGAGAGTCCGTTGTCGGCCAGTCCGCTCGTGGTGGTCGGCAGCGTGTACGAGAACTGGACGGAACGGCCGTTGGCCGCGGCCCAGTCCTGCACCAGCTTGATCGCCTTGTTGCGGCGGTCGATGCCCGCCGAGTCGGTGAGCGAGTTGTCCTCGATGTCGAGGTCGATCCGGCTGATGTCGTACGTCGTGACGAGGCTCTCGTAGGCGGCCGCGATCTGGTTGACGTCGGTACAACTGTCCGCGATCTCGGTGCCGTTGTGGTCGGCCGTGTAGCCGCCGAAGGACGGGATCACGTCCCCGCCGTTGGCACGGATGGTGGCGATGTCGGCGCCGAAGGTCGAGGAGGAGACGGGCTTCGAGGTGTCGCCGTTCCAGTACGGGGTGCACGAGCCCTTCGCGGAGGCCTGGAGGAAGGCCATCGTCAGGTACTTGGCGCCGGACTGCGCGGCCAGCGTGGCGGGGCTCTGGCCGGT
Organism: Kitasatospora sp. NPDC057904; assembly: GCF_042887925.1. NCBI lineage: Bacteria > Bacillati > Actinomycetota > Actinomycetes > Kitasatosporales > Streptomycetaceae > Kitasatospora > Kitasatospora sp. NPDC057904. The sequence goes on from NZ_JBHVOL010000003.1 coordinate 296,638, forward strand.
CCAGGACTCGAAGTAGGGGGCGAAGACCCGGCTGGGGAGCGGGGTCGCGGCCTGGGCGGAGCCCGTCCCGGCGGCGACGAGGCCGGCCGAGGCGGCCAGCGTGGCACAGGCCGTCAGGGCCGCCTGGATGGTTCTGCGTAGACGCATCGATTCTCCAACAGACATGGTGGGGCAGGACGTTGGGGCGGCGCAGGGACGTACGGGTAGCGCGGCGGGGAGCGGGGCGGCGTGCTCGGGGCAGGCGGTGTCCGCGGACTCGCGCGGCGGCGAACGGCGGTGCGGGTGGTGCGGACGCGCGCGCCGGGCGGGTTCGGGGGGGGAGCGGAACAGGGCAGGGCGGTGCCTCGGCCGCCGGTGGTCACACCCCCACAGTGCATCCCGCTCGGATCGACATGCTTATGGTTGGACTAGACCACTTCTCTGTCAAGGTGCCTTGCGGTTCGTCACCGCACGGCCCCGGCCGCCGTCGGGAGCCGCCGAAGGCGGGCGGCCGGACCCAGGGCCGGTTATTGGATTGTGGACACCGAACCCCGTCCGGGAGGATCGGACCCTTGTCCGACAGGACGCCCGACACGGCACCACACCCACCCCGGAGGAACAGCCCTGTGACGACCCCCTCGCTGGACGAAGCCTGGCGCCACCTGGAAGCCGGCGACCCGCAGGCCGTCCTGCGCGAACTGCGCGCCCTCGCCGAGGACGTGCCCGCCGCCCAGGTAGCCCCGCTGGTCCAGCGGCTGGCCGCCGGCAGCGGCTTCGACGACCTGGCCGAGGCCGCCGCCCGCCTCGCCACCGCGAGCGGGGAAACCGCCGGGAGCGCCACCGGGGCCGGCACCCCCGACGCCGTCGCCCTCTACAAGTACGGCTACGCCTGCGTCGAACGCGGCGCCGCCTTCCTCGCCGCACCCGCGCTCGCCGAGGCCCTGCGCATCGCCACCGCCGAGGTCCGCGAGGGCGAGAAGACCAAGCGCGGCCTCTTCGGCCGCAGCAAGCCCGGCCCCGACAACCGCCTGCCGATCCTCGCCGAACTCGTCTCCGCCCTGGAGGACGAGGAACGGCACGCCGAGGCCGTCACCGCCCTGCAAGCCCACGAGTCCGTCCTCCGGGACTGGCCCGAGCGCTACCTCCTCGCCTACAACGCCCTGATGGCCGGAGACCGGACCACCGCCCGCACCACCCTCGACCGGCTCTCCGCCCCCGACGACCAGTGGCGCCCCGCCGCCGACCGCGTGCGCCGCGCCCTCGGCCGGGCCGACACCGTCGAGGCCGCCGCGTCCACCACGGACCTGTTGAACCGTCAGGACCTGCGCGGCTGGCACTTCGCCCTCACCGGCGGCCTGCTCGCCACCCTCTCCCCGTACGGGTTCACGGCGGGAATGACCGGCCGCTACGCCTTCCTCCAGGACTCCTACGGCCTGTGCCGGCACGGGCTGGAGCGGCTTCGCCTGCTCCTGGACGCCGCCGGTGTGCGCCCGCAGTCGGTCTCGCTGCTGCCGGGCCGGGCCGACCGGGCCCTCGGCCTCGCCGCCGCCGAGCTGCTCGGCCTGCCCGCCCGGCCGTACCAGCCGGGCACCGGGGACACCGTGGTCGTGGCCTACGACCTGAGCGACGTCGAGGGCATCGGCCCGGAAACGCTGACGGCGCTGCGCACGCGCTCCGCGGGCGAGGTGCTGTACGAGCACGCGACCTGCTGGACCGACACGCCGCCGGTCACCGCGGACGTGAGTGGCCTGCTCGGCCAGACCGTCGCCCCGCCGTGGCGGATGCTCGGCAACGAGCCGGACGAGCGCCCGGCCGAGGAGCTGACGGCCGAGATCCTGGCCGCCGACCCGGCCCCGGACGGCGGCGACGGCGAGACCCCGTCCGACCCGGACGAGGCGCTGGCGGCCTTCGCCCGCGCCGTGCGCGAACGCTGGCTGGACGGCCCGCGCGACCGCTGCCGCACGAGTGGTCCGGTGTCCAGCTCCCGCTTCCGGTAGGGCACTTGGGTGTGGGTGTCCGAGGTGCCACGGCCGCGCGTCTGCTGACGACGCGCGGCCGCGGCGGCCCGGCGCTCAGGACACCGGGCGCGCGGGGGCGCCGCGCCGGGTCAGGCCGGCGGCGGGCAGAGGGTCGTGCGCAGCGCCTCGTTGATCTTCGCGGCCTTGTCCGGCCCGAAGCCCTGCGGGTGGTCGGGGGTGGTGAAGCGCTGGTCGGCCAGTTCGACCAGCTTCGCCTTGTCCTTGGGGAACTGGTACATCGACTGGCACTGGCTGCGGGCCCGGTCGATGGCCTGGTCGGGCTTGCCGCCGACGATCGCCGGGTCGATCGCGTCCAGCGCGGCGACCAGCTTGGCGGTGACGTCGGTGCCCGGTTTGGCGGGCATTCCGGCGTCGGTGGGCGGCGCGGGCTTGGCCGGCGCCGACCCGCCCGCGGTACCCGAACCGCCGGTCGCGCCCGAACCTCCGGACGCGTCCCCGGCGGCGGAGCCCGTCGAGGCGTCCGCGGGCGGGGTGGCTCCGGGGGCGGGGGTCGCGGTGGCGGAGGCGGCGGCCGAAGTGGGGGAGGCAGCCGCGGACGTTGAGGTGCCGGTGCCCGCTCCGGAGCCCGAGGCGGAAGTCGAGCCGGAGCTGGAACACGCGGCGAGGCTCACCGCGGCGAAAGCCGTGAGGGTGGCGGCGAGGAGACGAGTGCGCATGGCGTCACACTGTCATGTTCGCGGCGCGGGAGGGAAGGCCCTCAGGCTGGGGTAACGGTGGGCGGCGAACAGCTGACAGATAACAGATGTTGAAATCTGTTATCTGTCAGCTGTTACCTGTTACCCGTCATCTGTCGGCGGTCGCCCGCAATCCGTCAGCCCAGCCCGTTGGCCTTCAGCCAGTCCTTGGCCACCGCGGACGGGTCCTCCTTGTCGACCGACACGCGCTTCGTCAGCGCCGTCAGCCCGGTCGTGTCGAGCTTGGCCGACACCGCGTTGAGCGCGGCCGTCGCCGTCGGCCCCACCCCGGCCTTGTTGACCAGCGGGGTGACGTTCTGCGCGCCGAAGACGCCCTTCGGGTCGGCCAGCGGGACGAGCTTGAACTGGACGATCTTCGGGTCGGTGGTGAACACGTTGCCGACCTGGATGGCGCCGTCCTTGAGCGCGTTGGCCGTCGTGTCGCCGGTGGGCTTCCACTCCTTGAAGGTCAGTCCGTAGACGTCCTTGAACTGCTGCTCGCGGCGGGACTTGAATTCCGGCGGCCCGCCGATCGTGAACTCGCCCGCCTTGGCGGCCAGGTCGGCGACGGTCTTGAGCCCGTACTTGTCGGCGGTCTCCTGAGTGACGCTGAGGGAGTCCTTGTCCTCGGCGGGGGAGGAGTCCAGGATCCCGAGCGAGGCCGGCAGGGTCTTGGTCAGCGCCGCGTTGACGTCGTCCTTGGCGGTGGCGGTGGACTTGGCGTCCAGGTAGGCGAGCAGGGCGCCGTTGTACTCGGGCAGGACGGTGAGGTTGCCGCTCTGCAGCTGCCCGTAGAGCACCTCCCGGCTGCCGATGTTGAACTTCTCCTCGACCTTGACGCCCTTGGCCTTGAGCGCCTGCGAGTAGATCGAGCCGAGCAGCACGTTCTCGGGGAAGTTCGCGGAGCCGACCACGACGGTCCCGCCGTCGCCGGCGCCGCCGCTCGCACCCCCGCTCCCGGCGGCCGTGCTCGCGCCGCCGCCGGCTGCCGCCGAGGACGAGCCGCTGTCGAGCGGGTTCCCGCCGGAGGAGCCGCAGGCGGTGGCGCCGAGGGCGAGGGCAGCGAGAGTGCCGAGGACGGCGGCGCGCCTGGTTCTGCGAATTGTCGACATGGTGACAGGTGTCCTTCCGAGACGATGGAGACAGAGGTTCAGGGGATCCGGCCGCGGACCCGCATCAACGGGCCCAAGGCAATGGGCTCAAGGCGACGGGGCAAAGCCGACGGGCCGAAGCCAACGGGCGCGAGTCGGCAGGTCAATGCCGGCTGGCCGAAGTCAGCGGGTCCGGTCGGCGGCCCGGCGCTGGGCGCGCACCCCGCGCGGCAGCGCGTACCGGGCGAGCAGGACGAAGAGCAGCTGGGCGGCGACCGCGAGCAGCACCACGAGCACCGCGCCGCCCGCCGTCACCGCGTACTTGCGGGTGGCCAGCCCGTCGAACACGTACCGGCCGAGGCCGCCGAGCCCGACGTACGCGGCCACCGTCGCGGTCGCGATGACCTGGACGGCCGCCGTGCGGAAGCCCGCCAGCAGCGTCGGCGCCGCGGACGGCAGGCACACCTGCCACAGCACCTGCGGGTGGGTCAGCCCGATGCCGCGCGCCGCGTCGCGCACGTCCGGGTCGGTGCCGCGCACTCCCTCGACGGCCGCGACCAGCAGCGGCGGGGCCGCGAGCGCGACCAGCGGGACGAGCACCGCCGTGTCGCCGACCCCGGCGAGCAGCACCGCGAGCGTGACCAGCCCCAGGGTGGGCAGCGCGCGGGCGAACCCGGCCAGCGCCGTGACGGCGGTGACGCCGCGTCCGGTGTAGCCGATCAGCAGCCCGAGCGGGACGGCGACGAGCGCGGCGAACAGCAGCGCCTCACCGGAGAACGCCAGGTGCTCGGCGATCCGGTGCGCGATCGAGTCCGGACCGCTGCGGTGATCCGGGTCGGAGAAGAAGTCGCTCAGCCACGAGAGCCAGTTCACCGGCCCGCTCCCTTCTCGCGGACGGCCCAGGGCGCGAGCAGCCGCCGCACCCCCACCAGCACCAGGTCGACGGTCAACGCGAGTGCCGCGATCAGCGCGATGCCGGCCACGATCGGGGTCGGGAAGGTGCGCTGGAACCCGTCCATGAACAGGTAGCCGAGCCCGCCGCGCCCGACCAGCGCGCCGACGCTCGCCAGCGAGATGCTGGACACCGCGGCGACCCGCAGTCCGGCGATCAGGTACGGCACGGCGGCGGGCAGTTCGACGGCGGTCAGCCGGTGCCACGGCCCGTAGCCCATGGCGGTGGCGGCCTGCCGGACGGCGTCCGGCACGGCGCGCAGCCCGTCGACGGTGGTGGGCAGGAGCACGGCGAGCGCGTAGAAGGTGAGCGGGATCATGACGGTGGCCTGCGTGGCGAGGCCGGTGTACGGGATGAGCAGCATGAAGACGGCCACGGCGGGCAGTGCGTAGACGATGTTGAAGACGGCGGCGAGCGGCTGGTAGGCGCGGGGGAAGCGGGCGCAGGCCAGGCCCAGCGGGACGGCGACCAGCAGGCCGATGAGCACCGGGACCAGGGCGATCACGGCGTGGTCGGCGAGCAGGTTGCCGAGGTAGCCGAGGTGGTCGCCGATCCAGTACCAGCGGACGATCGGTTCATCGTCCACCGGTGGCCCCGCCCTTGCCGTCCGCCGCGCTCTTCGCCTCGGCCTTCTCCCCGTCCCTCTCCCCGTCCCTCTCCTCGCCCTTCGCCTCACCCTTCGCCTCGCCCTTCACGAGTGTCCCGGTGTCGCTCGGGGCGGCGGCGGCCGTGCCGCCCGGCGCCGTCAGGGCGCGGAGGACGGCCTCGCGGTCCGCCGTGCCGGTGGCCCGGCCGTCGGAGTCGAGGGCCACGGCGGCCCCGGCGGGGGAGAGGACGGCGGCGTCGAGCGCGGTGCGCAGCGTGTCGCTGTCCGGCCGGTAGCCGGGGGCCGGGCGCAGTTCGGCGGTGGGGGCGTCGCGGTCGATCCAGCCGATCGGGCGGCGCTCGTCGTCCAGTGTCAGCTCCCAGCCGCCGAAGCGCAGTCCGCCGGCCAGTGGGCGGGTGGCGACGGTGCTCGCCGGGCGCAGGCCGAGGCCGCGCAGGCCACGATCCCGGCCCAGGAAGGCGGCGACGTCGTCGTCGGCGGGCGCGGTGAGCAGGGTGTGCGGGTCGGCCAGCTGGGCGATCCGGCCCTGGCCGCGCAGCACGACGACCTGGTCGCCGAGCCGGACGGCCTCCTCGATGTCGTGGGTGACGAACAGCACCGTCTTGTGCAGTTCGGACTGGAGGCGCAGCAGCTCCTCCTGGAGCCCGGCGCGCACCACCGGGTCGACGGCGCTGAACGGCTCGTCCATCAGCAGCACGGGCGGGTCGGCGGCCAGGGCGCGGGCCACGCCGACGCGCTGCTGCTGGCCGCCGGAGAGCTGGAACGGGTAGCGCTTGGCGGTCTCGGGCGCGAGCCCGACGAGGTCGAGCAGTTCGGCGGCCCGGGCGCGGGCCCTCTTGCGGTCCCAGCCGAGGAGGTAGGGCACGGTGGCGACGTTGTCGATCACCTTGCGGTGCGGGAAGAGCCCGGCCTGCTGGATCACGTAGCCGATGCCGCGGCGCAGCTTGGCGGGTTCCAGCCCGGCGACGTCCGCGCCGTCCAGCAGCACCCGGCCCGAGGTGGGCTCGACCATCCGGTTGACCATGCGCAGGAGGGTGGTCTTGCCGCACCCGGACGGTCCGACCAGGACGGTTATCCGTCCGGTCGGCACGTCCAGGTCGAGGCCCTCGACGGCGATGGTGCCGTCGGGGTGGCGCTTGCCGGCGCCGTCGAATCTGATCACGGGGAGTTTCCTCGTCCGGGCGCCCCGCGGTGGCGGCGCCGTTGGTCGGTCTGTCGTCGGTCTCTCGGTTGATGGCGGTTTTGTCGACAAACGGTGGCGGTGCGGACCGCGGTGGTGTCTGTCGGATCTCCTGCCCGGGCGTTCTTCCGCCCGCGTGGCTGCCCGGCTTCGGACCGGCGGAAACTCTGATCAGACTATGACTTACATCATCTCCTGTCCCTTGTTCACCGCCTGTCACGAGGAGCGGAGCCGCTGCGGCAGGGCTCCGTCGGGGAGTCAAGCCGGTCGGTCGTGCCGCTGTTCAGTCGTCGTCGAGCCGCCGTTCAGCCGCCCTGACGGGTCGGCAGTCCGGCCGCCGCCCAGCCGACGAAACCGCCGTCCAGGTCGGTCGCCCGGTGCAGCCCCAGTTCGCGCAGCGACGCCGCGGCCAGGCTCGACGCGTACCCCTCCGAGCACACCACGATCCACTCGACGTCGTACCCCGACGCCTGCGGGATCCGGTGGCCGCCCGTCGGGTCCAGCCGCCACTCCAGCACGTTGCGCTCGATGATCAGCGCCCCGGGGATCTCCCCCTCCGCCGCCCGCTGCGCCGCCGGACGGATGTCCACCAGCAACGCGCCGTCCAGCTGCGCCTGGTACGCCTCCCGGGCGCGCGGGCGGTACACGCCCTCGCGGGCCCGCTCCACCAGGTCGTCGATCGTGGTCACCACTGTTCCGGTCCTTCCTCGGAGGTGCGGACGAGCCCGCCGGCCCGCAGGTCGTAGTGCGCCATCGAGCTCAGCGGGGGCGAGTAGGCGTGCAGGGTGACGGCCGGGCCCGACGCCGTGTTGCGCACGTCGTGCACGTACTCGGGGCCGAAGGCGCGGGCCGTCCCCGCCGGGACGCGGCGGATCAGCAGGCCCTGGTCCGGGCCGCGGAGCGAGAGCTCCTCCAGTTCGCCGAGGGCGACGGTGAAGGCGCCGCGCGAGCCGCCGTGGTCGTGGAAGCCGGTGGACTGGCCGGGCAGCCAGCTGATCAGCCACACCTCGTGGTCGTCGTCGGCCACCAGGCGCCGGTACCAGCGCTCGTCCGTCGACAGGCGGACGTGGTGGATCCACTGGTCGGGCCGCTCGGCGAGCTCGCGGACGATCGCGCGCAGGGCGTTCGGGGTGAGCGGCGCGCGGGCTTCCTCGACGGCTGTGTCGGCGGCGGCGTGGGTGTCGGCGGCGTACGTGGCGTCGGTGTTCGTGGCGGCGGCGTGCGTGGCGGCGGTGGGTGGACGGTCGGGGGCGAGGTCCAGGCTCATGGGGCGTCCTCGGGTGCGGCGGGAACGTCGGGAGGGTGCGCCCGCCGTCCGGGAGCCGCGGCGGAGCGGTGCCGAAGGAGCGGCACGGCAGCGCGAGGGGTGCACCGGGCGGGGGGCGGGTTCAGAACTGCGGATGCGGGTGCGCGGCGCGGGCCCTGGCAGACGTCACAGGGCGGAACCGGCGCGGAGGGGCAAGGTCAACAGGCACACATGGAGCTCGCCTGGCGTCGCAGATCGACGTGCAGGCGGCAGACCAGGGTGGTGCCGGAATCCATGGTCCGGATCCTTCCCGACCCGCGCGGCGGGAGTCAAGCGGGACCCGCAGTGCGTCCATACCTCGGACCAAGGCTGCTCACACCTCGGACACCACGCTCCTTCCACCCTCGTCTCCAGGCCCGCGTCACCCCTCGGCAGAGCGCCGCGGCGCCGGGGGAGTGACGGCCGATCGGGCCGTACCGGCGCTGCCCGGCGACTGCGCCGGTACGGGCCCCGCCCCGCCACCCGCCACCCGCTGCGCCGCCAGCGCGGCCTCGACCAGCGGAGCCGCTTGGTCGCCCAGATAGCGGCCCAGCGTCTGGTACGCGTCGAACTGCCGGTGGTCGAACCACTGGTCGCTGGTCAGGTCGTTCGGGAACGCCGCGTTGCCCACCGCGTAGGACAGCAGCTCGTACGGCATGTCGGCGGTCAGGGCGGCCTGGACGACGATCAGCGTGCCGTGCCGGGCGTCATCGCTCCCACCGGATCCGCTCCCGCCGGATCCGTCCGCGCCGGATTCGCCCGCGCCGGCGAGACCCGCGAGCGGCACCGGATAGTGGATGTCCCCCGTGACCACCGCCCGCTCCGACAGCCGCGCGGACAGCTGCGCCGCGAGCCCCCGCAACCGCTGCGGCCCGTCCGACGACGCCCTGCCGTCAGCGGCCGCGGCCTGCGCTGCCTGGGTGGCCTGTGCCACCTGCTCCGCGGCGCTCCCCGGAATCAGCACCTCCGGATCGTGCAGCGTGATGACGACGCCCAGCTCCTCGCGCGCCAGCGTGATCGCGGCGGCGAGGTTGGCCGCGTACCCGGAGTCGCCGCTGGCGTCGATGCAGACCGCCGTCCGGACGCCGTGGCGCAGCAGCTCGACCAGGCCCAGGTTCTCGTAGTGCCCGCCGTCGGTGGTCAGCAGGAACCGGTCGTCCATCGGGAACCGCCCCGTCAGCTCCCGCAGTTGGTACTGCAGCCGCCGTACGGCCGGCTGCGCGGGGCGCCGCCAGTCCGGCACGCCGGACCAGTCCGGGCCCAGCACGGCCGGGTTGGGCAGCCAGGTGCCGAGCCGTGCGTTGGTGACCGCGAACAGCCCCTGGTACGCCCTGGACTGACGGCCCATCGCCGAGGAGAACGCCGCCCCCGAGACGGCCATCGCCGACTGCACGGTGAGGTCCCGGGCGATGTGCCGCCGGGTCCGCCGCTCCAGCAGGTCGGTGCGGGCGTAGCCGACGTCCGGACCGCCCACGTAGTCGTGCGACAGCGTGAAGGACACCGCCCGGCGGCCCGGCGGGGTGCGGGTGTCCCCGGAGAGGTTGGCCGCCGTCGAGAAGATCACCTGGGGGAAGTCCGGGTGCCGGGCGCCGTAGTGGCTGAGCCACGTCTCCTCGCGGAAGAAGTCGTACGGCCGGGCCACCACCGCGCCGCCCTCGGTGACCCGGCGGACCGCGAACGCCCTTGCCAGCCGCAGCCGGTAGAACGGGTGCAGGCTCATCCACGTCTGGTCCAGGTTGAGCCCGACCGCGCCGAGCACCAGCGGCAGCGCCACCTGCACGGGCGTCGGCCACGCGTACCCGGTGGCGACCGCCCAACCGAGCGCGAGCAGCGATCCGGCCGACAGGGCCGCCAGCGCCGCCCACACCACCACGTACTGGGGGAGGTTGGCGGTGAGGCCGCCGCCGAACCGGCCCGCCCCGCGCAGCGCCCCGGCGACCGCCGCCGCGCCCCGGCGGATCGTCCGGCGGTCGCGCCAGAGTATGCCGAGCAGCAGTGCGAGGTAGCTGAGCACGACGGTGAGGCTGAGCCCGGCACCGGTGAGCCGCGGGCCCGCGGCCAGCGCGGCCTGGAGCCGCACCGCGCTCCACGCCAGCGCGGGCACCGCGAGGACGCCGGTGGCCACCAGCGCGGCCAGTGCGAGGCTGCCCTGGAAGAGCCGGCGGAGCACGCGCGGCAGCATGGCGTCCCACCCGAGCGGGGGGAACACGAGCACCGAGAGCAGCCAGCACGCGGCGGCGGTGACGAGCAGGACGGTCAGGACGGTGACAGCAGGCGTGCGGAGGACCAGCGCCCCCGGCGACCCCGCCCCGCCGGTGCGCAGCCCGGCCGCCGCCAGGCCGTCCAGCGGGGTGACCGGCACGAGCCGGTAGAACCGGCTGAGCCCGAGGCCGACCACCAGGACGGCGGTGAGCAGCAGCGTGAACGCCGAGATCACGCCGCGCAGCAGCGTGCCGAGGGCGACCAGCCACTCGCCCGAGCCGTCGGCGATGTACTTGCCGTGGCGGCGGAGGTGGTCCTCCTCGGGGGAGCCGGGCTCCAGCACGGTGTCGGCCGTCAGGCCCGAGACGGCGTGCACGGAGGCGCCGGGCGCGGAGTCGCTGAGCGCGAGCTGCATCGCGCCGACCGCGTAGCCGCCGCCCGAGACGGAGACCAGGTACCGCGCCCGTCTCAGCCACGGCCGCAGCGACTGGAGCGCGCCGAGCGTGACGCAGGCCGAGCGGATGCCGCCGCCCGAGGCGCAGAAGCCCAGCTCGGCGGGTTCGCGCCCCGGCGGCACCCGGGAGCCGTCACGCCAACGGGCCTGGCCCGCCTGGGCGGTGGCGTCCGCGGCCGCCCCGGGAGGGGAGCCCGGTGCGCCGTTGTGCGGTGGCCACAGCGCCCCGTGCGTGGTGACGACCGGCCAGGGCGGGATCAGCGCGGGACGGTCGGGGGAGCCGCCGGGCGTCGCGTCCCCGTCCGGGCCCGGGGCCGTGACGGGTGGACGGGACCGCAGCCCCCGCACCGCTCGGACGGCGGTGACGGCGAGCGCCCCCGCGGCCGCGGCCCCGGCGGGCAGGAGCAGCAGCCACGCCGTGGTGGCCAGCCCCGAGGCGACGGCGAACGGCGCGTCCGAACCGTCCGGGCGGTCCAGGGCGCGGGCGAGCAGCACGTCCGCCGCGAAGGCGCAGCACGCCGCGAGCAGCCCGGCACCCCCGGTGGCGAGCGCGGTCAGCCGCCAGCGCGCCCGCCCGAACACGTACAGGCCGAGCAGCGCGGCGGCGGCCAGCGTCAGACCGGCGCCGCCGGTGAGCCAGGCGTCGGCCCGGAGGGCGGCCGGCCCGTCCCCGGCGCGGCCGCCGAGCGCCGCCAGCGCGGCCGTCCGCGAACCGGCCAGCCGCAGCGCCACCACCCCGCCGGGCGGCGCCATCCGGCGGAACAGCAGACCGCCGAGGGCGACGGGCAGCAGCGCGCCGAGCGCCAGCAGCAGACCCGCCCACGCCGGCACGGCGGGCGGGCCGGCCGGCGGATCCGCCCGCTGCGCCCACGCGAGCAGGCGGCCGGGACCGAGCCCGGGCGGCGCCTTGCGCACCGCCCTCCCGAGAGCCGTCGTCATGCCTGCCACCCCCTGATCCCCGGGCCCGCGCCGGCGGGCGAAGTCGCGCTGCGCCGCCGTACGGTAACGGTCCGAAGCGGCGTCCACGCGCGTTTTACCCACCTTGGCCGGAACCGGCACCCGGAACGCCCGGATTCACTCGAATGAGTAAGGAGCGCACTCCCGGGGTAGATGACCGATTCATCCCGTCCAGGCGGACCCGCGTGTCCGTGTAACAAGATCGCCCCGGACGCGTTACCCCCAACGTATTGTCAGGCCACCGAACCCGGCCTACGGTCGACAGATCGCAATTTCTACGCACGTAGACGCACGCCGCCGCACGCGGCTCCGCGTGGACGCACGCGGAGCCCCTGCCACGCCTGCCGAGCGTGCGCGGAAAGGCGCGCGGAGACCGTGCCGCGACCCCGCACACCGGCCTGCGCGCCGCAGGCCAGAGCCACCCCGTCAACCCTCACACCGCAGGCCCGGCTCCCCGGCCGGGCCCCGGAGTTGCGGAGGTACCCATGTCGCAGATCGTCCGTGCCGCGCTCGTCCAGACCCGCTGGACCGGCGACCAGGAGAGCATGATCGCCCTCCACGAGCGGTACGCCCGCGAGGCAGCCGCCCGGGGCGCGAAGATCATCGGTTTCCAGGAGGTCTTCAACGCCCCCTACTTCTGCCAGGTCCAGGAGCCCGAGCACTACCGTTGGGCGGAGGCCGTGCCCGACGGCCCCACCGTCCGCCGCATGCAGGACCTGGCCCGCGAGCTCGGTCTCGTCATCGTCGTCCCGGTGTACGAGGAGGAGCAGGCCGGGGTGTACTACAACACCGCCGCCGTGATCGACGCCGACGGCCGCTACCTCGGCAAGTACCGCAAGCACCACATCCCGCAGGTCAAGGGCTTCTGGGAGAAGTACTACTTCAAGCCCGGCAACCTCGGCTGGCCCGTCTTCGACACCGCCGTCGGCAAGGTCGGCGTCTACATCTGCTACGACCGGCACTTCCCCGAGGGCTGGCGCGCCCTCGGCCTCGCCGGCGCGCAGATCGTCTACAACCCCTCCGCCACCAGCCGCGGCCTGTCCGCCTACCTCTGGCAGCTCGAACAGCCCGCCGCCGCCGTCGCCAACGAGTACTTCGTCGCCGCCATCAACCGGGTCGGCACCGAGGAGTACGGCGACAACGACTTCTACGGCACCTCCTACTTCGTCGACCCGCGCGGCCAGTTCGTCGGCGAGGTCGCCTCCGACAAGGAGGAGGAACTCGTCGTCCGCGACCTCGACCTCGGCCTGATCGAGGAGGTCCGCCGGCAGTGGGCCTTCTACCGCGACCGCCGCCCCGACGCCTACGGACCGCTCGCCGAGGCCTGAGGAGCACCCCGATGACCACTCCCGACCCCCGCCACCGCACCGTCATCCGCGGCGGCCTCGTCATCACCGCCGCCGACGAACTCCACGCCGACGTCCTCATCGAGGGCGAACGCGTCGCCGCCCTCGCCACCACCGGCAGCTCCGCCGCCGGGGCCTGGACCGCCGACACCGTCATCGACGCCGCCGGCCACTACGTCATCCCGGGCGGCGTCGACGCCCACACCCACATGGAACTGCCCTTCGGGGGCACCGCGGCCTCCGACACCTTCGAGACCGGCACCCGCGCCGCCGCCTGGGGCGGCACCACCACCATCGTCGACTTCGCCGTCCAGCCCGTCGGCGGCTCCCTGCGCGAGGGCCTGGACGCCTGGCACGCCAAGGCCGACGGAAACTGCGCCGTCGACTACGCCTTCCACACCATCGTCTCCGACGTCACCGACGGCGTCCTCAAGGAGATGGACGCGCTCGTCGACTCCGGAGAGTCCACCTCCTTCAAGCTCTTCATGGCCTACCCCGGCGTGTTCTACAGCGACGACGGCCGCATCCTGCGCGCCATGCAGCGCGGCGCCGCGAACGGCGGGCTCGTCATGATGCACGCCGAGAACGGCATCGCCATCGACGTCCTCGTCGAACAGGCGCTCGCCGCCGGGCGCACCGCGCCCCGCTACCACGGGGAGGTGCGCCGCGAACTCCTGGAGGCCGAGGCCACCCACCGGGCCATCAAGCTCGCCCAGGTGGCCGGCAGCCCGCTCTACGTCGTCCACGTCTCCGCCGCCTCCGCCCTCGCCGAGATCGCCCAGGCCCGCGACGCCGGGCTCAACGTCTTCGGCGAGACCTGTCCGCAGTACCTGTTCCTCTCCACCGACAACCTCGCCGAGGAGGGCGCGGACGGCTTCGAGGGCGCCAAGTACGTGTGCAGCACGCCCCTTCGGCCGCGCGAGCACCAGGAGGCCCTGTGGCGGGGGCTGCGCGCCAACGACCTCCAGGTCGTCTCCACCGACCACTGCCCGTTCTGCTTCGCCGGGCAGAAGGAACTCGGGCGCGGCGACTTCTCCAAGATCCCCAACGGCCTTCCGGGCGTGGAGAACCGGATGGACCTCCTTCACCAGGCCGTCGTCGACGGGCACCTCACCCGCCGCCGCTGGATCGAGATCGCCTGCACCACGCCGGCCCGCATGTTCGGCCTGCACCCGCGCAAGGGCACCATCGCGCCCGGCGCCGACGCCGACATCGTCGTCTACGACCCCACCGCGGTGCAGACCGTCTCCGCCGCCACCCACCACATGAACGTCGACTACTCCGCCTACGAGGGACGCCGACTCACCGGCCGGGCGCGGACGGTGCTCTCGCGCGGCACCGTCGTCCTCGACGGCGACAGGTGGCTCGGCCGCGCCGGACACGGCACCTTCCTGCGCCGCGACACCTGCCAGTACCTGGTCTGACACCGCCCTTCCCTTCCCCTCCTCCTCCGGTCCGTCCGCCGCCCGGGCTCCTTCCGGCCCCGGGCGGCGGCCCCGTCCCCTTCCTGGAGCCACCGATGGACATCGGCCTCGTCCTGCAGACCGATCCGCCCGCCCGCCTGCTCGTCGACCGGATGATCCGCGCCGAACGGGCCGGGTTCAGCCACGGCTGGACCTTCGACTCCTGCGTCCTGTGGCAGGAACCCTTCGTCATCTACAGTCGCATCCTCGCCGAGACCGAACGGCTCACCGTCGGCCCGATGGTCACCAACCCCTCCACCCGCACCTGGGAGGTCACCGCCTCCCTCTTCGCGACCCTCAACGACATGTACGGCAACCGCACCGTCTGCGGCATCGGCCGCGGCGACTCCGCCATGCGCGTCGCCGGACGCCGCCCCGCCACCCTCGACCGGCTCTCCCACGCCATGCACGCCATCAAGGAGTTGGCCGAGGGACGCACCGTCGAGGTGGACGGCACCGAGATGCACCTGCCGTGGGTGCGGCCCGGCGCCTCCCTGCCGATCTGGATGGGGGCGTACGGGCCGAAGGCGCTCGCGCTGACCGGACGCCAAGCGGACGGATTCATCCTGCAGTTGGCCGACCCCTACCTCACCGAGTACATGGTGAAGGCGGTGCGGGCCGCCGCCGTCGAGGCCGGCCGCGACCCCGACAGCGTCACCATCTGCGTGGCCGCGCCCGCTTACGTCACCGCCGACGACTCGCCCGCCGCACTCGCCCACGCCCGTGAGCAGTGCCGGTGGTTCGGCGGCATGGTCGGCAACCACGTCGCCGACCTCGTCAACCACTACGGCGAGCACTCCGACTTCGTCCCGGACGCCCTCACCGACTACATCAAGGACCGCCAGGGCTACGACTACAGCCACCACGGCCGCGCCGGGAACCCCGACACCGCCTTCGTCCCGGACGGGATCGTCGACCGTTTCTGCCTCATCGGGCCCCCCGCGGCGCAGCTCGCGCGGCTGGAGGAACTCCGCTCGCTCGGCGTCGACCAGTTCGCCGTCTACGCGATGCACGACGCCGTCGAGGCCACCATCGACGCCTACGGGACGGACGTCATCCCGCAGTTGTGACGCGCGACCGCGCCGTGGCGCAAAGGCGGTCACGCCCTGCACGGACCACACCCGGGAACGGATAGGGGAGTTACCCATGGCCGACACCGCGACCACCGGCGGCGGACAACTGCAGCACTCCGACGGACGGGTCGAACTCGACCCGTCCAGAGGGGAGTTGCCGCCCAACGGATTCACCAACGACGACCTGCGGCCCGTCCCGGTGGCGCGGCGGACCTGGACCACCTACAACTTCCTCGCCCTCTGGGTCGGCATGGCCCACAACATCCCCTCATGGACGCTCGCCTCCGGCCTCGTCGCACTCGGCATGGACTGGAAGCAGGCCGTCCTCACCATCGCCCTCGCCAACCTCATCGTGCTCGCGCCGATGCTGCTCACAGGACACGCGGGCACCAAGTACGGCATCCCGTTCCCGGTGTTCGCCCGCGCCTCCTTCGGGCTGCGCGGCGCCAACCTGCCCGCCCTCATCCGGGCCGCCGTCGCGTGCGCCTGGTTCGGCATCCAGACCTGGATCGGCGGCGAGGGCATCTTCCTGCTCGCGGGCAAACTCCTCGGCGAATCCTGGCGCACCGCGGGCGAGTTCGGCGGCTACCCGTGGACGCAGTGGCTCTCCTTCCTGATCTTCTGGCTGATCGAGATGGCCATCATCGCCCGGGGCATGGAAACGCTGCGGCGCTTCGAGAACTGGGCCGCGCCCTTCGTCATCGTGGGCGCCCTCGCGCTCCTCGCCTGGATGGCCCTCAAGGCCGGCGGACTCGGGCCACTGCTCGACCAGCCGTCCCAACTCGGCTGGGGCGGCGGCTTCTGGAAGGTCTTCTTCCCGGCACTGATGGGCATGATCGGCTTCTGGTCGACGCTCTCGCTCAACATCCCCGACTTCACCCGCTTCGGCGGCAGCCAGCGCGCCCAGATCCGCGGCCAGGCCCTCGGCCTGCCCACGACGATGACGCTCTTCGCGCTGCTCTCCGTCCTCGTCACCTCGGGCTCGCAGGCCGTCTACGGCAAGCCGGTGTGGGACCCGATCGAACTCGCCGCGAAGATGGAGAGCCCGGTCGGCCTCCTCTTCGCGCTGCTCACCGTCCTGGTCGCGACGCTGTCGGTGAACATCGCCGCCAACGTTGTCTCACCCGCCTACGACCTCTCCAACCTGCTGCCCAGGTTCATCGGCTTCCGGACCGGGGCGCTCGTGACGGGCGTCGTCGGGATCGCGATCTTCCCGTGGAAGCTGATCTCCGACCCGCACGTGTACATCTACACCTGGCTCGGAGTGGTCGGCGGCCTGCTCGGCACGGTCGCCGGGGTGCTCATCGCCGACTACTGGGTGCTGCGCCGTACCCGGCTCCGGCTCGCGGAGCTGTACCGGCCGGGCGGGGCGTACTGGTACGCGGGCGGGTGGAACTGGCGGGCCGTGGCCGCGCTCGTGGTCGGCGGCGTGCTGGCGGTCGGCGGGTCGCACGGCGGGCCGTTCCCGGCGGACGGGCTGGTGCCGGCGCTAAGGCCGCTCGCCGATTACGGGTGGGCGGTCGGGTTCGCGGCGTCGTTCGTGCTGTACGCGGGGCTGGGGTGGCGGGGGAGGGGGCGGCTGATGGCGGACGACTGACAGATGACAGATAACAGATTTCAAACTCTGTTATCTGTCATCTGTCATCTGTTTGTTGTCACCTGTCACCTGTCGTCCGTTGCTTGTCGTCCGTCGCTGGTCGCGCGCACCGCTCCCCGTCAGCCGGCAGCCCGCTCGACCGCCGCGAGGACCTTCGCCGTGCCGTCCTCGGCGGCGAGCGTGGCGGCCACCCCCGCGGCCCGGTCGCGGTACCAGGGATCGTCGAGGGTCCGGCGGATGGCGGTCGCGAGGCGGGCGGCGGTGAGGTCGCGGAGGGGGACCGGGCCGGGGGAGACCCCGAGCCGAGCCAGGCGCGCCGACCAGAACGGTGCGTCCAGCTGGGCCGGCACCGGGATGGCCGGTGTGCCGCAGCGCAGGGCCGCGGCCGTGGTCCCGGCGCCCGCGTGGTGGATCACCGCGGCCACCCGCGGGAACAGCCACTCGTGCGGGGTGTCGCCGATCGTGAGCACATCGTCCGTGTCCGCCGCGGTGAGCTCGCTCCACCCCGACTGCAGGACGGCGCGCACCCGGGCGGCACGGACCGCCGCGAGGACGGTGGCGGTGAGCCGCTCCGGATCGGGGACGACCAGGCTGCCGAATCCGACGAACACCGGAGGCGGGCCCGCCGCAAGGAAGTCCAGCAGACGCTCCGGCGGCTGCCATCGCCGGTCCGGGCACGGCCACCAGTACCCGGCGACGTCCAAGCGCGGGTGCCAGTCGGTCGGCCGAGGAATGACAGTGGGCGAAAACCCGTGCAGGGCCGCGTGGTTGTGCCGCGCGCGGGCGATGCTGAGGCGCGGCAGGCCGAGGCGGCGGCGCAGCGCGCGGACGGCGGGGGCGAAGAGCTGGTCCGTCGCGGTCTGGACGGCGTGGCCGGCGAGCAGGTTGCCGGGCCCGCCGAGCGACCGGGTTCCCGTCACGGCCGGTGCGAACTCCCGGGTGGGAGCGATCGGTTGGAGGTAGAGCCCGATGCTGGGAATGCCGGCGGCCTCGGCGGCGGCCTGGCCGAGCGCGCTGGTGGTGCTGGTGGTGAGCAGGAGGTCGGTGCCGAGTGCGGTGGCGTCGGCGATGCCGTCCCCGAGTGCCGGCATGAACTGACGGCCCAGGCGGAGAAGTCGGAGTACCACGAGCGGTCCCGAACCGGCTTTCAGCAGGCGCCGCCCTTCGTCCGAGGCGAGTGCGGCCCGCGGGTCGACGGGCAGCGGGCGGAATTCGAGTCCGGCGGCGCGCACCTGGTCGGCGAACGTGGTGTGGGTGGCGACGGCGACCTGGTGCCCGGCCGCTCGCAGGCGGGTGCCGAGCCCGGTGAAGGGGGCGACGTCGCCCCGCGATCCGGCGGTGGCGATCAGGATGCGCATGGCCGCAGTATCCCGGCGCCGCCGCCGTGCCGGGAGGGTGCCACGCCCGTGCGTCCACCCTGCGGCCGCCCGTGTACGGGGCCCGGTCGGCGACCGTCCGCCAGTGCGTGCCGGAACCGGCGGACCGCCCTCGGGCGTCCGTACCGGCAGAGCGGTCGGACGGGGCCGTCCGCTGGAGAACGGGAGGGCACATGAGCATCGTCGCCTGGATCGTGCTGGGCCTGATCGCGGGAGGCCTCGCCAAGCTGCTGCTGCCGGGGAGGGACCCGGGCGGCCTGATCGTGACGACCCTGATCGGCATCGCCGGGTCCTTCGTCGGCGGCTGGATCTCCGCGCGCTTCCTGCACCGGCCGGTGGCGACGCACTTCTTCGACCTGGCGACCTGGGCGTCGGCGATCGGCGGCGCGCTCGTACTGCTGATCATCTACCGGCTGCTGTTCGGCAACTCCCGGCGCTGACCAGGCCCGGTGGACGGTGGCCGGTGGACGGCGGCCGGGCGCCCCGCCGGTCAGACGGTCGCCGGCAGCTCGGTGACCCAGTCCGGCAGGTCCTCGCGGGCGGCCAGCCAGGCGGCGGGGACGCCGGCGAGGCCGGTCCGGGCGGCGACCACCCCGGCGGCGATGGCGCAGGTGGTGTCCTTGTCGCCCCAGCCTTCAAGGGTGTGCCAGATGGCGTCGGGCAGCGAGTCCAGGTGCCCGGCGGCAGACCAGAGCGCGAACGGCACGGTGTCCGGCGCGGACAGCCGGAAGCCCGAGCCGAGCACGTTCGCGGCGTGCCGGACACTGGTGTGCTCGGGCAGTCGGGCGGCGATCCGCAGGCCGGACCGCACGTCGCCGTCCGGCAGCCGCCCGGCCACCTCGGCCAGCAACTCGGCGCGGGAGGGCGGGTTCTGACCCCGGCTGCGGACAGCGAGCGCCGCGGCGAGTGCGACGGCGACCGAGCCGGCGACGGCCTCCGGGTGGAAGTGCGTGGTGAGCGCCTGGAGTTCGGCCTGCCGGGCCACCTCGTCCAAGTCGTGCGCGAACCACGCGCCGAGCGGCGCGACCCGCATGGCGGTGCCGTTCCCGTGCGAACCCTGCCCGTCGAACTGGGCGGCGGTGACGATCCGCCAGTCCTCGCCCTGATCTATCGCGCGCAGCACCCGGTGCATCGACGGGCCGTACTTGCGCCCGTACTCGCGGGCGTACTCCGCGGCGAAGTCCCGGGCCAGCGAGTCCTGTTGGATCTCGCCGTGGGTCGCCAGGTGGCGGACGAGGACGAGTGCCATCGCGGTGTCGTCCGTCCAGTGCCACGGCGCGGGCCGGGTGAGGCGCGCCGCGAGCGCGTCCGGGGCCTCGTCGAGCGGCACCGAGAACCAGCGGTCGCCGAAGGCGTCGCCGAGGGCGAGTCCGTGCAGGCTGTCGAGAACGGGACCGGTGGTGCCCGCGCGCATGTCATCCTCCGAGTGAGATCAACCGTGCGCGGAAGTCTGCACGAACACCGGGCGGACCGGCGACCGGTTTTCGCTCCGGCGCCGGCCCGCCCGGGCCCGGACGTGCGCCGTCACCTGGCGCGCAGGCCGTTGAGGATGAGCGTCCAGAGGGCCTCGAAGCGCTCGTTCGCCTTCGAGTCGGACCACTCGCCCGCGTACGCGGGGTCGTGGAAGTGCGCCGTGGCCTCGAAGACGGCGCGCGCCGTCGTGAGGATGTGGGCGAGCTTGAAGTCCTTCTTCTCCATGCCGTCCTGGACGATCTGCGCGATCTGGCGGACCATCGTGTCGATGTGCGCCTCGACCGTGCCGCTGTTCTCCTCGACCAGCACCATGTAGGTCGCGAACAGCTGCGGGTCGTCGAGCGCCTTCTTCCGCTTGGCCGCGAACAGCGTCACCAGCCAGCGGTGCAGCCGCTCCTCGGCCGGGCCGCCCTCGATCGAGATGTTCGCGAGCACGAAGTGCGCCTGGTCGAGCCAGCGCTGGGTGACGGCCTCGCGCAGCGCGGCCTTGCTCGGGAAGTGGCGGTAGACGCTGCTGTGGCTGACGCCGAGGATCCGGGCGACGTCCACGACGGTGGCCTTGGCCGGGCCGAACCGCCGCAGGACGTCCTCCGCAGCGGTCAGGATCTGCTCGGCGGTGAGGGTGGTGTCCGTCGTCACGGGAGGTACGTCCTTACAGGAGGGCCGCCCGCCGTGGGGGCGGACGGCGGCGGTACGGGCGGGGGTGTCTGGCGTGCGGTGTGCCGGCCGGGACGTGCTCCGGCCGGTCAGCGCTCGCTGTCGAGGCGGGCCATCTGGTCGGCGGCGTACCGCTCGCCCGCGGCCGAACCGGCGGGGACGACCGCCTCGATGGCCGCGAGGTCGGCGGCGGTGAGCTCGACGTCGAGCGCGCCAAGCGCCTCCGCCAGGCGGTCCCGGCGGCGGGCGCCCACCAGCGGGACGACGTCCTCCCCGCGCGAGGCGACCCAGGCGATGGCGACCTGCGCGACGCTCGCGCCCTTCGCCGTCGCCACGTCGCGCAGCGCCTCGACGAGGGCGAGGTTGTGGGTGAGGTTGTCGCCCTGGAAGCGCGGGCTGTGGCCGCGGAAGTCGGTACCCGCCAGCGGGCGTTCGGTGTTCCAGTGGCCGCTGAGCAGGCCGCGCGAGAGCACGCCGTAGGCGGTGACGCCGATGCCGAGCTCGCGGGCGGTGGGGAGGACGGCTGCCTCCGCGGACCGGGAGAGCAGCGAGTACTCGATCTGCAGGTCGCTGATCGGGTGCACGGCGGCGGCCCGGCGCAGGGTGTCGGCGCCGACCTCCGACAGGCCGATGTGGCGCACGTAGCCGGCCTTGACGAGGTCCGCGATCGCGCCGACCGTCTCCTCGATCGGGACGTTCGGGTCCAGGCGGGCCGGGCGGTAGACGTCGACGTAGTCGGTGCGCAGGCGGCGCAGGGTGTAGGCGAGCGCCGTCTTGGTGGCGGCGGGACTGGTGTCGTAGCCGACCCACTGGCCGGACGGGTCGCGCTGGGCGCCGAACTTGACGCTGATCTGCACGTCCGAGCGGTCGCGGCCGCGCAGGGCGTCGTGGATCAGCAACTCGTTGTGACCCATGCCGTAGAAGTCGCCGGTGTCGAGGAGCGTGATCCCCGCGTCGAGGGCGGCGTGGATCGTGGCGATGCTCTCGGACTCGTCGGCGGGGCCGTAGAGGTCGGACATGCCCATGCAGCCGAGGCCGAGGGCGGAGGTGAGCGGGCCGGCGGCGCCGAGGGCGCGCTGCGCGGGCTTCGGGGTGCGGTCGGAAGCAGACATGAGGGCTCCAAGGGTCGGTACGGCGCCGGGAGGCGATGGACGAAGTGACCCGGGTGCCACTATGGCACGACAGCGAACAGATTTCAAAATCTGTTTGCTGTCATCTGTTATCTGAAATCTGTCATCTGTCTACTCGCCACTCGCAGCCCCGCCATCGGTGGCCTCGCCCCCGCCATTCGTGCCCCCGACATCCGTGCCCTCAGCCCCGCCCCCGCACGCGCCGCTCCGGTCGCGGTACGGCTGCTCGGCGCTGCGTCCGCACCCGCACAGCATCGCCCTCGGCGTCTCCCGCACCTCGCCGTCCGGGCCCGCCACGCGCAGCTCGCCGCGCAGCAGCAACCGCCCGTCCGCGGTCCGCGTCACCGTCGTCGGCCGGTCCGGCGGTTCCGCCTCGCCGTCCGCGAGCCGGTAGCGCAGCGCGCCGGTCGGGCAGCGCCGCACGACCTCGGCGACGTCCGCGGCGGGCGCCGCGTCCGGGGAGATCCACGGCCGCCGACCGGTGTCGAACACCGCCGGCAGCCCGTGCACGCACTCGGCGGCGTGCCGGCAGATCCCCGCGTCGAACGTCACCGTGATCCCCGCGGCCTCGTACGTTTTCGCGCCGCGCGCGGCGGTGCCGTCGCCGCCCATCAGTCGCTCACCCGGCTGCGGTTCTCGTACGCGAGGTCCGTGTACTCGGGGTGGCGGATCATCCAGGCCTTGATGAACGGGCAGGTCGCCAGCACCGGCAGGTTCCGGGCGCGGGCGTCGTCCAGCGCGGCGCGGGCCAGCGCGCCCCCGACGCCCTGCCCCTCGAAGTCCGGTTCGACCACCGTGTGCGGGTACACCACCAGGTTGTCGCTGCGCAGGTACTCGGCGAAGCCCGCCATGCGGTCGTCCACCCAGGCCTCGAAGCGATTCCGCTCCTCGGCATCACGTACGGACAGGGTCATCGCGGGCTCCTCGCTGCCGGAATCGCGGGGCCGGGCGTGGCCCCGGTCCATCATCGAGCGGCCGGAGCCGCGTCGCCCGTCGGTTCGCCGGATACCGTGGCCGTGTCCTCGCCGGCCAGGGGGCGGAGTCCGGTGCGCGGCGCCGCGTCCCAGGCCGCCCGGCCGCCCGGGGCGCGCAGCAGGCAGGCCCGTGCCGGGGGCAGGTTGCGCCACACCGTCCGCTCGCCCAGTCCGTACGCCGCCTCGAACCGTCGCAGCAGGCGGACCACCGCCCGGTGCCGGGCGCCGCGCCGTGGTCCGGAGGTGAGGGTCCGGGCGGCCGTCGTCCCCAGGTAGCCGAAGTACGTCAGCTCGCCGCCGGGGACGAGCAGCCGCACGTACAGGTCCAGGAGCCTTCGGACCTGCGCCGGTTCGAAGTTGGTGAACGGCAGCCCCGACACGATCGCGTCGTAGCGGCCGCCCGCCGGGCCCGCCGCATCGTCCAGCTCCTCGACCCGGCAAGCGGAGAGCCGCAGTTCGAGCCCCGCCGGACGCGCGGCCAGCACCCGGTCCTCGCGCAGCCGGTCCGCGAAGCGCGGGTTCGCCTCGACGACGTGCAACCGGTCGCCGGGGCGCAGCACTTGGACCAGCCGCCGGGTCGCCACACCCGTTCCGGCGCCGACCTCCAGTACCGAGATCGGCCGGTTCGGACGGCTGGTCGTCGGAATGACCAGCGCGTTCACCAGCTCCGCGCTGCTCGGGGCCAGCGCACCGGTGTCGTGGAAGGTGCGCAGTGCCTCGGCGAAGAACAGGAGATGGTCGCGGGTCGCCGATTGGGGTGAGCTGTCGTGCGGAGATGATGAGTCGGACCATTCGTTCGTCATGCCGTCGACGCTAGGAGCGCCTGAAGTCCCCGGAATCGGCCGACGGACCGCGCCGACCCCTGACGAAAGTCGAGGGTCCCGGTGACCGCAAGGAGGGGGCCGCGCCGCGTCGGCCGCCCGTAGCATCGAGCCGGACGGATGGAGGGATCGTCGGGAGAGGACGGGGGTGGGCCGATGCGCACGGGCCCGCTCGGCTGGTACGGACCCGGCCGCCGCCCATGGGTCGACACGCTGCTCCTGCTCGCCGTCCTCGCGCTCGCCGTCGAGGAAGCGCTCGTCCACTGGTCCCGCACGGACGATCCGTTGCGTGTGCCGGAGGCCGTCGCAGCCACCCTCGCCTCGCTTTCCCTGCTCCTCGCCCGCCGGTATCCGGTGGCCTCCGCCGTGCTGCCGGTCCTCACCGGCGGTCTGCTCAACCGCGCCCTGCCCGGATTGTTCAGCGTCTACCACCTCGCCTATCTCGGCCGCGTAGGTCCCGCCGTCGTCGGCGGCACCGCCATCGCCGTGCTCAACGCCACCCGGGCCGACACACTGGTCGGCTGGGCCGGCACCACCGGATCCCAACTCCTGCTCCAGGCCGCGACACTGTCCGTCGGCCTCTGGCTGCACGGTCGCCGCGTCCTGATCCGCACCCTGCGCGAACAGGTCGAAACACTGAGCCGCGAACGGGAGTTGCGCGCCGAGCAGGCCCGATCCGCCGAACGGGCCCGCATCGCACGGGAGATGCACGACGTCCTCGCCCACCGCCTGAGCCTCCTCGTGCTGCACGCCGGAGTCCTGCGCGACCAGGCCAGGGCCGGTACCGTCGCCGAAGACCCCGACCGGCTCACCCACCGGCTCGAACTCCTGCGCACCACCGCGGCCCACTCCCTCGACGACCTGCGCGACGTCCTCGGGGCGCTGCGCGCCGACTCGCCGCCCAGGCAGCAGTCGCGCGAACCGAGGCCGCTGGACGGTGAACCGAGGCCGCAGGACGGTGAAGCGGGGTCACGGGCGGAGGAGTCCGCGCGGGTGGCGGCGCCTCCCCTGTGCGATCTCACCGAGCTGGTCGGCGAGGCCGTGGAGGCCGGACAGGAGGTCGAACTCGCCCTCGTCGGCGATCCCGACACCGTCCCGACCACCCACCGCCTGGCCGTGCACCGGCTGGTCCAGGAGGCGCTGACGAACGCCCGCAAGCACGCGCACGCCGCACCCGTCACCGTCCGGGTCGGCTACGGAGCCCCGGCCACCACCGTCGAGGTTCGTAATGGTCCAGGATCGGCGACGCCCAACGGCTGTGCGAGTGGCGGAGGTTACGGCCTGGTGGGGCTCGCCGAACGTGTCGCCGCGCTCGGCGGACACCTCGACGCCGGGCCGGACGGCAGTGGCGGCTACCGCCTCTCGGCACGCCTCCCGGCAGCGGAGCGCCCGTCGCAGGCGCTCCCGGAGGTCCCTGCCGCGCATGGGGCGGTGTCGGCTGGAGCGGACGGTCCGCGGCGGCGGCCAGGCCGACCGGATCCGGACGGTCGGGTTTCGGCCGAGTCGGACGCGGAAGGGCCGGATTCCGCTGGGCCGGTTTCGGCCAGGCCGTCGACAGACAGACCGGATCCGGACATAGTGCCCGGCCCGCCCATCCTCCTGACCCCCACTCCGCCCCCGCTGCCCGAGGACGTCCCATGATCCGCACAATGGTGGTCGACGACGACGCACTGGTCCGGCTCGGCCTCGTCGACCTGCTCGCCCAGGACCCGGGGCTCGTCGTCGTCGCCGAGGCCGCCGACGGCCTCCAGGCCGTCGAACTGGCGGCCGCCCGACGGATCGACGTCGCGCTGATGGACATCCGGATGCCCCGCCTCGACGGCATCGCCGCCACCCGCCGCCTGCGCGAGCTGCCCGAGGCCCCGCGCGTCATCGCGCTCACCACCTTCGACCTGGACGAATACGTCTACCGGGCGCTCGCCGCGGGTGCCGACGGCTTCCTGCTCAAGGACACCCCGCCGGCCGAGATCGCGCGGGCCGTGCACGTCGTCGCCGGCGGACAGGGCATGCTCCACCCGTCCGCCGCCCGCCGCCTCATCGACCGCTACCACCGCACGGGCGCGCCCCGGTCCGTCGCGGCCCGCAACAGGGTCGCCGGGCTCACCCCGCGTGAGACCGACGTGCTGCGCGAACTCGCCGACGGACTCTCCAACGCCGAGGTCGCGGGCGTCCTCGGGATGCGGGAGAGCACCGTCAAGGCACACGTCAGCCGGATCCTCACCGCCCTCGGCGTCGGCAACCGCGTCCAGGCCGCGCTGATCGCACGCGACGCAGGGCTGGTGGCGGACGGCGCCTGAGCCCGGCGCGTCCCGGCACCGCCTCCGGCTCCCGGCCCGGCGGGTGACCCCGATGCCCCTGGTCGCGCCCCGGATTCGTACCGCGCGCTGAGCCCGTGTCACCCATCCGGCGTGGAAATGCGGCGCCTTGGCGGTTTGCGCTGCCGAAGCGCGGCGGCGGGTCCATGGTGGAGGTGGACGCGATCCGGCGACCGCGTCCGCGCGCCGAACCGGGCCCGCACGCCGAGCGTCCGCCGCCGTTCCCCGACGGGTGCCCGAGGCTGGGTCCGGCCCGGCACGCTGGGAGCAGGGCCACCTCGCAGGAAGCCGAACGGTTCTTCTAGGCTCACATCTCGGCTTCCCTGCGGTGCGCTCACCGCGCCCACCGCTACGAAGCCGCCGTCCACGGGGCACCGGGTGAACCGGAGCCACCGGATCGAGCGAGGAGGACGCAATGCCAAGCACGCCGACCAGCCGTTCCACCGCAGTTGGGCCGGACGGGCCGTCCGGACGGACCGCCCACCATTCCGGCCGCCCGGCCCGGCCCGCCCGGGTCCGGCACGCCGGATGGACCGGCCGGCCGGTGCGGCCGCTGAATACCGGCGGCGGCCGAGGAGGCGAGCGTTGAGTCCCCAGATCGTCGGGTCGCCGCGTGCGACCGCGGCCGCCACGACTGCACCGGCCGCACCCGGACCCGCCGCACCCGCGCCCGCCGCACCCGCGCCCGCCGCGACTGCGCCCGCCGAGGCCGCA
The DNA here is from genome assembly GCF_042887925.1 of Kitasatospora sp. NPDC057904. Classification (NCBI taxonomy): domain Bacteria; kingdom Bacillati; phylum Actinomycetota; class Actinomycetes; order Kitasatosporales; family Streptomycetaceae; genus Kitasatospora; species Kitasatospora sp. NPDC057904. The sequence continues at coordinate 322,997 of NZ_JBHVOL010000003.1, forward strand.
CCCGCCGCGACTGCGCCCGCCACGACCGCGCCGAAGTCCACGCCCAGGACGACGTCCACCGCAGCCTCCGCGCCGGTGCCCAAGGCCGCCTCCTCCGTGAACGCCACTGTGACCGCCACCGGGAGGGCGACCGTGCCTGGCGCCACCGAGGGCGAGACTCGGTCCGAAACCCGGTCCGAGGCCCGTGCTGCGGCCCGGTCCGAGACCCGTGCTGCCGACACCCATGTCGTCGAGGCCCGGCCCGGCGCCGTCGCCCAACCCGCCTCCACCGCCGCGCTCCCCGGGCTCCCGCAGGCCCTCAGCACCCGCGCCCGGACCCTCGCCGGCGGCGTCCGGCGCCGCTGCGCCGACCTGGCGCGGATCGAGTCCCCGAGTGGTGACGCTCCCCGACTCGACGCCCTCGCCGAGGAGTTGGCCGCCGGCTTCCGTGCCACCGGAGCCACCGCCCGTCGCGAACCCGGTCCGGCCGGCGACCACCTCGTCCTGGAGTGGGTGGGGCAGGACGAGACCCTGCCCCACCTGCTCATCGTCGGCCACCACGACACCGTCTGGCCCGTCGGCACCCTCGCCGACTGGCCCGTCGCCGAACAGGACGGCACGCTCACCGGTCCCGGCGTCGTCGACATGAAGGGCGGCCTCGCCGTCCTGGAAGGCGCGTTCGCGCTCCTCGCCGACCTCGGGCAGCGGCCGCACCGCAGCGTTCGGGTGGTCGTGGTGTCCGACGAAGAGATCGGCAGCCCGGACGGGCGGCGCCTCGTGGAGCGCCAACTGCGGGGCGCCGCAGCCGTCCTGGGCCTCGAACCGCCGCATCCGGACGGCCGGCTCAAGACCGCCCGGCGCGGCAGCAGCCGGGTGCGGCTCACCGTCACCGGCCGGGAGGCCCACGCGGGCAACGATTCCCGCGACGGGGTGTCGGCCGTCGACGAGCTCGTCGACCAGCTCGTCGTGGTCCGCGGCCTGGCCGGTCAGCCCGGAACGGAGCTCAACGCCGGTCGGATCAGCGGCGGTTCGCGTGCGAACGTCGTCGCGGGGCGGGCCGAGGCCGAGCTCGGCCTGCGGTTCTCCACCGCCGAGGCGCAGCGCCGGACGCTCGACAACCTGGCCCGACTGACCGCCCTGCGGCCGGGGGCGCGGGTGCGCACCGAGGTGCTGTCGAGCCGTCCGGCGTGGCCGGAGCGCTCGGGCAATCCGCTGCTGAGGCACGTCCGTTCGCTCGCGGCGGTGCTGGGGCAGCAGCTCGACGGCGGTCCGGCGGGCGGCGCGGGGGACACCAACCTGCCCGGCTCGCGAGGACTGCCGACGCTGGACGGCTTCGGCGCGGTCGGCGCCGGGGCGCACGCCCGGCACGAGTACATCCGGATCGATCAGCTCGCTCCCCGGATCGCCCTGCTCGCCGCGCTCCTCGCGGTGCCGCTGCCGAGGCTGCGGGACCGCGCGGAGGGCTGACGGGCGGGCGGCTGACGACTGACGACGAACAGATGACAGCGAACAGATAACAGATGACAGCGAACAGATTTTGAAATCTGTTCGCTGTCATCTGTCTGTCCACCCGCACCGCACCCCCGCACCTCCTGACGCCCCTGCGTCCCCGCATCCCCCGTCACCCGCGCCATCCCCGCCACCCTCATCCCTTGCCAGGGCCCTGCCTCGCCGCGCAGAATGGTACCGACCGAACGGTCAGTCGGTTGATGCGCGGCGAAGGCACGTGAGAGGGGACCGTGGTGACAGCAGAGGTGGCCGAGCCGGTCCCCGCACAGACGCAGGAGGAGCGGTTCGAGGCGGTGATCGCCGCCGAACAGCGGATCGAGCCCCGGGACTGGATGCCCGACGCCTACCGGGCGACCCTGATCCGCCAGATCGCCCAGCACGCGCACTCCGAGATCATCGGCATGCAGCCCGAGGGCAACTGGCTCACCCGCGCCCCGTCGCTGCGCCGCAAGGCGATCCTCCTCGCGAAGGCCCAGGACGAGGCCGGCCACGGCCTCTACCTCTACGCCGCCGCCGAGACGCTCGGCGTCGACCGCGCCGAGCTGACCGAGAAGCTGATCTCCGGCCGCCAGAAGTACTCCTCGATCTTCAACTACCCGACCCTCACCTTCGCCGACGTCGGCGTGATCGGCTGGCTGGTCGACGGCGCCGCGATCTGCAACCAGGTGCCGCTGTGCCGCTGCAGCTACGGCCCGTACGCCCGCGCGATGGTCCGGGTCTGCAAGGAGGAGTCCTTCCACCAGCGCCAGGGCTACGAGCTGCTCATGACCCTCATGCGCGGCACCGACGCCCAGCGCCGGATGGTCCAGGACGCAGTCGACCGCTGGTGGTGGCCGTCGCTGATGATGTTCGGCCCCTCGGACGCCGACTCCCCGAACACGGCCCGGTCGATGGCGTGGCGGATCAAGCGCCACACCAACGACGAGCTGCGCCAGCGCTTCGTGGACATGACCGTCCCGCAGGCCGAGCACCTCGGCGTGACCCTCCCCGACCCCGAGCTGCGCCGGAACGACGAGCGCGGCGGCTGGGACTTCGGCGAGCCCGACTGGGCCGAGCTGACCCGCGTCATCAAGGGCCAGGGCCCGTGCAACGCCCAGCGCGTCGAGCGCCGCCGGGCCGCCCACGAGGACGGCGCCTGGGTCCGCGAGGCGGCCGTCGCCTACGCGGAGAAGCGCGCCGCCGAGCACCGGGGCGCCGAGCACCGGGGCACCGAGCACCGGGGCACCGAGCACCGGGGCACCGAGCACGGGACCGCCGAGCACCGCGCCGGCGGGCAGCCCAGCAGCACCGAACAGGAGAACGGAAAGTGACCGAGTCCAACGTCGACGGCGCCGCCAAGGCCGGCTGGCCGCTGTACGAGGTGTTCGTGCGCCCCCGGCGCGGCCTGAACCACGTCCACGTCGGTTCGCTGCACGCCTCCGACGACCGGATGGCCCTGCTCGCCGCCCGCGACCTCTACACCCGCCGCAACGAGGGCGTGAGCCTGTGGGTGGTCCGCTCGGACGCGATCACGGCCTCCACCCCGGACGAGCGGGACCCGTTCTTCGAGCCCAGCGGCGACAAGATCTACCGCCACCCGACCTTCTACGACATCCCCGAGGATGTCCCGCACATCTGACGGGGGAACCACCGTGCACGACCACACCGCACCCGCCGGCACCGCCGCCGCACCGGACGACGACCACGTCTACCTCAGCCTCTCCGAGGCCGCCCCCGGCCCCGAGGGCGAGGGCCGCTGGGCGTACGGGACGGGCTTCGCCGACCCGCTGCTCGGCGTGGACAGCGCCTTGCCCGAGGGCGTGGACGGCGCCGACCTCGCCGCCTACTGCCTGATGCTCGGCGACGACGCCCTGATCCTCGCCCAGCGGCTGATCGAGTGGTGCACCCGCGCGCCCGAGCTGGAGGAGGAGGTCGCGCTCGCCAACCTCGGCCTCGACCTGCTCGGCCAGGCCCGCCTGCTGCTCACCAGGGCCGGCCAGGCGGACGGCACCGGGCGCACCGAGGACGACTTCGCGTACTGGCGCGAGGAGCACGAGTTCCGCAACGTCCGCCTCGTCGAGACGCCGAACGGCGACTTCGCGCACTCGGTCGCCCGCCTGCTCGTGTTCGCGACCGCCCGCGGCGCGCTGTACGAGGCGCTGAGCGCCCACCCGGACCCGGTGCTCGCGGCCGTCGCCGCCCGCGGCGTCAAGGAGCTGACGTACCACCGCGAGTACGCGACCGCCTGGACGCTGCGGCTCGGCGACGGCACGCCGTACTCGTCGGCGCGCATGCAGGCCGGGCTGGACGCGGTGTGGCCGCTGCTGGAGGAGCTGTTCACGGCGCACCCGGTGGAGCTGCGCGTGGGCGTCGACCCGGCGGTGCTGCGCGAACCGGTGCTGCGCTCGCTCGCCGCGGTCCTCGCCGAGGCGGGGCTGACGGTGCCGGACGTGCTGCCGCTGGCCACCGTCCTGGGCCGCGCGGGCCGGGACGGCGTGCACACGGAGGTACTGGGACCGCTGCTCGCGGAGCTGCAGGCGGTGGCCCGCGCCCACCCGGGGGCGACGTGGTGACGGGCGCGGGCGTGTCGGCGGAGCCCACCGTGCGGGACCTGGCCCGCGCGATCGCCGCGGCCGTCCCGGACCCGGAGCTGCCCATGCTCACCCTGGCCGACCTGGGGGTGCTGGCCGACGTCGAGGCGGACGGCGCCACGGGCGCGGTGACCGCCTGGCTGACCCCGACGTACTCGGGCTGCCCGGCCGTCGCGGAGATGGCCGCCGACGTCGACCGCCGCCTGCGCGCGGCCGGCTACCGGGACGTCCGGGTGCGGCTGCGGCTGGACCCGCCGTGGTCCACCGACATGATCACCGCCGAGGGCCGCCGCAAGCTCGCCGAGGCGGGCATCGCCCCGCCGCGCCCGGGCGCGGGGGCCGCTGGTGCGGCGCCGGTCGCGCTCACCCTGGGCCCCACCCGGACGGCCGCCTCCGCCGCCCCAGTGCCGTGCCCGCAGTGCGGGAGCGCCGACACGGAGGAGCTGTCCCGGTTCGGTTCTACCGCCTGCAAGGCCCTCTGGCGCTGCCGCGCCTGCCGCGAGCCGTTCGAACGCGTCAAGGAGATCTGAATGCCCGCCGCCAGCACGGAGACCAGCGCCGAGACCAGCACGGAGACCAGTGCCGAGACCAGCGCCGAGACCAGCGCCGGGATCAGCGTCGCGGCTCCCGCGGCCGCTCGCCGCCCCGTCTTCCACCACCTGCGGATCTCCGGGATCGAACGGCTCTGTGAGGACGCCGTCGCGGTGACCTTCGCCGTGCCGGACGCGCTCGCCGCCGCGTACGCGTTCCGGCCCGGGCAGACGCTGACGCTGCGCCAGGAGGTGAACGGCTGCGACGAGCGCCGCTCGTACTCGATCTGCGCCCCCGCCGGCGGCCCGCTGCGGATCGCCGTCCGCGAGGTGCCGGGCGGTCTGTTCTCCCGTCGGCTGGTGCGCGAGGCCCGGGTCGGCGACGAGCTGGAGGTGCTCACGCCCACCGGCCTGTTCAGCCCCGAACTCGGCGTCCCCGCCGACCACGTGCTGCTCGCGGCCGGCTCCGGCATCACCCCGATGCTGTCGATCGCCGCGTCCGTCCTGGCCGCCGACCGCGCCTCCACCGTCACCCTCCTCTACGGCAACCGGCGCAGCGACACCGTCATGTTCGCCGACGAGCTGGCCGACCTGAAGGACCGCTACCTCGGCCGCTTCCAGCTGGTCCACGTGCTGTCCCGGGAGACCAGGGACGCCGAACTGCTCAGCGGCCGTCTGGACCCCGAGCGGGTGCGCGCGCTGCTCGGCGCCCTCGTGGACGTCGGGCGGGTCGGGCACTGGTGGCTGTGCGGCCCGTTCGGCATGGTCGCCGGGGCGAAGGACCTGCTCGCCGAACTGGGCGTGCCGGGCGAGCGCGTCCACCAGGAGCTGTTCCACGCCGAGGACGAGCCGGTCACGGAGCGGGCCGACGACCCCGACGCGGCGGACGCCGGGGCGGACGGCGTGCACAGCGAGGTCACCGTCGTCCTCGACGGGCGCGGCAGCACGCTCTCCCTCCCGCGCGACCGCTCGATCCTCGACGGGGCCCAGCGCTCCCGCCCCGACCTGCCGTTCGCCTGCAAGGGCGGCGTCTGCGGCACCTGCCGCGCGCTCGTCACCGACGGCGAGGTGGAGATGCGCCGCAACTTCGCGCTGGAGGAGAAGGAACTGGCCGCGGGCTACGTCCTCACCTGCCAGGCCCGCCCGCTGACGGACCGGGTGACGGTCGACTACGACCGCTGAGCTGACCCGGGACCTGCCGCCGGACCGCCGTCAGCTGGATCCGGACCGCGCCCGGACCGCGCCCGGACCGTGTCGGACCCCGACCACGTCAGACCCCGACCGGGTCGGGGCGCCTCGTCGGCTCACCCGCCGGCTCACCCGCCAGATCCCCCGCCGGGTCGCCGAGCAGGCGGACCAGGTCGTTGACGGCGGCGCGCCCGGCCCGGTTGGCGCCGACCGTGCTCGCCGACGGCCCGTAGCCGACGAGGTGGACGCGCGGATCCGCGGTGGCCCGGGTCCCGGTGAGGGCGATGCCGCCGCCGGGGGAGCGCAGCCCGAGCGGGGCGAGGTGCCCGACCTCGGGGCGGAAGCCGGTCGCCCACACGATCGCGTCCACCGCCGACTCCTCGTCCCCCCAGGCGACTCCGTGCTCGGTGAGCCGGTCGAACATCGGCCGGCGGTGCAGCGCGCCCAGCTCCTCGGCACGCCGGTACGCGACGGACGGGCCGAGCCCGGTCACGCTCACCACGCTGCGCACGGGCAGTCCCAGGCGGACCCGCTCCTCGACCTTCGCGACCACTGCCCGCCCGTACTCGGGGGTGAACGGCCCCTCGTGGAAGACCGGCGGGGTCCGCGTGACCCACACCGTCTCGCCGACCGCCGCGACCTCCGACAGCACCTGGATCGCGGACGCCCCGCCGCCCACCACCAGCACGCGCTTCCCGGCGAACTCCGCCGGCCCGCGGTACTCGACGTAGTGCAGCTGCCGCCCGGCGAAGTGGCCCGGGTAGTGCGGCAGGAACGGGCGGGTCCAGGTGCCGGTGGCGTTGATCAATGCCCGGGTGGACCAGGTGCCGTGGTCGGTCTCGACCAGCAGCCGCGAGTCCGGCCGGTCCGACTCGGCGCGCACCGCGTGGACGGTCACGGGGCGCACGACGGGGAGCGCGTGCCGCGCCTCGTACGCCGTGAAGTACCCCGGCACGACCTCGCGGGCGGCGGAGGCCGGGTCGGGCGCGGGCAGTTCGGCGTCGGGCAGGTCGTGGAAACCGTGCACGGTGGCCATCCGCAGGGAGGGCGAGCGGTGCGCCCACGCGCCGCCCGGACCGCTCCCCGCGTCGAGCACGACGAAGCCGCCGTCGGCGTCCGCCCGGTAGGGGGCGAAGCCGCGGCGGCGCAGGTGGTAGGCGGCGGACAGGCCCGCCTGCCCGGCACCCGCCACCAGGACGTCCACCCGCCGCTGCCCCGCGTCGTCGGTTGCACCGTAAACAGTCACGCCGATGAAACATCGGGGGGTGGGGCGGGTGTTCCCCGCAGTGCCCGGCAGCCCCGGGCGGCTCCGGGGAGCCCCGGAGCCCCCAGGAGCCCCCCGGGGGCACGGATCAGCCGGACCGGCCGCCTCAGGTCGTCGGGGAGATGACGGCCGCCGTGCCGTACGCGCAGACCTCGGTGCCGACGTCCGCCGCCTCCGTCACGTCGAAGCGCATCATCAGGACCGCGTTGCCCCCGCGCGCCTTGGTCTGCTCGACCAGCCGCTCCATCGCCTCGTTGCGGCTCTCCACCAGGGTCTTCGTCAGACCCTTCAGCTCGCCGCCGATCAGCGACTTCAGCCCGGCACCGATCTGGCTGCCGATGTGCCGGCTGCGCACGGTCAGCCCGAACACCTCGCCGATCACGTGGTCGACGCGGAAGCCGGGGATGTCGTTGGTGGTCACGACCAGGACGTCGGCGTTCGGGCCCTGCCCGCCGCCGTACTCGTTGATGTCAGCCATGGGCCCCATCCTGCCGCCGTCGCGCGTCCGAGTGACAGAGGCGTGGCCGGGGCGTGGCGGACAAGGTGTCCGGAAGCTGGTTCAGACCGGTGATCGGGCGGCCGAAAAGCCGTACCGTAGCCCCATGGGCGAGCGAAGCGATCATCCACAGGGGCCGGGCGCGGCGGAGGACTCCGGTGCGCAGGAGATCGAGGCGACGGTGGTGCTGGGCCTGCGGATCACCAACTGGCCGGCGCTGCGCGCCGCGGCGATCGCGGCCGTGGAGGAACTGGACTTCGACGGCATCGATCCGGCGGGCCAGCGCCGCGACCTGCTGCGCGAGGTGGCCGAGGACGCCAACGCGGCACTCGGCGCGCTGCTGCACCCGGACCGGCTGGTGGCCGCGATCCCGGGCGTCGAGGCGATCGGCGGGACGCTGGAGATCAGCGTCACCGAGGACTTCGCGCCGGATTTCGCCGAGCTGTTCCCGCTGGAGGGCGACGACGAGGACGGCGGCGGCGCGGGCGGGGACTGGACGCTCACCCCGCGCACCGCGTGCCTCCTGCACGCCCAGCTGCTCGGGCTGGCCGACGCCGCGTACGACGACCTCGACGAGCACGGGGACGACCCGGTCGCCGACGGCGAGGACGCCGACTGGACGGTCTTCGCCCGGCTGCCCCAGCGCACCTGGCGCCTCCACCGGGGCTGGCGCCGCGGGATGGCCCGGGCGTTCGACGACCTGGCCGACGACCTCGCGCTCGGCGAGTGGCCGCTGCCGCGCTGCCTGGCCGAGGAGATCGCGCTGCGGATGGCCCTCCTCGACGCCCGCGCGCTGCTCGGCGCGCAGCCCGAGTCGGTGGCCGACATGATGGGCGACCTGCCCGCCGACCTGTACGACTACGACTGGGACGGCTGCCACGACGAGCTGTTCGGCGTCTACGGGCCGGACGACGGCGACCCGGAGCTCGCCACCGAGCAGCGCACCGAGCTGCTGCTGGCGGCGACGCACCCGGAGGGCTGGTTCCTGGCCTACGAGGACGCGGAGGAGCGGGACGGCCAGCGCGGCTACCGGCGCTGACCCGCCGTCCGGCGCGTTCCGGGGGCGGCGGCTAGGCTGCGGACATGTCCGATGTATCTGATATGCGCGACGTGCCCGCAGGCCCGGACGGGCTCCCGGCGGCCGGGGACGACCAGTTCCTCTCCCGGATCGCGCTCGGACTGGACGGCGTGCAGGCGGCGCAGCGCGGCCGCACGGCCGAGGCGCGGGCCAGCTTCGAGGCGCTGTGGGAGGCGCTCGGCGAGCGCGGCGACGTCTTCCACCGCTGCGTGCTCGCCCACTACCTGGCGGACCTCCAGGACGACCCGCGGGCCGAACTGGAGTGGGACCGCCGGGCGCTGGCCGCCGCCGACTCGCTGACCGCCGAGCGGGCCCAGACGTACGAGTCCGCGCTCCAGGTGCGGGCGTTCTACCCGTCGCTGCACCTCAACCTGGCCTCCGACCACCTCAAGCTGGGCGAGGCCGACCTCGCGCGCGAGCAACTGGAGCGTGCCGTCCGCAGCCTGGACGCCCTGCCGGAGGACGCCTACAGCGCGGGCATCCGTGCGGCGGTGGACGAGCTGCGGCAGCGGCTGCGGTAGCCGCCGGCGGGTCTGGCCGGCGGGGTGTGGCTGGCGGGGTCTGGCCGGTGGGTGTGACCGAAGGGTGCGGCCGAGGGCAGGGGCCGGGCGGGACCTGCCGTGATCGGGTGACCCGGGGGGCTGGCATGCTGGACGGGTGACTTCTCCGTTCGATGCCCCCGTTCCCGTGCCCACCTCGGACGACCGCGACGGCCGGCCGCAGTACGTGCTGCCGCTGGTGGTGCGGATGGAGCGGGCCACGCCGCCCGGGCGGACGGACGCGCTGGAGACCTCGGCCCGCGCCGTGCTCACGCTGCTCGCCGACCCGCGGGTCACCGAGGCGGACGGCGAGTGGACCGAGCGGGTCGCCGCGTGGGAGGACGCGCGGATCCGCAAGGTGGTCCGGCGGGCCCGGGGCGGGGAGTGGCGCCGGGCCGGCGAACTGCCCGGGATCACCGTGCGGGGGCGGGAGGCGGAGGTGCGGGTGTTCCCGCCGGTCCCGCTGGACGGGTGGCCGAAGGAGCTCGCGAAGCTGCAGGTCTCGGGGACGGACCTGGAGGAGACCGAGGAGATCGGTGCCCCCCAGGCGGGCCTGCCGGTGCTGTGGCTCAACTCGGACGTGGAGATGAGCGCGGGCAAGACGATGGCCCAGACCGGGCACGCGGCCCAGCTCGCCTGGTGGCGGCTGGACGAGGCGCAGCGCAAGGAATGGGCCGAGTCCGATTTCGCGCTCGCCGTGCGGACGCCGACGCCGGAAGCGTGGGCGGAGCTGGTGGCGAGCGGCCTCCCGGTGGTCCGCGACGCGGGCTTCACCGAGATCGCCCCCGGCAGCTGCACGGTGATCGCGGAGCACCCGGCGCTGCGCTGAGCCCGAGAACCGGATGCCGTCGGCGCGTCGACGGTGCCCCGGAGCGGAGCCGGCGCCCGGCCTCCTCGGTCCTGCCTGGCCGGGCCGGGTCGACGCCGTGTCGGGCTGCCGTCCCGGCCGCCGTGGTCCGCGGGCCGTCGAGCGTGGCGAGGGCTCCCGCGCGGATGTCGTCACCGGGAGGACCAGTACCGGGCGTCAGGCCGCGATGAGCTCCTTCTCGCGGGCCGGTGTCTCGGCCTTGGGCTTCCTGTTCGGCAGCGAGAGCCGGAAGACCTTGCGCCACGCGGAGAACACCTGCTTGGGCAGCGGCCCGGTGACGTACTCCAGCTCGTACTTCTCGAACAGCGCGCGCACCTTCACCGCGACTTCGGCGTACCGGTTGCTCGGCAGGTCCGGGAACAGGTGATGCTCGATCTGGTGGGACAGGTTGCCCGTCATGAAGTGCATGGCCCTGCTGCCGCTGATGTTCGCCGAGCCCATCATCTGGCGCAGGTACCACTGGCCGCGCGTTTCGCCCTTGACCGACTGGCGCTCGAAGACCTGTACGCCCTCGGGGAAGTGCCCGCACATGATCACCGAGTGGGTCCAGATGTTGCGGACCAGGTTCGCGGTGAACGTGGCGGCGAGCGTGGTGAGGAACGACGGGCCCGACAGCAGCGGGTGGATCACGTAGTCCTTGAGCACCTGCTTGCGGATCTTGCGGCCCACAGCCTTCGCCCGCGCGCGGAACTCCGGGTTCCCGCGGCGGCGCTTGTGCAGGTTCTTGCCGAGTTCGAGGTCGTATGCCGCGATGCCGTACTCGAAGAAGCAGGCGTTGACGAAGTTCCACAGCGGCTGGCCGAGGTGGAGCGGGTGCCACTTCTGGTCCTCGTCGACGCGCATGATGCCGTATCCGAGGTCGTTGTCCTTGCCGATCACGTTGGTGTACGTGTGGTGCAGCTCGTTGTGCGAGTGCTTCCACTGCTCGGCCGGCGAGACGTGGTCCCACTCCCAGGTGGTGGAGTGGATCTTCGGGTCCCGCATCCAGTCCCACTGGCCGTGCAGGACGTTGTGGCCGATCTCCATGTTGTCCATGATCTTCGCCACGGACAGGCCGGCGGTGCCGAGCAGCCACGCGGGCGGGAAGATCGAGAACAGCAGCACGCCCCTGCTGGCCAGCTCGAGCTTGCGCTGCGCCGAGATGACCTTGCGGATGTAGGCGGCGTCCTTCTCGCCGCGGTCGGCGATCACCGCGTCGCGGATCGCGTCCAGCTCGCGGCCGAGCTCCTCGATCTGCTCCGCGGTCAGGTGGGCGGTGGGGTCGATTGCGGTCAAGGTGCCTCTACCGTTCGATGTCGCAGGGGCCCGCCGCGGCGGACACGCAGGTCTGGATGAGGACGCCCGGCTCGGCCTCGGTGATCTCGCCGGTGCGCAGGTCGCGGACGGCGCCCGCCTTGAGCGGCGTGACGCAGCCGAAGCAGATGCCCATGCGGCACCCGGAGGGCATGAGCACGCCGGCTTCCTCGCCGATGTCCAGCAACGGCGTGGCGCCGTCCGCGTCGACGGTCTTGCCGGTGGTGCTGAACGTGACCTCGCCGCCGCCCTCGCCGTCGTCGCTGGCGACGATGCGGGGGCGGAACCGTTCGGTGTGCAGGCGCTCTCGGACGCCGTGTTCGGTCCAGTGCCCCTCTGCGGCGTTGAGCAGGCCCGCGGGCCCGCAGGCCCAGGTCTCGCGCTCGGCCCAGTCGGGCACGAGTTCGCCGAGGCGGGCGACGTCGAGCCTGCCGCCCGTGGAGGTGTGCACCTCGGTGAGGCGCAGCTTCTTGTCCGCGACCAGGCCGTGCAGTTCGTCGCGGAAGATCACGTCTTGCGGCCGGGGCGCGCAGTGGACCATGACGACGTCGTCGAACTCGATGTCGCGCAGCATGCCCATCACGGGCGTGATGCCGCTGCCGGCCGTCAGGTAGAGCACCTTGGCGGGCTTGGCGCGCGGCAGCACGAAGTCACCGGTCGGCTGGTCGAGCTGGACCAGCGTGCCCGGTGTCGCCCTGCGGACGAGGTGGTTGCTGACCTTGCCGTCCGGGATCGCCTTCACGGTGATCGTGATGCGGCCGTCCCGGCGGTCCGTCGGTGAGGTGATGGAGTAGGAACGCCACAGGCGCCTCCCGTCGACGTCGACCCCGATCCGTACGTACTGACCGGCCGTGTGGCCGCGCCAGCCCCGTCCCGGCCTGATCACGACGGTCGCGGCGTCACTCGTCTCGGGGTGCACGGCCTCGATGCGCCCACGCAGGTCGGCGCCCGCACGCAGCGGGCTGACCAGGTCGAGGTAGTCCGACGGCAGCAGCGGCGTCGTGACCATCTCCAGCAGTTTCCACGCCCTGCTGCGGAGCGCTGCACTCGTCATGACTCCAGCTTGCTGCGCCTCGGGGCGTAAAGTCCTGACCGTAGGACGTAAATCCGATCGGCTGAGTTGTTCGCAGGGAACAAGAACATGAGCCAAGCAATCCGGAGGGCCGGCGAGCTGGTCCTGGACGAGACGACGGTCACCGCGCTTCGGGCCGCGCTGACGGCCACCGCCGACGAGGTCGTCGAGGCGATCATCGACGAGGTCCCTCCCTACGCCAACGCGCTTTCGGGCCGCATGGGCGGCACCATCCGCCGAGCCGTCCGCACCGCCCTGGGGCACTACCTGGACCTCGCGAGCGGGAACGCCACGGGCGGCGACGCCGGTGACGCGGCCTACGAGCTGGGCCGCGGCGAGGTGCGGGACGGCCGTTCGATGGACGCCCTGCTCAGCGCCTACCGCGTCGGCGCCCGTGTGGCCTGGCGATGCCTGGCAGCGGGTGCCGTGCCCGCGGGTCTGCCCGCCGCCGAGGTCGCCAAGTTCGCCGAGCTGACCTTCGCCTACATCGACGAGCTCTCCGCCGCGAGCGCCGCGGGCCATGCCGACGAACTGGCCGCCCGGGGCAGGGCCCAGGAGCGCCACCTGGAACACCTGGCCCGCGACCTCCTCGCCGGCGCGAGTCCGGACGTGCTGCTGGCCTCCGTTCAACGGGCCGGGTGGCAGCCCCCGGTTACGCTGACCGCGGTCCTGCTGCCCGCCGCCCAGGCCCGGCCCGCCTACCGCGTGCTCGACCCGAGCACCCTCGTCCTCGACGATCTGCCGGACGCCACCGGTGTGCTGCTCGTCCCCGATGCCGACCGGCCGCACCTCCTGCGGCAGCTGACCGACCGCACCGCCGTGGTCGGCCCGGCACGGCCATGGATTCGTGCGTCCGCCTCGTACGCGCGAGCCGTCCGTGCGCGCTCCCTCTCCTCTGAGATTCGCGACACCGAGGACCACCTGCCCGAGCTGGTGCTGAGCGCCGACGCGGACGCGTTCGCAGACCTGCGTACCCGAGCCCTCGCGCCGTTGCGGACCCTGCCTGTCGCGACCGCGCGGCGGCTGGAGGAGACGTTGCGGGCGTGGCTGCTGCACCAGGGCAGGCGGGACGAGGTGGCGGCGGCGTTGTTCGTCCATCCTCAGACGGTCCGGTACCGGATGTCGCAGCTGCGGGAGCTGTTTCCGGATCTCGCCTCGCCCGACCGGGTCCTTGAACTGACCCTGGCGGTCGGCCTTCGGGGCGGCTGACGCGTACTTCGACCGCCCACGGCTGTGTCTGGCCGCCTCGCCCGAGCGGCGAACGGTGGTCGGGCGACGGCGAACAGGTAACAGCGAACAGATTACAGATTTCAAAATCTGAAATCTGTTATCTGTTCGCTGTTTGTCGTCACCCGACGGCGGTCACTCCGCCGCCCTCGCCCCCTCCGCCGCCGTCGCGCCCTCCGCGAGGTGCTTGATGGCCAGGAGGCGCCGGTCCCAGGCGTCGGCCAGGTCGGCCATCCAGCGGGCGGTGGCCGTGAGGGTGTCGGGGGCCGGCCGGTAGCGGACTTCGCGTCCGGCGCGATGGGCGGCTACGAGGCCCGCCTGGTCGAGGACGGCGAGGTGCTTGACGATCGCCTGCCGGGTGACGGGGAGTCCGTTGGCGAGCTCGGTGGCGGTCGCCGCGCCCCGGGCGGCCAGGGCGTCGAGGACGTGCCGCCTGGTCGGCTCGGCGAGCGCGGCCAGTACCGCCGCGACCGGATCGCTTCCGTGCTCCGGTGTCACGCGGGCAACTTCGCGACATGGAGGACGAGTTCGGGAAGCTTCCGATCCCATCCGGCGCTGTTCTGCTCGTGACGGGCCAGGATGGCTTCGGCGGGCAGGGCGAGGGTGGCGAAGCCGCTCTCGACCATCCGCAGTCGGGTGCCGCCGGGAACGGTTGTGAGGGTGAACCGGACCAGCGTGGAGTTGTCGGCGGCGGGCTCCTCCCCGGCCGCGCCCTGCGACCAGCGGTAGGAGAACACCGCGGGCCGCTCCACCTGTTCGATCCAGGCGGGCAGCGTGCCGTGCACCCCGTGGTCGAAGACCATGCGCCCGCCCGGCCGCAGGTCGATCTCGGCCGGGGCGCCGCTGCCGAACCAGCGGCCCAGGAACTCGGCCCGGGTGAGGATCTGCCAGACCCGCTCGCGGGGTGCCGCGATGACGATCTCGCGTTCGATGCTGTCGGCGGCCGTGCCGTCGGTGACCGTGCTGTCGCTGACCATGCCGTGGATCTCCCCCATCCGGTGCCGTTGTGTGCAAGTCCAGCGTTGCACGTCGATCCGCCGACGTGCAACCCGAAAGTTGCTAGTGGCCCGACGCCTCGTACCGCCGCATCGCCCGCAGTCCGCCGTAGGCCGCGGCGGCCGTCCACGCGGTCATGATCAGCAGGCCCGTCCAGTGGCCGTAGTGGATGCCCGGCTCGGTCCGGGTGCGCATCGCGTACAGGCCCGCGCGGTCGGGGAGGAACTGGCCGGCCTCACGTACGCCGGGGATGGCCGCCAGCCACGTCGTGCCGAGGAAGACCATCGGCGGGATCAGGCCGAGGGCGGCGCTGAGGTTTCCGAGCATCGCCGTCAGTCCGAGGCAGAGGGTGACCAGCAGCGGGTGGTAGGCCACGCCGGCCAGGAAGCTGCGGGCGAGGCCCGGGGTGGAGAGGTCGAGGCCGGTGGTCGCGGCGGTCGCGGCGAACGAGCCTGCGGTGGAGGCCAGTCCGAGCAACAGGCCGAGCCAGGCGCCCACGGCGAGCTTCGCGCCGTACAGGCGTCCGCGTGACGGGATGGCGGTCAGGGAGGTGCCGATCATGCGGGTGTTGAACTCCTGGCCGATCAACAGGACGCCGAGGCAGGCCACGCCCACGTGGCCGAACAGCAGCCCGTAGTGGATCGTCGCGGCCGGGTCCTTGCCGGGTGGTGCAGGGTCCCGCCCGGACGCGGCGCCGACGGCGGCGGTGATGCCGACGGTCAGCGCCAGGGTGACCAGCGGCGCCGCCCATTGGGACGGCAGCGTGGTGAACTTGATCCGTTCGGCTCGCAGTGCGTGGTGCGTGGCGGTCATGACGGTCCTTGGTTTCCAGAGCAGTTGGCGCGCTCGTGGTCGGCGCTCTGTGGTCCATGGGCGGTGGCCCGTGGTCAGGCGGCGCGGCGTCGCAGGGCGTGCAGGCCCGCGTACGCGGCGGCGCCCGCCCAGAGTGCCGCGATCAGCAGGCCCGTCCAGTGTCCGTAGGCGACCTGCGGGTCGGCGGTGTAGTGCAGCGCGTACTGGCCGGCGCGGTCGGGCAGGAACTGCACCACCCGGTCTGCTCCCGGGATGCCGCCGAGGAGCGGCGAGAGCAGGAAGACGGTCGGGGCCAGCAGGCCCATGGCGGCGGTGAGGTTGCCGAGCAGGGACGTCACTCCGAGGCAGAACACCGTCAGGAGTGCGGGGTAGAGCACACCGGCGGTGGCGCTGCGCACCAGAGCCGGCCCGGTCCACTCGCCGGGGACGGTGGCGGCGTACCCGGCGAACGCGCCCGCCGTCCCGACCATGCCGACGACGAGGGCGGCCGCGGTTGCGAGGGTGAGCTTCGCGCCGTACAGGTGTCCGCGTGACGGGATGGCGGTCAGGGAGGTGCCGATCATGCGGGTATTGAACTCCAGACCGATCAGCAGGATGCCGAAGCAAGCCACCGGTAACTGGCCGAAGTTGAGGCCGTAGTAGACGCCGGAGCCGGGGTCGTCGGTGAGGTGGGGCTCCGTGCCGCCGAGCGCGGCGCCGACCGCAGTGGTGATGCCGGGGGTCAGGAGGAGCGCGAGCAGGGGCGGGATCCAGAGCGATGGCAGGGTGGTGAACTTGATGCGTTCGGCGCGAAGGGCGTGTCGAAACACGCTTCCAGCGTTGGTGGTTGAGCTCATGTTGCGGCCGCCGAGCTGGCGCGGTACTCGACGCTCTCTGTCGTCATCCGCATGAACGCCTCTTCCAGGGAGTCCTGTTGGAGGGCGATCTCGTACAGGACCACACCGTGCTCGGCGGCGAGTGCGGCGATCCGTTCCGGTTCCGCCCCGCTCACCTCCCAGGCTCCGTCGTCCACTTGGGTCGCCGCGATGCCGTCCGCGGCCAGCCGGTCCGCGGTCAGTCGGTGCGCGTCGTCGTCGCCGAACAGTGCGGCGAGCTTCGTCGCATCGACGGCGCGGACGCGCACCCGGGGGCGGCCGTGGCGCTCGATGAACTCGGCCGTCGGGGCGTCCCCGAGCAGGCGACCGCGGCCGATCACCACCAAGTGGTCGGCGGTGAGCGCCATTTCGGACATCAGGTGGGAGGACACCAGCACCGCCCGCCCCTCGGCGGCGAGCTCGCGCAGCAGAGTGCGGATCCAGCGGATGCCCTCGGGGTCGAGGCCGTTCACCGGCTCGTCCAGCATCAGGACGGGCGGGTCGCCGAGCAGGGCCGCGGCCACCCCGAGGCGCTGGCGCATGCCGAGTGAGAAGCCGCGGATCCGGCGGGTGGCGGCGTCGGCCAGTCCGGACTGCGCGAGCACCTCGTCCACCCTCTGCTCCGGAAGGCCGTTGCTCGCGGCGAGCCAGCGCAGGTGGCCGCGTGCGGTCCGTCCACCGTGCAGTGCGTGGGCGTCGAGCAGGGCTCCCACCCGCCGCAGGGGGTAAGCCAGTTCGGCGTACGGGCGGCCTCCGGCCGGGCCGCCGCCGCCGATCAGCGCGCGGCCGGCGGTCGGGCGCTCCAGGCCAAGGACCAGGCGCATCGTCGTGCTCTTCCCGGCGCCGTTCGGGCCGAGGAAGCCGGTGACGACGCCGGGCCGGACAATGAAGGACAGGTCGTCGACGACCCGCCTGCCCTCGTACTCCTTCGTGAGGCCCTGGATCTCGATCACGGCCGCGCGCTCCTTCCTGCCGTACCTCTTTGTTCCTCTCGCCGGGCCCGAAGGCGTTCCGGCCGGGCGCCCGTGCCGGTCCTCCGGCGGGTGGCTCCATTGGACCGGGGCGGGCCGGTCCGGCGGATCCCGCCGCGGAGGGGATGCGCCTCCCTCTCGGGAGGGAGCCGGTCGTGCACCGGCGAGGGACGCCAAGGGTGGTGCTGACCTGGCAGGATGACGCAATGCCGAGGTTCATAGCGCCGCTGCTCGCGGGCGCCACGTACGCGCGCTGGCTGCATCTGCTGATCGGGTGGGTCTTCGCGGGCGTCGTCCTGATGATCTATCCCGGGACGTACCGGAAGGGCCTCGCCGAGATCCTGGCGCAGAGTGTCGCAGTGGACGCCGTCCTGCTGGCGCTCGTCGCGCTGGTGCCCGCGATGCGCCGTGCGGAGGGCGTCCAGGCGCGGCTGCTGCTGGTGCCGGACCGCGAGGAGGACATCGCCGCCGAACCGTCCCGCACCTGGGCCGACCGGCGGCGCACGGCCGCCTGGCTGATCGGGCGCGTCGCGCTCGGAACGGTGACGGGGTTCGCGTCGGTGGCCGTGCTCACCGCCGTCTATGCGCTACTGACCGGATCCGACACGGCCTTCGCCGGGCTCCGACTTCCCGACGCACTGGGGTGGTTCTGGCGACCGCTGGCGGCACCGGTGCTGCTCTTCGGCTACGGCTGGCTGGTTGTCTGGGCCGGGCGGCTTCAACTGGCGATGGCCATAGGGCTGCTGAGCCCATCACCGGCGGAGCGCCTTGCGGAGGCCGAACTACGGGCCGAACGCCTGTTGGAACGCAACCGGTTGGCCCGCGATCTGCACGACTCCATCGGCCACGCCCTGACGGTGACGGTGCTTCAGGCCGGTGCCGCGCGCGAGCTCGGAGATCCGGCGTTCGCCGCCAAGGCGCTCGTAGTCATCGAGGAGACCGGCCGCAGGGCCATGGACGACCTCGAACGGACGCTCGTCTTGCTGCGCGAGGCTCCGGACGGAACGGCCGCCGAGAATCCGGGCGTTGAGCACCTTTCTTCCCTCTTCGACACCGCGCGGGCGGCGGGGAACCCGGTCGACGTGTCGATCGACGTGCCCGCCGGCGTCCTGCCCGGGGTGCTGTCCCGCGAGTCCTACCGGATTGTCCAGGAAGGGCTGACCAACGCCCTCAAGTACGCGCCGGGCGAGCCGGTCAGCGTCCGGATCGCCGTCCGGGACGGGCGGTTGGAGCTGCGCTGCGCCAACCTGTTGCGCAACGACTCACGCGCGCGCGGCGGTTCATCGGCTCGGGGTGCCGCGCCGGGCGGCCGCGGCGGGAAGGGGCTGCGCGGGATCCGCGAACGGGCCGTCCTGCTCGGGGGCGAGGCCACGGCGGGGACTGCGGCGACAGCGGGGCAGGGCGGGGGCGGCGACGGTCCTGGTGAATGGGTGCTCGCCGTCCGGCTGCCCCTACGCTTGGGATCGTGATGATCAACAACGGGCGCGCCGCCGGGACCGTCGACATCGTGCTCGCCGACGACGAGGAGCTCGTCCGGGCCGGCCTGCGGGCCGTCCTGGAAGCACAGGGCGACCTGCGGGTGGTCGGCGAGGCGGCCGACGGCGCCGAGGCAGTGGCACTCGCCCGCGCGCTGCGCCCGGACGTCGTGCTGATGGACGTCCGGATGCCCGTCCTGGACGGCCTGGCCGCGACCCGCGAACTCGTCCGGCCCCGGGCGGCGGCGCACCCGGATGGTCCGGGGGCCCCGGAGGAGCGGCTGCCGAGGATCCTCGTCGTCACCACCTTCGAGAACGACGACTACGTCTACCAGGCCCTGCGCGCGGGCGCGGACGGCTTCCTGCTGAAGCGCTCCCGCCCGGCCGAGATCGTCCACGCCGTGCGGCTCGTGGTGGCCGGGGAGTCGCTGCTCTTCCCGGCCTCGATCCGCCGCCTCGCCGCCGGCCACGGCAACACGGCGGCCCGCGCCGCGTTGGCGAGGGCGGCCCTGACCGAGCGCGAGGCGGAGGTGCTGCGGCTGGTCGCCCGGGGGCTCAGCAACGGCGAGATCGCCGACCGGCTCTTCGTCGGCGTGCAGACGGTCAAGACGCACGTCAGCAGCGTCCTCGCGAAGCTCGGCGCGCGCGACCGCACGCAGGCGGTCATCGCGGCGTACGAATCAGGGTTCGTCGAGCCGGCGGAGTAGCAGCCTCGGAGTCCAAATCTCGGAGGACAAGTCTCGGAATAGGCGTCTCGGGGCGTCTCGGGCGGGGGTAGGGGCAGGGGGCGGCGCGGCGCGGGCCCCTGCCTCAGGCCGGGTAGGCGTGCGTCTGGGCGGCCTTGACCGACGCCCACACCGTGGTGCCGGGCGCCAGGTCGAGCTCCGCGACCGCGGCCGGGGTGAGGTCCGCCGCCATCGGCAGCTCGCCGGTCAGGTCCGCGCGGACCTGGTCGCCGTGCAGGTCCAGCCCGACGACCTTGGCCTCCCACACGTTGCGCGCGCTGGAGTCGGGCCGCTCCCGGTGCAGCGTCACCGCGGACGGCGGGAACGCGACGAACGCCGGACCGGACAACTCCTCGGTGGTGGCCAGCACCGTGCCGTCCGCCAGCTCGACCCGCCGGCCGTCCGCCCGTCCCTGGTACAGATTGAGGCCGACCAGGCGGGCGATGTAGTCGGTGCGCGGCCGCCGGGCGATCTCCGCCGGGGTACCGGACTGCACCTCCTGGCCCCCCTCGATCACCACCAGCCGGTCCGCCAGCACCATGGCGTCCAGCGGGTCGTGCGTCACCAGCACCGCGACCGCCTCGAACTCGGCCAGGTGACGCCGGAGTTGGGAGCGGACGTCGAGGCGGGTGCGGGCGTCCAGGGCGGCCAGGGGCTCGTCCAGCAGGAGCAGCCGCGGGCGCACCGCCAGCGCCCGCGCGAGGGCCACGCGCTGCGCCTGCCCGCCGGAGAGGCCGCCGGGACGGGAGGCGGACTGGTCCGCCAGGCCCATCCGCTCCAGCCAGACGGCCGCCTCGGCGCGGGCCTCGCGCTTGGGACGGCCCTGGCAGCGCGGGCCGAAGGCGACGTTGTCGAGCGCGCTGAGGTGCGGGAAGAGCAGGTAGTCCTGGAACACCACACCGACCGGGCGCTCCTCGGCGGGGGTGTGGACGTGGCGCGCGGGGTCCGCCAGCAGGGCGCCGTCCAGGCGCAGGTGGCCGCCGGTGAGCGGGAGCAGCCCGGCGAGGGCGCGCAGGGCGGTGGACTTGCCGGCGCCGTTCGGGCCGAGCAGGGCGATCACCTCCCCGGGCGCGGCGCTGAGTGCCAGGTCGAGCGTGAACGCGGCCCGCTCGATCCGCAGCCGGGCGTCGAGGGCGGGCGCTGGACGTCCGGGCACGGGGCTTTCGGTGGCCGGGTTTCCTGGGGCCGGGTTCGGCTGAGCGGGGTTCACGGGTCCTGGGTTCATCCGGGCGGCGTCCATGGGGCGGGGGAGAGGGAAGGGACGGAAGCGGTCATGGGGTGGTCACGGCGTGGTGGACATCCACCGGTCGCGCAGACCGACCAGGACGGCGACGGACACCGCGAGCAGCACCAGGGACAGTGCGATCGCCGCCTCCGGGTCGGACTCCATGGCGAGGTAGACGGCCAGCGGCATGGTCTGGGTCTTCCCGGGGAAGTTGCCCGCGAACGTGATCGTCGCGCCGAACTCGCCGAGCGCCCGGGCCCACGCGAGCACGGCTCCGGCGGCGATGCCAGGCGCGATCAGCGGCAGCGTGACACGGCGGAAGGCCGTCAGCCGGGACGCGCCCAGGGTCGCCGCGGCCTCCTCGTAACGGGGGTCGGCGGCGCGCAGCGCGCCCTCGACGCTGATCACCAGGAACGGCATCGCGACGAATGCCTCGGCGATCACCACGCCGGTGGTGGTGAACGGCAGGGTGATGCCGAACGCCGAGTCCAGCCACGAGCCGACGATCCCGCGCCGCCCGAGGACCAGCAGCAGCGCCACGCCGCCGACCACCGGCGGCAGCACCAGCGGCAGCGTGACCAGCGCCCGGATGACCCGTCGGCCGGGCAGCTCCGTGCGGGCGAGCAGCCACGCCAACGGGACGCCGAGGACCAGCGACACCGTGGTGGCGAGCGTCGCGCAGATGAGGGACAGCCGCAGGGCGTCCCAGACGGCGGTGCTGGTCAGCTCCTCGGAGAGGGCGCTCCACGGGGCGCGGACCAGCAGGCCGACGAGCGGGAGGATCAGGAACGCCAGCCCGAGCAGCGCCGGGAGCAGCAGCGTGGCCGGGACGCGCGGCGCGTGCCGGCGTCGGCGCGGTCCCTTCCTGGCACGGGACGGCGTAGCGGGCGTGCCGGGCGTGCCGGGCGTGCTGCCGAGAGTGCCGGTTGCGCGGGCCAGGTCGGCGGCTGGGCGGGCGCCGGCCGGGGTGTCCCCGTGGCCGGTGCCCGCCCCGGTGCCGTTGTCTCGGCCGCTCACGGTGCCTGGAAGCCCGCCGCGGTCAGGACCTGCTTGGCCTCGGGCGACTGCACGTAGGCGACGAACGCGGCGGCGCCGTCCTTGTTCGGGGCCTTGGCCAGCGTGGCGATCGGGTAGTCGTTCACGGCCTTGGCGGCCTCGGGGAAGTCCACGCCGTCGATCTTGCCCGCGTCGGCCTTCACGTCGGTCTGGTAGACGAGGGAGGCGTCGACCTCGCCGAGCTCGACCTTCGTGAGCGCGCCCTTGACGTCCTGTTCGAGGGTGACGGGGGTCAGGTTGACGCCGGCGGCCTGCAGCGCCGTCAGGGCGGCGGCGCCGCACGGCACCTCCTTGGCGCACAGCGCGACCTTCACGCCGGAGGTGGTGAGGTCCTTCAGCCCGGTGATGTGCTTGGGGTTGCCCTTGGGCACGGCGATGGTGAGCGTGTTCTTGACGAAGGTGGCCGGCGTGCCGCTCGCGCCGCCCGCGTCCGTCACGGTCTTCATGGTGGCCGGGCTGGCGGCGGCGAACACGTCGGCCGGGGCACCGGAGTTGATGCTGGTGGCGAGGCTGGAGCTGCCGCCGAAGTTGAACGTGACCTTGGCGCCCGGGTTCGCGGCCTCGAACTTCTTGCCGAGCTCGGTGAAGGTCTCCTTGAGCGAGGCGGCGGCGAAGACGGTGATGTTGCCGGTGGCCTTCGGGACCGAGCCCGCGCTCGCCGTGCCGCCGGCCGCCGCCGAGCCCGCGGAGGCCGCCGGGGTCGTCGCGCCGGCCGAGGACTTGCCGCCGTCGCTGCCACACGCGGTGACCCCGAGGCTGAGGACGAGGGCCGCGGCGGCGGCGACGGCGAGTCTGCGGGTGGTGGTCGTGCGGGAGCCCATCGGTGCTTCCCTTCCTCGGCGCGCGCCGGAAGGGGCGCGGGGATGAGGCCGCAGGTGCGGCCGTTACGGTGATCATAGTGCCGCAGATGCGAGCGGAAAATCGTCTGTCACATTGCACAGGCGAGGCGTGGCGAGGGTGTCTTCCCAACTGTGGGAAGGCTCAAACGTGCACGGACGGTGGTGTCGGGGTGGCCCTGGGGTGGTCCTGGGGCGCACTGGGGGTGCGGCCGCGGATCGGGCGCTGCCGGAGAGCAGCAGGGGAAGGCGCACGGCGGAAGGCATGAGGTGGAAGGCATGCGGCGGAAGGTGCACGGCGGAGGGCCCACGGCAGGGGCGCGCTGAAATTCCGTCGCGCCCGGTGGTCCGAGCCGACAGAGTGGTGGCGGTCCGCGCCCGGCCACCCGGCCGGGTGCACCGAGAACCACGGGGAGGAGCCCGTCCATGTCCACGCTGCGCGTCACCGCCGAGAAGCTGGTCGTCCTGGAACACCCGAACGCCGACGCCCTGGAGCTTGCGCAGGTCGGGCTCTACCGGGCGGTGGTCGCGAAGGGCGTGTACCGGACCGGCGACTACGCCGTCTACATCCCCGAACAGTCCGTGCTCCCCGAGGAACTGATCGCGGAACTCGGCCTGACCGGCAAACTGGCCGGCAGTAAGGCGGACCGCGTGAGGGCCGTCCGGCTGCGCGGCGAACTGTCGCAGGGCATCGTCTGCCGCCCCGCCTCGCTCGCCGGCACCGACCTGGCCGCCGCGGCGGAGCACGGCGAGGACTTCGCCGAGGCCCTCGGGATCGTCAAGTGGCAGCCGCCGATCCCCACGTCGATGAACGGCGACGTCGTCCGCGCGCCCGACCTCCTGCCCTGGGTGGACATCGAGAACCTCAAGCGCTACCCGGACGTCTTCGAGCCCGGCGAGCCCGTCGTGCTCACCGAGAAGCTGCACGGCAGTTGCTGCCTCGTCACCTACACCGCCGCCACCGGTGAGGTGCACGTGTCGTCCAAGGGCATCGGCGCGCAGGGGCTCGCCCTGGTCGAGGACGAGCGCAACCTCTACTGGCGCGCCGTGCGCGCCCACGGCATACCGGACGTGGCCGCCCGACTGGCCGAGCGGCTCGGCGCCGAGCGCGTCGGCATCTTCGGCGAGGTCTTCGGGGTCGGCGTCCAGGACCTGACGTACGGCGCCGCCGGCCGGAGCGAGCTGCCCGGCTACGCCGCGTTCGACGTCTCCGCCGTGGTCGACGGGCAACTGCGCTGGCTGTCCGCGGCCGACCTGCTCGACGGCCGGCTGCCGCTGGTGCCCGAGCTGTGGCGCGGACCGTTCGACCCCGACACGGTGCTGGGGCTCGCGCAGGGCAAGGAGACCGTCTCCGGGCGCGAACTGCACATGCGCGAAGGCGTGGTGATCCGGCCGGTGACCGAGCGCTGGAGCCCGCTGCTCGGGAGCCGGGCGATCGCCAAGGTGGTCGGTGACGCCTACCTGACCCGCAAGGGCGGCACCGAGTACGAGTAGGGGCAGCGGCGGGCTCGGCGGACAGTCTTGCTCGGCGGGTGCGGGTGCGGGAGCCGGTTCGGGAGCCGAGGCCGGTGCGGGAGCCGGAGCCGGTCCGGGAGCCGGAGCCGGAGCCGGAGCGGGGCGAGCGCGGGGGCGAGCGTGTTCGGTACGACCGGGCGCGTTCGATAGGGCGTCCGCCCTCCCCGCGCACCCTTCCGCCGATGATTACCGGTCAGTTAGGTTGTTGGGGCGCCGTGGAGAAGGAGACCCGATGACGATCGCCGCCGCCCCCGCACCTGCCGTCCCGACCCGCTCGATACCCGGACCGCCCGGCCTGCCCCTCATCGGCTCCGGACTCGACATCGGCCGCCGCCCGCTGCGCACCCTGCGCGACGCCCGGCGCGACTACGGCGACCTGGTCCGCTTCCACGTCGGGCCGATCGGCCTCGGCACGGACCTCTACGCGGTGTTCTCCCCCGAGGGCGCCCAGCAGGTGCTCGGCGGCGAGGCCGCCAACTTCCGCAAGGAGAACGCCTTCTACGACGAGCTGCGGACCAGCGTCGGCAACGGCCTGCTCACCAGCCAGGACGACGACTACCAGCGCCAGCGCCGGCTCATCCAGCCGCTGTTCACCCGTCGCCGGGTGGACGGCTACGCGGACGCGATCGCGCTGGAGTCCCGGGCCCTCACGGCGCGCTGGCACGCGGTGCCGGACGGCGTCGTGGACGCGGCGGACGAGATGTCGCGGTTCGCGCTGCGCACGGTGTCGCGGATCCTGTTCGGCGCGGACGTGGAGGAGGCGGTGGCGGTCGTGCACCGCAGCTTCCCGATCCTCGGCGCCTACGTCCAGGACCGGGGCGTCGCCCCGATCCGCCTGCCGCGCCACTGGCCGACCCCGGGCAACCGGCGGGGCGTCGGGGCGCAGCGGGACCTGTACGCGGTCTGCGACCGGATCATCGCCGACCGGGCGGTGCGCGGTGCCGACCCCGACGCGGACGACCTGCTGACGCTGCTGGAGCAGGCGCGCGGCGAGGACGGCGAGCAGCTGGACCGGGACGAACTCCGGGACCAGGTCCTGGTGTTCCTGCTCGCCGGGCACGAGACGACGGCGACCTCGCTCGCCTTCGCCCTGCACTTGCTCGCCGGGCACCCGGAGCAGCGGCGGCTCGCGCAGGAGGAGGCGGAGAAGGTGCTCGGCGGTCGGGCGCCGACTGCCGCGGACCTGGAGGAACTGCCGTACATCACGCGGGTGTTGAAGGAGGCGATGCGCCTCTACCCGGCGGCTTCGCTGATCGGGCGGCGCTCGGTGGAGGAGACGGTCATCGGCGGGCACGTCCTGCCGGGAGGCTCGCAGGTGCTCGTGGTGCCGTGGGTCACCCACCGGCACCCCGACCACTGGGAGGAGCCGGACCGCTTCGACCCGGACCGCTTCCTGCCGGAGCGGGAGAAGGGGCGGCACCGGTACGCGTGGTTCCCGTTCGGGGGCGGTCCGCGGGCGTGCATCGGGCAGCACTTCTCGATGCTGGAGGCGGTGCTGGCGCTGGGCGTGCTGCTGCGGGACTTCGATCTGGAGGTGGTCGACCACCGGGTGGCGCTCGCCCAGGGGATCACGTTGCGGACGGCGAGCCCGATGAGGATCCGGGTGACGCCGCGGTGATCGGGTGAGGGGTGGCAGGGGACAGGGGGCAGGGGCCAAGGGGGCGGGGGCCGGCGAACAGATGACAGATAACAGATGACAGATTTCAACATCTGTCATCTGTTATCTGAAACCTGTTCGCCGTTCGCGGCCGGCTGTTCTCCGCCCGCTGTTCGCCGCTCGCGCGCCCGCCGGTCCGCGGGGCTCTCCGGGCCCAATCGTCCCGAGGTGCACAACCGACCCATTCGAGCACACGGTTCCCGCCCCGCGGGCAGCTTTTCGGATCTTCCGCTGGCCAGTGCCGGTCCTCGGTAGCGTCCCACGCATCCCGGACCGGGGTCGCATGAGCGTCCGGCATATGACGGGGACGGGTCGACCGGAGGTCCCATGGGAAGCGTCAACCACCTCGGCTCCGGCTGGCTGACACCCACGCTCTCGTACGTCCTGGCCTGCGCGGGCGCCGCGCTCGGCCTGCGCTGCACCCTGCGCGGCCTCGCCGCGACCGGCGTCGCCCGCAGGAACCGGCTCCTGACGGCCGCCGCCGCGATCGGCTCGGGCATCTGGGCGATGCACTTCGTCGCCATGTCGGGCTTCGCCGTCGTGGGCACCGAGTTGCGCTACGACGTCCCGCTGACCGTCCTGAGTCTGTTGGTCGCGGTGCTGGTCACCGGGCTGGGCCTGGCCGTCGTCGCCTACCGCGGCCCCCGCGGGCCCGCCCTCCTGGTCGGCGGCCTCATCACCGGCCTCGGCGTCGCCGCGATGCACTACCTCGGCATGGCCGCCGTGCGGATGCGCGCCGGCCTGCGCTACGACTCCGGGACGGTCGCGCTGTCGGTCCTGGTCGCGGTCGGCGCCGCCACCGCCGCGCTCTGGGCCGCCGTCACCATCCGCAACGGCTTCGCGGCGGCCGCCGCCTCGCTGGTCATGGGGCTCGCGGTGAGCTGCATGCACTACACGGGCATGGCCGCCGTCCACGTCCACCTCGAGCCCACCAGGACCGGCCCCGGCGGCGCGAGCCCCATGGAGTTCATCTTCCCGCTCGCCGTCGGTCTCGGCTCCTTCCTCTTCCTCGCCGCGGCCTTCGTCGCGCTCTCCCCACCCGCGCAGGACCGGGCCGGCCGTCGCACGGCGGGCGAACTCGCCATCGAGGAGTTCCCGGCGCCTGCCGCGCCCGCGTCCGCGGACCCCGGCCGGCACGACCGGGCGGCCTGAGGGTGCCCGCGTACGGACGCGGCAGGTGTGCGGGCCGGGTGCCGCCCGGTCGGTGCGGCACCCACGGTCGGACCCGCGTTTCGGGGATCAGCCCCGGCTCTGGAACAGCACGCGGGTCCAGGTCGAGTTCGGGCAGTTGCCCCACACGTCCCACGCCTGCGGCCGCGCGCCGATCCACAGGCCGGTGCTGGACGTGCCGTTGGCGCAGTAGGTGATGGTCCGCAGCTCGCCCGAGTAGATGTCGCACTTCCCCTCCCAGCGCCAGCCGTAGTTGGCCGTGATGACGCAGTGGTAGGAGGCGGTGGCGGCGTCGGCGGCGGAGTTCGGGTCGGCGGTGATGGTCTGGTCGGCCGCGGGGTCGGCGGCGGCGGGCAGGGTGGTCGTCCCGAGGATGCCGAGGGCGGCGGTGGCCGCGGCCCCGACCGTGGTGATCTTCCTGGCGATGCGACCCGGCATGATGGTTCTCCTCGCTCGGTCGTTCGAATCAGGCGGAGTGTCCAGGCCGTCCGGAGCACGGGAGTGTCGGCGGGAGCCGGTTCGAGCCGGTGTTCTGTGGCGAATTCCCGTTCTCCGTAAGGACGATGACGCGTTGCACACGATTGAGCGCGTACAGTGAGACGACGAACTATGATGTGAGCTGAGTCACATGTGTGCGCCTGGTTGGGGCGGGCTCCAGCTGGGTGTTCGGGTGCCGATTTCCGGGGAGAGCGGCATGGCGGAATTGACCGATCGATGTGCCGGCGGACGTGATCCGGTCGGCGAACCGACCGATTTCAACCGGGTGTTCACGGAAATGCTGCCGAGGCTCCACCAGGCGGCCGCCTCGCTCACCGGGAGCCCGTTCGCGGCGGGTGACATCGTCCACGACGCGTACCTGCGGATTGCCCGGCGCCCGGAGCGGTTCCTCGGCCATCCGCAGCCGTACGCCTACGTGTTCACGACGATGGCGAACATCCTGCGCGACCAGTGGCGGCGGGAGCGGCGCCGCGTCACGGTGCCCGAACCGGCGGAGCGGGAGCGGGAGCGCGTGGCGGCCGATCCGTCGGGTGGCGGGATGGCCGAGCTCCAGGCGCGGTGGGAGGTGGTCCGGCTGCTGCGCTGCCTGACGGCCAAGCAGGCCAGGGCGGTGGTCCTGGTGGACCTCGACGGCTACAGCGTCGACGAGGCCGCGGAGCTCCTCGGCCTCCACCGCAGCACGCTGGCGGTCACCCGGCGCCGCGCCCACGTGCGCCTGCGCGCCGTCGTCGAGCGCGAGCGGGCGGCGGCGGGCGAGCGCGGCCGCAGGGGCGTCGGCCGGGGCGGGAAGGGTGGTGAGGCCGGCTGCGGGGGCGGTGTGCGTGCTGCTCCGACGCACCGAACTGACGGCAAGTCAGCTGATGTGACGTCCCGGCCCGTACGCTGAAAATCGTGATCACGTACGAGGACCGCCGTATGCGCGCCCTGGCCGACGAGGGCCGCTGGCCCGAACTGCTGGCCGCCTACCGGCGGGCCCGAGCGGCTTCGGTGGCGCGCTGCGGCGAGCTCTTCGGGGCGGAGGAGGCCGCGCCGCTGGGCCATCTGATCGCGTACGCGGCACCGCCGGAGGTGGCCGTGCGGCTGTTCGACCGGGACGGTGGGCCGGGTGCCGTCGCTGGGCCGGGCGACCACGACGCGGGACCGCTCTGGGAGGTGCTGGCGACCCGGCACTCGTGGCTGAGGCTGGCGCCGCTGCTCGTCCCGGCGCGCGTGCGGCGGCTCGTCGCGCACACGCGGGTGCTGATCGGCGAGGACCTGTCCTACGGCGCCGAGCCCGACCCGGAGGGCGTGCCCATGGTGCTGGAGCCGTGGGAGGCGGCGGGGTGGGGCGAGGGGGTGCGGGTCCGCGACTACCTGCCCCGAGGGGGTGCGCGCAGTGCGGTGCTGACGCTGCCGGCCAGCCGGGAGGGCCTCGGGCCCGTGGCGCTGCCCGACCCGGGGCGGCGACTGCGCGGGCAGCGGGCCACCCGGGTGCTCGCCGAACTGGTGGACTGGGCGGAGGTGGCCTGTGTGCGCGGCCCGGCGCCGCAGGCGGCCGCCCATCTGGCCCGCAGTGGGCTGGTGACCGGCGGGTACCTGCCCTTCGCGCTCGCCGTGCCCGCGCTGGTGCAGGCGGGGGCGGTCGATCCGGCGCGGGGAACGGCGCACGGGCGGCTCGCGCTGTGGCGGGCGCTGGGGGCGATGGCGGGGGCGGACGGCCCGGACCGGGGCGAGGTGAACGCGCTGGTGGCCCGGATGCGGTGCTTCACGTGGTGCGAGCCGGCGGATGGTCTGCGGCACCTGCACCTGGTCCTGGAGGATCCGGCGTGCGGGCTCGCGTGGGCGGTCAGCGGGTCCGAGGAGTTGTGACGGCGGGAGTCGCGGTGGGCGTGGCGGGCGCGGTGGCCGGCGGCCGACAGTGGACGGCGAAGAGTGAACATGGACGGCGAAGGGTGAACGGCGAACATCGGATGGCGAACAGATAACAGCTGACAGATAACAGATGTTGAAATCTGTTATCTGTCAGCTGTCGGTTGCCGCCGTTCAGCCCTCGGCGGCATCCCCGGCCCGGCGCCGTTCCGGGGGTTGGTCAAGCGGCGCCGGGCCGGGGGTGTCAGGGGTGAGGCCGTCAGGCGGCCGCCGGGGCGCCGCTCGCCGCTGGCGCGCCCTCGGGCGCCGGAGCGGGGCTCACGGCCGTCGGCGCCGCGTCCTGGCCGCCGTGCGTGTCGATGAGCGTCCGCTCGTCGAACGGCAGCTCGCCCGCGAGCACCCGGCGCGCCCGCTCCGCGTCGAGCTCGCCCGTCCAGCGTCCGATCAGGACGGTGGCGACCGCGTTGCCCGCGAAGTTGGTCAGCGCCCGGGCCTCCGACATGAACCGGTCGATGCCGACGATCAGCCCGACCCCGTCCACCAGCGCGGGCTTGTGCGACTGCAGTCCGCCGGCCAGCGTGGCGAGCCCGGCGCCGGTGACCCCGGCCGCGCCCTTGCTGGCGATCACCATGAAGACCAGCAGCGACAACTGCTCGCCGATCGACATCGGCTTGTCCATCGCCTCGGAGATGAAGATCGACGCCATGGTGAGGTAGATCGCGGTGCCGTCGAGGTTGAAGCTGTAGCCGGTCGGCACGGTGATGCCGACGACCGGACGGCTGACGCCCAGGTGCTCCATCTTGGCGATGAGGCGCGGCAGCGCGCTCTCGGACGAGGACGTGGAGAGGATCAGCAGGAACTCGCGGCCGAGGTAGCGCAGGAGCGCGAACACGTTGACCCCGGCGACCAGTCGCAGCAGCGCGCCGAGCACCACCACGACGAACAGGGCGCAGGTGACGTAGAAGCCGATCATGATGACGGCGAGGCTCTTGAGCGCCGCCGTGCCGGTCGCCCCGACCACGCCCGCCATGGCGCCGAACGCGCCGATCGGCGCGACCCACATGATCATCGCCATGACCCGGAACACCAGCCGCTGGACGTGCTCGACGCCGCGGAGCACCGGGGCGCCGGCCGGCCCCATCGCCTGAAGGGCGAAGCCGACGAGCAGCGCGACCAGCAGGGTCTGCAGCACCTTGCCCTCGGTGAGGGCCGAGGCCAGGGTGTTCGGGATCATGCCGAGCAGGAAGTCGGAGGTGGACTGCGCGCCGCCGGCCGCCGCCTGCGCGTGGCCCGACTTGGCCAGCGCGGCGGTCAGGTGCAGGCCGCTGCCGGGCTCCAGGAGGTTGCCGACCACGAGCCCGATCGCGAGGGCGACCGTCGACATGGCGAGGAAGTAGCCGATCGCCAGCCCGCCGACCTTGCCGACCTTGGCGGCCTTGGTGACCGAGCCGATGCCGAGCACGATCGTGCAGAAGATGACCGGGCTGATCATCATCTTGATCAGGTTGACGAAGCCCGTCCCGATCGGTTTCAGCTCGACCGCGAACCCCGGGGCGGCCAGGCCGACCACCACGCCGGCGATCACGGCGGCGATGACGGCGAGGTAGAGGTAGTGGGTGCGGTCCCGCTTCGCGGTGGGAGGCTGCGCGGCCCCCTCCGGTGCGCGGCGCCCGTCCGGCTCCTCCTCGCGTCTGCCCCCCGAAGGCTTTGCGGCTCCAGCGATCGACATCTGCGGCTCCTTCGCCCTGCAGTCCTGGCGGCCCCGGGTGGTGGGCCGCTCCGACTATCAGGCCCGGGAGTGATGGAGGTCACGTTTGCGTTCATAGAGTTCGCAAAGGCGCATCAGCACCCGCACCCGCACCCGTCCCGCTGCGGAGCGCGCGCCCCCGGGGTCCGCGGAGCCGTGGTGCACACTGGCAGGCATGTCCGTGCGCACCCCCACCGCCACCGCGCCGCGCCGGCTGCTCCCCGACCCGCGCCGCCTGGTCCGCAGCCTGGCCGGACAGCTGTTCGCCGTCCAGGTCGTCATCGTGGCCGCCGTGGTGGCGGGCGGTGCCGTGCTCGCGTACCTGTTCACCGCCGACCGCACCGAGGAGGCGGCCCGCCGCGAGGTGACCGCCGTCGCCCACGCGGTCGCCGACTCGCCGACCGTCCGCGCCGCGGTCGCCGGGCCCGACCCGACCGCCGTCCTCCAGCCGTACGCCGAGCAGGTCCGCGTCGACACCGGGGTCTCGTTCATCACCGTCATGAACACCGACGGCGTGCGCTGGACCCACCCCCTGCCGGAGCAGATCGGCAAGCGCTTCCTCGGTCACATCGACTGGGCGCTTGCCGGGCAGACCCGCAGCGAGACGTACACCGGCACGCTCGGCCCGTCGGTCCGGGTGGTCACGCCGGTCCTGGACGAGCAGCACCGGGTGATCGCGCTCGTGAGCGTGGGCATCACGTTGGAGAGCATCTCCGAGCAGCTGACCGGCCCGCTGCTGGCGCTGGTCGGGGTGGCGGTGGCCGCGCTCGCGGTCGGCGGGGCCGGCACGTACCTCGCCAACTCCCGTCTGCGCAGGCACACCCACGGCATGGGCCCGGCCGAACTCAGCCACCTCTACGAGTACCACCAGGCGACCCTGCACTCGGTGCGCGAGGGCCTGGTCCTGCTCGACCGCGCCCACCGGGTGGTGCTGTGCAACGATGCCGCCCGCGAACTCCTGGGCCTGGAAGGGACGGTGGAGGGGCGGCCGGTCGCCGGGCTCGGCCTGCCGGAGGCGCTCGTCGCGGCCGTGCTGGGCGACGGCCCGGTCCGCGACGAGGTGCACCTGACCGCCGAACGGGTCGTCGTCCTCAACACCTCCACCATCGGCACCGGCCTCGGCCGCGTGGTCACCCTCCGCGACCACACCGAACTGCAGTCGCTCAGCGGCGAGTTGGACTCCGTGCGCGGCTTCACCGAGGCGCTCGGCGCACAGGCCCACGAGGCCGCCAACCGGCTGCACGCCGTCGTCTCGCTGATCGAACTCGGGCGCCACGAGCAGGCGGTGGAGTTCGCGACCGCCGAACTCGCCCTCGCCCAGCAGCTCACCGACCGGGTCGTCGCCGCCGTCAGCGAACCCGTCCTGGCCGCGCTGCTGCTCGGCAAGGCCGCCCAGGCGGCCGAGCGCGGCGTGGAGCTGACCCTCGCCGAGGACAGCCGCATCGACGACGGCGTCCTGCCGCCCGGTCTCTCCGCCCGCGACCTCATCACCGTCCTCGGCAACCTGATCGACAACGCCGTGGACGCCGCGATCGCCGGCGTCGCCGACAGCCCCGTCCCGCCGGAGGTCACCGTGACGGCGCGGATCGACGACGCGGACGACCACCTGGTGCTGCGCGTCGCCGACACCGGGGCGGGCATCGACCCGGCGGCCGTCGAGGACGTGTTCCGGCGCGGCTGGAGCACCAAGCAGGACGGCCGCGGTCACGGCCTCGGACTGGCCCTCGTCGCGCAGGCCGCGCGGCGCAACGGCGGCACCGTCGAGGTCGGCCGCGAGCGCGGTGCGGTGCTCACCGTCCGGCTGCCCCTCGCGGGGAAGGCCGGCGAAGCGGGGTCGGCAGGCGGCGCAGGGTTGGCGAGTGGCGCAGGGGCGGCAGGCGGCGTAGGGGCGGCAGTCGGCGCAGGGATGGTCGGAGGCGCGGGGACGGTCGGAGGCGCGGGGAAGACCGCCGTCGCGGGAAAGGCGGAGAGAGCGGCGGAGGTGGTCTCGTGACCGCGGGCTTCGGGCCGCCGGACGCCTCCGGGGCCGCCGCCCCGGCCCGGGCCCCCGGCATCCCGGTGCTGATCGTCGAGGACGACCCCGTCGCCGCCGCCGCGCACACCCTCTACGTCGAGCGCGAGCCCGGCTTCCGCGCCGTCGGCACGGTCCACAGCTGCGCCGACGCGCTGCGCTTCCTGGAGCGCGCCCGCGCCGCCGGGACCCCCGTCGGCCTCACCCTGCTCGACCTCTACCTGCCGGACGGCCACGGCCTCCAGCTCTGCCGCACGCTGCGCGCCGCCGGCCACACCACCGACATCATCGCGGTGACCTCGGCCCGCGACCTCGCCATGGTCCGGCAGGCGGTCTCGGCGGGGGTCGTCCAGTACCTGCTGAAACCGTTCAGCGCCGCCGCCCTGCACGACCGCCTCGAACGCTACGCCCGCTACCGGGACAGCCTCGGCCGCACCGGCGAGGCGACCGGCCAGGACGAGGTCGACCAGGCGCTCGCCCTGCTCCGGACGCCCGAGCGGACCGCCCTGCCCAAGGGCCTCAGCGCGCCGACCCTCGACACCGTCGCGGGCGTGCTGCGCGAGGCCGCGACCGGGCTGTCGGCCGCCGCCGCGGGCGCCGCCGCCGGGGTCTCGCGGATCACCGCGCGCCGGTACCTCGAACACCTCGTCGACATCGGGCTCGCCGTGCGCGAGCCGCAGTACGGGAGCGTCGGGCGGCCGGAGCTCTGCTACCGCTGGAAGGCGGGGGACGGGTCGGCCGGGCGCCGCGCGTGACGCCCCGGAGGACCTGGCGTGCGGGGGCCCCCGAGAGCCGGCCGGGAGTCGGCGGCGCAACGCCCCGGAAAAGAAAGCGGCGCAACGCCCCGGAAAAGAAATCCGCCGTGCGGCCGTGACCGCTCGCCCGGGTACTCGTTGGGGAGGGCGGGGAGGTTCACCCGGTTGGGTGGTTCCGGGCACCCCGGGGCGTCCGGCCAGGTCAGGGGCGATAAAGTTAGGCTTACCTAACTTCTCCTGGGGGTATGTCTTGTCGCTCGCCGCCATTCCCGCCCAGGCGCCCGGCGAGGCCGTCCTGCGCCGCCAGCGCGTCCGCGAGTCCTCCGCCCGGACGTACGCCCGCTCGTTCCCGATCGTCCCCGTCCGGGCGAACGGCATGACCGTCGAGGGCGCGGACGGGCGGCGCTACCTCGATTGCCTCTCCGGCGCCGGGACGCTCGCCCTCGGGCACAACCACCCGGTGGTGCTGGAGGCGATCCGCCGCACCCTCGACAGCGGCGCGCCGCTGCACCTGCTCGACCTCGCCACCGCCGAGAAGGACGACTTCACCACGGCCCTGTTCGAGAGCCTGCCCCCGGAGTTCGCCGCCCGCGCCCGGGTGCACTTCTGCGGTCCGGCCGGGACGGACGCCGTCGAGGCCGCGCTCAAGCTGATGCAGACCGCCACCGGCCGCTCCGGTGCCCTCGCCTTCACCGGCGCCTACCACGGCATGACCGCCGGCGCCCTCGCCCTCACCGGCAACACCGCCGTCAAGGAGCCCCTGCCGAGCGGCGGGGACGTCGTCCGGCTGCCCTACCCGTACGGCTACCGCTGCCCGTTCGGTGTCGGTGGCGACGCGGGCGCCGACCTCTCCGCCACCTACGTCGAACGGCTGCTGGACGACCCGTCCGGCGGCGTCACCACCCCCGCCGCCATGGTCCTGGAAGCCGTCCAGGGCGAGGGCGGCGTCGTGCCCGCCCCCGACGGCTGGCTGCGCGCGATGCGCCGCATCACCGCCGAGCGCGGCATCCCGCTGATCGTCGACGAGGTGCAGACCGGCGTCGGCCGTACCGGGCGGATGTGGGCCGTGGAGCGCAGCGGCGTCGTCCCGGACGCCATGGTGCTCTCCAAGGCCATCGGCGGCAGCCTCCCGCTCGCCGTCGTCGTCTACCGCGAGGACTACGACGGCTGGCGGCCCGGCGCCCACACCGGCACCTTCCGCGGCAACACCCTCGCCATGGCCGCCGGTGCCGCCACCCTGCGGTACGTCGCCGCCCACGGCCTCGCCGAGCGCGCCGCCGTCGTCGGCGACCGACTGACGTCGCGGCTGCGCGACCTCGCCACCGAACTGCCCGCCATCGGCGACGTCCGCGGGCGCGGCCTGATGCTCGGCGTCGAACTCGTCGACGCCGCGGCCGAGCCCGACTCGTGCGGCGCGCGCCCGGCCGACCCGGCGTTCGCCGTCCGGGTCCGCGAGGCCTGCCTGGAACGCGGCCTGATCGTCGAACTCGGCGGGCGCCACGACGCCGTCCTGCGGCTGCTCCCGCCGCTCACCATCACGGACGAACAGGCTGCCGCCGTGTTCGACCGGCTCGCCGACGCGATCGCCTCGGTGAGTTCGGTGAGTTCGGTGAGTTCGACGCCCTCGTCCGCTGCGGCGGGATCGGCGGGATCGGCCGGTGTGAGCGGGTCGGCGGGATCGCCGGCGTCGGGCCGGGACGATGCGGTGGCGGCCCGGGGCGCCGAGAGCGTACGGGAGGGCAGGTGACCGGCGCGGGGGCCGGCTCCGGGCCCGCGCACGACCGGGAACCGGGAGACGAGAGCGGGTACGGGCCCGAGCCCGAGCGCGGGCGCGGGTCTCGGCGCGACGGCGACTCCGGCCGCGAGACCGACCACGAACTCCCCGACGCGGCATCCCCGTTGGACGCCCTCGCGGGCGGCGCCGGCGGACCGGGCGCGCTCGGCCCCCTGCTCGCCACCGTTCTCGACGCCCTCGACGCCGGCACCGGCCTGCGCGCCGGCCCGCTCCCCGCCGGAAGCCCCGCCGAGCTCACCGCCCTCGTCGCCGACGGCCTCTCCGGCGCCCACGGCCGCGGCGCCCTCGCCCGCCTCACCGAACTCCTCGCCTACGGCGCCGCCGACCCGGCCGACCCCGCCTGCGCCGCCCACCTGCACTGCCCGCCACTCGCCGTCGCGGCCGCCGCCGACCTCGCCGTCAGCGCCCTCAACCCCTCCCAGGACTCCTGGGACCAGGCCCCCGCCGCCACCGCCGTCGAAACCGCGATCCTCGCCGAACTCGCCGCCCTCGTCGGCTACGACCCCGCCCGCGCCGCGGGCGTCCTCACCTCCGGCGGCACCGAGTCCAATCTCATGGGCCTCATGCTGGCCCGCGACCAACGCCTCGACGGCATCGTCGAGTTGGACGGCATCCCGGCCGGCGCCAGCCCGCGCATCATCGCCTCCCAGGCCGCCCACTTCTCCGTTCAACGCGCCGCCGCCCTGCTCGGCCTCGGCGAGCGGTCGGTCGTCGCCGTCCCCGTCGACCGCCAACTCCGCATGGAGCCCGAAGCGCTGGAACGCGCCCTGGCCGAGACCGCCTGGGCCGGACACACCCCGATCGCCGTCGTCGCGACCGCCGGCACCACCGACACCGGCGCGATCGACCCGCTGCACGCCGCAGCCGACCTCGCCGCACGCTACGGCTCCTGGCTGCACGTCGACGCCGCGTACGGCGGCGGCGCCCTCCTCTCCGACCGCCTCGCCCCGCTCCTCGACGGCATCGCCCGAGCCGACTCCGTCTCCCTCGACTGGCACAAGCTCGGCTGGCAACCCGCCGCCGCCGGCGTCTTCCTGGTCCGCCGCGCCGAGACCTACGTCTCCCTCGCCCGCCGCGCCGAGTACCTCAACCCCGTCGACGACGAACACGCCGGCTACCCCAGCCTCCTCGGCCGCTCGCTGCGCACCACCCGCCGCGCCGACGCCTTCAAGATCGCCGTCACGCTGCGCACCCTCGGCCGGGACGGGCTCGGCCGGCTCGTCGACGCCTGCCACGACCTCGCCCGCACCGCCGCCGAGGTCGTCCGCGCCGAACCGTCCCTGGAACTCCACGGCGAGCCCGTCCTCACGACCGTCCTGTTCCGCTTCCGCCCGCGCGGCCTCACGGACGGCGAGGCGGTCGACGAACTCAACGGGCAGCTACGCCGGTTGCTGCTGCGCACCGGACGGGCCGTGGTCGGCCGCACCGAACTGCCGGGGGAGGGCCCCGGGAGGGTCCGGCTGAAACTGACGCTCCTCAACCCGCACACCACGCCGGGGGAGGTCGGCGCCCTGTTGCGCGAGGTGGTCAAGGCGGGCCGCAAGGTGGCCGGGGAACGGGCCGGCTAGGGCGCCGGGGAACCGGCCGGCTGGATCACCGGGAAACCGGTCGGCCGAGGGCGGGCGCTCCGGGCCGGCCGAGTCGGCCGACTCGGCCGGCCCGGTGGGGCCGAGGGGGCGGCGATTCCAAAACAAATCCCTTTTACCGTCGCCGCGTTGGAGGAAGGCACACTGGTGTGAGAGGCTGTCCCGGCGATATTCGCCCGCCTCCGCCATATCTTCGTGGACACACTCCGGATGGCTGTACAGGCTGATTTCGGCCGACCGCTGATCACATTTCGCCAACCCCTGTGCAGGGCTTGCGGAGATCCCGAACGGCGGCGGTAACTTCGGGTGGTCGCCGCCCCACCATGCGCACACGGCATCTCGGGTCAGGCCGCCTGACCAGGCGCGCATCCTCCACTGCGACGGGTCCACCCGCACCTAGGGGTGAACTCCGCCTACCCGCCGTGCACTTCTGTGAATCGCGGTAATTCCCCCTGAAGACAGTCCTGTGACGATCGCTGTGAAGCGGAGGCAAGGCATGCGTGAATCCCTCCTGGACGAAGCCCCGATAACCGCCGGAGCCGGTGGGTGCCCGGCCGGATTCCCGGCCCCGTACGAGGCGCTGCCGTACTCATCCCGGTGCCGTGAGATCTGGCGCCGCGGAGAGCACCTGCTCATCGGCGTCAGCCCGGGCAACAGCTATTTCAGCCACCGCCGGATCACCGAACTCCTCGGGTGGGGGCGTCAGTTCTTCGAGCGGACCGACATCGTCTACGCCGACCTGCACGTCAGCGCCCAGTTCGAGTCCTTCGGCTACACCCCCGAACACGCTGGCCGCCGCGCCCTGAAAGAGGTCAAGGCGACGGCTCGGCGGATCGAGCGCGGGGTCGAGGAGGCCGGGCGCCGGGACGACGTCCGGGTGCATGCCCTCTCCTCCTTCGCCGGCGACCCCGTGTACCGGCGGCTGCACGGGCAGATCGTCGAGGCCCTCCACGCCGACCGGGTCTTCCGCGACGCCGCCGAGGGCATGGCCCGCGGTTTCCTGGCGGCCCGACTGGACGAGGGCCTCGCGCCCAGCGAGCCCCAACTCGCCGCCGGAATCCAGTACATCGCCGCCGA
Source organism: Kitasatospora sp. NPDC057904 (assembly GCF_042887925.1). Classification (NCBI taxonomy): domain Bacteria; kingdom Bacillati; phylum Actinomycetota; class Actinomycetes; order Kitasatosporales; family Streptomycetaceae; genus Kitasatospora; species Kitasatospora sp. NPDC057904. Next base: position 361,220 of record NZ_JBHVOL010000003.1, read on the forward strand.
GCTGCCGTTCTTCCTGGACACCCCGGCCCTGCTGGGGGTGCCCTCGTCCGTCACCTGCTACCACATGCAACTCCCGCTCACCCCCGTCCTGTTCGGCCGGGACGAGGGCCTGCGCGCCGTGCCCGGCCAGGGCTACGCGGTGATCCGCCCGGCCGCGACGCGGACCGGCACCGCGTCCGCGGCCCCGTCCGAGGTCCCGTCCGAGGTCCCGTCCGAGATCGGGTCCGACATCGGGTCCGATGTCGTGCCCAGTGCCTCGCTCGACGCCGAGCCCGCGCTGCCCGCACGCGCCGCCTGACCGATCCCAAGCCGCTCGAACCATCTCTCCGAGGAGCCACACCCATGACCGTCACCGACCCGGTGACCACCGAGCCCGCCACGTCGAACGGCGCACCGCAGGGCGGCACGTGCCCGTACGCCGAGTTCCCGCTCCCGCGCCGGGGGGACGTCCTCCCGGCGGAGGTGGCCGTACTGCGCGAGGAGCGGCCGATCGCCAAGGTCCGTACCCTGACCGGCGATCCCGCCTGGCTGGTCAGCAGTCACGCGCTCGCCAAGCAGGTGCTGGAGGACGAGCGGTTCAGTCTCAAGGACACCGCCAACCCCGGCGTCCCGCGCCAGTACGCGCTGACCATCCCGCCCGAGGTCGTCAACAACATGGGCAACATCAACAGCGCCGGGCTGCGCAACGCCGTCATGAAGACGCTCTCCCCGCGCGCCGACCGCGAACTCGACGGCTGGCTCAGGGCCGAGGCCCACCGGCTGATCGACGGGCTCGTCGCCCAGGGCGCCCCCGGCGAACTCCGGGACGGCTTCACCGAGCCCTACTCCGCGGCCCTGCACTGCCGCCTCCTCGGCATCCCCACCGACGACTGGCGGCGGCTGATGGCCGGCATCGACGTCGCCTTCATCACCAGCCCGACGCCGTTCGCGGGCGCGACTCCCAACTGGTACAAGGACCTCGGCTACATGGTCGGGCAGCTCAACGCGGACCCGGAGCCGACGGAGGGCCTGCTCGGACGGTTCGCCGAACTGCGCCGCTCCCCGGACGTGTCGGACCGTGTCAGCGACGAACTGCTCGCCACCGTCGCGCTGTCGCTGTTCGGCGCGGGTGCCGTCTCGACGTCGTCCTTCCTGCTCAACGCGATCGTCTACCTGTGCGAGCAGCCCGAACTCGCCGACCGGCTGCGGGCCGAGCCCGCGCTGATCGGAGCCGCGGTGGACGAGCTGCTGCGGGTCAACCTGTCGATCGGCGATGCCCTGCCGCGTCTCGCGCTCGACGACGTTCAGGTGGGCGACGTGATGGTGAAGGCCGGCGAGTTGGTACTCGTGCTGGTCGAGGGTGCCAACTACGACCCGGCGGTCTTCCCCGACCCGGAGCGGATCGACTTCGGCCGGACGAGCAACCCGCACCTCGCGTTCGGGGCGGGCCGCCACTTCTGCCCGGCCTCGGCACTCGGCCGCACGCACGCCGAGATCGCGATCACGGCGCTCGTCGAGCGCCTGCCCGCCCTGCGGCTCGCCCTTCCGGCCGAGCAGTTGGCGTGGCGGCCGGGGTTCATCAAGCGGCTGCCGGAGCGGCTTCCGGTCGTGTGGTGACCGGTCGTGTCGTGACCAGTCGTGTCGTGACCGGTCGTGCGGTGACCGGTCTCCGGCGGCCTGCCGGCCGTCCTCGGCGGCTGTCGGAGGGGGAGGAGGGAGAGGCCGTGGAGGGGCTCAGTCGGCCATGAGGATGCCGCGGGCCAGCTCCCAGGTCTCCGGGTCGGCGGCGACCAGCAGGCCGTCCTCGCAGCCGGGGGCCTCGGGGCGGTAGGTGCTGCCGTCCATGCGGGCGGCGACGCCGCCGGCCTCGGCGAGGAGCAGGCCGCCGGGGGCATGGTCCCAGGGGAGCGTGCGCCAGTAGAAGACGAAGTCGGTGTGGCCGTCGGCGACGTCGGGGTACTCGATGCCGGCGGCGTTGCGGCCGGGGGAGAGCTCGCCGAAGGCGGCGGCGTTGGCTTCGAGGCGGCGGCGGTGGTCGGGGTCGAGGAAACGGCTCTTCACGATGCCGCGCAGCTTGGCGGGGTCGTGGGGGGCCGGTGCGCGGGTGAGGCGGGCGTCGTCGCGCCAGGCGCCGGCGCCCAGTTCGGCGCGGTAGGCGGTGGCGGTGGACGGCTGCCAGATCCAGGAGGCGACGGTCCGGCCGCTGCGGACGAGGGAGCACATGACGGCGTAGTCGGGGCGGCCCGCGACGAAGTTGGAGGTGCCGTCGACGGGGTCCACCAGCCAGACGGCGGGCTCGGAGTGCAGGGCGTGGGCGAGCGAGGGGTCGGCGGCGACGGCCTCCTCGCCGACCACGGGGACGGGCAGGAGCTCGCGCAGCCGCCGTTCGATGATCGCCTCGGCCTCGCGGTCGGCGACCGTCACGATCTCGCCGGGAGCCTTCTCCATCACCTCGCCGGCCGCAAGCGCGCGGAAACGCGGCTCCACCGCCTCGGCCGAAGCCTCGGCGAGAATCTCCGCCACCTTGTCCATCAGCACGTCCGCGCTCCCTTCGCTGGTTACCACTTTCGCACGACCGTGCGGGGGTGACCTGCGGGGGTGACGACTGACAGCTGACAGATAACAGATTTCAAAATCTGTTATCTGTCAGCTGTCATCCGTTCGCCGTCGGTCGTCATCCGCCGGCGCCTCGGCGCAGCACGTCGGTCCGGGGCGGCGGGAGGCCTCGCGGCGTCGGTCAGTCGCCCAGGTAGTGGAAGCCCGGGTGGGGGTGCATCAGGAACTCGTGGTGCGAGATGTTCCACGCGTACGCGCCCGCCATCGCGAACAGCACCCGGTCCGCCGACCGCAGGCCGTCGGCGCCCTCGGCGGCGCGCGCGAGGACGTCCTTCGGGGTGCAGAGCTGGCCGGCCAGCGTGGCCCGGCCGGTCTTCACCGCGGGACGCGGCCACGGGTGCGGCCACGCCTCCACCGCCAGGACCTCGAACGGCTGCGAGTGTCCGCGCGTGGCCGGGGTCCGCAGGTGGTGGGTGCCGCCGCGGACGACCGCGAAGTCCTCGCCGTGGCTGGCCTTCACGTCCAGCACCTCGGTCGCGTACCAGCCGCAGTACGCCGTGAGCGCGCGTCCGGGCTCGATCCGCAGGGTCAGCCCGGGGTGGGCGTCGAGCAGCTTGGCGAGCCCTTCGCCGAAGGCGGTCCAGTCGAAGCGGTGGCCCGGATCGTCGTAGTCGACGGCCATGCCGCCGCCGACGTTGACCTCGTCCAGCGGGAAGCCGTGCCGCTCGGCCAGAGCGGCCGACCATTCCACGATCCCTTCCGCGAGGGCGAGTTGGTCCGCTGCGGCCAGGCCGCTGGCGAGGTGGGCGTGCACCCCGCGCAGCCGCAGCCGCCGTCCGATCGGGCCGTCGCCGGTGAGGAGGCGGACGCATTCCTCGGCGCGGTCCGGGTCGAGTCCGAACGGTGTCGGCCGTCCGCCCATCGCGAGCGCCACGGCGTCCAACGTGGCCGTCCCGACCGGGAGGTTGACGCGTAGCAGCACGTCGACCACCGTGCCGGGCCGGTCCGCGAGGACGGCGGCCAGGCGGTGGAGCTCCTGCTCGCTCTCGACGTGCCAGCGGTGTACGCCCGCGTCGACCGCGGCCACGATTTCGGCGGGGGTCTTTCCGGGCCCGCCGAAGGCGAGGGGAGCGCCGGGTACGGCTGCCCGCACGTGCGCCAACTCACCTCCGCTGGACACCTCGTAGCCGTCGACGGCCTCGCGCAGCGCGACCAGTACCGGAGCCTCCGGGTTGGCCTTGGCGGCGTAGTACAGCTCGACCCGCTCCGGCAGCGCGGCCCGCACGGCAGCGGCGTGGTCGCGCAGCGCGGCCAGGTCGTAGACGTAGGCGGGCAGTTCGTCGGGGCCGAGTTCGGCGACGTGCCGGCGGACGGACTCGGTCATCGGGCGCTCCCAACTGGGACGGTGAGGGGCATCCGGGCGGCCTCCGCGAGTACGGACCCGGCGAGCGGCGACGGCAGTCGGACGTATCCGGCCTCGCGGTCGGCCTTGCGCTCCCAGCGGGTCAGCAGGTTGGCCTTTGCGGGCAGCGGGACGCCGGCGAGGAGCGCGCGCAGGCGCGGCGGGCGGCCGTGGGCGGCCGCGTACTCCTCCAGGGTGTCCCGGACCGTCTGCCAGAGGGCGCCCTCCAGCTCCGGGTGGCGGTCGGCGAGCGCGGCGAGCAGTTCGGCGACGTGGTTGACCAGGAGGCAGTAGACGACCCGGTCCCAGCCGCGTTCGGCGTCGTACGTCATCGGTCCGGCGACCTCGGGCGGCAGTGCCGCGAGCAGGGCGGCGTTCTGCTCGGGGACGAGCTTGGTGCCCTCCAGGTCGCGGAAGAGCACCTGGGTCGGGTGACCGGCGGCGTCGACGCCGATGAGGACGTTCTGCAGGTGCGGTTCGAGGACGACGCCGTGGTCGAAGTAGGCGGCCAGCACCGGCGGGATGAGCAGTCGCAGATAGGCGCGCCACCAGTCGAGGGCCTCGTGTCCGTCCGAACTGTCGTCCAGCAGACGGGAGATGTGCGCGGAGCTCGTCGGGTGTTCGTCGGCGACGGCCGCCGCGAGCAGCGGCGTGACGCCGGGCCGCAGCACGCCGCCGAGGCCCTCGCGGACGATGAGTCCGAAGCCCTCGAACAGCGACTGGTCCGGCCGGCCGTCCGCCCCGGGCAACGCCAGCGTGCGGTAGGCGGGTTCGCGCAGCATCGCGGCGTCGGGGAAGCGCCGGGCGAGGTCGGCGAGCGCGGGGGCGAGCACCTGGGTGAGCGTGACCGCGCCGGTCAGCTCGTACGCGGCGTTCTTGCGCAGGCAGTTGGTGATCCGGACGTTGAGACTGAACTTGAGGAACGCGTCCGCGCCGTAGAGGGTGCGCACCGAGGCGGTGGCGGCGAACTCCTCGCCGCGCGGGCCGAGGTCGAGAACGTCGCCGCTGGCGAGGGCACCGCGCAACAGCGGGTGATCGCCGATGAGTTGGTACTGCCACGGGTGGGCGGGCAGCAGGCGGTACCCGGCCGGCACCTCGCCGAGCCCGTCGAGCAGGGCGGTCGAGGCGGCGTCGAGCGAGTGTCCGGCCAGCAGTTCCTCGCGGACGGCCAGGTGGCGCAGCCGGAACGCCGCGCGCGACTCCGGGGCGTAGTCGCGCCAGTCGCCCCGGGCGGCCGAGCGGGACTTGGGCGCCGGGTGGAAGCGGTGCCCGAACAGCAGGGCCTGCTCGGAGTCGAGGTAGCGGTCCCGTCCAGCGGCCGGCCTGTCCGCCAGGCCCGTGCGCACGCCTTCGTGGCTGGAGGCGACCTGGTCGGTGAACTCCTCGTTCACCGTGCCGGTGCGCAGTTCGAGTTCGCCCTGGACGTGTTCGGCGAGCTCGCGCCAGTCCAACTCTTCCCAGCCGCCGGAGCGTTCGATCTCGACGGGGCCGTTGAAGCGGTGCGCGCCGAGCAGGGAGGTTCGGCGTAGGGCGGCCCGCAGGAGGACGCCGCGGCGGGGGAGGCGGATCTGGAGACGGTTGTCGGTGACGGCGGTCTGGTGCTCGGGGGCGGAGACCTCGCGCAGCAGGCAGTTGAGCAGGGTGTGGGCCACCGCGTCGTCGGCGGTGGGCAGTTCGTGGGTCATCGGCGACTCCAGCGCTGGCGGGCGGACGGGACGGTGAGTGCGGTGGCCGCGAGGGCGGCGAGCAGGGCGGCGGCGGTGCCGGCGACCACGGGAGCGGCGGCGCCGAAACGGTCGTTGGCCAGCGCGGCGACGGCGCCGGCGGCGACTGCGCCGCCCTTGGAGACGAGTTCGAGGGTGCCGAACATCCGGCCGGGCTGGCGGCCCTTGGCGGCTCCGGCGGCCAGGACGGCGAGGCTGACCAGGCCGAGTGTGAGCCCGGCGCCGAGCAGGAGCCGCACGGCGACGAACACCGGCAGTGAGTAGGCGACGGCGTGTCCGGCGAGGCCGACGGTCACACAGGCGAAGCCGAGCGCGATCCCGGTGTGCGGACGGGCGTGGAAAAGGGTGTGGGTGTGGGCCGCGAACACCAGGTAGCACAGGTGCGGCAGGGCGAAGAGCACGCCGGTGGTGATGCCCGAGACGCCCGGCAGGCGTTGCTGGGCCAGCGTGATCAGGTAGGGGAAGGAAATGACGGTGGCGAAGACGAAGGTGAACTCGAAGGCGTAGAGCGGCCGGAGGGAGACCGGCGCGCTGTGTCCGGCCGAGGTCTCGCTCGCCGGGGCGTCGGTGGTGACCACCTCGGCCCGGCGGGCGGCCTTGGGCTCGGGCAGCCGCAACAGCAACAGGGCCGCTGCGAGCGGGAGTACGGCCATCACCAGGTACTGGCGGTGCGGGTCGATCCACGGGGACAGCGCGCCGACCAGGATCGGGGCGGCCACGAGTGCCGCTCGCGCGCTGCCCTGCATCAGGGTGAGCGCCCGGGAGAGCCGGGGGCCGTCGAGCGCGGCGGCGAGGTAGCCGTTGGTGGCCGCGAAGGTGCCGCCGAGGAAGCCCTGGAGGACGAGCGCGACGGTGAACGCGGGCAGGCTGTCGGCCGCACCGGCGAGCAGGAACGAGACGGTGAGCCCGAGTTGGGCGCGCAGCAGCAGACGCTTGCGGCCGAACCGGTCGGCCAGTCGGCCCCACAGCGGGGCGCCGAGTGCGCTGAACACGGTCGGCACGATGTAGAGCACGCCGGCCCACCGGGCCTGCGCGTCGCCGAGCGTGGGCAGGATCGCGGTCAGGTAGGGCGGCAGGCCGAGCGCGGCGAAGGAGGCGACGAAGTAGCAGGCCGCGACGGCGTGCACCTGACGGCGGCCGAGCCCGTCGGAGCGGTCGGCCTCGACGGGCCTCCGCTGCGGCAGTGCCTCCACGTCCGCGGTCATCGCGGGAGGCCGTTCACCAGGAGGTAGTTGGGGCCGCTCGTGTAGTGCTTGTTGATGTCGGCGGCGCCCGAGCGCTGCTTGGTGAGCAGGGTGCCCGCGGTGACCATGGCCTTGACCGGCAGCCGTTCGGCGTCCAGCAGGCTCGTGCGCAGCGGCGCGCCCACCGGTCCGAGGCGGTCGACGGCTTCCGCGAGGCGCTTGCGCAACAGGGCGAGCGTGTCCCCGAGTTCGGCGCGGCCGTGGTCGGCGAGGCCGAAGGCGAGGGAGGCGGTGCAGAGGTGGCCGGTGATGGTGGCGAAGAGGTCGGTCAGCGCCCGGTCGTCCTCGCCGAAGATCCGTGCGTCGTCGAACTCCTCGGCACCGGGAGCGAGTTCGCCGATCTTGGCCGTCAGGCGGCCGGTGTGGACACGCGGGCCGTCGTCGTCCTTGTAGAGGAGGCGCAGGCCGTCCTGGTCGAGGATGAGGGAGGTGTTCTGCTGGTGCGACTCCAGCGCGATGCCGTAGCCGAACAGCGTGGTCTGCCAGTCGAACAGCAGCTCCAGCAGGTCGTCGTAGAGGGCGACCGGGTCGCCGCCGTAGAAGCGGTCGGCGAGGTGGTCGATGACGAGCCGGCCGCCGGGCGCGGGTGCCAGCAGCGAGGCGAGCGGGACCGTGACGGCCTGGTCGAGCCCGGCCGGGTAGCGGCGCAGCAGTACGGCGAGCAGTTCGTGCCCGGCGTGGGCGTAGGTCTGCTCGTCGGCGTGCAGGATCCGGCCCGTGAAGCGCGGTTCGCGGGCCAGCACGGCCTCGATCAGGCGCTGCCCGGCGGCGCCGTCGACCAGGGTGCCGGGCTTGATGGTGCGGCGGTTGAGCCGGCCCAGGCTGGCGGTGGCGAGCGGGAGCTTGAGGTGGCAGGCGGGGTCGTCGGCGACGGCGACGGTGCGCATGGAGAGCGTGGGCACGACGGTCAGGTACGGGCGGTCGGCGAGGATCGCGCGGCCGGCCAGGCCGGTGGCCGCGAGCGCCTCGTCGAGCGGGGCGCCGACGGTGAGCGGGTGCACGGGCAGGGTGGTCCAGCCGTCGCCGGGGCAGGCGTCGCCGAGGCCGAGCCAGGCCGGGGTGGGCCACCAGCTGGGGAGCGGCGCGGCGCCGTGGGCGGTGACGGCGTCGGTGGGCACGGCCAGCCAGCGCAGCTCGAAGGCTGGGTGGAACTCCGGTGAGAAGGCGCGCAGTTCGGCCTCGCCGAGACCGGCCCGACCGCGTGCGGTCGGGTAGACCGGGTGGTCGAGGTAGGCGGCGAGGGTGTCGTGGCCGAGGCTCGCGGCGGCGCCGTTCCAGGCGGCCGGGTCGGCGCCGTAGAGGTCGGTGAGCCGCGCGTGCACCTCGGGTCGGACCTGCTCGTGCAGTTCCATGGTGATGAGGGTCTGGCGGCATTCCTCGGCGAGGGCCGTCCAGCCGGGCCGGTCCTCGGGGTCGGCCAGCTCGGTGAGGTTCGCCACGATGGCGTCCAGGTCGGTGAGTTGGCGATCGGCGAGGTCCACGAGGGGTAGGCGCGCCGCGTACTCGGACTGGAAGCCCTCGGGGGCGACGGGCACGGCGAGCGTGGCGTCGGCGAGGACGAGCCAGGAGCCGTCCGCCCGGTGTTCGACCGTGCCGCGGGTGCGGAGGCCGAGGACGTCCTCGCGGACGAGGGCGGAGAGCACGCGAAGGGTGAGCTGCTCGGCGGCGGTCACGGGGTGATCTCCCAGCGGTTGGCGGCGAGGAAACGGGCGACGGCGGCGTCGACGGCGCCCTGGTCCTCGCCGATGGCCCAGATGACGCCCAGGTAGTCGCGGTTGGTGCGGTAGTGCTCGTGGCGCTCGCCGAGCGGGCGCAACGGGCGGTAGGCGAGCCGGACGCCGTCGCGCTCCTCGTCGTACGGGGCGGGGGCGGTGGTGAGGACGCCGGCGCGGTCGGCGCAGACCACCTCGTTGCGGGCGCGGCGCGGGGTCGCGGCGCACAGATCCGCGAGGTCGGAGGGGAGTTCGCGGCCGAGGTGGACGCTCAGGATGTGCTCGAAGAGCGGGATCCCGAGGATCTCGGCGAGCATGAGGTCGCACTGGTCGCCGATGGCACGGTAGTTGACCTCGATGATCCGGGCGCGGCCGTCCGGCTGGACGACGAACTCGGTGTGGCAGGCGCCGAGTCCGACGCCGAGTGCGTCGAGCTGGGCGAGGACCTGGGCGACGACGGCCGCGGGGTGGGCGGGGACGAACTCCAGGACCTCCTCGATGAAGTCCGGGGGAGGTGAGAGCCGGGTGCGGAAGCCGCCGAGGGCGTGGCGGGTGCGGCCGTCGCCGAGCGTCTCCAGGGTGCAGAGGCGTCCGTCCAGGAACTCTTCGACGACCAGCGTGGCGCCGGTCCTGCGGTGCTGGATCTCCTTGCAGCGCAGGGCGAGTTCGGCGGCGTCGGCGACGAGCGTGACGTCCTCGCTGGCGACTCCCTCGCGCGGCTTGACGACGCACGGGAACGGCGGGTCCAGCTCGGCCGGGTCCTGGCCGGGGTCCAGCTCGGCGGACCAGACGGTGTCCTGGCCGGTGAGGGCGAGGTGGCGGCGCAGCTGGCCCTTGTCCTTGGCCCGCAGTGCGGCCTTCCAGTCCTTGGCCGGGAGGCCGAAGTACTGGGCGGCGAGGGCCGTTTGGGTCTGGAGGTGATCGCTGTTGCTGAACACCGCGTCCGGCGCGTGGTGGCGGGAGATCAGGCTGACCACGGCGCGGAAGTCCCGGACGTCGCAGTCCAGCACCTCGGGGGCGGCGAACGGCAGGGAGGCGTAGGCCCGCCGGTGGGGCTCGGCGCAGTCGGTGAGCACGGTCACGTCGAGCCCGAGCCGGGCGGCGGCGGGCAGGAAACCGGCGGTGACCGAGTCGGTGGGATTGAGGGCGAGCAGGTAGAGCCGCATGGCGTGGAGGTCCTCGCTGGGGTGGTCGCGGGCGAGTGGCGGCGGACGGGTGGCGGCGGGCGGGTGGCGGCGGGCGGGTGGAGGGGCGCCTGAGGGGCGACGACGGACGGCGAACAGATGACAGATAACAGATTTCGAAATCTGTTATCTGTTCGCTGTCATCTGTCACTCCGCCCCTGTTCGCCGTCCCCCGTCCCCCGCCCGCTGCCGGCAGTCCGGCAGTCCGGCAGTCCGGGAGTCCGGGAGTCCGGGATGTCCCGGCAGTCCGGCCGGCCCCGCTGCCGGGGCCGGCCGCCGTCGGCTACTTCGGGGCCTCGACGCCCGCGGCCTTGGCGATGTCGACGAGCATGGCGTCGGCGGCCTGGACGCCGATGCCGGACATCCAGGTCTCGTCCGGGACGGTGAACACCTTGTTGTTCTTCACCGCGTTGAGGCCCTGCCAGACCGGGGTCTGCTGGACCTCGCTCTCCTTGGTCTTCGACGGGTCGTCGGCCGTCGTGACGAACACCAGGTCCGCGTCGGCCTGGTTGATCTGCTCGGCGCTGACCTCGACGATGTTCTTGTCGACGTCCTGCGAGGCCGGGCGGGCCAGGCCGACGTCCTTGAGCACGACGCCGCTGTAGGAGGCCTTCGCGTACAGGCGGGTCGGTCCGGCCACGAAGCGGACCACGGACGCGGTCGGCATCGTGCCGCCGTTCTTCGCCTTGATCTCCTCGCCGAGCTTGGCGGCCCGCGCCTGGTAGTCGGCGAGCGCCTTCTTCGCCTCGTCCTCCTTGCCGAGGGCCTGGGCGTAGAGGGCGAGGTTCTCCTTCCACGGGAAGCCGGTGGTCTCGGCGAGGACGGTCGGCGCGATCGCGTTCAGCTGGTCGTAGACCTTGGCGTGGCGGACCTTGGAGGACAGGATCAGGTCGGGCTTGAGGGAGGCGATCAGCTCCAGGTTCGGCTCGTTCATCGGGCCGACGTCCTTGGTGTCCTTGATCTTGTCCTTGAGGTAGTTCGGGAAGCCGCCCTCGGTCTTCATGTGCGGGGAGACGGCGCCGACCGGCGTGATGCCGAGCAGGGTGACGTCGTCGAGCTCGCCGCTGTCCAGGACCACGACGCGCTTGGGCTGGCTCTTGATCTCGGCGGTGCCGGCCGCGTGCTTGACGCTGCGCGGGAAGCCCGCGGCGGTGCCGGCGGAGGCGGACGAGGAGGCGGAGTCGCCGCCCGCCTTGGCGCCGTCCCCGTTGCTGCCGCAGGCGGCGAGCAGCGCGGTGGAGAGCGTGGCGGCGAGGATGACGGCGGGCAGTCGGCGGTTCATCGGAATCCTTGGATCGGGTCGAGCGGAGAGCGGGGGACGAAGAGGGCGGAAGGGGAGGAGGAAGAGGAAAAGGGAGGTCAGACCGCAGCCGAGGCACGAGCACGAGTGCGAGCGCGCTCCCGCGCCCGCGGCACGACGAGCGGCGTGCCCGTCTCCGGGTCGGGCACCACCCGGCACGGCACCTGGAAGACGGCCTCCACCAGCTCGGCCGTCAGCACCTCCGACGGTGCCCCGGCGGCCGCGAGCCGCCCGTCCTTGAGGACGACGAGGTGGTCGGCGTACCGGGCGGCCTGCCCGAGGTCGTGCAGCACCATGACCACGGTCCGCCCGGCCTCCTCGTGCAGGTCGGCGACGAGGTCGAGGACGTCGAGCTGGTGGCGCAGGTCGAGGAAGGTGGTCGGTTCGTCGAGGAGCAGGAGGTCGGTGTCCTGGGCGAGCGCGAGCGCGATCCAGGCGCGCTGGCGCTGCCCGCCGCTGAGCCGGTCGACCTGCTGGTCGCGCAGTTCGGCGGTGCCGGTGCGGGCGAGGGCGTCCTCGACGGCGGCCTGGTCGGCCCTGGACCACGGGCTCAGCATCCGCTGGTGCGGGTAGCGGCCGAGCCGCACCAGCGACTCGACGGTGATCGCCTCGGGCGTGACCGGCTGCTGCGGCAGGAGGCCGAGCCGCTTGGCGAGAGCCCGGGACGGCATCCGGTGGATGTCGGAGCCGTCGAGGGTGACGGTCCCGGCGGCCGGGTCGAGGAGACGGACGAGTCCGCGCAGCAGCGTGGACTTGCCGCACGCGTTGGGGCCGACGATCGCGGTGACCGCGCCGCCGGGCAGTTCGAGGTCGAGCCCGTCGACGATCACGCGGTCGCCGTAGCGCAGGCCGAGCCCGTGGGTGGCGAGGCGGTTCGTGCCGCCGGCGGTCGCATCCACGCCTGTCCTCTCCACGCCTGTCCTCTCCGCGCCTGTGCTCTCCACGGCCGTCTTCTCCACGTCTGTCTCCACCACGGCCGTCTTCTCGGCGAGGGGCGTCTCGGGGGCGGTCATCAGCTGCTCCTCTGGGGAAGCCGGCCCTGGCGGATCATCAGCACCAGGAGCCAGGGCGCGCCGAGGGTGGCGGTGACGGCACCGACCGGCAGGCCGTGGACGGGGATCACGTGGAGCACGAGGAGGTCGGCGCCGAGCAGCAGGACGGCGCCGGTGAGGGCGGTGAGTCCGAGCGTGCCGAGGGTGGGCGGCCCGGCGAGCAGCCGGACCAGGTGCGGGACGGCGAGGGCGACGAAGGCGACCGGCCCGGTGAGGGCGGCGGCGAGCGAGGCGAGGGTGATGGTGAGCAGCAGCAGCCACATCCGGTCACGGCCGGGGTTGAGCCCGAGGCCGCCGGCGGAGTCGTCGCCGAGGTCGAGGACGGCCACGCGGCGCTGGCAGAGCACGACAGCGGCGGCGGTGAGTCCGATGGCGGTGCCGCCGATCGAGACCTCGGTCCAGGTGCGGCCGTAGAGGGAGCCGGTGGTCCACTGCATCGCGGAGGAGGCGAGTTCGGCCGGGAACCGTACGATCATCAGGTTCACGGCGGCGGCGAGGCCCTGCTGGACCGCCAGGCCGACCAGGACCAGACGGGTCACGGCCATCTTGGAGCGCCACGCGAAGCCGCCGAGGAGGAGCGCGGCGAGCAGTCCGCCGCCGAGCGCGGCGAGCGGGATCAGCTGCTGCGAGGCGCCGGTGGCGAGCATGAGCACCGCGCCGAAGGAGGCGCCGCCGGTGACGCCGATGGTGTCGGGGGAGGCCAGCGGGTTGCGGAAGAGGCGCTGGAGCATCGAGCCGGCCATGGCCAGCCCGGCGCCCGCGATCAGCGCGGACACGACGCGCGGCGCCCGGAACTCCTGCACGACGAGGACGTCCCTGGGCGTGCCCTGGCCGACGAGGGCGCGCAGCGCGTCCCAGGCGGAGATGCCGACCTGCCCGGTGCCGAGGGCGATGCCCGTCAGGAGCACGAGCAGGGCGGCGGCCAGCACCGACCAGGCGGCGGTGCGGACGCGGTGGCGGGTGAGCGCGCCCGTCGGGGCGGCGGCGATCGCGGTCACCGGGCCACCTTCCGTGCCAGCACCGCGAGCAGCGGCGCGCCGAGGAAGGCGGTGACGATGCCGACCTCGATCTCGGACGGGCGGACCACGAGCCGCCCGAGCACGTCGGCGGCGAGCAGCAGCAGCGGACCGGCGATCAGGCAGCCGGGCAGCAGCCAGCGGTGGTCGTTGCCGAGGAGCGGGCGGACGAGGTGCGGGGCGGCCAGTCCGATGAACGCCACCGGTCCGGCGACGGCGACCGCGCCGCCCGCCAGCAGGACGACGGCGAGCCCGCCGGCGACCCGGATCCGGGCCACCGGCACGCCGAGCGACTGGGCCGCCTCGTCGCCGAGGGCCAGCGCGTTGAGCGCGGGGGAGATCGCGAACGCGCCGAGCAGGCCGACCGCGAGGAAGGGCAGGACGGGGGTGAGGGTGTCCAGCTGCCGTCCGGCGATCGAGCCGGCCAGCCAGAACCGGGCCTCGTCGAGCGTGCGGTGACTGGCCAGCATCAGCGCCGAGGTCCACGAGGTGAGCACGACGGTGAGCACCGTGCCGCCGAGCGCGAGCCGGACCGGGTCGAGGTCGCCGCCGCGGCGGGACATCGCGTACGCGGCGACGGCGGCGACGGCCGCGCCGGCCAAGGCGAACCAGACGTACTGGGCGGGCCGGGCGAGGTCGAGGGTGTAGATCGCGGCGACGACGGCGAGGCTCGCGCCCGCGTTGATGCCGAGGGTGACCGGCGAGGCCAGCGGGTTGCGGGTGACGCCCTGGGCGACGGCCCCGGCCACGCCGAGCGCCGCCCCGACCGCGAGCCCGATGAGGGTGCGCGGGACCCGAAGACCCGTCACCACGTCGGCGTCACCGCCGTGGGCCGTGCCGGTCAGGGCGTCGGCCACGGTGGACAGCGGGATGGAGCGCGAGCCGAGCGCGAGGCTCAGCGCGGCGCACAGCACGAGCGCGCACAGGCCCGCCGCCAGCAGCAGGGGCTGCCGGAGCGCAGGGCGCCGGGGCGTCGCGGGGGCCGCGGAAGCCGGCGGATCGGTTCTCAACACGGGTCGACATCTTAGGTTAGCTTTGCCTAAGTTCGTCAACCGTTGACAAATCGGACATGTCGCGCGCCGGGTGCCGTGCGGGTGCGGTGGAGTGAGGCGGGGCGCTGCTCGGGCGGGTGTGTCACGGGCGGTTTGAAAGTCTGTAAGGTGAGCCTCACCTTATCCCATCTCGGGAAGCAGAGCTCGGGAGTTTCGATGATCCCCGGACCACCCATGCCCGCGGCCGCGCCCGCGTCGGCGATGCCGCCCGCGTCGCCCGTGTCGCCTGTCCTGCCCGTGTCGCCTGTGCTGCCGACGCCGCCCGTTCCGCCGGCAGCGCCCGCGTCCGCGCTGTTCGCGGACTACCGGCGCCTGCGCGACCTCTGCCCCGCGCTCGTCCTGCGCGTACTCGGTCCGGCCGACCCCGACCCGTCCGCGGCCGACGGCTGGTACTCCGGCGCCCAACTGGCCTGCGACGAGTCGGCCCTGGCCGCTGCGCTGGCCGGCGAGGAGGCCCGCACCGCCGACCGCCACGGCCGCGCCGCCCGGCCGCACGTCACCGCGTCACGTCTGCTGCACCACTACGTGTGGTCCGCCTGCCTGCTCATCGCCGGCCCCTGGCACCTCGCCCGGCGCGTCCCGGCCGTCGACCCCGCTGACCTCTGGTTGCACGCCCCCACCGGGGACCTCGCGCTGCGCCCGCGCGGCCACGTCGGCCGTCCCGGCGGTCCGCTCGGCGAGGACGAGCTGCGGGCCGAGCTGCGCGCCGCCGTCGTCGCCCACGCCGAACCGCTGGTCGCCGCCTTCGCCGAGCCCACCCGCCGACGGGACCGCGCGCTGTGGGGGATGGTCACGGACGACCTGGCCTCCGCGATCTGGTACCTCGGCAGGATGCTCGACGAGGAGGACGCGGCGGTCGCCGCCGCCGGGGCCGTCCTGCCCGGCGGCACGCTCCCGCTCCCCGGCGCGGCCGACTTCCGCCGTCTGCGCACCCCCGACGGCCAGTGCCACCCGACCCGGACGCGACTCGGCTGCTGCCTCTACTACGCCGTCGCGCCGGACGCGCTCGCCTGCCTGACCTGTCCGCGCACCTCCGACGAGGAGCGGGTGTCGCGGCTCTGACGGTCCGTGGCCCGGCGCCCGCGGCCGGGGGAGACTTGGTGCCCCAATCGGTGCTCCGACGGGCTGTCAGTGTCGGCTGCTAGGTTCACCCGCATGATCATCGATGCGACGACGCGGGTGCGGATCGCCCGCCCCTCCCGGGACCTCGTGGCGGCCGAGCGCTTCTACGTCGGCGGCCTCGGCCTCGACGTGCTCTGGCGCACCACCGAGCGCGTCCCCGGCGAACACGACCTGCTGATGGTCGGCCCGCCGGGCGGAGGCTGGCACTTCGAGCTCACCCACGACCCGGAACACCCGCTGGAACCGGCCCCGACCGTCGACGACCTGTTCGTCGTCTACCTCGGCGCGCCCGTGGACGACGGCCTCGTCGCCCGGCTGGAGGCCGCCGGCGGCACCCGGGTCACGTCCAACAACCCCTACTGGGACGCGCACGGCGTGACGATATCCGACCCGGACGGCTACCGGCTCGTGCTCTGCTCCCGCACCTGGGGCGCCTGACCGGCCGGCCGGTCCCCGTCCGGAGGCGTCGGCGTGGCCGGGAGTACCGCCACGCCCGCCTCCAGGTCCACGCCGAAGTTCGGCGGCGCTCCGGCGTGCTCGTCGTCGCGCAGCACCAATTGCTCCCGGCGCTGCTCGATCTGCACCTGCTTGCCGGAGCTGAAGAGCGCGTGCAGTTCCTCCATCACGCCGCCGCCCAGGCCGAACCCGCCGCCACTCCCACTCCCGGCAGCGCCCCCGGCACCGGACTTCGAGCCGCGCCGGGGCGACGCCTCGTCCCGGATCTGCAGCGCCGCGAGCAGCAGCAGTCCCACGATCGCGGCCACCACCGCCGCCGTTCCCACGATCATCCCCATGACGGTCTCAACGTTCCCCGGTCGTACGGTCGTTCCCTCCGTGCGACCCGCCATCCGCGACCTGTGGCGCGCCGCCCGTGATCCTCGGCCCGGACGGCCGAAGCGGAGCCGGTGGCAGGGCAGGCGCATAACTCGCGGGCCAAACCCCGGCCCACGGGCTACCCTGCCGCCCGACGTCGAGAGGCGGCCCAACCGGTGCGACAACCGGACCGGCAGGCAGAACAGAGAGCGAGCACATGACCGTGCGCGGCACCACCGTGGAGATCCCGACGGCGGACGGCGTCGCCGACGCCTACTTCGTCCACCCCGACGACGCACTGGCCCACCCGGCCGTCATCGTCCACATGGACGCCTTCGGACTCCGGCCCCACCTGATGGCCCTGGCCGACCGGCTCGCCGAGGCCGGGTACGCCGTCCTCGTCCCCAACGCCTACTACCGGCACGGGCGCGCGCCGGTCATCGACTACGCCGAGGTCATCGACCCGGACAACGACCCGGCCCTCTTCGACAAGATCGTCCCGCTGCTCAACACCCTCACCCCCGAGGTGAACCGGCGCGACGCCGACGCCTACCTGGCCTGGCTGGACGAGTCCCCGCTCGTCAAGGACGGCCCCGTCGGGCTGACCGGCTACTGCCGGGGTGCGGTGCACGCGCTGCGCATGGCCGCCACCCACCCGGACCGGGTCGCCGCCGCGGCCGGTTTCCACGGCGGGAACCTCGCGCGCGAGACGCCGGACAGCCCGCACCTCGGCGCCCACCTGATCACCGCCGAGCTGTACTTCGGCCACGCCGACGACGACCCGTCGCTGCCGCCCGAGCAGATCGCCCGCCTCGCCGAGGCGCTCGCCGAGGCCGGCGTCCGCTTCCGCGCCGAGGTGTACCGGGGCGCCCTGCACGGCTACACGCAGGCCGACACCACGCGCTACGACGAGGCCGCCGACGCCCGGCACTGGACCGCGCTGCTCAAGCTGCTGAAGCGCACGCTTCCCGCCTGACGCCGCCTGACGCCGCCTCTTGGCGCCGTCTGATCCTGCCTGGCACCGTCCGACGCCATCTGGCAGCGCCTGGTCCCGATAGGACCTTCGCCCGGATCCCGCCCGGCCCCCGCCCGGGCCGTCAGCCGCGCTCGTCCGGCGCAGCGGCAGCGGCGGCGGCGGTTCCGGGCTTCGGCGCGTCGGCGCTCTCCTCCAGTGCGTCGGCGCGCCGCCGCAGTTCGGCCGCGATGTCGTCCCAGTCCGGTCCGTGCAGGACCAGGCTCATGGCCGCCTCGCGCATCAGCTCCGGCTCGTCCGGGCGCTGGAGGAGCACCAGGCGGTAGGCGAGGTTGCGGATCCGCACCGGCAGGTAACCGTCGCAGAGGTACGGGCAGAGCTCGCGCAGCATGGCCAGGATCGTGTCGGCGTCCGCGAACGTCAGCGACTCGACGAAGTAGCCCTCGTCGTGGTCCGGTTCGGTGCAGGGGCCGGGTGCGACCGGTTCGGGCCGGTACTCGTCGCCGTAGAGGCACCGCGCGTGGTCGGTCAGGCTGCTGTGCATGCCGGGAGCCTACGGCTGTTTGTCACGGATGTCCGTTCCGGGTCGTTCACATCTTATCTTTGCGCATTACTCACGCGACGGACACGAAGTGTTCGGGTTACGGTGTGCCCGGGCGGTCAAGGTCGGGTCCGGCGGCACATGTCGTCCGGGCCACCGGGGCCGCCGTTCGTACGGGCGGCCGGGGAGGCGCCCGGCGCCGCCGAGCGGTGAGGACCGACCCGCGCATCCGGCACTGCAGGCCGGTCGCCGGCCGGTCCGATCGGGCGGGCGGCGCGTCACGGCGATCCGTGACGGCGGTCCGTTGACCGCTGTCCGTGGCGGCCGGCCGTGACGGCGAGCTGCCCCGGAGAGCCGTGACGGAGAACTGTGGCGGCGATTCATCACCAATCACGACGAACCATGTTCCAGAGTTCCAGGGGGGAACCGGACTGTGCACGAAATGACTGTGGGGGCGGCAGCGCGCGCCCGGACGGCCTCGCGCCCGCGGCGCGGTGGCGGCGCGACCGTGCCGCCGGCGATGGCGGCCCTGTCGGAGCGGGTCCCCGGCGGGGTCCGCCGGGGCGAACTGGACCTCGGCGGCCGGGTGCTGCGCTGGGTCGAGGCGGGCCAGGGAGGGCCGACCGTCGTCCTGGTCGCCGACAGCGGCGCGCCGGCGCTCACGTGGGCGCCCGTAGTGCCCGAACTCGCCCGGTTCGGACGGGTCGTGGCGTACGACCGGGCCGGGCTCGGTGCGAGCGACTTCGACGCGGGCCTCACCCTGGAGACCCAACTCGCCGACCTGGTCGCCCTGGTGGAACACCTCGGCGACGGCCCATGCGTGCTGGCCGGACAGGGCTGGGGCGGCCTGCTCGCCCAACTCGTCGGCTGGCAGCGGCCAGAGCTCGTCGGAGGCCTGGTCCTGGTGGATCCGGTGCACGAGGAGTTCCACGCGCCGGCCGTCCGCGCCGCCGAGGCCGCGATGGTACGGATCGGACTGCTCCGGTCGGCCGTCGCTCCCGGTGCCGGGGCCGTCCGCCCGGGCCGCCACCAGTGGCGCACCGCCGTCGCCGAGAACCGGTTGATGACGCTCGCCGTGTCCGAGATCCGGCGCCGCCGCTCCGCCGCGCGCACGACCGACGTGCCGCTGGCCGTCCTCAGCGCGACCGAGGGCCTGCCGGCGGTCCTGCGCACCCGCTGGACGATCCTGCAGTCGCGCATCGCCGAGCGTGCGACCCGCGGCACCCACATCGTCGTGCGCGGCGCCGGCCACGTCATCCACGCCGACGACCCCGGGGCCGTGACGGCAGCCGTGCTGGAAGTCGCGGAGCACGCCCGGCAGTCGGCGCGCGCCTGAGGCGACGGGTTCCTCAGGTGGCGCGCCCGGGGAGGCGCCGGCCGCGTCCGGGACGGCGGGCACACGCGGTTCACCGAGGGGCCCGGTGCGCCGGGCGTGACCGCTGCGCCGCGTGCGCCCCGGTACGCCCGGTGGCTCCCGGTGCAACCCGTGTGCCCCGGTATGCCGAGCGTGTGCGAAACGCCCTTGTCATCGGAGGAAACCTGCTCGTACGGCGGGTGATGGCGCCGCGGCACCCTCTGGCACACTGTGTGCCCGAAGGCCCGCTGGGGAGGGTCATGACATCTGGGGGCAGGGGATGACGGGACGGGGGACCGTGCTCGGCGGGCGCTACACGCTCACCGAGCGGATCGGCGGCGGGGGCATGGGCACCGTCTGGCGGGCCGAGGACGGCGTGCTGGCGCGCCAGGTCGCCGTCAAGATCCTGCACTCGGCGTTGTTCGAGGACGGCACGTTCGTCCGGCGCTTCCGGCGCGAGGCACAGATGGTCGCCGCGATCGACCATCCCGGGATCGTCGACGTGTACGACTACGGCGAGAGCGGTTCGGGCAGCCGCGGCGCCTCCGGCGGCACCGGCCGCGCGGACGGCCCGGAGGGCGAAGGAGCCGCCACCGGCGGGGCCGCCGCCGACGACGGGGACGACGGCGAGCGCTGCGCCTACATCGTCATGGAGCTGATCGAGGGCCGCCCGCTCGACCAGGTCCTCGCCGCCGACGGCCCGATGTCCCCCGAGCGCGCCTTCGCCCTGCTCGCGTCCGCGCTGGACGCCCTGCAGGCGGCCCACCGCCAGGGCATCGTCCACCGCGACATCAAGCCGTCGAACCTGATGGTGCGCGCCGACGGCCACGTCACGATCACGGACTTCGGCATCGCCCGCGCGGTCGCCAGCACCAAGATCACCGCCTCGCACGCGATCATCGGCACCGCGCTCTACATGGCGCCCGAGCAGGCCGAGGGCAAGGGCGGGGTCGCGCCGGCCTCCGACCTGTACTCGATCGGCGTGGTCGGCTACGAACTCCTCACCGGGCGGCCGCCGTTCGAGGGCCAGAGCGTGCTGGAGGTGGCGCTCAAGCACGTGCGCGAGCCCGCGCCGGAGCTGCCCGCCGCGTTCCCGCCCGCGGTGCGCCTGCTCGTGACGAGGGCGCTCGCGAAGAAGTCTGAGGACCGCTACGCCGATGCGGCCGCGATGGCCGCCGCGGCCCGGTCGGCGATCGGCGCCCCGGGCGCGGACGTCGTCCCGGAGGAGGTGGTGGCGCGCGCCCGGGCCGCCGCTGCCGCAGCCGCTGCGGCCGCCGCCGCCGATGAGGAGGCCGAGGCGGGCCCGGCGGGCCCGGCGGGTGCCGAAGGCAAGAACGGCCGGCCGGGGAAGGAAAGCGGCGGTACCGGCGGGGGAGCGCCGAACGAGGTGGCGAAGGTGGGCCCGCAGCAAGCCACCGAGCCGGGGCGGCGCCGGTCGCGGCGCGCGATGCTGGTGCCCGTCATCATCCCGGTCGTCATCTCGATGGGCACGGCGACCGTCCTGCTCGTCGACCGCGGCCCCGGCGGCGCGGACGCCCACACGCCGCCCGGCGCGCAGCCGACCGTCGCGACGGCCCCGGCGACGCCGGGCGCCCCCGGCACGACGGGGACGGACACCACGCCGACCCCGTCCGCGACGGCCACGACGGCCACCCCGCCCCCGGCCGACACCCCGGGTGCGTCCGCCGCCCCCAACCAGCCGCCGAACCCGGCGAGTCAGCCGCAGGTGCCCGTTCCGGCGCCCGGCAGCGGCGGCAACGGCGCAGGCGCCGGTACGGGCGGCAACGCGGGTTCGTCCGGTGGTGGCCGGGGTACCGGCAGCGCGTCCGGTGGCGGTGCGTCCGGTGGCAGCGCGTCGGGTGGCCAGTCGAATCCGTCGGGCGGCGGCGGTGGCGGTGCGGGCGGCACCGGCAACCAGCCCGCCAACAACGGCAATCCCCAGCCCCAGCCCCAGCCAGGTGGCGCGGCGGGCGGCGCGGCGGCGGGCGGTGGCGGTGGCTCGCCGTCCGGCGGTGGTGCGCCCGCCGGTGGCGGATCGGCCTCGACGCCGACCAATCCCAGGCCGGCCGGGTGCGGCGGGAGCGACTGGGTGACCATCGTCAACGTGCGGTACGGCCTCCCGCTCGGGCTGCAGAACGACAACCTGTCGGCCGGCAACCCGGCGGTCCTGGGCGGAGCTTCGGCGTACGGCTGGATCGCCACGCTCGGAGCGGGCAACTACACCAACTACAACGCCTGCAACAAGAGCGGCCCCCTGCTCGTCCAGAACATGGACGGGATGGGCCCCGGTTCGACCGCCACCGTCGCGCTGAATTCCGGGTGGAACCCCCTGAGCGCCTGGGTCGTCCGGCCCGCGAGCGCCGCGGGCACGTACACGCTCGCCGAGAACGGCGGGGCGCGGTGTCTGACCGGAAACGGTTCGGGCAGCCCCGTCACCATGACGGCCTGCACCGACGGACTGGCAGCGCAGCAGTGGCGGCTCACGAGTGGCTGACGCGGCGGAGGTCGGAGGCAGCTCCGGCGGCTGCTCCGGGGGCTGCGACGAGGAGGAACCGCGGCCGCCCGTCGCCGGGATGACGATCAGCGTCCGGACCCGCCGCGACGTCGTGGTCGTCGATCCGGAGCGCTTCCTGGCCGCGGCCCGGGCGGCGTTCCGCGAGCTGTACCCGGGCGCGACGGAGGAGGACGCCCGCCGTCACGTCCTGGACGTGACGGACGCGGTGGACGTGCTGCTGGAGCGCGACGGCGTCCTCGCCCCCGGGCTGCGGGACGCGGGGGCCGGCAGGTGCGGGCCGCTGCCCGGACGCCGCGTCCTCGACCGGCCCGACGGTCTCTCGCCCGCCGGCGAGATCCAGCAGATCGTCCTGGGCGACCCCGAGCCCTTGCAGGACATCGTGCTCCCCCAATTCGCCGAGGGCCGCGACCTGTTCGCGCTGCCGCCGACCGAATGACCGGACGGGGGCGCCCCGCTCGCTGCACCAGGCGGGGTAGCCGCGCCCTCGGGAGTCGTTCCGGCAGCATTGGTACGGACCATCGCGGGAAATCTCGATGATTCCCCAACTCGCCGACTGCGCACCGGAGTCGGGCGAACACGCAAGTCAGCGGGGCTAGCAGACGCCTCGACTGCGAACAAGCGCGACCGGTGGCGGGACCTCGCCAAGCGGATGTCAAGACTCCGTATCGAAAGTTTTACAGGCGTGTAAAACTCGCCCGGCGACCCGTCATCTCCCACCGGTGGAGCGGCCGGTGTGACATCGGCCCAGGCCGGCGGACATCGTTCGAGTGGTAACCCACTGCAAGGGCGGGTGGAATTCCCCGGTTTGTCCGTGTCGCTGGATGTCCGTCAGGTTGGCGGGACCTGGCCACTTGATGAAGTAGACCTGTCAAAACGCTTATCGGGTTGTCATGCTTTTTGACAGCCCCCGCCGGCAGCCCCCACCCCCACCCCTCGGTGGTCTGCCGTTCGATCGCAACGGGGCCCAGTACGCCAGTGCCCGTCCCGCCCCACAGGTGCCGACCCCGGCCCCCGGGACGCGGTGCGACCGCGCACAGACGCGGTTTCCCGGAAGGACTCGTACGTGAAGCGAAAGCTCGCAGCCGTCGCCGTGCTCTCGGCCACGGCCCTGCTGACCGGCGTGATCCAGGTGAGCACCACGGCCGCGCAGGCCGCCCCGACCGCCGCGCTGCAGGCGCAGGCCGCCCACCAGCACGCCACCGTGCTCGCGGTGGCGAACGGCGAGGCCGGCCCGCTTGCCAAGCAGCTCGCCCTCGGCGACCAGGAGAAGCTGGTCGCCAAGGACGCGGTGATCGACGCTGACGGCACCCGCCACCTCCGCTTCGAGCGGACCTACGCCGGCCTGCCCGTCATCGGCGGCGACCTGGTGGTCCACCAGGCCAAGGACGGCGCGGTCAAGTCCGTGAACAAGGCGGTCGCGGCGCAGCTGAGCCTGCCGAGCCTCACCCCGCGGATCCCGGCCGACAAGGCCGCCGACAACGCGGCGGGCGCGGTGCGCGCCACCGTGGGCGTCACGCTGGACGCCGACGAGTCCCCGATGGCCGACGTGCACCAGGCCGGTGCCGCCGAGCTGGTCGTCTGGGCGAGCGACGGCAACCCCCGCCTGGCCTACCGGGTCCAGGTCGAGGGCACCCGCGCCGACGGCACCCCGAGCCGCCAGGTCCTCGTCACCGACGCGGCCACCGGCGCGGTGCTGTCCACCCACGAGAAGATCGAGACCGCGGCCGGCACCGGCAACGGCGTCTTCGTGGGCAACGTCCAGCTCAACACCGCCCAGAGCGGCTCCTCGTACTCGCTCAAGGACGACACCCGCGGCGGCCAGTCCACCAGCGACATGAGCAACGGCACCAGCGGCAACGGCTCGCTGTTCGCCAACAGCACCAACAGCTTCGGCGACGGCACCGCCGGGAACCGCGAATCCGCCGCCGTGGACGCCCAGTTCGGCGCCGCGACCACGTGGGACTTCTACAAGTCCACCTTCAACCGCAACGGCATCCGCAACGACGGCGTCGGCGCGGCGAGCCGCGTGCACTACGGTTCCAACTACGTCAACGCGTTCTGGAGCGACGACTGCTTCTGCATGACCTACGGCGACGGCCAGGGCGACACCCACCCGCTCACCGAGATCGACGTGGCCGGCCACGAGATGACGCACGGCGTCACCGCCGCGACCGCCGCGCTCAACTACTCCGGTGAGTCCGGCGGCCTCAACGAGGCCACCTCGGACATCATGGGCACGATGGTCGAGTGGTACGCCAACCTGCCCTCGAACCCGCCGAACTACTGGATCGGCGAGCTGATCAACCTGAACGGCGACGGCAAGCCGCTGCGCTACATGGACCAGCCGAGCAAGGACGGCTCGTCGGCCGACTACTGGTCCGCCGACGTCGGCAACTCCGACGTGCACTTCTCGTCGGGTGTGGCGAACCACTTCTTCTACCTGCTGTCCGAGGGCAGCGGCGCGAAGTCGATCAACGGGTTCGACTACAACAGCCCGACGTACGACGGCTCGACGCTCGCGGGCATCGGGCGCGACAAGGCGGCCCAGATCTGGTACCGCGCGCTGACCACCTACTTCACCTCCACCACCGACTACGCGGGTGCCCGTGCGGCCACCCTCAGCGCGGCGACCGACCTGTACGGGGCGAACAGCGCCGAGTACAACGCGGTCGCGGCCACGTGGACTGCGGTGAACGTCAACTGACGGTACGTCAGGTAAGCTGCGCGGGCCGCGGTGCGGTGACAGTGGCGCGGCGACCGCGGTGCAGTGACGCGGGGCCAGTGAAGCTGGTGCTGTGATGCAGGTGCGTTGATGCGGTTGCGGTGATGCAGGAGGGGACGCGGTGTTCCCCGGCGGGGGCGGCGGTGGGATGACCACCGGCGCCCCCGCTGCCGTTTCACGCGGCGGGCGACGCGGCCTTCGCGGCAACGGGCGCGGGCGGCGTCGAGTGCCAGCGCCGGAATCGGTGCTCGGTCGCGGTGCAGGCGGTGAGGACGAGGGCGGTCGCCGCGGCGGCCGCCGTGACCGCGAAGGGAGCGCCCGGCGAGAAGTGGTCGGCCGCCCAGCCGCTGACGAAGGTGCCCGCCGACTGGGCCAGGATGAGCGCGCTGAC
Source organism: Kitasatospora sp. NPDC057904 (assembly GCF_042887925.1). NCBI lineage: Bacteria > Bacillati > Actinomycetota > Actinomycetes > Kitasatosporales > Streptomycetaceae > Kitasatospora > Kitasatospora sp. NPDC057904. The sequence continues at coordinate 385,872 of NZ_JBHVOL010000003.1, forward strand.
CAGCGCTGCCATCGCCTCGCCGAGACGGGCGGCCGGCACCGTGCGCTCGACCAGGCCGAACATCGTGATCATCTGCGGCGCGACGGCGACCCCGAGGAAGCCGACGGCCGCGGTGAGCGCCACGAGGCTCCCGTCCGCGAAGAACAGGACGCAGGAGGCTGTGAACAGCAGGGCGGTGCCTGCCCGCAGGCGCGGCGGCAGGCCCCAGCGGGCGGGGAGCGACGCGGTGGCGATGCCCGCGATCGAACTGGTGCAGCCCAGGAATCCGTACAACAGCCCTGCGGAACCCGGCCGGCCCAGCGCCTCGGTGGTGGCGGTGATGCCGACCTGGACCGAGCCGAAGCAGGCGCCCAGCAGCGCCATCCCGGCCATGAGGAGGAGGTAGGGAGTGTTGAACAGGCGCTCGGCGGACTGGGATTGGGCGTGGACCGGGGTCGGCACACCGGTCGCGGCGGTTGCGGCGGTCTCGGCGGTCGGGTGCAGGGCGAACAGCGTGGCGCAGACGCCGGACAGCACGGCAGCGGTGAGCATCCCGGCGGACGGGGAGACGGCGGTGGCGAGCATGCCGACGAGTGCCGGGCCGGCCGTGAAGCTCACCTCGTCGACGATCCCGTCCAGCGCCAGCATGGCCGAGGTCAGCTCCGGTTCACCGGCCGACAGCCGGACCCAGCGGCTGCGCGACAGCGGGCCGACCAGTGGGACGGACAGGCCGGTCAGCGCGGCGGGCGCGATCTGCCAGCCGAGCGCGAGCCCGTGCTCGGAGGCGGCGACCAGGGCGACCAGGGCGGCGGCGTTGACCAGGGCGGCGGCCAGTCCGACCGTGCGCTGCCCGCGCCGGTCCGCCAGCCGTCCGACGATCGGACCGCCGATCGCCTGACCGCCCGCCAGGGCCCCGGCCACCAGCGAGCCGGACCACACGCTGCCGGTGTTCCGGCTGACCAGCAACAGGGTGCCGATCGGGCTCATCGCGTTCGGCAGCCGGCCGAGCAGTGACCACAGCAGCACCCGGCTGCCCGTCAGTTGCGTTGCCATGCGGAAGTTCACGGCCACGGACACGGTGCAGGCCTCCTCTGCGGAACCGGTACGGGCGCCCGCCTCCCGTCTCCGGCCCGACCAGGTGACAGCGACCTACGGGTGAGCCTAGACGGTAGAGGTGACGGCGGTGTGACGGTAATCGTTTGATCACCCGGTGGAGTCGAGGGGTGGGGGAGGGGTGATTGGAGGAGTGGCCAAGGGGGGTGAGGGAGGTGAGGGGGCGGTGGTGGGGCGGGCGACGGCGAACAGGTAACAGATGACAGATTTCAACATCTGTTATCTGTTACCTGTCATCTGTTCGCCGTCGACGGTTGGCTGTCGCCCGTCACCTGTCGCCCATCAGCCGCCCACGAGGTCCTTCCGCATCTGGTCGAGGATCAGCCCGGCTCCCGTGTACCCGATGCCGAGCATCCACAGCCCGTCGTCCACCTGGAACACCCGGCCGTTGCGGACGGCGTCGAGGTTCCTCCACAGCGCACCGCCCAGGATCTTCGGCTGGTCGGACTTCGCGGCGTCCCCGTACACCGAATAGAAGATGACGTCGGCCGCGGCCTGGTCGACCTGCTCGGGGCTGATCTCCAGCGAGAACCCGGGCTTGTCCTGGTTGGCGGGCCGGCCGACCCCGAGGCCCTTGAACAGCGATCCGACGAAGGTGTCGTTCAGGTAGAGCCTGGTCGGCGCGCCCGCGAGGAAGCGCGCCATCTCGACCCTGGTGGCCGCGGCCTTGGCCGGTCCGCCGAGTGCGGTGATCAGATCCCGCACCTTCGCCTGGTACGCGGCCTCGGCCGCCGCTGCCTCCGCTTGCCGCCCCAGCGCCTCGGCGTGCAGCCGGACGTTCTCCTTCCAGGTCGGTCCGGTGGTCTTGGACAGTACCGTGGGCGCGATCTTGGCCAGCTGGTCGTACCGCTTGTCGTCGCGCACCTGGTTGCTCAGGATGAGGTCCGGCCGCAGCGCGGCGATCGCCTCCAGGTTGGGCTGGCCGATGGCGCCGACGGCCTTCGTGTCCGCGAGCCGGTCGCCCGGGAGGTAGTCGGGGAAACCCGCGCCGTCGCTGACGGTGGTCGCGCCGACCGGGATGATCCCGAGAGTGACGGCCGAGTCGAGCGCGTCCGTGTCCAGCACGACCACGCGGGAGGCCCGGGCCGGCACGGTGCTCTCACCGCGCGCGTGCCGTACCGTCCGCGTGCCGGCCGAACTCGCCGCCGGTGACGGACTGTCGGCTCCGCAGGCGGCGAGCGCGAGGCCCGGGGCGAGTCCGGCGGCGAGACCGAGGGCGGCGCGGCGGCTCAGGTGTCCGGGCATGGGCGGCTTCCTCCGGCGACGGTCCAACGGGCGGGCAGGGCGCGGGAATTCCTGCCCGTCACGCGTGCGCGCTACGCGTCGGAGCCGCTGCCGTCCTCGCTGCCGTCCTTGCCGCAACTCTCACTCCCGCTCTCGCTCCCGTCCTCGCTCCCGTCCGAGCCCTCCGCGCCGTTCTCCCTTCGGTGGCGCAGCAGTTCGTCGTACTCGGCGTGCACGCGGCGGTCCATCGCGAGCGCGAACTGGGCGTCCGCGACCGTCCGGGCCAGCGGGCGGACCCGCAGGATGCGCTCGGTGAGGCGGGCGGCCTCGCCGGGGGGCAGCGGGGAGTCGGCGGACAGCGCGCCGAGGATGTGGTCGGTGACGACGTTGATGAAGATCTCGGCGATCGCGTCGACGTGCGCCTGGGTACGCCGGCTGGCGTCCAGGACGGCCGACAGCGGTACGCCCTCCGCGACCAGCGCCGTCGTGGCGTCCATCAGGCGGCGGCTGATGTGGGTGATGCCGTCGTCGGTGACAGTGATGTAGCCCTGGGCGAGGGATTCGGCCGTGTTCTCCTCGGTGAGCTGGTCGCCGAAGCCGTCCTTGAGCTCGTCCCAGGTCAGGCGCACCGGCGTCTCGTCCGACCAGGGCGCGATGATGGCCGCTTCCAGGCCGATCAGTTCCGCGACGTCCCGCCCGCTCTCGCCGGCGCCGATGAGTTCGGTGATGCCGCCGAGGGTGTGTCCGCGTTCGAGCAACTCGCCGATCATGCGCAGGCGGGCCAGGTGCTCCTCTCCGTACCAGGCGATGCGGCCCTCTTTGCGCGGCGGTTGGAGCAGTTTGCGCTCGCGGTAGAAGCGCAGCGTGCGGGTGGTGATGCCAGCCGCTTCGGCCAGTTCCTCCACCCGGTACTCGCGTTTTCTGTCGTCCGCAGCAGCTCTGGCCTTGTCCACGGCGATCAGCATAGGACGGTCCGCCGCGGTCGCCGCCGGAATCGGGGCGGTCGGCCGTCTTCCCAGCGCTGTCGGCAAGGGCTACCCTGCCAACCATGCCAGTGATTGCTGGCATGGTTATCGGGATTCCGGGCAGAACGTCCGGGAGAGTTCCTCTTGGCGGAGAGCACGCGACCGCCCCCACCCTCAGGAGGACGCCGCATGGCATCCAGCACCAAGCGCCCCCGGCCCGGCGCGTCCGCCGCCCCCGAGGCGTCCGAAGCCGCCGAAGGCGCCGGCGCTGTCGAAGCGGCCGAGGCCGTCGAGCTCGTCGAGGCCGTCGCGTTCGCCGGCGACGTCGAGGTCGTCGAGGTCGTCGACGAAGAGGCGGCCGAGGCCGTCCCGCACGTCCGGGTGGCGGTCGTCGGTGCCGGCTTCGGCGGCCTCGGTGCCGCCGTCCGGCTGCGCCGGGCCGGGATCACGGACTTCGTCGTCCTGGAGCGCGCCGACTCGGTCGGCGGCACGTGGCGCGACAACAGCTACCCCGGGTGCGCCTGCGACGTCCCCTCGCACCTCTACTCCTTCTCCTTCGCGCCCAACCCCGAGTGGCCGCGCAGCTTCTCCGGCCAGCCCGACATTCGCGCCTACCTGGAGAAGGTCGCCACGGTCTTCCGACTCCGCCCCCACCTGCGCTTCAACGCCGAGGTGCTGGAGGCCCGTTGGGAGGGCGAGCACACGCGCTGGCGGATCACCACCACGGCCGGCACGTGGACCGCCGACGCCATCGTCTCGGCCTCCGGCCCGCTCGCGGACCCGCAGATCCCCGACCTGCCCGGCCTGAGCGCATTCACCGGCAAGGTGTTCCACTCCTCCCGCTGGGACCACGACTTCGACCTGACCGGAAAGCGCGTCGCGATGGTCGGCACCGGAGCCTCCGCCGCCCAGATCATCCCGTCGATCCAGCCGAAGGTCAGCAAACTGACGGTCTTTCAGCGAACGCCCGCCTGGGTCCTGCCCCGTCGTGACCGCGAGATCACCCAGCTGGAGAAGTGGCTGCACGGCCGGTTCCCGGTGACCGGCAAGGTCCGCAGGGGGACGCTCTTCGCGCTCCGCGAGCTCCAGGTCGACGCCTTCGTCCGCCGGCCCGGCCTGCTGCGCGCCGTCCAGCGGCTCGCCGAACACCACATCGCCCAGGGCGTCCCCGACGCCGGGCTGCGCGCCAAGCTCACGCCGGACTACCGGATCGGCTGCAAGCGCATCCTGCTCAGCAACACGTACTACCCGGCGCTCGCCGCCGCCAACACCGAGGTCGTCGCCTCCGGCCTGCGCGAAGTGCGCGGCTCCACACTGGTCGCGGCCGACGGCAGCGAGCACGAAGTGGACGCCATCGTCTTCGGCACCGGCTTCCACGTCACCGACATGCCCATCGGGGCAAGGGTGTTCGGCGCGAACGGCACCAGCCTGGCCGAGGAGTGGAAGGACGGCATGGAGGCGCTGCGCGGCTCGACCGTGCGCGGCTTCCCGAACCTGTTCTTCGTGATCGGCCCCAACACCGGCCTCGGCAACAGCTCGATGATCCTCATGATCGAGTCCCAGCTGAACTACGTCGTCGACGCGCTCACCACGCTCGGCTCGATCGGTGCCGCCGCCATGCAGCCGACCGCCCGCGCCCAGCGCCAGTGGAACCTCGAACTCCAGCACCGGATGGACCGCACCGTCTGGTCCACCGGCGGCTGCCACAGCTGGTACCAGGACCAGAACGGCAAGAACACCGTGCTGTGGCCCGGTTCCACCACCGCGTTCCGCCGGGCCACCCGCAAGGTCGACCTCGGCGAGTACGAGCTCATCATGCGCGCGACGCCGGCCACCGCGTCCGACTCGGCGCAGGCCATGACCGCCCAGGGAGTGTCAGCATGAGTCCGCAGCTTTCCCCCGATTGCGTACCGCCCACGCCTGTCGAGGAGTTGGCCGTCCGCTCCGCCGACGGGCTGCGCCTGCACGTCGAGATCCACGGCCAGCCCGGGGCGCCGACCATCGTGCTCGCCCACGGCTGGACCTGCTCGACCGCCTTCTGGGCGCCGGTGATCCGCCAACTCTCCGACCGCTACCGGCTCGTGGCCTACGACCAGCGCGGTCACGGGCACAGCGAGATCCCGCCGAGCGCGGCCCGCTACTCCACCCGGGCACTCGCCGATGACCTCGCCGCCGTCCTCGCCCGGACGGTCCCGGCCGGGGAGCGGGCCGTCCTCGCCGGCCACAGCATGGGCGGGATGACCATCATGGCGGCCGGCGGACGGCCCGAGGTCGCCGAACGCACCGCCGCCGCCGTCCTCGTCTCCACCGGTCCCGGGCGGCTGCTCGACGAACTCGCCGTCCTGCCCGAGTCGTTCCGCCCGGCCGGGCTTCGCCGCTTCCTGCACGGCCGACTGCTCCACTCCCGGATGCCGCTCGGTCCGGTCTCGGCGGTCAGTCGTGCGGCGCTCAAGTTCGCGACGATGGGGCCGGATTCGGCGGCGGGCCGGGTCGAGGCGACGGCCCGGATCGTGCACGCCTGCCCGACCACCGTCCGCGCGCGCTGGGCGGGTGTCCTCGGACGGCTGGACGTCTTCGCCGGACTCGGCCGCCTCGCCGCGCCGACGTCGGTCATCGCCGGCACGGCGGACCGGCTGACACCACCGGTCCACGCTCACCGCATGGTCGCCGAACTGCCCGACCCGCAGGGGTTGTTGCTGCTTCCCGGGGTTGGTCACATGTCGCCGTTGGAACGGCCGGTCGAGGTCGCGGCGGAGATCCACCGAATGGCCGTGGCCCATCTGACTGCGGACAGCGGTCCCGCCGCCGATTCCGCCCCCGGTTCCGTCTCCGGTTCCGATTCCGATTCCGATGATTTTGACTCCGAGAGGAGCGTCGTCGCATGAACGCCATACCGCCGTTGTCCGCCCAGGTCGTCGTCGTCACGGGGGCCGCCCGGGGTGTCGGCGCGTCGCTCGCGCGCAAGCTCGCGCGCCGCGGGGCGAAGGTCGCGCTGCTCGGGTTGGAGCCGGCCGAACTCAAGGACGTCGCCGCCCAGTGCGGCCCGACCGCGACCACGTGGGAGGTCGACGTCACCGACCTCGACGCTCTCGATGACGCCGCCCGGCGGATCAAGGAGCATTACGGCCGGATCGACACCGTCGTCGCCAACGCCGGGATCGCCATCGGGGGGCCGTTGGTGGACAGCGACCACCGGGCGTTCAGCCGGGTGATCGAGGTCAACCTGCTGGGCAGTGTGGCCACCGCGCGGGCGTTCCTCCCCGCCCTCATCGAGAGCCGCGGCTACCTGCTCCAGATCGCCTCGCTCGCCGCCCTGACGCCGTCGCCGCTGATGAGTGCGTACTGCGCGAGCAAGTCGGGGGTGGAGGCGTTCGCCCACTCGATCCGTGGCGAGGTCGCCTACCAAGGGGTCAAGGTCGGTGTGGGGTACCTGAGTTGGACCGACACGGACATGGTGCGCGGTGCCGACGAGGACGTCGTTCTCAAGCAGATGCGCAGCCGCCTGCCGTGGCCGGCCAACAAGACCTACCCGCTGGAGCCGGCCGTGGACCGGATCGTGGCCGGCATCGCCCGGCGCTCCGCGCACGTCTACGCCCAGGCCTGGCTGCGCGGCATGCAGCCGGTCCGGTGGCTGCTGCCGAGCCTCATCGCGGTGGTGGGCTCCCGGGACGTGGCCAAGCTGGCCCCGCAACTGGCCGCGACCGCCGCCTCGCGCCTGCGCGCGGTCGGCGCGGGCGGAGCGGCTGACACGGTGGCGCGCAGTTCTGACAGTGGTGCGCGGGCGGACGGTTGACGGTCGGCTCGTGGTGAGGGGGCTCGGGCGCGGGGTAGTGGCGAGCGACGGGTAACAGATGACAGCTGACAGATAACAGATTTCGAAATCTGTTATCTGTCAGCTGTTCGTCGTCGCCCGTCGGCCCTCACTCCAGCAGTTCCTCCGGCGTGCTCCGGGCGATCCTGGCGAGGGTCTCCAGGGCATGTGTCAGGACCGGGACCGGCGGCGACGCGAGGCCGACCCGGACGGCGGACGGAGACACCCTGGGGTCCACGGCGAAGGCTGCGGCCGGGGTGATCGCGATGCTCTCGCGCGCCGCGGCGGCCACGAACGTTTCCGCCCGCCACGCCGCCGGCAGTTCCCACCACACGTAGTAGGAGCACGGGTCTGCGCGCAGGTGCTGTCCTGCCAGCACTTCCCGTGCGAGTAGCTGACGCGCGGTCGCATCCGAGCGCTTCGCCGCCTCGACCGCCGCGACGGCGCCGTCCCCGACCCAGCGGACGACCGCCTCCAGCGCGAACCCGCTGGGCGTCCATCCGCCGGACCGCAGTGCTGCGGCCATCCGGTCGCGGAATGCGCCGGGGACGACGGCGAACCCGGTGGTCAGGCCCGGGGCCAGGCGCTTGGAGACGCTGTCCACCAGGATCGTTCGCTCGGGCAGCAGGGCTGCGAGGGGCACGAGGTCGGGTCGCAGGAAGGACCAGATGGCGTCCTCGATGACGGGCAGGTCGAGACGGCGCAGCTCGTCGGCGAGGGTTGCCCGGCGCTCGGGTGGGAGGCTTCCGCCGAGCGGGTTCTGCAGGCGGGGCTGGAGGTAGACGGCGCTGAGCGGCGCGGCCCGGTGCGCGGCGGTGACGGCGCCGGTCCGGAGGCCGTGCTCGTCGACGGCCAGTGGTACGAGAGTGATCCCCAGCCGCTGCGCGACGGCCTTGACCACGGGGTACGTCAACGCCTCGACCCCGAGCCGCCCTCCGGGCGGTACGAGCGCGGAGAGCGCGCCGGCGACCGCCTGCCGGCCGTTGCCCGCGAACAGCACGTCCTCGGGCGATGCCTGCCACGAGGGCGAGCCGTGCGGCCCGGACGCCAGCTGGGCGAACGCGTGGCGGGCGGCGGCCGTCCCGATTGCCCCCACCGGGCGCAGCGCGGCGTCGAGTGCGTCCGCCCGAAGCATCGGTGCGAGGGCGGCGCCGAGCAGCGCCTGCTCGGGCACGACGGGGTAGTTGAGCTCCAGGTCGATGGGTGCCCCGGCCGGTTCGGCGAGCGGGATGTGGGGGCCGGGCGCCCGCTGGTCGGCGCGGACGAAGGTGCCGCGGCCGACCTCGCCGGTGGTGAGCCCCCGGAGGGCCAGTTCCCGGTAGACGCGCCCGGCGGTCGAGGCGGCGATGCCGCGGCGGCGGGCGAAGGCGCGTTGGGTGGGGAGCTGTTGCCCGGGGCGAAGCCGTCCGTCGGTGATGGCGTTGGCGATCTCGTCGGCGATGAGCCGGTAGTCGTCCATCGACGGGCCCTCCGTGTCGGTCGTGCTCGGCGGGATTGCGCTGATTGCACCGAGCGCAAAGTTATCATTGCATCGAGCTCGGAGTGCGGCCTAGCCTCCTCGCATGGACCTGCTGATCCCCGCCGCCGCCCCGCACGCCCTGCTCGGAATCGCCGCCGTGGCGCTGGGCATGGTGCTCACCCCCGGGCCCAACATGATCTACCTGGTCTCGCGCTCGATCGCCCAGGGCCGCCGGGCCGGGCTGGTGTCGCTGGTCGGGGTCGCGGCCGGATTCCTGGTCTACCTCGGGGCCGTGACGGTTGGCGTCGCCGCGGTGTTCACGGTGGTGCCGGCGCTCTATGCGGCGATCAAGCTCGCCGGGGCCGGGTACCTGCTGTGGCTCGCGTGGAAGGCTGTCAAGCCGGGTGGCGCGCCGGTCTTCGCGCCGCAGCAACTGCCGCACGACTCGCCGCGCAAGCTGTTCGGGATGGGCTTCCTGACCTGCCTGCTCAATCCCAAGATCGCCATCATGTACCTGTCCCTGCTGCCCCAGTTCGTCGACCCGGCGCGTGGTCACGTCGCGGCCCAGAGTCTGGTGCTCGGCCTCACCCAGGTCGTCGTGGCGGTCACCGTCAACGGACTGATAGCGGCGAGTGCGGGCAGCATCGCGTCCTTCTTCAACCGTCGCCCGGCTTGGCTCCGCATCCAGCGCTACGCGATGGGCACGGTCCTCGGCGGACTCGCCCTGCACATCGCGGCGGACCGGGCGAAGGCGGTTGCGGTCTGAGCGGGTGGGGAGCGGCGGATGGCAGCCGACGGATGACAGATAACAGCTGACAGATAACAGATTTCGAAATCTGTTATCTGTCAGCTGTTATCTGTTCCCCGCCACCTCCCTCAGCACCCCGTACCCGACCCGCAGGAACCGCCCGTCCATCGTCGGCCCGGTGTTGGCGAGAGCGGCGACGGCGCTCTCCGTCTGTGGTGAGAAACCCACGAACGCGGTGAACCCGCGCGTGGCGCCGGAGTGGAAGAACAGGTCCCGGTCGCCGGCCCGTCGGTGGTTCCACACCAGGCACACCTCGTCGCCGGACCCTGGCAGTCGCAGCCGGGGGAGCTGCACCTCCCGCAGCGCCGCGCCCAGCTCGCCACCCGGCTCGCCGTCCCCCGTGTCGCCCGACTCGCCCGGCCACGTGCCGACATGCGCCTGCAGGAAGCGCAGCAGGTCCGCGCCGCTCGCCCGGGCCGCGCCCGCGCCCGGAAGGCCGGGCATCCGCCACGGCGGCAGTGCCCGGCCGCGCCGGTGTCCGATGGCGCGGTCCGGGGTGTCCGGCGCGCAGGCCAGCGTCCGCAGCCCCAGGGGCCGGCCGATCCGTTCGGCGAGGAGTTCGGCGTACGGCGCACCACCCGTCTCGGCGAGGAGGCGGCCGAGCAGTGCGACCCCGTAGTTGGAGTACCCGTACCGGCTGCCGGGCTTGGTGCGGACGGTGGTTCGGGCCACCGCATTCCTCAACTCCTGCTCCCCGTAAGCCCCGTACGGATTGCTGTACCAGGCCCGGACGGCGCCCGCCAGCAGGCCGGGCGGCAGGCGGTGGAGGCCCGCGGTGTGCGTGGCCAGGTGGAGGAGTCGGATCGGCCCGCCCGATCGGACGGTCAACGGCCGCCAGGAGCACGGGAGGTGGAGTTCCAGCGGATCGTTCAGCGTGAGTTCGCCGCTCGCGGCCATCGCCGCGAGCAGCAGCGCGGTGAACGTCTTCGTGACGGAACCGAGTTCGAAGACGGTGTCGGGCGTGCAGTCCGGCGCGCTCGGGGCGCGTCCGAGCCGCCCGTGGCACCGCACCTCCGCCGAACTCCCGCGCGCCATGGCCAGAGTGACGGCCGTCGCGGACGGTCCGGCCGCCTCGACCAGGGCGGACAGACTCCTGTCCGCCCCACTCACGTCGCCACCGGCGTGCCGCCGAGCGCGCGGGACAGGGTGATGGTGGCGGCCACCACCCCCACTACCGCCGTGTGTTGGTGGTCCCGGAAGGCCTGTTCCGGGTCCGCGTCGACCGGTTCGGAGTCGCGTGGCAGCAGCCCGTCCGCGTGCTGTGCGGTGACCAGCGCGTCCCAGCCCTGCCGCCCGGTGACCGGTTCGCCGACGCACGCGTCGACGGCGAGCAGTTCGGCGGCGAGGTCCCACTGTCCGATCTCCAGCCAGACGTCGAGCCAGACGGGCAGCCAGTCGCGCACGTAGGCGCGCACCGGTTCCGGCAGGCCGTCCGGGCGGGCGCCCCAGTCGGTGAGGTGGAAGACGGTGTGGGTGATCCGGTAGGCGGTCATCCAGTCGACGGCCCACGGCTCCGGTGTCGCACCGAGCCAGGTGGCGGCGGCGAGTGCCGCCCAGTCCGGTCGGTCGGCGAGCCCGACGATCCGGCGGGCGTTGGCGACGGCCAGCTTCCGGTTGGGTTCGGCCTCGACGGCGTGGACCGCCCGCAACCGGCCGAGCGAGTCCAGGAGTTCCTCCATCGCGGCGTGCCGGTAGCCGGCGCGGGCGAAGTGGGCGTACGTCTCCAGCGGGTCGGTCATCGCGAGGTGGCGCAACTGTCGTTCGTACAGGAGGTCGCCCGCGCGCACCTGGTCCCAGGCGAAGTCGAGGAGGCCGTGTGCCGTGCGGGTGTCGCCGGGGCCGGTCACGCCGTCGCGCAGGACGAGGGAGGCGGCGAGGGCGAGTTCGCCGAGCGGCTTGTAGGCGTCGTTGGGGTCGGCGAGGTCGACGACGGTGTTGTCGGGGAGCCGGCCGAACCCGTTCCGGCGGCCGGTGTCCAGCCAGTCCAGCGCGTGCGAGCCGAGGCGTTGCGCGGTGGCCAGCACGCGCGTGTCGGCCGTCATCGTGCCGCCCTCGCCCGGACCGGTTCCGGCGGACCGTTCAACAGGCGGTCGGCGATGGCGAGTTCGAGCAACGTGCGGGCGCTTCCGTCGCCGGTCAGGTGGATCCGTTCCAGCACGGGCCCGACCTCCAGCCGTAGCGGACGGCCGTCGGCCCGCGCCCAGGCGAGCCAGCGGGCGAGCCGGGCGGCGGTGCGAAGGTCCCGGCGGAGCATCGAGCGGGCGGTGCCGCGCGCGAGGTCGAGGGTGTGGGTGCGGGCGAGTTCGTGCACGGGGCCGTCGAGACCGGGCAGGGCGAGCACGGACAGCTGCGCCATGCGGACGGACCACGCCTGCCAGTCGCGCGGGCCCGGGGGCGAGCCCGGTCGGGGGCCCGGCCGCGGCACGGCGGCGGGAGGCGGGGCGGCCTCGCCGCCGTACGGTGTGCGCGCGAGCAGTGCGGAGGCCGCCCAGTCCTGCCAGGCGATCACGAGGTTCGCATCGTCGGCGGGCGGAGGTGGGCCGGTCGGGGTACCGTCCCACGAGTCGGCGGCGGGCGGCGGAAAGACCCGTCGGGCTTCGGCCAGTAGCCGGGCTGCGGCGTCGTCCAGCGGCACGAGGGTCGACTCCTTCAGCGGATTCGACGGATTCGACAGATCTGACGGATCCAACGGAGCCAACGGATTCAGTGGATCCAACGGTGAACGAGCGTTGAAGAGTTGAGGAGCGAACAGGTCCGGGCCGAGTATGCGCGCCGCCGCGAGCACAGCCCCGGGTACGGAGCCCTCCGGGTCGGTCAGCAAGGAGGCCAGCAGCCCGTCAGGCTCCGTGAGCGAGGCCGTTCCCCCGGCGCCCCGGAGGGCGTCGAGGGTCCGGCGGGCCATCCGCTCGACGGCCGCGGCGTACTCGTCGCGCAGTGGTGTCTCGGCGAACGGCATGGTGCGCTGGTCCTCCTTCCGGAGTCCGGGAGGGTTCACGAGGGAACCTCGACGGCTCACGAGAGGTCTCGGGGATGGCGGCGGGTCGCAGGTGTCGTGGCCGCGGCCGTCGCCGTGGCCGTAGACCGGGCGGTCAGCAGGCCAGCAGGCCACCGACTACGGACTACCGGCCGCCGGCTGCCGGGCTACCGGCTCGGCCGCTCCTCGGGCCGCTTCGGGCTCGGCTCCTTGGGCGACAGCAGGAGCAGCAGCGCGACCGCGGCGTCGGGGCGGTACGTGGGCGCGTCGGTCACGACGGCCTCGTCCTCCACCATCAGGCTCGCGAGTGTGACGGCCTCGACCGGCGTCGCGCTGGGTGACACCGGGCCCGCTTCGGTCCGGAACTGAGTAAGCATCAGGCATGCCTCCTCACGCGGATGTCATCACCCGGTTGGGCGATGCCCCTGTCCGACCTTACGAGCCGGGCCGGGGCCGTGCATCCGCAGTCCGCTGAGCAGGGATGTTGCCCTGGGTGTGGGCCCGGTCGCGGCGAGTCGGTACGGTCGGGGGCATGACCACAGCCTTGATCACCGGCGCGACCGCCGGCATCGGAGCCGCGTTCGCCCGCCGGCTCGCCCGCGGCGGCTACCGGCTCGTCCTGGTGGCCCGCGACACCGAGCGCCTGGAGCGCACCGCCGCCGACCTGCAGGGGAAGTACGGCGTCGAGACGGAGGTGCTGACCGCCGACCTCGCGACCGACGAGGGCATCGGCGCCGTCGAGGCGCGGCTGGCCGACGCCGCCCGCCCGGTGGACCTGCTCGTCAACAACGCGGGCTTCGGCAACCGCGGCCCCTTCCTGACCGTCCCGCTCCAGGACGAGCTGGACATGCTGAAGGTGCACGTCGAGGCGGTCCTCCGGCTGACGACGGCGGCGCTGCCCGGGATGCGCGACCGCGGCCGGGGCGCGATCATCAACGTCGCCTCCGTGGCGGCGTTCCTGCCGCGCGGCACGTACGGGGCGAGCAAGGCGTGGGTGGTGAGCTTCACCCAGGGGGTGCTGCGCGACCTCGGCGGCAGCGGGGTGCGGATGATGGCGCTGTGCCCGGGCTTCACGCGGACCGAGTTCCACGAGCGGGCCGGCATGGGCACCGGCAACATCCCGTCCTGGTCCTGGCTCTCGGCCGAGCGGGTCGTGGAGGAGGCGCTGCGCGACCTCGGGCGCGGCCGGTCGGTGTCGGTGCCGGGCAAGCGGTACAAGGCCGCGGTGGCGCTGGCCCGGGTACTGCCGTCCGGGAAGCTGGGCGGGCTCTCCAACAAGGCGGCGCGCACCTACCGGACGGACTGACGGCGCGGGACGGACCGACCGCGCCAGGCGGGTGGAACGGGCGCGGCGGGCGGGTGGGACGGGTGGACGGGGCGGACGGACCGACCGGTCGGCCGCGCCAGGCGGGTGGACGGGCGGCCCCCGTTCACCCGCGGCACACGGCGTGATCGGGCGGGCGGCCACGCGCGCCGCGGGAATAGGGCGACCCTCACTATTAGCTAGTCTAACTATGAGCTACTCTCGCTATGCTGGCGGCCGCCCGGCTGCCCGGCCGCCCGACCCCCGGAGGTCCGCCCTTGAGGCCCGACAGAATCGACTGGACCCCGTCCCCGCGCGACGAGGGCGAACCACGCCCGCCCGCGCAGTGGCGGCGCATCCTCGCGCTCTTCCGCCCCTACGCGGGCCGCCTCGCCACCGTCGGACTGCTGGTCGGCGCCTCCGCCGTCGTCTCGGTCGTCTCGCCGTTCCTGCTGCGCGCCGTCCTGGACACCGCGATCCCGCACGGCCGTACCGGCCTGCTGAGCGTGCTCGTGCTCGGCATGATCGCCGCCGCCGTCGTGAACAGCGTGTTCAACGTCCTCCAGACGCTGATCTCCACCACCGTCGGCCAGCGCGTCATGCACGACCTGCGCACCGCCGTCTACGGCCACCTCCAGCGCCAGTCCCTCGCGTTCTTCACCCGCACCCGCACCGGCGAGGTGCAGTCCCGGATCGCGAACGACATCGGCGGCATGCAGTCGACGGTGACGTCCACCGCCACCAGCCTGGTCTCCAACTTCACCGCCGTCGTCGCCTCCGTCGTCGCGATGGTCGCGCTCGACTGGCGGCTGACGGTCGTCTCGCTGCTCCTGCTGCCGCTGTTCGTCTGGATCAGCCGTCGGGTCGGCAACGAGCGCAAGAAGATCACCACCGAGCGGCAGAAGCAGCTGGCCGCGATGAGCTCGGCGGTCCAGGAGTCGCTCTCGGTGAGCGGCATCCTGCTCGGGCGCACGATGGGCCGCTCCGGCTCCCTCGCCCGGGAGTTCACCGAGCAGTCCGACCGCCTCGCCGACCTGGAGGTGCGGGCCAGCATGGCCGGGCGCTGGCGGATGAACACCATCCAGATCGTGATGGCCGCGATGCCCGCCGTCATCTACTGGGCGGCCGGGCTGACCGCCGCCGGCGGCGCGCCGATCGTCTCGGTCGGCACCCTGGTCGCCTTCACCACGCTCCAGCAGGGCCTGTTCCGTCCGACCGTCGGCCTGCTCTCCACCGGCGTCGACGTCCAGACCTCGCTCGCGCTGTTCCAGCGCATCTTCGAGTACCTCGACCTCCCGGTCGAGATCGCCGAACGGCCGCGGCCCGTGACCCTGGACCGGATCCGCGGCGAGGTCCGCTTCGAGGGCGTCGACTTCCGCTACGACGGCGGGCAGGAGCGCCCCACGCTCGCCGGGGTCGACCTCACCGTCCCGGCCGGGAGCTCGCTCGCCGTGGTCGGCGAGACCGGCTCCGGCAAGACCACCCTCAGCTACCTCGTCCCCCGGCTGTACGACGTGACCGGAGGCCGCGTCACCATCGACGGCGAGGACGTGCGCGACCTCTCCTTCGACACCCTCGCCCGCGCCGTCGGCGTCGTCTCCCAGGAGACGTACCTCTTCCACGCCTCCGTCGCCGAGAACCTGCGCTTCGCCAAACCGGACGCCACCGACGACGAACTCGTCGAGGCCGCCCGCGCCGCCCAGGTCCACGACACCATCGCCGGCCTGCCCGAGGGCTACGACACCCTGGTCGGCGAACGCGGCTACCGCTTCTCCGGCGGCGAGAAGCAGCGCCTCGCCCTCGCCCGCACGATCCTGCGCAACCCGCCCGTCCTGATCCTCGACGAAGCCACCAGCGCGCTCGACAACCGCACCGAGCGCGCCGTCCAGGAGGCCGTTGACACCCTCTCCGCGGGCCGCACCACGATCACCATCGCCCACCGGCTCTCCACCGTGCGCGGAGCCGACCAGATCGCCGTCCTCGACCACGGCGCGGTCGTCGAACTCGGCGCCCACGACGAACTGGTGGCGCTGGACGGCCGGTACGCGGCCCTGCTGCGCCGCGAGGCACCCCAGGTGCCCGACGCCCCGGAGCCGGCGGTCCTGGGGCACGTCTGACGAGCCGGCCCGAGGCCGGGGGTACGTGTGACGGGCCGGTCCGGAGCCTGGGGTACGTCTGACGAGCCAAAGTGAGGCGAGGGGACCCGACGGCCGCGGCTACGCCGCCTTCGGCGCCTCGTTGTAGCCCTCCGCGACCTCCTGGCCGGACAGCCGCTGGATCGCCGCCATCACCTCGTCGGTGACCTGGCGGCGGGCCCTGGCCGAGCGCGCCTGCCCGTGCAGCTCGTCGAAGTGCAGCGGCTCACCGAAGCGGACGGTCACCTTCTTGAGGCGCGGCACCCGCTTGCCCACCGGCAGGATCTGCTCCGGCCCCTCCAGCGCCACCGGCACGACCGGTACGCCCGCCGTCAGTGCGAGCCACGCGACGCCCGTCTTGCCGCGGTAGAGGCGGCCGTCGAGCGAGCGGGTGCCCTCGGGGTAGATGCCGAAGGCCTTGCCGTCCTCCAGGATCTCCAGCGCGGACTCCAGGGAGGCCTGGGCGGAGCGGTAGGTGCCGCGCTCGACCGGCACGGCGCCGATCGCCTCGAAGAAGCCCTTGGAGAGGCGGCCCTTGAACCCCGGGGCGGTGAAGTACTCGGCCTTGGCGAGGAAGTGGACCCGGCGCGGGGCGGTCAGCGGGATCACCACGCTGTCGATGAACGACAGGTGGTTGCTGGCGAGGATGACCCCGCCCTTGCGCGGCACGTTCTCGACACCTTCGATGACCGGCCGCCAGATGCCGCGCGAGACGGGTTTCAGCACCAGCCTGGTGACGAGATCGAGCATGGTCCCTCCCTGGACGAACGAGCGCCCGGGAGGAGCCCGGGCCGGTATCGGTTCCGCAGACTACGCCACCGGCCCCGCCGCCCGTCCACTCCCTCAGGGCGTGGCCCGCGCCACGGACGGTGCACCGGGGCCGGGTAGGGTACGCCCGTCCGAACACCGCACAACCCGCAGTTCCCAGGAGGGCAACCATGCAGAGCACCGAGGAGATCAAGGCGCTCTTCGACCGTTTCGACAAGAACGGCGATGGCAAGATCACTCCGGCCGAGTACGCGCTGGTCGCGAACGAGATGGGCGACCACGACGTGACGCTGTCGATGGCCGAGGCGCTCATCCACGCCATGGACACCCACCACCAGGGCTACCTGACCTTCGACGAGTTCCTGGCCGCCCGCCGGGGCTGAGCCCGCCGTGACGGGGCCGGTCGCCGTACCGGCGGCACCGGCCCCGATCGCCTGACGAATGACAGCTGACAGATAACAGATTTCGAAATCTGTTATCTGTCAGCTGTCATTCGTTTGCCGGTCGTTCTCCGTCAGCCCGCGACCGGGAACACCCGGCGCACCACCCGCTCCGCCGCCCCGCCGTCGTCCCACGGGCAGAACTTCGCCCGGAACCGCGCCCGCGCCGCCGGATCCGCGTCGCCCGCGAGCAGCGCCGCCGCCAGCCCGTCCGCGTCCACCGTGACCGCGCCCGGCGGCTCCGCGAACAGGTCGAAGTACACCCCGCGCACCCGCCGGTAGTCGTCCCAGTCCGGCGCGAACACGACGATCGGCCGGTCCAGCACGGCGTAGTCGAACATCATCGACGAGTAGTCCGTCACGAGCACGTCCGCCGCGAGGTAGAGGTCCTCCACGGACGGGTGCGCCGAGACGTCCACGATCTCCGCCGCGTCCTCGCCCGCGACCAGGTCCCCCGGGCCGGTGGTGTGGAAGTAGTGCGTGCGCACCAGCAGCGTGTGCGAGGGGCCGAGCCGCCGGGCCAGGTCCTTCACGTCCAGCAGCGGCACGTAGCCGCCCTGGCCCTCGCGGTGCGTCGGCGCGTACAGCACCGCCGTGCGGCCCGGACGCAGGCCGATCCGCTCGCGCATCGCGCGCACCTCGTCCGGGGTGGCGTTGGCCAGGCGGTCGTTGCGCGGGTAGCCGGTGTCGAGCATCTCGTAGCGGCCGGGGAAGGCGCGGGCGAAGTGCTCGCTGGTGTGCGGGTTGGAGGAGACGAGGAAGTCCCAGCGGTCGACGGCCTCCTGGAGCCGGTCGAAGTCCATGCCGTCGGCGGCCTCGGGACGGTCCCGCAGGTCCATGCCCATCGCCTTCAGCGGGGTGCCGTGCTGGGTCTGGACGTGCACCGTGCCCGGCCGCTTGGCCATCGTGTGCGGGAAGTTGACGTTGTTGACGAAGTACCGGGCGGTCGCCATCACCTTGAGGTAGGCGGGGGTGTTGACGATCACGTACGGCACCCCGGCCGGCATGGCCGCGGCCTGCGTGCGGTTCTCCACGACCCACACACCCCGGATCTCCGGGACGAGTTCCTTCGCCTTCTCGTAGATCGCGGCCGGGCTGCACGCGTAACCCCGGTGCCAGTACGCCGCGTAGACCGCGAGGGTGTCGTCCAGCGGCAGCCGGCGGAACGCGTTGTACGCGGTGAACCGGGCACCGCTGCGCACCCCCTTGCGCACCGCCGGCGCCACCGCCCGCGCGCCGCGCTTGAGTTCGCGCGGCAGCCGCCCGGTGCGGCGCAGCTCCGCGTAGGCGATCCGCGCGCCGCGTGCCGCCAGCCGGTACTGCACGCCGCGCACGCCGCCGGGGAACTGGTAGTCGTCCGGCCGGTGGTGGGCGAAGTGCCGGGAGATGCTGTGGAAGAAGTCCTTGCGCCGCTCGACCGGCACGAGCCCGGAGGTGTCGTAGACGTTGAGCGCCTGGCGGACGGTCCGGTCGAAGACCAGCGTGCGCAGCGACTCCGGGACGGGCCGGCCGGGGCGGTCCGGGCGGTCCAGGAACGCGAAGATCGCGTCGTACTGGGCGAACACGTCGGCGTGCTTGGGGGAGGCGGTCGCGGTGATCGCGCCGTCCCGGTTGCGGCGGTAGACGTAGCAGGGGCGGTCGACGTAGCGCAGCCGCTCGGCGGCGAGCAGCGCGGGGTAGGTGACCGAGATGTCCTCGTAGTAGCCGCGCCCGAACGCGACGCCGAGGCCCTCCAGGTACGCGCGGCGGAAGACCTTGTTCCACACCGACATCACCGTCTGGAACAGCGCCGGGTGCTCGGCGAGCGTGCAGCCCTCGACGAGCGGGGAGCCGAGCAGCACGTGGCGCCAGGGGTTGGGCTCGGTCGCGCCGTCCGGGTAGACGTGGGTGAAGTCGGTGACCAGCACGTCGGCGGGGACGGCCTGGCGGCCCTCGTGGCGCAGCTCGTCCAGGACCACGCTGACGGTCCGCTCCGGCAGCCAGTCGTCGCTGTCGACGAACCAGACGTACTCGCCGCGCACGAGCGGCAGGGCGGCCGCACGGGCGCCGCCGAGGCCCTGGTTCTCGGTGAGGTGCAGGACCCGCAGGCGCGGATCGCGGGCGGCGTACTCGTCCAGGATCGCGCCGCAGCCGTCAGGGGAGAGGTCGTCGACCGCGATCACCTCGAAGCGCGACTCCGCGGCGGGGGTGTCGCCGAGGATCGAGTCGAGGCAGCGCGGCAGGAACCGCTCCACGCCGTGGACCGGGAGCACGATGCTGAGGAGGAGTGACACGCTGGCCGAGTCTACCGACCGCCCGGACGTGACCTCTGAGCTGGGCTTCAGCCGGGGCGAGGGGGCTCCGGAGCGGGGTCGCCGAGAAGGGCTGCGCAGCGGTCGGGGGTGATCCGGGGCTCGCGGCGGACGGTGGTCCTCGTGTCCGGTCCTCGTGTCCGGTCCTGCGCCCGGCCCGGAACCCGGAGCCGCCGGTGCCGGGCCCTGGTGGGGGCGGCACCGGCAGCCTGGTGGCGGCCCGGCCGACCCTCTACGGCCGGCCGCCGGTCCGGGCACCCGTCCGAGCCTGGCCGCCGCAGCGTCGAGGCGGCCGGGCAGTGGCTCGGGGGAGCCGGAGTCCTTCATCATTCGAACACGCAGTTGGGCAACGTGCGAGCCCTGCGCGTAGAAAGAGATATTGCTTGGAGGTTACGCCGGAGTCAATCCCTCGAATGTGTTCACTTCATGAATGATCCAATTCGGTGATCGCTCCGGTGGAGTGATACCCATGGTGCTGGTGGTCCGTCCTCCGGGGCGACCCCTGTCCGGCTCCTGTCCAGCCCCTGCCCAGCCCCTGTCCTGTTCCCCGCCCCGTGCTTCGCCGACCCGTGTGCCGACCCCTCCGTCCTCCCGCGCGCGACCCCTATATACCGGCCGCGCCACCGGGCACTCCCGATGATCCCGTGCGCCGGGCGCGTGCCTCGTGACCGGGCGCCGGGTCCGTACCTCCGGAAACCGCTGACGGAGGGCCGGTCGTGCACCCATCATTGATGCCTAGTCGTGACCGGTCCGGGTGGCCCCTGGTGCATCGTCAGTTGACGCCGCACGATACGGTGGCACAACACCAAGGACGGTTGCGCGAAGGCCGTCCGTCACGGATAGTCTTCGCCTCACGGCCCTGGCGCCTCGTAGGGGTGGGAAAACTGATGGAACACATGCAAGTGCGGACTCGGCCCCGTGTGCCGGCGATCCAGTGCGGTGTCGGCGCGACCGGCCGCCGGATCGAACGACACCTGGCCGTGCTCGGCGCGCCCGCCGTCCCGGCGGTGGACACTGCCGAGGCGCTCGGGCTGATAAGGGAGCTGACGCCGCGCGGCGCCGGCGCCCCGGCGTCGCCGCGCCGCCACGTACGGGTGTCGCTGCTGGCGCCCCTGCGCCGGCTGCGGCGGAGCCTGTTCGGCGGTCGCGGCTAGGACCCGAGGCCTCACGGCCTCCGGCCCGACCCGCACCCCGGCACCCGGCCCGGCGGACCACGAGGACCGTCGGGTCTTCGTCGTACCCGGACGGGTCCGGGTCGGCGGGTCGAGTGCCGCCGGGCGGAGAGCTCCTTGGCCGAGTGGTGCTCGTCCCACTCGAGTGGTGCTCGTTCCAGTGGCGCTTGCGCGAACCGGCGGTCGGCTTCCGGCAGGATGGCGCTCATGGCGGACAACATCCACTCCCACCCCACCAGCCCCTTCCAGACCACCACCTTCGAGATCACCACCGGCAGCCGCGAGGTCGCGCTCGACATCACCGACCGCTGCGCCGCGTTCCTCACCGAGCGGGCCGCCGGCCGTGACGGCCTGCTCAACGTCTTCGTCCCGCACGCCACCGCCGGCATCGCCGTCCTCGAGACCGGTTCCGGCAGCGACGACGACCTCCTCGCCACCCTGCGCGACCTGCTCCCCGCCGACGACCGCTGGCGCCACCGCCACGGCAGCGCGGGCCACGGGCGCGACCACGTCGTGCCCGGACTGGTCGCCCCGCACGCGACCCTGCCCGTGATCGGCGGTCAACTCGCGCTCGGCGTCTGGCAGTCCGTCGTCCTGGTCGACACGAACGGGGACAACCCGCGCCGGACCGTCCGGCTGTCCTTCCTGGGCGGCTGAGCGGACGTCAGACGCGGGACGCGACGGCGGCGAGGTAACGCTCGATGGCCAGGTACTGGCACAGCGCCGCGACCGGACGGCCCAGGCGGGCGTACCAGGCGGCCAGCCGGGAGAAGGCGGCCACCTCGAACCACACCTCGCCGTCGGCGTCCATCGACACCAGGAACGACTCCTCGCCGCACTCGGGGTGGCCGGGCAGCGTGCCGTAGGCGAAGCCGATCCGGTCCGGCTCGTCCACCGTCCACACGACGCGGCAGGGGATCACGAGGCGCGGCCACCGGCTGCCGGGCAGGGCGATCCGCAGCAGGACCGTGGCCCCTTCGGCGGCGGGCGCGTGCGGGTGGACGGCGAAACCGGTGCCCAGCTGGCTGCCCCAGCCGAGGACGTACCGGCCGGCCCGCTCCAGCACGTCGGGGCCGTGGCCCAGGTGCACGCGGCGCCGCAGGTGCGCGTACCCGTGGGGGAGCGGCCCGCCCCGGGTGGCTCCGACCTCGGGATACGTCGGTGCGGCGGCGCGGGCGGCGGTGAGGCGCTGGTGGAGATCTCGGCCCATGGGGGCCACCGTAACCGGGGGGCCCGGGGCGGATGGCGGCGGGGTTGGGGCCGGGTGGGGCGCGGGTTGGCGCTCGGTAGGCAGGGGGCGGCGAACAGGTAACAGATGACAGATGACAGATGTTGAAATCTGTCATCTGTTACCTGTTCGCCGTCGTCTGTCGTCCGTCAGCCGCCCCCCGCCTTGCCGCACACTGGGCGCGAGGAGTAGGAAGGCGGCATGAGCGATACGGAGACGAACGAGGACACGGCCGTCTGCGCGCCGGCTCCTGCCGAAGGTGCCGAGGCCGCCCTGGTGCACGACCCGGCGCTGACCGGTCCGCGCGCCGACTGCGTCCTGTGCGGCGAGCCGACCGAGCTGCCCGCCGACCACCCGGGCACCACGCTCTGCCCGGTCTGCGCCTGGCAGCAGGCTCAGCGGATCGCCTGCTCGGGCTGAGGCGGCCCCTTCCGGGCGCGTCTCAGGCGTCCTCCCGCCCGGCCAGAGCGAGGGTCGACCCGTGCCGCCCCTTGTGGACCAGCAACTGGGCCGGGATGCGGGTGCGCAGGTCGGCGACGTGGCTGACGATGCCGACGGCCCGGTCGCGTTCGCGCAGCCCGTCGAGCACGTCCATGACCTCCTCCAGCGTCTGCTCGTCCAGGGTGCCGAAGCCCTCGTCGATGAAGAGCGTGTCCAGTGGCATGCCGCCCGCCTCGTCGGTGACGACGTCGGCGAGGCCGAGGGCGAGGGCGAGCGAGGCGAAGAAGCTCTCGCCGCCGGAGAGGGTCGCGGTGTCGCGCTCGGTGCCGGTCCAGGCGTCGACGACGCGCAGGGCGAGCCCCGAGCGCTTGTTCCCGGTGCCGCGGTCGTCGCTGTGGACGAGGGTGTAGCGGCCCCCCGACATCCGGACGAGCCGGTCGCTCGCTGCCGCCGCGACCTGCTCCAGCCGCGCCGCCAGGACGTACGACTCCAGGCGCATCCGCAGCCGGTTCTCGGTGGAGGTGCCTGCGGCGAGCGCGGCGAGCCGGTTGATCCGCTCGAACCGGACCAGTGCAGGCGCCAGTTCCTCCGCCAGGGCGGCGAGTTGCGCACCGATGGCGGCCAGCGCAGTGCGGCGCTCGCCGGCCGCGGCCTGGGCGGCGTGGGCGTGGCGCAGTCGTGTCGTGGCGGTGTCGAGTGCGGCCTGGGCGGCGGGCAGGTCGGCGTCCGGGCGCTCCGCGGCCGTGGCGAGCTCGGGCAGCGCGAGCTCGCGTTCGACGGAGGCGAGTTCGGCGCGGTGCCGGTCCAGCCGGGCCTCCAGCTGCTCGCGCTGTCCGCGGGGGAGCAGGACGGCGAGTGCGTCGTCGGCGCTGGGGAACCCGGCCGCGGCGGCGGCCTTGGCGAGTTCGTCCTCGGCGTCGGCCAGCCGGGCCGCCGCCTCCGCGCGGGCGCGGACCGCCGTGACCGCCGCCGCGACGCCGTCGGCGAGCCGGGCGAGGGCTGCGGCCCGTTCGGCGACGGAGGCGGCCTCGCCCCGGGCGGCGGCCACCCGGGCGGCGAGCTCCCGCTGTTCGGTGCCGAGGGCCTGGAGGCGGTCGGTGAGGACGGCGCCGCGCTCGCGGGCCTCGCGCAGTTCGTCGTGGCGGCGGGCGCGGTCGTCGGAGAGCCGGCCGATCTCCCGCTCGACCCGGCCGAGCGCCTCGGCGGCCCGCAGCGCCTCGTGATGCTCGCGGTCCAGCGTGGCGAGGGTGTCGGCGACGGTTCGGGCGTCGTCCGGTCCGGCCGCTCCGGCGGCCGTCGCCTCGCGGACCCGCAGCGCGGTGAGGGCCTGGTCGGCGTCGGTCGCGGCCTGCTCGGCGGCGCTTTGGGCGGCGCGGGCCCGGTCCTCGTCGGCTGCGCTGACGCGCTCGCCGGGAGCGGCCAGGGCGGGTGCCGGGTGTTCGGCCGAGCCGCAGACCCGGCAGGCCTCGCCGGTCCGCAGCTGCTCGGCCAACTCGGTCGCCATGCCCACGAGTCGGCGCTCGCGGAGGTCCTGGCTGTACTCGCGGGCGTCCAGGGCGGCTTCGCGCAGCGCGTGCGCGCGCGGTTCGGCGGCGGAGATCTCGGCCCGCAGGCCGTCACGTTCCCGGGCCGCCTTCAGCCGTGCGGCCACCTCGACGCGCTTTCCGTCCAGTTGCTCGACGCGGGCGCCGGCCTCGCGGGCCGCCGTCTGCTCCGCCTGGAGGCGGACCAGCCGGCCGTCGAACTCGGCCAGCCAGTCCTCGGCCTCCTCGGCGAGGTCCTCGGCGCGGAGCCGCTCCTCGTCGGCGGCCCGCTGCTCGCGGGCGAGTTCGACACAGTGCCGCTCGTCGGCCCCGGCGGCCTCCAGGCGGACCACCTCGGCCCGCAACCGCCTTTCGGTATCGGCCAGTTCGGCGGCGTCGGCCTCGCCGAGCCCCATGGTCGCGGGTTCGCGGACGTCTCCGGTCAGCGCGGCCCGGTGCCGGTGCTCGGCCTCCTGCGCGCGGTCGTGTGCCTCGGCGGCGTGCTCGCGCAGGCGCAGCGCCGACTCCACGCCGACGGCCGCCTGTGCCGCCGCCAGCCGCTGCCGGTCGCGCGCCGCCTCCGGTTCGAACCCGGCGAGCCGCTCCGCCCGTTGGCGGGCCTGCCGGTGGCGCTGCTGGCGCCCGGACAGTTCCTCGGCGGCCTCCCGCTCGCGCTGGGCCTCCACGTGGGCCGCCTCGGCGCCCGCGAGGGCGGCGTCCGCGACGGCCTGCTGCTCGGCCGCCCCAGCGCGCAGGATCGCCGCCCACCCGAGCGTGCCCGCCGTGAGGTCGGCGCGGTCGTCGTCGGCGGGCACCCAGCCGTCGGCCGCTTCGGCGCCGGGCCCCGCCGCCTGCTCGGCCTTGCTCGCGAGGTCGCGCAGCCGGCGCCGGCCGGCCTGGACGGCCGCCTCCTGGGAGCGCCGCTGCTCCGCCAGCCACGCCTCGACGTGCTGGAACCGCTCGGTGTCGAACAGCCGGCGCAGCAGCTTGCCGCGTTCCTCCGAATCCGCCCTGAGAAAGCGCGCGAAGTCCCCCTGCGGCAGCAGGACGACCTGGCAGAACTGGTCGCGGTTCATGCCGACGAGCCGGTGGATCTCCTCGCCGGCCTCCTGGTGCGACTTGCTGAGCGCCCGCCAGCCCGGGGTGCCGTCGCCGGTGTCCGCCGCCCATTCGCGCAGCAGGGTCTGCGCCCGCTCGACGGTCGTGCCGGTGCCGACCTTCTTCGGCCGCCGCTGCTCCGGTAGCCGGGTGATCTGCAGGCGCCGCCCGCCGATCGTCAGCTCCAGCCGGACCTCGGTGAGGCGGTGCGGGTCGGCGTGGTCGCTGCGCAGGCGGTTGGCCCGGCGGCTGCCGGGCACGTCGCCGTAGAGGGCGAAGCAGACCGCGTCCAGCACGCTGCTCTTGCCCGCACCGGTCGAGCCGCGCAGGAGGAACAGCCCGCCGGCGGCGAGCGCGTCGAAGTCCACCGTCTCGGCGCCCGCGAAGGGGCCGAAGGCGGTCACGGTGAGCCGGTGCAGCCTCATCGGGGCAGGTCCGCCTTCCGCTCGGCGCTCTCCCGCACGCTCTCGAACCCGGCCTGCAGCCAGTCGAGTTCGTCCTCGTCCGGATCGGAGCCCGGGCGCACGTGCCGCAGGAAGCCCTCCGCGATCTCCAGGTCGGCCCGCCCGCCGACCCGGGCCGCGTACGACTGCGAGGGCTCCGCCGGCGTCTCCTCGGGGTCGAACAGCAGCTGCAGGGTGTGCGGGAAGCGGCGGCGCAGGCGCTCCATCGGCTCGCTCGGGCGGGCCGCGTCGGTCAGGGTGGCCTGCACCCACGACTGCTCGTGCTCCGCGTACCTCTCGTCGGTGAGCAGGGCGTCGAGCGTGTCGCGCAGGGTCGCCAGGGGGCGCGGCCGCGGGCAGTCCACGCGCTCGGCGGTGACGGAACCGTCGGCGCCGAGGTCGACCAGCCACATCGTCTTGCGCTGCCTGGCCTCGGAGAAGGAGTAGGCGAGCGGGGAACCGCTGTAGCGCAGGTGCGGCGCGAGCGTCTGGCAGCCGTGCAGGTGGCCGAGCGCGGCGTAGTGCACGCCGTCGAAGACCGAGGCGGGCACGGCCGCGACGCCGCCGACCGCGATGTCGCGCTCGCTGTCGCTCGGCGTGCCGCCGGTGACGAAGGCGTGCGCCAGGACCACCGCGCGCGTGCCCGCCGGCCGGGTGGCCAGGTCCTCCCGGACCCGGTCCATCGCGGCGCCGAGCACGGCCGCGTGCCCGCCGCGCTCCAGTCCGAAGCCCTCGCGCACGAGCGTCGGCTCCAGGTACGGCAGCCCGTAGACGGCCACCGGGCCGTGCTCGTCCGCCAGCAGTACGGGGTCGGCGCACTCGCCCGGATCGGTGCGCAGGTGGATCCCGGCGCGGCCGATCAGCCCCGCGCCGACGCCGAGACGGCGCGCCGAGTCGTGGTTGCCGCTGATGAACACCGTCGGCACGCCGAGCGCGGCCAGCCGGTGCAGCACGTCGTCGAACAGGGCGACCGCCTCCAGGCCGGGCAGTGCCCGGTCGTACACGTCCCCGGCGACCAGCACGGCGTCGACGCGCTGCTCCTCGACGACCGCCACCAGGTGGTCGAGGAACGCGTGCTGGGCGTCGTGGAGGCTCTCCCGGTGGAACGAGCGCCCCAGGTGCCAGTCGGAGGTATGCAGCAGTCGCATGGTCCCCGACCCTAACCTCCGGCACCGACAATCCCGGCCGGAACCGTGGACCCGGGCACCCCGGGACGGTGCGACCGGGCGGGCACGTCCGATTGTCAGTGACGGTGTGTATGTTCCTCGTCGCGGACGGTCGCGTCCGTGGCCGGTCGGCGTGGCCGGCCGGAGGCACTTCGAGTGGGTCGGGGAGAGGAGCACGGCATGTCGGTGCGGGTTCTGGTGTCGGGGATGGTCCGCGGGCGGTGCTCGCGGTCGCTCGTGGAGACGCTCGCGGGAGCGTGTGGTGCATGGAGGGCGCGCGGGCAGTCACGAGCGCGCCCGTCGGCGGCGCGGTGGAACCGCCCCGGTGGGGACGGGCCCCGGGCGGGCGGACCTCGCTGGAGCGGGCCCCGGGCGAACGCGCCGGGGCGTGGCGGCGCCGGGCCCGGCGGAGTTGGTGGCGGGCGTCCGCCGGGCGGTGGGGCCGGCGGTGGTGGAGCCGGCGCCCGAGGGAAGCGGCGGCGTGGCCTGGCGCGTGGGGCGCCGCCGCCGGTGCCGGTGGCTTTGGCGGTCCCGGCGCGGGCCGCGGACTTCACCGGGCTGGCCGGGCACGGCCTGTTCGGCGGCCTCACGCACCGGGAGTACCTGCGGCTGACGGAAGACCTGCTGCGCGGGCTGCGCCGGCAGGGGGTGGAGGTGCACCTGCGGGTCATGGAGGCCGAGGACTACGCGGACTACTGCGACGCCTTCGGCCTCGACCCGGCCACGCCCGCCGCCCGGGTCGCGTACGCGGGCGACCCCGAGCTGGCCGGCGAACCCTTCGTCTACGCGGGGGAGCCGCTGGCCGAGCTGGTCCCGCTGTTGCTGGAGGACCACCGGGCCAGGGTGCGGATGTCCTTCGCCTGCGCCGTCCTCCTGGGGGCGGTCGGCGACGACGACGCGGGGCAGCGGCACCTCGTGGCGGTCATGGAGTACGCCACGACGGTGTTCGTGGCGCTGGCCGAGGGCGCGGGGGAGGGGTTCCACCTCCTGACGCTGCGCTTCCACGGCCCGGAGGACGGCGAGCAGCTCACCGCGGCGGCCGAGCTGTGCGTCGAGGCGGGCATGCTCTTCCCGGGCGGCCGGGACACGGAGGCGTTCTGCGTGACGCTGGCGGCGGGCGTGGCCGTCGCGGGCGGCGGCGCGCTGTTGCTGCACGGCGACGCCGGGCCCGAGGGGCCGCCGGTGCGGGGCTGGGCGCTGGTGCGTGGACGGCTGAGGCCGATGAGCGCCCACGAGGTGTTCGACGAGCTGGCCGACACGATCGGGCGGGGCGTGCCGTTCCCGCCCGGGGTGCTCCCGCGGCCCGGTTTCCCCCTGCCGTCCTTCCCGGGGCGCGCGGCGCCGTGGGAAGGGCCCGACGACGGCGGTGCGGGCGGAGCGGAGCCCGCCGGCGGTGGCTCGCCGGGAAACGGTTCGCCCGGCGATCGTTCGGCCGGCGACGGCCGGGCCGGGGAGCGTCCGGACGACGCCTCCGAGGGCGGAGGTGAGCCGCTGTCCTGACCAGGGCTTTTCGTCCTCCGCGTCCACCAAGCGGAGCTGGGGACTGTTCATCGACCGCCTGTTCGGGGAAGATTTCGGGGAAGATCAACAGCTGGAGCGCGCGGCACCCCACGCCGCCGCTTCCGCCGCTCCGCCCCGTACCGCGCTCCGCAGGTCCGCCCCGCGCCCCGTCGGTCCCGGCCGAGCCCGACACCGAAAGGGGGGACGCATGAGCCGGATCGAGTACAGCGCGGAGGTCGCCGAGCTGCTCGGCAGGGTGCGCCGGCGTCCCTCCGCGGGGTGGCCCTGGCGGCCGGGCGAGCAGGTGCCCGAGGGGCTGCCGGTCAAGCAGTCGTGGGGGTGGCTCTTCGCCCCCGACGGCCGGGTGCTGACCCTGGTCAACCCCCGGGACGGCATCTGCTCGCTGCCCGGCGGCTCGCTCGAACCGGAGGACGCGGGCGACCCGGCCTCCGCCCTGGCCCGGGAAGCCGCCGAGGAGGCCCAGGCCGTCATCGGGCAGCCGTACTACCTCGGCTACCTCTACGACCGGGTGGGCTCCGCCAACGGCGGGAACGAGTGCGCCCGGGTGCGGATGGCCGCGGCGCTGCGGGCGGTCGGCCCGAGCACGGCCGACCCGGCGTCCGGCCGGCACTACCGGCGCCTGCTCGTCGCCCCCGGGCTCGCGGTCGAGCTGCTGGGTTGGGGCGAGCCCGGACTGCGCCAGGCGAGGGCGGCCGTCGCGTGCGCCGTCCGGTGGCTCGGCGTGCCCGCGGCCGCGAACGAGACGATCGAGGAACTGCCACTGGAGGGCTGCGAGGTCTTCCCGGGCACCGTCTATTCGAAGCACTGACGTTCGCCGTCCGCCACCTGCCACGCGCGGTGGAAGGGCGCGGCTGAGCGAGCCGTCGTTGGCATCACGCAACGCACCTCTCGGAATCCCTCTCTGAGCACCTCTCAACGCTCCGATCGACGCGTTGCTCAAGCCTGCACTCAAGCCCGCGCTCAAGCCCGCGCTCAAGCGTGCGCTTAAGGCCGGCCAAAGCGCGTCCCTCGGCGCCCGCCTGGTGCGTACACGCGCGCACCGGCGCTGAACAGCGCCAATACGCGCTCTGTGAAGAGGCGTTCACTCCAGCGTTGTCAGACTGACCGTCAATATCCTTGGCATGAGCGCTTCCCGAGCTTGCTACCGCCTGGTATCAAATCTGTGACCCACATCACGCCAGGAGGTTTCATGCTGCGCCCCACCCGTGCCATGGCCGCCACCGCGATAGCGGCCCTCCTCACGCTCACCACGTTCTTTGCAGCCACGTCCGCGAGCGCGGACGCCGTCAACTACGTCGCCCTCGGGGACTCGTACTCCGCGGGTGTCGGTTCCGGGAGCTATCTCGGCGACAGCGGCAGCTGCAAGCGGAGCACCAATGCCTATCCGTACCTGTGGCAGAGTGCCAACTCGCCGTCCTCCTTCAGTTTCGTCGCCTGCTCGGGGGCGAGAACCGGAGACGTCCTCAACAGCCAGGTCTCTGCCCTGAGTTCCTCGACCACGCTGGTCAGCATCACCATCGGCGGCAACGACGCCGGCTTCGCCGGCACCATGCAGACCTGTGTGCTCAGCTCCGAGAGCTCCTGCCTCAGCTCGGTCTCGGCCGGTGAGGCCTACGCCCAGAACACCCTGCCCGCCCAGCTCGACCGGGTCTACTCGACGATCCACGCCAAGGCGCCCAACGCGCACGTCGTGGTCCTCGGGTACCCGCACCTGTACGAGATCGGCGGCAGCTGCATCTTCGGCATCGGCGACACCAAGCGGTCCGCCATCAACGAGGCCGCCGACGTGCTCGACGGCGTCATCGCCAAGCGTGCCGCGAACGCCGGCTTCACCTTCGCCGACGTGCGGGACATCTTCAGCGGGCACGAGATCTGCGGCTCGCTGGACACCTGGCTCCACAGCACCACGTGGCCCATCGACGAGAGCTACCACCCGAACTCCTCGGGCCAGGCCTACGGGTACCTGCCGGTCTTCTCGCAGTCGTGACGGCTGACGGCTGACGGCCTGCAAGCGACAGATAACAGATGACAGATAACAGATTTCGAAATCTGTTATCTGTCATCTGTTCGTCCGCTCCTGTCCCCGCCACTCCCGAGTAACGGCCGGCGCTCACCTAACCGCCAGCGCTCACCCAACCGCCGGCGCCCACCCGGCAGCCGGCGCCCGGCCCCTCAGCGCATCGGTGGGAACGGAATCCCGGCGAGCGCCGGTAGCAGCTCGGCCTCCTCGTACGCGAGGTGGGCCTCCAGCTCGGCGGCCATCCGGTCCACCTCGGCCCGCAGCCGCTCCGGCTCCTCGACCTCGATCCCGGCCAGCAGGGCGACCAGCTCCTCCTTGATCCGCCCGATGGCCCGGTGCTGCTCGCCCAAGAGGTCCAGCGCCCCGGCAAGTTCGGGATGGCTGCGCGCCAGCGCCGGGAGGATCGCGGCGTCCTCGCCGCGGTGGTGGTGCGTCAGCCCCTCGCAGAACGCCAGGCAGTGCTGCCGTAGTTGGATCCCGAGGCTCGCCCTCCGCCCCGCGACGTGCGCCTGCGCCTCCTCGCGGACGTACCGCAGTTGCGCGCGCAGCCAGGTGTGCGCCTCCAGGAGCTTGTCGGCGAGGTTGCGCACCTCCCGTGTGGGCGTTTCGGGCCGTTCCAGGACGACGACCGGCAACTCCCGCCCCGCATGGGCCTGGTAGTCGCCGTATCCCGGCGCGACCCGCACGGCGGCAGCGAACAGCTGCTCCCGCCGCGCCCCTTCCGCCGGCACCGCGATCACGTCGAACGCCTCCGTGCCGAGCTCGACCCGGACGACGGGATGGGCGAGCAGGTTGCGGTACCACTGCGGATCGTCCGGCGCCCCGCCCGCCGACGCGACGACGACGAGTTCCCCATCCTCCCGGACGTACCCCAGCGGAACGGTGTGTGGCCGCCCCGATCGGGCCCCGGTGGTGGTGAGGAGCAGTAGGTCGCCGCCCTCGAACGGCCCGCCGACCTTCCCGCCGTTGGCACGGAACTCGTCAATGACACTCTGGTTGAACGAAATAGGCATACGTGTGTGGTGAAGTCTCCGAACGAGTAAAGGAGTCAAGGCCACACGCGAGTGCCGCGAAGCACACGCGTACGCGGACACCACGGGTGGCCGCGTACGTCAGGTCAGGGGAGCGGAGAAAGTCCTCATCGCGCATCGTCCCTCGGAGTAAGGTGTCGGCTCGGCTGTCGGCCGGCCCACTTCTCTGTGGCCGACGCCGCGCTGCACGCCTCCATTAGAGCCATGCCGCGATCGCCCTGTCAACGAGCAAGATCGGCAGGCGAGTCGAGTGACGGCGCCGCCCCTCCTCGGGTGGAGACCGGGTACGAGAGGGGCGGCGGCGCGCTTCCCATGGGTCAGTGCAGGTAGTCGATCAGCCCGGCGGGCTTGAGGCCGGCGGCCTGGGCGGCGGCGAGTGCGCGCGGGAGGTCGGTGGCGAGGGTGTCGGTCCAGTGCATCAGGACGACGTCGCCGGGCTGCAGGGTGCCGGGGTGCCAGATGTTGGAGGCGCCCCAGCTGAAGTCGGCGTCGGCGGTGAGGACGGTGCGCATGCCGCAGTTGGCCGCCGCCTGCAGGGTGTCGGCGTTCCAGGCGAAGTAGGGCGGGCGGAAGACGGTCGGGGCCGTGCCGAAGGCGCGGGTCATGGCGTCGCGGGCGTCGCAGATCTCGACCTGCTGCTGGGCGAGGGTGAGCGTGGTGGGGTCGGTGTGCGAGACGCTGTGGTCCTGGATGGAGGAGCCGGGCACGGCGGTGACGCGCCGGAAGAAGCCGGGGTCGGTGCCGGCGGGCATCGGCAGCGGGAAGGCCGTGATCGGCAGGTGGTTGTCGGCGATGAACTTCTCCGCCTCGGGGGTGCGCGTCCAACCGTCGTCGACGGTGAAGAAGACCACCTTGTCGGTGGTGGGCACGGACCCGAGGGGCGTGGCCGGGGCGGGTGCGGGGCCGTCGACGTGCACGTCGTCGACCGAGAACGGGCCCTCCTGGTACCAGCCGTGGACGTAGAGCCGGATGCTGCGCGCGTTCGGACCGGTCGTGAACCGGGTGGTGAGCTGCTGCCAGCCGCCGCCGGTGGTCTCGGTCCAGGCGGGGGCGACGTCGTGGCCGGTGCCGGTGGCGCCCAGGTAGACGAAGCTGCCGCGTACCCAGGCGGAGGCCGTGTACGTGGTGTTGGGCTGGACGGAGACGGTCTGGGCGCACTCGCCGGTGGAGTCCGCGTTCGCCGGCGTGACGGTCAGCGCGGAGGTGCCCGTGTGCGGTGCGGTGGTGGTGACGGCCGCCTCGGCCGGACCGCCCGTGCAGTTCCAGCCGGCGATGGCGCCCCAGTCGGACAGGTTGGGCGCGGGCAGCTCGAAGCCGGGGTTGGTGGCCAGGTTGACGATGGGGGCGGCGGCCGCGGAAGGGGAGCCGGTGGCGGAGGGCGCGGCCGTCGCCATGGGAGCGGCGGCGGTCACGAGCGCCACGGACGCCGCCAGTGCGGACAGGCGCGTGGACAGGCGCGTGGACATGTGCGCGGACAGACGTGTGGACAGGGACACGTGAAGACTCCTGCGTGTGGGGGAAGCACGCCCGTGGGGAGGGCGTGACGGAAGCGGTGGCCGTCGAGACGCCGAAGCGTCGAACCGTGGAAACGTCGAACCGTGGAAACGCTGAACCGTCGAAAGCTGGAACCGTCGTACCGGGGCGCTCCCCGAGGGGCGGGAGCGGGAGGTGGTGCGCCGCACTCGGACCGAGGAGAAACAATGGACTGGACCAATCGGTCCGTCAAGGGAATCCCGTCGAACGGCTCCGCCAACCGTCCCCGAATCAACTACAGGGCTGCAAACCGGACAAGACGGCACGTCAGGGGACGTACAGTTCCTCGATGTCCGCCGCGTAGTGCTCCGCGATCGCCGCCCGTCGCAGCTTCAGCGACGGGGTGAGCAGCCCCTGTTCCAGGCCGAACTCCCGTGGCAGCAGCCGGAACGCGCGGATCGACTCGGCCCGCGACACCGCCGTGTTCGCCGCCGCCACCGCGCGCTGGATCTCGGCGTGCAGCTGCTCGTCCGCGAGCACCGCCCACGGGTCCAGCAGCTCCCGTCCGTTCGTGCGCAGCCAGTGTGCCAGGGCGGCCGGGTCGAGCGTGATCAGCGCGGCGATGTACGGGCGGTCGTCGCCGACCACCAGGCACTGGGAGACGAGCGGGTGCGCCGACACCCGTTCCTCCAGCGCGGCGGGGGCGAGGTTCTTGCCGCTGCTGGTGACGATGAGGTCCTTCTTGCGGCCGGTGATGGTGAGGTACCCGTCCTCGTCGAGGTGGCCGAGGTCCCCGGTGGCGAACCAGCCGTCCTGCAGCGACTCAGCGGTGCAGCGCGGGTGGTTGAGGTACCCGCCGAACACGGACCCGCCACGCACCCACACCTCGCCGTCGTCCGCGATCGCCACCGAGGCGCCGGGGATCGGCCGGCCGACCGTGCCGAGCTTCTGCCGCCCGGTCGGGTTGGCGGTGATCGCGGCGGAGGTCTCGGTCAGCCCGTAGCCCTCGTACAGCTGGAAGCCGGCGCCGGCGAAGAACAGCGCGAGTTCGCGGCGCAGCGACGAGCCGCCGCACACGATGCTGCGGGCCCTGCCGCCGAGGACGGCGCGCAGCCGCGGGTAGAGCGTCTGCTCGTAGGCGAGGTGGCGCAGGCGCAGCCGGGGGTTCGGCCCTGGGCCGCGGCCGAAGAGCTTCTGCTCCCTGGCCGCCGCCCAGTCGACGGCCACCTGCCGTGCCTGCTCGAAGAGTTCGCCGCGTCCGGCGTCCTCGGCGGTGCGCCGGGCCTGCTGGAAGATCTTTTCGAAGACGTACGGGACGGCGTGCAGGAAGGTGGGCCGGAAGGAGGCCAGGGCGGGCAGCAGGGCGTCGGTGGAGACCTCGGGGACGTGGCCGATCCGGAATCCGCCGCGCATCGCCGCGACCTGCACGGCCCGCCCGTAGACGTGCGCGAGCGGCAGGAAGAGCAGGGTGGAGGGCTGGCCGCCGGAGGGGTCCTGGAAGACGTCGCTCCAGCCACCGAGCAGGGCGTCGGCCTCGGCGGCCAGGTTGGCGTGGGTGATCAGGCAGCCCTTGGGGCGTCCGGTGGTGCCGGAGGTGTAGACGACGGTGGCGATGTTCGAGGCGGCGACGCCGAGTCGCTGGCGGTGCACGAGGGCGTCGGGCACGCCGAGCCCGTCCTCGGTGATCGCGCCGACGCAGTCGCGGTCGAGCTGCCAGATGCCGCTGAGGTCGGGCAGGGCGTCGCAGACCGCGCCGACGGTCATCGCGGCGTCCTCGTCCTCGACCAGGCAGGCGACCGACTGGGTCTCGGCGAGGATCCAGCGCACCTGCTCGGGCGCGGCGGTGGGGTAGACGGGGACGGTGATCGCGCCGATCGACCAGAGCGCGTAGTCGAAGAGCGTCCACTCGTAGCGGGTGCGGGACATCAGGGCGACCCGGTCGCCGTAGCGCACGCCCCGGGTGAGCAGGCCCTTGGCGAGGGCGAGGACCTCGTCGCGGAACTCGCGGGCGGTGACGTCCCGCCATGCGCCGTCGGCGGTGCGCAGGGCCAGCTGGGGGAGGGCGGGGGTGCGTTCCGCGGTGTCGTAGAGCGAGTCGGCGAGTCCTCCGGCGGCCTCGGGTGCGGCCAGGGCCGGGGTGGTGAACTCGCGCACGTTCCTCCCCGGTTCGCGTCCTCCGGCGCTCGCCCGCGTCCCGCTCGCGGCTGCCGTGGAGCCGAAACTATCGGATCGTCCCGCGGCTGCCCAGGGTTGTGTCGGTGACGCGACGAGATCGGCACAAGGGCGTACGGAAAGTGCCGTACGTCCGTACGGAGAGCGTCGTACGCGGGTGCGACCGAGGGCCGTGCCCGGACGGTGGGGGCCGCCGCCGTCCTGACGTGTGCGGGGCAAGTGAAGACGAGAAGGATTTCGGCCCTCGAACGAGTGGTCAGGGCGTAGTAGGCTCTCGCAGACCTGTGGCCGGGCCCCCGGCCAGGCCCGATCCGTACCCGACCCCCGAACCGGGCTCCCCACCGCCCGTGTGCTCGCCCCGCTCCGCCCACCCTCCCCCTTCCGCGCCTGGCACTTCCCGACCGAGGACTCCATGCGTCTGCGTAGCAGCTCGATCCGCGCGAAGATCATCGCGCTGCTCCTGGTGCCCATCGTCGCGCTCACCGCCCTGTGGGTGTACGCGACCATCGCCACCACCGGAGACGTCTGGAACCAGCTGGAGCTCAGCCGTACGTACAAGGAGTTCGGCGCCCCCGCCGACCAGTACGCCACCGACCTGCAGAACGAGCGCCGCGCCGCCGTCCAGCGCCTCGCCGACCCGGGCTCGCGCGCCGCCCGCGACGCCTACGACCGCGCCAAGGCCGACACCGACCGCGACCTCGGCGTCCTGCGCGACAAGAAGGAACGCATCGGCGGCAGGCTCTCCACCGCCCAGCGCGGGCGCCTCCTGCAGATCCTCGCCGCCGCCGACCAGATGGTCCCGCTGCGCGCCCAGGTGAGCCGCTCGGCGCTCAACTGGGAGTTCGCGCTCGACCAGTACAGCGACCTGGTCAAGCCGGTGTTCGGCTTCCGCTCCGCGTTCGTCGCCCAGCAGAGCGGCCAACTCCCGCGCCAGGGCACGATCCTGATCGAGCTCGTGCGCGCCCGCGAGTACCTGGCCCAGGAGGACGCCGCGATGGAGGGCCTGCGCACCGGCACCGCCCGGCCCACCGCCGAGCAGTACCAGACCGCGCTGGACGCCCTGCACAACCAGCAGGCGCTGTACACCGTCTACATCGCCGAGCTCGAACCCGCCGACCAGGCCGACTACATCGCCCTGCGCGGCGGCGACACGTGGGCCGCGCTGGTGCGCGCCGAGGCCGACTTCGTCGGCGCCGGCGGCCCCGCCAACGTCGCGCAGGCCATCAACGGCGACTCCTGGCGGGAGACCGCCGACCGCGCCCTCGGCGACCTCGCCGCCGTCAACTCCCGCATCGCCGACGGCATGGCCGAGCGCGAACAGTCGTATGCGACCGGCCTGTTGTGGCGCGGCGGGATCGCCGGCGCGGCCGGCCTGGTCGCCATCGTGCTGACGGTGCTCATCTCCTTCCGGATCGGCCGCGGCCTCGCCCGCGAGCTGATCGGCCTGCGCAACGCCGCCAACGAGCTCGCCACCACCCGCCTGCCCGCCGTCATGCGGAGGCTGCGCCGCGGCGAGGCCGTGGACGTCGCCGCCGAGGCGCCGGAACTGCGGTTCGGGCAGGCCGAGATCGGCCAGGTCGGCCAGGCGTTCAACGCCGTGCAGCGGGCCGCCGTCGAGGCCGCCGTCGAGCAGGCCGACCTGCGCCGCGGCGTCTCGGCCGTCTTCGTCAACCTCGCCCGGCGCAGCCAGGTGCTGCTGCACCGCCAGCTGACCCTGCTGGACACCATGGAGCGCCGCACCGAGGACCCCGCGGAGCTGGAGGACCTCTTCAAGGTCGACCACCTCACCACTCGCATGCGCCGTCACGCCGAGGGCCTGATCATCCTGGCCGGCGGCTCGCCGGGGCGCGCCTGGCGCAAGCCGGTGCGGATGGTGGACGTCGTGCGCGCGGCGGTCGGCGAGGTCGAGGACTACGCCCGCGTGACGGTCCGCCCGTTCCCCGGCACCGGACTGCTCGGCAGCGCCGTCGCCGACGTGACCCACCTGATCGCCGAACTCGTCGAGAACGCCGCGGTGTTCTCCCCGCCGAACACCCAGGTCACCGTCCAGGGCGAGGTCGTGGCGCACGGCTTCGCGCTGGAGATCGACGACCGCGGGCTCGGGCTGAGCGGGCCGGCGCTCGCCGAGATCAACGAACGCCTCGCCGTGGAGCAGGAGTTCGACCTCGCCGACACCGACCGACTGGGCCTGTTCGTGGTCAGCCGGTTGGCCCGGCGGCACGGCATCCGGGTGCACCTTCGGCCCTCGCCGTACGGCGGGACGACGGCCGTCGTGCTCGTGCCGCGCGAGCTGCTCGCGGAGGCACCGGACGGGCCGGCCGAGCCCTCGCAGGCGGGGCGGCGTCCGGTGGCGACGGCCCGGCGCGGCCAGCGGGACCTCGTGGCGGTGCCGGGAGGCGCGGCCACGGCGACGTCCTCCGAGGTGTCCCCGGCGGTGTCCTCCGAGGTGCCCTCGGTGGTGCCCGGTCCGGCTCCGGGTGACGGAGCGCCGGGTGCTGCTGCGAGCGCTGCGAGAGGCTCCACGGGCGGGAAGCACCGCGTCACCGGCGGGCCGCGGCCGTCCGCGGCCGAACCGGCCCGGACGCCGGGCGGGCTGCCGCGGCGGGCGTCGCGGACGAAGGGCGGGCCGGTGCTCGTCCCGCCGCCGGGCTCGGAGGGCCGCGGTTCGACGGGCGGCTCGGCAGGTGGTCCGGCAGGTGGTCCGGACGGCGGCTCGGAGGGCACCGGGCGCCACCGCCGGGCGGAGATCCTGCCCGCCGTGGGTGCGGCGGCTGCCGGGCCTGCGGACGTCGCGGTCGGTGATGTGGTTCCGGAGGCTCGGGCGGTTCCGGTGGACCTGGATGCCCTGGCGGCTCCGGCGGCCCCGACGGTCTTGGGGGAGCAGCCGGCCGCCGGTGCGCGGACCCCGGGCGGACTGCCCCGGCGGGTGCGGCAGGCGAACCTCGCGCCGCAGCTCAAGCAGCAGATGAAGGAACGTCTCCGCGGCGGGCGCGCCGAGGACGCGCGACCGTCCGAGGACCCGGTCGTCCGGGCGGCACAGGAGGCCGAGCGGGCCGCCCGGGAGGCCGAGCGCGCGCGGGAGCGGTCGCCGGAGGAGGCGCGGGCCACGTTCGCGTCGTTCCAGCGCGGGTTCACCCGGGGTCGCGGCGCCACCAGTCCGTCGTCGGCCGCGTCGTCGTCAGCCGCGTCGCCGTCGGGCCCGACGAGCCCGTCGCCGACGCCCGAAGGCCGGCCCGCCGTCACGTCCGTCCCGGTCTGGCAGCCGCCGGGCACCTCCCGGCGGGCGATCAGCCCGGCGCCCGCCCCGGCGGCCCTCCCCGCGCCGCCCGACGGCAGCCGGGCGCCGCTCGCCAGGCGCCCACCGGCGGGCCCGCCGGTCCGCCTGGTACCGCCGGCCGGTCCCCTGGGTCCCTCCGGCCCCTCCGGCCCCTCCCGTTCCGGCGCACCCGGGACGGACGCGCAGACATCACCAGCACGACCGGAACGACCAGTACGACCGGTTCGACCAGCACCACCCGTAACGCCCGCTCCAGCGGAAGGAACTGATTCATGACCATCTCGACCCAGCCGTCCGGGGACCTCAACTGGCTCCTGGACGACCTGGTGGGACGCGTCGCGGCCCTGCGGCACGCGGTGATCCTCTCCAGCGACGGCCTGGCCACCGGCGCCTCCCGCGGTCTCGAACGCGAGGACGCCGAGCACCTCGCCGCCGTCGCGGCCGGCTTCCACAGCCTCGCCAAGGGCACCGGCGGGCACTTCAAGGTCGGTGGGGTCCGCCAGACCATGGTCGAGCTCGACGAGGCGTTCCTGTTCATCACGGCGGCCGGCGACGGCAGCTGCATGGCCGTGCTGAGCGAGGCCGAGGCGGACATCGGCCAGATCGCCTACGAGATGGCCCTGCTGGTCAAGCGGGTCGGCGAGCACATGGCCGCCGAGCCGCGCACCGAAGCCGCGCTGCCGCCGGGGAGATGATCGGTTCGATGGCGGATCCGAACGCGGAGGCGGTGGCGGAGCGGGACGAGTCCGTGGCCGCGACGGACGGGGCCGGGCCTGCGGCCGCTTCGAGCGCGGACCCTTCGAGTGCGGACGCCGCGGCCGTGGACGGCTCGTCCGCGGACGAGCTCGCGGACGAGCCCTCGGACGTGCCCGAGGTGGACCTGTTCCGGCCGCGTACCCCGGTCGACGATCGCTGGTTCGACGACGAAGCCGGCCCGGTGGTGCGGCTGTACTCGATGACCCGCGGCCGCACCCGCCCGGTCGAGGACGGCCTGTTCGACCTCATCTCGCTGATCACCGCCGCCGAGCCCGGACCGGACGCGGGGGCCGTGCCCGCGCACGTGCTCGACCCGGAGCACCAGACCATCCTGGCCTGGTGCCGCCGCGAGCCGCTGTCCGTCGCCGAGCTCGGCTCGTACACCGACCTGCCGGTCAGCGTCGTCCGCGTGCTGCTCGGCGACCTCTACGACGCCGAACTGATCAGCGTCACCCGACCCGTTCCGCTCGCCGAGCTGCCGGACGAGCGCCTGCTGCGAGACGTGATCAATGGACTCCGTGCGCTCTGAGTACCACGCCGGGCACGACACCGGAAACGACACCGGAAACGACGCCGGGCACCGCGACGGGCCGGCCGCCGGGCCCGACGCCACCGACCCACGCTGGCGCGGCGGTCCGGCCGTCGCGGTCAAGATCCTCGTCGCGGGCGGCTTCGGCGCGGGCAAGACGACGCTGGTCGGCGCGGTCAGCGAGATCCGCCCGCTGCGCACCGAGGAGGAGCTGAGCGAACTCGGCCGCCCGGTGGACGACACATCGGGCGTGGAGGCCAAGCGCACCACCACGGTGGCGATGGACTTCGGCCGGATCGACCTGAGGCCCGGGCTCGCGCTCTACCTGTTCGGCACGCCCGGTCAGGACCGCTTCTGGTTCGTATGGGACGAGTTGGCGCGCGGAGCACTCGGCGCCGTGGTGCTCGCGGACACCCGGCGCCTCGCCGACTGCTTCCCCTCGGTGGACTTCTTCGAGCAGCGCGGCATCCCGTTCGTCGTCGCGGTGAACTGCTTCGACGGGACGGAACGCTTCTCGCCCGAGGAGGTGCGGGACGCGCTCGACCTCGACCCGGGCGTCCCGGTGCTGCTGTGCGACGCGCGGCTGCGCGAGGACGGGAAGGAGCTGCTGGTCGCCCTCGTCGAGCACGCCGCCACCCGGCCGCGCCGTGTGGCCTCCCGGGCCTGACCCTTCGTCCGTCCCCCTCGTGCGCCCGTTCGTTCGCTCTTTCATACGCTCCTTCAATCGCTCCCTTTGCCGTTCCCACCGCCATCCCATCGAGCCGCGTCTCATTTCCGGGTCCGCATCCCGGACGTCCGGCGCGATGAAGGTTGCCTAGACCGGGCCGGCGTGGAAGGCTCTGTGGACGAAGGCCGCCCGGCCATGCCGTCGGGGAGCCCGGATGCGCGTCGGTGCTGACGCTTGTCCGGCAGCAGGCTCTTCGATCACGCACCTTCGGCCCGCAGCCCGCGTCGCCGAGCACGGATCCAGGGGAGGGCAGCAGGATGACCGTCGGTCGGCACACCACCGCGGCCGCGCCCGCCTCCGTCCGCACCCCGGTCCCGTCGGTGCTCACCGCCCGCCGCTACATCGACCACGCGCTGACCTGCAGCGCGTGTTGTCGCTGACCGGCCGGCCCCTCCCCGGTACGCCCGACCCCGCTTGCGGCCCCAGGCCGCTCCGTCCGGCGCACCGTCACCCCGTCGACCAGGCCGGAGCGGCACACCGGAACCCGGCGTGCCCGCGACCGGCGATCCGGCCCCGCCACGCGGAGAGACCACCTGTGAACCTCGCCTTCCCCACCCCCGCCCCCGGAGCCGCCGGGCGCCCACGCGCCGCCGGGACGTTCCCCGTCGAGCGCGGCGGCGCACCGTCCGGGCGGTCGATCGGGCGGACGAGCGGACAACCGAACGGGCGCTCGCGCACGGTCGGTCACGCAGTCGCGGACGGCCGCTCCGGCCGCTCCCGCCGATCCGGTCGCGCTGACCTGGAGCCGTTCTGGCCCTCCAGGCAGCCGCACCTGTTCGATCAGACGTGTCCGGGTTCGCCCAGCGCGTCCCGGTCCTCCGCCCGCTGATTCCGGACTCCGGATCCCGGACCCGCCGTCCGGATCAGCCCAGGCAGTAGCCCGGTCGACGCGCAGACGACTCCACCCCGTCCGTCACGCGCGAAATGAGCGGCACACCATGTCTTCTTCTTCCACGGCCACCCTGCCCCTGCCCACCGCGACCCCGCACCTGCGCGCGGTCCGCTCGGTCCAGCCCGTTCCGTCCGTCCAGTCCGTTCCCGCTGTTCCGTCCGTTCCGTCGGTTCCGTCCGGGCTTGTCAACTCCCAGGTCCGGTCCGCGCGTTCGGTGCCTCCGCACGTGCTCCCGCCCCGGCCCGCCCCGGCGGTCGCTCCGGCCGCGGTGCCTCCGGCGCCGCCGCAGTCGCTGCTGGCGGCGCTGCCGGAGGGCGCGTCCGTGGTCGCGGCGCTGCCGCAGGGCGCGCTGCCACACACCCTCCTCGCCCAGTACGGTGCGCAGTTCGGCGACCCGGCCGGGCGGCCGATGGTCGGGTACCTGGTGCTCGTGCCCGCGGAGAACCCGGCCGGCGCGGGTTCGACCGCGGCGGGTCCGGCCGGCGGCCCGGCCGGCTCGTCGGCCGCCCGACCGGTCCGCCCGGCGGGCCGGGGCATCACCGTCGACAACGAGCGGCGCAACGCGTACGTGGACGGGCGGCTGCTCGACCTCACGTACCTGGAGTTCGAACTGCTCGCCCACCTCACGGAGCACCCGCAGCGGGTGCACACCCGTGACCACCTGGTCTCCGCCGTGTGGGGCTACGGCCACGTCGGCGACGGTCGGACGGTGGACGTGCACGTGGCCCGTCTGCGGCGCAAGCTCGGATCGGCCTACCGCGACACGATCGTGACGGTCCGCCGGGTCGGCTACAAGTACACGCCGGTGGCGTGAGGGGTCGCCCGCTCCGGAGGCCGACGGTGAACAGCTGACAGAGAACAGCTGACAGGGAACAGATAACAGACGACAGATAACAGATTTTGAAATCTGTTATCTGTCGTCTGTCACCCGCCCGCCGTCACCGGCTCAGTCGGTCGATCTCCGCGAGCTCCTCCGCAGTCAGTGGGCCGCCGTTCAGCGCGTCGATGTTCTGGTCCAGTTGCGCGACGCTGCTCGCCCCGATGATCACCGACACCACGCGCGGGTCGCGCAGCACCCAGCAGAGCGCGAGCTGGGCGAGCGTCTGCCCGCGTCCCTCGGCGACCTTGGCGAGCGCCCGGAGCTGCTCCAGGCGCGTCCCGTCGAGGGCCTTCTCGCTCAGGAAC
Organism: Kitasatospora sp. NPDC057904; assembly: GCF_042887925.1. Classification (NCBI taxonomy): domain Bacteria; kingdom Bacillati; phylum Actinomycetota; class Actinomycetes; order Kitasatosporales; family Streptomycetaceae; genus Kitasatospora; species Kitasatospora sp. NPDC057904. Next base: position 427,796 of record NZ_JBHVOL010000003.1, read on the forward strand.
TTCCCGACCGACATCCGCGACCCGGCCGGCACGTCGCCGGACAGGTAGCGGTCCGTCAGGAGGCCCTGTGCGAGCGGGGAGTAGGCGATCAGGCTGGTCTGGGTGTCGCCGACGGCGTCCAGGACGCCCTCCTCCACGGACCGGTTGAGGATCGAGTACGCCGACTGGTTCATCAGCACCGGCGTCCCCAGCTCGCGCAGGATCGCCACCGCCTCCCGGTGCTGCTCCGCCGGGTAGTTGGAGATGCCCGCGTACAGCGCCTTCCCCGAGCGGACCGCGCTGTCCAGCGCGCCCATCGTCTCCTCGATCGGGGTCTCCGGGTCGTACCGGTGCGAGTAGAAGACGTCGACGTAGTCGAGCCCCATCCGCCCGAGCGACTGGTCCAGGCTGGCCAGCAGGTACTTGCGGCTGCCGCCGTTGCCGTACGGACCCGGCCACATGTCCCAGCCGGCCTTGGTGGCGATGAACAACTCGTCCCGGTACGGGCGGAGGTCCTGCGCGAAGAGGTACCCGAAGTTGCGCTCCGCGCTGCCGTACGGCGGGCCGTAGTTGTTCGCCAGGTCGAAGTGGGTGATCCCGCGGTCGAAGGCGCGGCGCAGCACCGCCCGCTGGACGTCCAGGGGTTGGGCGTCGCCGAAGTTGTGCCAGAGGCCGAGCGAGACGGCGGGCAGCTGTACGCCGCTGCGTCCGGCCTTGCGGTAGGTCATCGAGCCATAGCGGTCATCCGAGGCGAGGTAGCTCATGCCGGACATCTTGCCAGCCGGTGCGCGTGGATCAAGGCCTTGCCCGCCCCCCTGGTCGCTGCCCGCCCCCCCTGGTCGCCGCCCGCACCCCGCCCCCTGGCCACCGTCTGCGCCCCCACCCCTGGGGTCGCTTGCGCCCGCCTCGGCAGTGCCCGTGCATGACACGGCGTGACGTGACGCGTGCCACCGGCATGGGCGGAATGCCGGCAGGCGGTGCGGGGGATGACGATCGGGCGAGGGAATGCGGGTGAGGGAATGCGGGCGAGGGGCCGTGGCCGCCGGGGGGCGGCGCACGGCCCTCGGTCGTCTGGGGGACGGGTGTGCCGCCAGGGCGGAGGAAACGCCGAGGGGAAACCACTGGCGCTCTGTACCTACTGGTATGTACAGTGATCCACATGGCAACCCAGGACCGTCTCATCGAGAGCACCCAGGAGCTCCTCTGGGAGCGCGGCTACGTCGGCACCAGCCCCAAGGCCATCCAGCAGCGCGCCGGCGTCGGCCAGGGCAGCATGTACCACCACTTCACCGGCAAGCCCGACCTGGCCGCGGCCGCCCTGCGCCGCAGCGCCGAGGAGATGCGCGCCGTCGCGGAGGCCGACCTCGTCTCCCCGGGCAGCGCCTACGACCGCATCGCCGCCTACCTCCACCGCGACCGCGACGTGCTGCGCGGGTGCCGGATCGGACGGATGGCGCAGGACCCGGACGTCATCGCCGACCCGCAGCTGCGGGCGCCGGTCGAGGAGACGTTCGACTGGCTCCGCGGGCGGATCGCCGAACTCGTCGCCGAGGGCCAGGCGGCGGGCGAGCTCGTCCCCGGCGTCGACCCGGTCGACACCGCGGCCGCGCTGGTCGCGGTCGTCCAGGGCGGCTACGTGCTCGCCCGCGCGGCCGACCGCGCCGAGCCCTTCGAGCAGGCCGTCCGCGGCGCCCTCGCCCTGCTCGCGGCCCAGCGGACGAACCGAACGGCCTGAGACCGGAGCCGGATCGCGGGCGGGCCCCGCAAGCGCCCGTCCCGATCAAGCCGCCCACGGAGGAGAACCACCCGTGCACGCCATGCAGTACGAGATCACCCTCCCCGCCGACTACGACATGGGGATCATCCGCAAGCGCGTCGCCGAGCGGGGCCACCTCCTCGACGCCCACCCCGGCCTGGGCCTCAAGGCGTACCTGGTCCGGGAACGCGGGCGCGACGGCTCGCCGGTCAACCAGTACGCGCCGTTCTACCTGTGGCGGACGGCCGAGGGCATGAACGGCTTCCTCTGGGGCCCCGGATTCCGTGGCCTCAGCGCCGACTTCGGCCGTCCCGCCGTCAGGCACTGGCTCGGTGCCGGGCTCGCGCGAGGGCCCGTGGCCGCCGGGCCCGCCGTGCCCGGTGCGGACGGACCGGCCACCGCCACCCGCCGGACCGTCCGCCTCTCCGAGACCGCCGATCCCGCCGAGGCCGTCGAGCAGGCCCTCGCCGACCTGCCCGACCACCCCGCGCTGCACACCGCAGCCGTCGCGGTCGACCCGAGCCGGTGGGAGCTGCTCCAGGTCGCCCTCTGGCGCGGCGAAGTCCCCGACGGCGCGCCCGGCACCCGCTACCGGGTGCTGCACCTGTCCCGGCCCGAACTCGACCGGCTCCCCGCCGGCCGCCACTGGTGAAAGGATTCGCCACCCCATGACCACCGCGCCCGAGTCCCTCGCGCCCCAGTCCTTTGCGCCCGAGTCCCTCGCCCCCGAGTCCCTCGTGCCCGAGTCCCTCGTGCCCGCCGACCTCGCTCCCGCTCCGCTCGATCGCGAGGCCGGTTACGCCCTGCTCGCCGACCTCGCGGGGCCGGCCGCCGTGTCGACCCTCGCCGGCCTCGACGGTCTGGCCCCGGGTTTCGCCGACTGGATCGTCACCGCCCTGTTCGGCGGCACCTACCAGCGCCCCGGCCTCGCCCTGCGCGACCGTCAGGTCGCGAACCTGGCCGCGCTCACCGCCCTCGGCGGCGTCGAGCCGCAGCTCGCCGACCACGTCCGCAACAGCCTGCGGATCGGGATGACGCGTGAGGAGATCACCGAGGTGATCGTCCACCTGGCACCCTACGTCGGGGTCCCGAAGGCCCTGGCCGGCCTGCGCGTCGCCACCGCGACCTTCGCCGAGGCGCCGCAGGCGCAGCCGACGCAGCGGTCGCAAGCGGTGCAGACGGTGGAGACGCCACAGGCGGCATCGCCCGCCCAGGACCAGGACCCGGACCAGGACCAGGACCAGGACATCGCGCAGGGCCAGGACATACAGCGGGAGGCCGGCGCGTGACCGCCAACGTCCGCACGGTCCTGGGCGACGTCGACCCCGCCGAGCTCGGCGTCACCGACTCCCACGACCACCTGTTCATCCGAAGCCCGCTGCTTCCCGGCGAGGAACTGGACGACCCGGCCGCCGCGGAGGAGGTCCTGCGCTCCTTCGCCGCCGGCGGCGGCCGGACCTTCGTCCAGTGGACCCCGCACGGGATGGGACGCGGTGCCGACGCGCTCGCCCGCCTCTCGCGCACGACCGGCGTCCACGTCGTCGCCGCCACCGGGATGCACCAGGCGGTTCACTACGGCGAGGACGCCGGCGGTCTCTCCGCCCGGTACGACGGACTCGCCGAACGCTTCGTCACCGAGCTGACCACCGGTCTCCCGGGCGCTCCCGAGGGCGTCCGAGCCGGGCTGATCAAGGTCGCGTGCGACGTGGGCACCAGCAGCACGCACACCCGTCTGGTCATGGCGGCCGCCGCCGAGGCCCACCACGCCACCGGCGCCCCGATCGCCGTCCACCTCGAACCCGGCGGCGACCCGTACTTCGTGCTGCTCTGGCTCCACGACCGCCACCGGGTCCCGGTCGACCGGATCGTCCTCGGGCACCTCACCCGCCTGCCCGACGTCCGGCTGCACCGCGAACTCGCCGACGAGGGCGTCTACTTGGCCCTGGACAGCCCCTCGCGGGCCGGCCACCCGGAGGACCACCAGGCCTTCGAGCTCATCGCGGGCCTCGTCGACGCCGGCCACGCCGACAGGCTGCTCCTCGGCGCCGACACGACCACCCGCACCGCCCGCCGGGCCGGCGGCCCCACCCGGCTGCTCACCGACCTCGCACGGCGCCTCGGCCGCACGTTCGGCCCCGAGCTGCCCGAACTGCTCCTCACGGCCAACCCGGCGGCCGCCTTCGCCACCGACTGGCGCACCCCCTGAGGCCGACGCCCCCGTCCTCCCTGCCGTCCTTCCTGTTGTCCCTCCGACCGGCTCCGCGGCCGACTCTCCTGCCATCTCTCCTGTGGCCGACTCCGCCCACCCGGGTTTCAATCCGAGTACCCCGGCGGACCACGCCACCTCCAGAGAGGCGGACCGACGATGCACTCCTGGCTCGCTCCCGCCCGGCTCGCCGTCGCCGCGCTCGCGGCCGTCGCCCTCGGTTTCTCCGGCTATCACGCGGCGACCGGTTCCACCGGGGTGGTGAACTACTTCGGTTACTTCACCATCCTCAGCAACGCGGCCGCGGTCGTCGTCCTGGCGCTCGGCGGACTGGCGGGCGTGACCGGCCGCCGCCCCGTGCCCGACCCGGTGCGCGGGGCGGTCGTGCTCTACCTGGTGATCACCGGACTGGTGTACGGCACGGTCCTCGCCAAGTACCCGGACCAGCTGACGATCCCGTGGGTCAACGACGTGCTCCACCGCGTCATGCCGCTCGCCGTGCTCGCCGACTGGCTGATCGACCCGCCGGCGCGCCGCCTGCGCTCGAGGGCAGGGCTGTGGTGGCTGGGCTTCCCGCTGCTCTACCTGGGCTACACGCTGCTCCGGGGCTGGGCCGTCGAGTGGTATCCGTACCCGTTCCTCGACCCCGGCGTGCATGGCGGGTACCGGCGGGTGGCCGGCGCGTGCGCCCTGGTGGCGGCGGCGTTCGTCGTGGTCGGGGCGGCGATCCTGGCGGTCGGCAACGCCCTCGCCGCCCGCCGCGACGCCCGTCACGGCACCGCGCAGCGAGGCCGCCGCGCCCACGCCAGGACGACCTGAACGCATCAGGACGACCCGAACGCACCAGGGCGGCCTGAACGCACCAGGACAACCTGAAACCGACGAACAGCTGACAGATAACAGATTTCGAAATCTGTTATCTGTCAGCTGTTATCTGTCATCCGCCGGCCGTCATTCCCACACCCCGGCCCGCCGGCTCACATGTGGGTGCCGCCGTCGATGCGGATCTCGGTGCCCGTGACGAACGCGCCGTCGTCCGACGCCAGCATCGCGATGACGCCCGCCACGGTCTCCGGCCCCGCGAAACCCTGGCCGATGGCGGGGGCGAGCTTGGTGAACAGGCTGAAGTCGGCGTCGGCCGGCAGGCCCGGGTTGTTGGTCATGCCGCTGTCGATGCTGCCCGGCGCCACGCACACCGCGCGCAGCCCCTGCTTCGAGTACTCCGACGCGATGGCGTGCGTGAAGGACTGGATGCCGCCCTTGGTCGCGGCGTAGGCGGCCATGTACGGGTGGGCGAAACTCGCCGACGTGGAACTGAAGTTGACCATCACACCGCCGCCGCTCGCGAGCAGCGCCGGAAGCGCCTCGCGGGTCATCAGGAAGGTGCCGGTCAGGTTGACCGCGAGGAGTTTGTTCCAGAACTCCAGGCTGGTCTCGTGGGTGTGCGAAGAGCGCAGGATCCCGGCCGCGTTGACCAGGACGTCGAGCCCGCCGAGGTACGCGACTGCCTCCGCGACGCCCGCCACGACGGCGCCTTCGTCCGAGATGTCCAGCACCGCGGTGGTGAGCCGGCCGGCGGTGCCGTCGGCGGTCGCGCGGTCCGCGGTGCTCCGCAGGCCGTCCGCGCTGACGTCGACCGCGACGACCTTGCCGCCCTCGGCGAGGATCCGGTGCACGGTGGCCTGGCCGATGCCCGAGCCGCCGCCGGTGATCAGGACGTTCCGTCCGCTGAAGCGCTCCATGGTGGTTCTCCGTTCGTTCCCGTGGTCTCTCGACCTCTAGAGGCACGGTACGCCCGAGTGGCATAACGTGCCAATAAGTCTCGACATGCCGCCACGGCGTGAGCTGCCTCCCTGGCACGAGACGCGTACGCTGAGCCCGTGACCGGACGTCCTTCCCTGACCCAGCGCCGCCGCGAAGCCACCCGGCTGGACATCGCCCGCACCGCCGCCGCGCTCTTCGCCGAACGGGGCGCCGAGGCGACCACCGCCGAGGAGATCGCCAACGCCGCGGGCATCTCGCTGCGCACCTTCTACCGGTACTTCTCGGTCAAGGAGGACGCCGTCGCCCCACTGCTCGCGGCCGGCGGGCGGCGCTGGGTGGAACTGTTCGCGGAAAGCTCCGCCGACCTCCCGGTGCGCGAGGCGCTGGAGCGCTCGGCGGTCGCCTCGCTGACCCCGGCCGACGAGCCTGCCGCCGAGGCCATGCACTGGACCCGCAGCCTGCTGCGCGACCCCCGTCTCGCGAGCACCTGGCAGCGCGTGCACGCCGACTCCGAGGAGCGGCTGCGCGGCGTCCTGGCCGACCGCTGCCCGGAGGGCGCGGACGCGCTGGAGATCCGCCTGGCCGCCGCTGCGGCGACCGCCGCGATCCGGGTCGCCCTGGAGGAGTGGGCCCTCTCCGACGCCCCCGCGACGGGCCCGGGTTCACCTCAGGAGCTGGGCGCCCGCTGCATGCGCGAACTCACCGGGGGGCTGCGACTGTGGAGCCGGGTGCCGTGAGCCGGGTGCCGTGAGCAGGCTGTGCGTCAGTGGTCCTCGAAGGCCGCGGCCGGCAGGGGTTCGACGCCGACGACGCGGCGGATGCGGGTGGGCTCGATGAGGACGGTGACGCGCCGCTCGCCGGGGATCCGCCACTCGTAGCGCTCCGCGCCGAGGTACTTGCGGGCGAGATCGTCCATCCGGCGGTCGGCGCGCTCGCCGGTCACGAACCCGACGGCACGGCCGTGGATCTGGACCCGGTCGTACGGATCGGCCAGGTCGGCGTTGGAGAGGCAGACGCGCGGGTCGCGGCGCAGGTTCCGCTCCTTCGTGCGGCCGATGGCCGTGTTGAACAGGACGAGGTCGCCCTCCAGGTCCACCCACATCGGGGTGACGTGCGGGGCGCCCTCGGCGTCCGTGGTCGCCACGTACCAGATCCGCGGCTCGCGAACCCGAGCCCGGATCTCCTCGTTCCAGCCGCCCACCGCGCCACCTCCAGGGATCCCCGATCACCTGACGTTCTATCAGGTTCGGCTCGGCGAGATGACAACTTTCAGATGACAGATTTCAAACTCTGTTATCTGAAAGTTGTCATCCGTCACCCGGAACCCCGGCCCGCTAGGGTGGAAGATCGCGTCCCGACGGGGAACCGGGGAGGTGCCCCGGATGTCCTAGCGGCGGGGGCGTGAGTTCGAGGCGTGGGAGCAAGTAGGACATGGGTCTGACGAGCCACAAGGTGTTGGCGCTGACCGTATTGATCGCCGTCGTGATGATGGCCGCCACGGTCTGGCTGTGGCCCAGACTCGCGAGGAAGACCTGGCAGGCGGTGCTCGGCCGGATCGGCACGCTGCTCGCCACCCAGTTCACCGTGCTCGCCGCGCTCGGCCTCGTCGCCAACAACTACTTCTCCTTCTACAGCAGCTGGGACGACCTGCTCGGCACCGGCGGTGACAACGGCCCGGTGGTGATCCACAACAAGGCGGACGCCTCCGGCCGCCTGCTCGTGGAGACGATCGGCCACGCCTCCGTCCAGGGCGGCGGCGCGATGGGCCGCGAGCCCGCCAAGTCCGGCGAGATCCGCAAGGTCCGGATCGACGGCAAGCTCACCCGGCTGTCCACGGAGGGCTATGTCTACCTGCCGCCGCAGTACTTCCAGCCCGAGTACGCGCAGCGCCAGTTCCCGGCCGTGATCGTCAGCACCGGTTTCCCCGGGCAGGCCGAGAACCTGATCACGCGGTTCAACTACCCGGGCGCGGCGCTCAAGCTGCTCCAGGAGGGGAAGATGCAGCCGACCGTCATGGTCCTCATGCGTCCCTCGCCCGCCCTCCCGCAGGACACCGAGTGCGAGGACATCCCCGGCGGCGCGCAGTCCGACACGTACTTCACCAAGGACGTCCCCTCGGCGATCCAGGCGAGCTTCCGGGTCTCCGCCGACCCGCAGGCGTGGGCCTTCATGGGCAACTCCACCGGCGGCTACTGCGCGGTCAAGCTCGCCATGCGCCACCCGGAGGTCTTCCCGACCGCCGTCTCCCTCTCCGGCTACTACCGTGCCGCCGAGGACCCGACCACCGGCGACCTCTTCGGCGGCAGCCGGCAGCGCCGGGACGAGGCCGACCTGATGTGGAGGCTCAAGAACCTGCCGCAGCCCAAGGCGGCCGTTCTGCTGGCGGGCACGAAGCAGGGTGACGGCGACTACAAGCACGACACCGAGGCGTTCATTGACGCGGTGCAGAGCCCCGGCCCGATGAAGGTCTCGTACAGCATGCTGGAGACCGGCGGCCACAACTTCGAGACGTGGAGCAAGCTGCTGCCGTCCTCGCTGGAGTGGCTGTCCGAGCACCTCAAGGTCCCGAACCAGCCGGGCCAGCCGGCCCCCGCAGCCTGAAGCCGGCCTTCGTAGGCTGACAGCCGGTTCCCGCGGCCGGATGGTCCCGGCGGTCCGACTCGCTGCAGCCGGCCGGCTCCCGCAGCCCGACGGTCGTCGGCCTCGCGGACCGGCCGGCCTCAGGCCACCCGCTCCAGCGTCCCCGTGTGGAGCTCGCCGACCCGGCCGCCCTCGCCCTCGAAGGTCCAGAACGCGCGCACCGTCAGCCGGACCAGGTCCATCACGTGGCTGACGGTGATGCCGCTCTGCTCCGTCCAGCTGACGAAGTACACCTCGGGCGCGACCTCGGCGACGTGGAGCGCCACGTCCTCCCACTGGCCCGCCGACTCGCCGAGGCCCTCCCAGCGCAGCCGCTTGCCGTCGGCCGAGTAGGCGTTGCGGAAGGCCGCGCCGTTGTCGGCCCGGAAGAGGTAGGTGCGGCCGGCGAAGGCGGGCAGGGGCGCGGTCATGGTGCGGCGGTTCCTCGTCTCTGCGGGAGGGGGCGCGGTGCTCTTGTGCACGACGGTGGATGTCGGACCTCCAATTTATCCGATCGGGCGAGCTCGCACGCCACTGCCAGTGAAGACGCACCCCCGTCACCGTCACCACGCAGGGCCCGCCAGGGCACCGCCCACCATCGGGTGACACCGGCACCGGCACCGGCACCGCGACGGCCGGCGGCACCCGGCTGCTCGGCGGGCGCGACCGCCTCGAACCCGCCGGGGCGCCGGACGCCGGGGTCCGGATCGGTGCCCGGCTCGCCCGAACATCAACGGCCCGCCGGGATGCCGGCCAACTGATCCACTGCGCACCGTAGTTGATCGACACGACTGTGAGCTGCGCGACAACCGGCCGAGACGAGTTGTCCGTTCACGGACCGACTGCCTAGCCTGCAACGGCGTCCGCCCTCGCGGACCCCGCCGCCGGGACGCCGAGTCCCGTCCACCCGACGGCGGGCAACCGAGCACCACAGCGGACGGGAGCGGGGGAACCAAGGTCAGCGCCACGACCCGGCACGCCCTCGCGCGTGCCGGCCGCGGCTTGGGGTGAAGCCGTTCCCACCGGCGGCCGGGCGACCTCTCAGTCCGAACCCGACAGCTCACCTCGCAGGCGTCGCAGAGGACACCCCATGCACAAGCCTGCCCGGCGCCCCGCGCCCCGCCACGCCCGCCCGTCCCACCGCGGCCGCACCGCCGCCCTCGCCGCCACCGGCGCGCTCGCCATCACCGGCGCCGGCCTGTTCGGCCTCCAGTCCGCGCCCGGCGCCCAGGCCGCCACCGGTCCGACCGTCACCCAGGACCGGCTCGCCCCGGCCACGATGGTCGCCGGCCGGGCCGCCACCGCGACCCTCACCGTCCACTCCTCGTCCTGCTTCACCGCCAAGACCGTCGGTGTCGGCGTGCGCGACGCGGCCGGCAACAACCTCGACTTCCCCGGCAACGCCAGCAATGTGCCGATCTGCCCGTGGAGCTACACCTTCACCAGTGGCGCGCGTGCTCTGTCGGCCGGCACCTACACCCAGTTCGGGTTCTGGCAGGACTTCGGCGGCGCCTGGCACAACCTGCCGTCGCAGCAGCTCGTCGTCTCCAGCTCCCCGGCCCCGACCACCACCCCGTCGGCCATGCCCACCCCCACCCCCACGCCCACCCAGGCACCCACGCAGGCACCCACCCAGGCACCCACGCAGACCCCGAGCGCCACCGCCACCCCGAGCACCCCGGAGCCGTCCTCCCCGATCGCCGGCAAGTCGCTGACCTGGTCCGACGAGTTCAACGGCCCGATCAACTGGGGCCAGCGCTGGGTCGGCGACAAGAGCACCGCGTACAAGTACGGCAACCACAACCCGGACGACAACAAGCTCGACTGGCTGGACCCGAACAACGTCAGCGTGGCCAACGGCGTCGCCACCTTCACCGCCACCCCCGGCAGCAACACGCTGGAGAACGGCAAGCAGTCCTGGAACACCGGCTTCCTCACCACCGAGGGCTCCAGCGAGGGCTTCCAGGTCAAGACCGGCGACTACGCCGAGACCCGGGTCAAGCTGCCGGCCGGCTCCGGCGCCTGGCCGGCCCTGTGGACCTGGAAGAACGGCAACGGGGAGATCGACTCCTTCGAGTACCACCCCGACAACCCGAACCTCCTGGAGCTGACCAACCACGTCAACCCGGGCAACTTCGACTACTACACCAACGCGAGCGCCGTCGCGAAGGACCAGTGGGTGACCATCGGCACGTACTACGGCGCCACCTCGGTGGACTGGTACGTCAACGGCGTGAAGGTGTTCTCGGACGGCAAGGGCGTCGGCGCGAACTTCTCGGCGTACCTGATCCTCAACCTGTCGGTGTGCGCGGGGCAGTACCACCCCGCGCCGCAGGGGACCGCCCCGATCACCTTCGCCGCCGACTACGTCCGCGTCTACCGGTAACCGCACCGGCACACGGTAGCCATCAGCCGGCAGCCGTCTCGACGACCCTGATGTCGAACGGCTGCCGGTTGTTGCGCGGGTGCCGGTCGTCCGGGCTGATCACCGTGACCTTCCCGCCGGTCAGCAGGCCCGTATGCGCCATGGGGGAGATCCGCACCGTGACGAGCGCGGTCGCGCTGCGTCCCTCGGGCAGGCCGGGGCCGAAGGTGCAGCGCACCTCGCGGCCCAGGAACGCCTCGCAGTTCTCGGGGAAGTACGGGCCCACCGCCGTCACCTCCTCCGGCAGGGTGACGATCACGGTGAAGGGCGAGGCGGTGGTGTCCGGGCCGAGGTTGGCGACGAAGGCGTGCACGGTCGTGGTGCCGCCGGGCGGCGCGGGGCTGGGGTCGAGCCGGACGACCTCCAGGTCGGAGTCGGACAGCGCCGCGGCCCGGCTCGCCGGCGCGAGCTGCACTGCCGGACGGGGGTCGGGCCGCTGCCCGGCCCACGACGGGTCGGCGGTCAGCGTCGCCACCGCGCAGCCCGCCGCCACGGCCACCGTCAGCCACGTCCCGCTCCGTGCCGCGTTCCCCGTCCTGCCGCGAAGCCTCTTGCGCCTGCGCTCCATCGCCGTTCACCATGCCCTCGTGCTCGGGCCGCCTGCGCTGTCGCGGGCCGCGTCCGCACCAGGGTGGCCGAGCGGCGGGCGGCCGTCGCCGCGCCCCGCCCTCCGTCCGCTCGAACGGAGGAACGCGTGCGCAGGAAGTCGACCAGTCCGACTTCCTGCGCATGACACCTCAACTGACCACCCATCAGGGTGCGAGGACCTGTCCGAGCCGGGCCGCGATCTTGTGCATCACCGGGACGAGCGAGGCCGCGCCGTCCTGCTGCTCCAGCGCCCGGATGCGGGCCTCGGGGCCGGAGACCGACAGCGCCGTCGGCGTCGGCGCGCCCGGGACGGCGAGCGCGATGCAGCGCACCCCGATCTCCTGCTCCTGGTCGTCGACGACGTACCCGCGCTCGCGCGCCTCGGCGAGCTGGTGCAGCAGCTCCTGCGGGTCGGTGACGGTGTACTCGGTGTGCGCGGGCAGCGTGTTGGGGCCGAGTATGGCGCGGGCCTCCTCCTCGGGGAGCTGGGCGAGCAGCGCCTTGCCGACGCCGGTGCAGTGCGGCTGCACCCGCCGGCCGACCTCGGTGAACATCCGCATCGAGCGGCGCGACTGCACCTGCCCGACGTAGACCACTTCGCCGCCCTCCAGGACCGCGAGGTTCGCGGTCTCGCCGGTGGCCTCCATCAGCTCGGCCAGGTAGGGGCGGGCCCAGCTGCCGAGCAGGCGCCCGGCGGTCTCGCCGAGCCGGATCAGCCGGGGGCCGAGGGTGTAGCGGCGGGCGGTGTCCTGGCGGACGTAACCCTGCTGCACGAGGGTACGTACCAGGCGGTGGATGGTCGGCATCGGCAGGCCGGAGGTGGTGGAGAGCTCGCTGAGCGTCGCCACGCCGCCGGAGTCGGCCAGCGCCTCCAGGAGCTGGAAGGCGCGTTCGACGGACTGCACGCCGCCGCTCGCGCGGTCGGCGCCCGTCGTCGATGCTGTGTCGGGGGTCGCAACCACCGGCGTTCCCTTCGCTGTCGGGGAGGAGTAGAGTCCCGGCGATCACATCAACAAACCGTTGAAATTCTGTATCGCGGAAACTAGTCTCCACCTTACAGAATCGAATGCGCCGACAGGTGGGTTCGGATCAAGGAAGTTCCCCAAAGGAAGCTCCCACCGGAGCTCCCTTCGCCAGGCTCAACCGTCTTAGGAGTGTCCTGCTCATGGCCACAGATCAGGGACCCGGCGTCTCCCCCGCCGCTCCGGTCGTCACTGTCGCCGGTCCGCGCGTCCACCGGGCGGAGGAGGTGCTCACTCCGGAGGCGGTCGCCTTCGTCGTCGGCCTCCACCGCGCGTTCGAGGGCCGCCGGCAGGACCTCCTCGCCCGGCGGAAGACCCGGCGCGCCGAGATCGCGCAGGCGGGCACGCTCGACTTCCTCCCGGAGACCGCCGACGTCCGCGCCGGCGACTGGAAGGTCGCCGAGGCGCCGCGCGCCCTCCAGGACCGCCGCGTCGAGATCACCGGCCCCACGGACCGGAAGATGGTCATCAACGCCCTCAACTCCGGCGCGCGGATCTGGCTCGCCGACTTCGAGGACGCGACCTCCCCGACCTGGGAGAACGTCGTCAGCGGCCAGGTCAACCTGATCGACGCCTACGAGGGCCGGATCGACTTCACCAGCGACGCCGGCAAGGCCTACACCCTCAAGCCCGCCGCCGAACTCGCCACCGTCGTGGTCCGCCCGCGCGGCTGGCACCTCGACGAGAACCACCTGCTCGTCGACGGCGTCCCGGTGGCCGGCGCGTTCTTCGACTTCGGCCTGTACTTCTTCCACAACGCGGCCCGGCTGCTCGCCAAGGGTCCGGAGGACCCCAACTCCGGCCCGTACTTCTACCTCCCGAAGACCGAGAGCCACCTCGAAGCCCGGCTCTGGAACGACGTGTTCACGCACGCCCAGGCGCAGCTCGGCATCCCGCACGGCACCGTCCGCGCCACCGTCCTGATCGAGACCATCACCGCCGCGTTCGAGATGGACGAGATCCTCTACGAGCTGCGCGACCACGCCGCCGGACTCAACGCCGGCCGCTGGGACTACCTGTTCTCGATCGTCAAGAACTTCCGCGACGCCGGCGAGCACTACATCCTGCCGGACCGCAACAGCGTCACCATGGCCTCGCCGTTCATGGCCGCCTACACCCGCCTGCTGGTGCAGACCTGCCACAAGCGCGGCGCCCACGCGATCGGCGGCATGGCCGCGTTCATCCCCAGCCGCAAGGACCCCGAGGTCAACGCGGCCGCCCTGGAGAAGGTCAGGGCCGACAAGGACCGCGAGGCCGGCAACGGCTTCGACGGCTCCTGGGTCGCCCACCCGGACCTCGTCCCGGTCGCCCGCGCCTCCTTCGACGCCGTGCTCGGCGAGCGGCCCAACCAGAAGGACAATCCCGGGCCGTCCGAGCCGGTCACCGCCGCCCAGCTGCTCGACATCGCCGGCGCCGGCGGCACCTGCACCCACGCGGGGCTGCACAACGCCGTCCAGGTCGGCGTCCGCTACATCGAGGCGTGGCTGCGGGGCCTCGGCGCCGTCGGCATCTTCAACATGATGGAGGACGCCGCCACCGCCGAGATCTCCCGCTCGCAGATCTGGCAGTGGATCCACAACGGCGTCGTGCTCTCCGACACCGGCGAGAAGGCCACCGCCGAGCTGGTGCGCGGCCTGGTCGCCACCGAGCTGGCCGAGCTCCGCGCCGAGCTGGGCGAGGCCGGGTACGCCGGCGGGCGCTGGCGCGAGGCCGCCCAGCTCTTCGAACAGGTCGCCCTGGCCGAGGAGTTCGCGGACTTCCTGACCCTCCCCGCGCTGCCCCTGCTGGGCTGACCCCAAGCTATCCGCCGGTGCCACCGCCGCACGCCTGCCGCGGTGGCGCATGCCGGCGGGCCACTACTCCGTTCCGTACGGCGACGAATCCACCTGTCCTCTCGTCGCCGTGCGGAACGGCCTTTTTTGCCACGGCCCCTTTGCCGTGGTCCTTGTTCTCGTGAGGAGTTCACCCATGGCACGCATTTTCTTCAACGGCCAGGCGATGGCCGGCGGACCGTTCCACGCCAAGGTCGCCGACGCGCTGATCGGGCCGGCCCGGACCGCCCCCGGCTACCGCTTCTTTTCCATCGACCACAGCGGCGGGACGGACGTCTGCCCGGGGCTGCTGGCGGACCCGGACGTGGACAGCGCGATCGATGGCGAGCTGTACGACATCAGCCTGGAGCGCCTGCGGGACGTCATCCTGCCCGGGGAGCCGCGTGAACTGGAGCTCGGCGTGATCGAGCTGGAGGACGGCTCCGCGTGCCTGTCGATGCTGCTCGCCCGCGGGGAGCTGGAGCGCGGCGTCCACCGCGAGATCACCCACCACGGCGGGTGGCGCGCCTACCTGGCGACGCTGGGGCGCACGGCCTGACCAAGCCTGACCAAGCCTGACGGCCTGACGGCCTGACCAGCCTGACGGCTGCGGGGGCTGTTCTAGGGGCCGACAGCAGACGGACAACCAAAGACGGATAACAGCGAACAGATAACAGATGACAACTTTCGTCATCTGTTATCTGTTCGCTGTTATCCGTTCGGCGCCCCCCGGGCACGCCGCAGCCCCGGACCCTCGCCGTGGGTCCGGGGCTGCGGTCCGCGCGCCGGGTGTGGCGTGCGGAGTCCGGGTCACGCACCGTCCCTGGGCGGCCCGGAGTACAGGGAACGGAAGAGGAGCGGGCTACCGGTCCGTCAGACCGGGCGGGCCGCGAGCTCCTTCGCGGCGCGGGCGCAGTCGCGCGCGATGCGGTCCTCGTTGACGGTGGTCAGCTGCCCCTTCTCGACGACGGCGTTGCCGTTGACGAAGAGGACGGACAGCGGCGGCAGCGCGCCGAACGTCAGGGCCGCGACCGGGTCGGCGATGGACGAGTGCATGATCCCGTCGATCTTCCACAGCGCCAGGTCGGCGAGCTTGCCGGCCTCGATGGAGCCGATCTCGTTCTGCCGGCCGAGCACCCGCGCGCCGCCCATGGTGCCCAGGCGCAGGGCCTGGCGCCCGGTCAGCGCGGTCGGGTAGCCGTGCAGGCGGTTGATGAGCAGGGCGTTGCGCAGCTCGGTGCCGAGCTCGCCGGACTCGTTGGACGCGGTGCCGTCGACGCCGAGGCCGACCGGTACGCCGGCCTTGATCATGTCGGGCACGCGCGCGATGCCGGCCGCCAGGCGGGCGTTGGAGGAGGGGCAGTGGGCGACGCCGGTGCCGGTCTCGGCGAACTTGGCGATGTCGGAGTCGTTCATGTGGACGCAGTGCGCCATCCACACGTCCTCGCCGAGCCAGCCGACCGACTCGAAGTAGTCGGTCGGGCCCATGCCGAACAGCTCCTTGCAGAACTGCTCCTCCTCGGCGGTCTCCGAGCCGTGGGTGTGCAGCCGTACGCCCTTGCGGCGGGCGAGTTCGGCGGACTGCCGGAGCAGGTCGGTGGAGACGGAGAACGGGGAGCAGGGCGCGATGGCGACGTGCAGCATCGAGCCGAAGGAGGAGTCGTGGTACTTGTCGACGGCGGCCTCGGAGGCGGCGAGGATGTCGTCGAGCTCCTCGACGGCGTGGTCCGGGGGCAGGCCGCCGTCCTTCTTGCTGCGGTCCATGGAGCCGCGCAGCGCGGTGAAGCGCAGGCCGAGTTCCTGGACGGCCTCGACGGAGGCGCCGAGGACGTCGCCGCCGTCCTTGGGGAAGACGTAGTGGTGGTCGGAGGCGGTGGTGCAGCCGGACTTGAGGAGCGCGGCGGCGGACCCCTGGCTGGCGGCGTGGACGAGCTTCTCGTCGATGCGGGCCCAGGTGGGGTAGAGGGCGACGAGCCAGTCGAAGAGGATGTTGTCCTGGGCGAGGCCGCGGGTGATCCACTGGTAGAAGTGGTGGTGGGTGTTGACCAGGCCGGGGGTGACGAGGTGGCCCTCGGCGTTGATCCGGCGCACGACGTTGTCCAGCCAGGCGGGGGCGGGGCCGCTGCCGACCGATTCGATCTTGTTGCCGAGGATGACCACGTGGCCGCGGGCGTGCTCGGTGTCGTTGGCGTCGACCGTCGCGATGGCGGCGTTCTCGATGACGATCCGCTGGTCGGCGGGTGGGGGCTGGACTGCCATGGTGTTGCTCCTATGGGGGAGGGCGAGAGCGGTGCCGCGTGCTGCGCGCCCGTGGAGGGGCGGCGGCGGGTGACGGGTGGGGGCGCGTCGAGCGGGCACGCGCCCCCACCCCGCCGGTCAGGACGGTGTCACCGTCGGCACCGTCGTGCCGGGTGGATCGCCGGCCGCTGCGCGGCGGGCGGCCCCGACGTGGTGGAAGAGGAGGTTGAGCAGGACGGCCGTCACGGTGCCGGCCGAGATCCCGGAGTGCATCAGGGTGCGGACGGCCTCCGGGAAGGCGTCGTAGAACGTGGGTACGGCGATCGGCACGATGCCGACACCGAGCGAGACCGACACGAGGATGGTGTTCGAGCCGGACTCCATGCCGGCCTCCGCGAGGGTGCGGATGCCGCTCGCCGCGACCGTGCCGAAGAGCACGATCCCGGCGCCGCCGAGGACGGGCTGCGGTACGAGGGAGACGAGTGAGCCGAGCACGGGGAAGAGCCCGAGCAGGACCAGGATGCCTCCGCCGGCCGCGACGACGTAGCGGCTGCGGATCTTCGTCAGTGCCACGAGCCCGATGTTCTGGGCGAAGGCGCTGGCGGCGAAGCCGTTGAAGACCGGGCTGAGCGCGGTGGCCAGGCCGTCGGCGCGCAGGCCGGCGGCGAGCGTGGGTTCGTCGGCCTCGCGGTCGACTATTCGGCCGAGCGCGAGCATGTCGGCGGTGGACTCGGTCATCGAGACCACCATGACGATGCACAGCGAGACGATGGCGGCGGCGTCGAACTCGGGGGCGCCGAAGTGGAACGGGGAGGGGAGCGCGAAGACCTTCGCGTCCTTGACCGGGCCGAAGTCGGCGAGGCCCAGCGGGAAGGCGATCAGGGTGCCGAACGCCAGGCCGACGAGCAGGGAGAGCTGCTGCCAGAAGCCGCGCAGCAGCCGGTTGCAGAGCACCACCGCGACGAGGGTGATCGCGGCGAGGCCGATGGCCCGCATGGAGCCGAATCCGGGGGCGCCCGGCGAGCCGCCGCGCGCCCAGTTCACCGCCACCGGCAGCAGGGACACCCCGATGAGGGTGATCACGGTGCCCTGGACGACGGGTGGGAAGAACCGGATGAGCTTGCAGAAGTACGGTGCCGCGAGGAAGCACAGGACCCCCGCGACGATCACCGCGCCGAAGATCACCGGGAGGGCGTGCTTCGGTCCGTGTTCGTTGGCGATGGCGATCATGGGCGCGACGCCCGCGAACGACACGCCGTTCACGAACGGCAGTCGCGCGCCGATCTTCCAGACGCCGAGGGTCTGGAGCAGGGTGGCCAGTCCGGCGGTGAACAGGCTGGCCGAGATGAGCAGGGCGAGTTCGGCGGGGGAGAGCCCCACGCCGGCGCCGACGATGAGCGGGGGTGCGACGACTCCCGCGTACATCGCGGCGACGTGCTGGAGTCCGGTGGAGACGAGCTTCACCGGGGACAGCACCTCGTCCACGGGGTGGGTTCCCGGTCCGGGCGGCGTGCCGGGGAGGCCTGGGACGCCGCCCGGACCGGAAGATCTTGCAGGGGTGGAACCGCCGTCGGTGGTGCTGGTGTTGCTGGGTGCCATGTCGAGCCCCTCTTGTGCCCGCGGCTCCCGGCGCGCCCGTGGCGCTGGAGACTGCCGGATACTTCCCTGACCGAGGGCGGGACGGCGGTGCAAGGGTCCCTCGGCCGGCCTCTCCAGTGCCCCGGGCCGGCCGCCGTGAGGCAGGCACGAACTCCGGTGGGTGGGGGTGGAGAAACACGTGGAACAGGTAGTGACAAGGGTGGTGCTGGAGGTGCTGCAAGGGGTGGTGCCGGAGGTGGTGCGAACCGCCCGGACTCGGCCGGCCGATGAGGGCCGGAGGGTGCGGCGATGCCGGGCGGTGTCCATGGTGGGGGAGGTCAGACGACCGGGATGACCGGGACGACGCCCTCGCGGTGCACGGTGCCCTCGATGAGGCCGTACATGCGGTCCGCGGCGTAGTAGACCTCGTTGTCGTTCTTGAGGCCGAAGGGCTCCAGGTCGACGAGGAAGTGGTGCTTGTTGGGCAGCTCCAGGCGGACCTCGTCCACCTCGGCACGGTTGTTGAGGACCCGGGTGCCCATCGAGTGCAGGGTCTGCTGCAGCGAGTAGGAGTAGGTCTCGGCGAAGGCTTCCAGCAGGTGCCGCTTCACGTGGGTGTAGGAGCGGTTCCAGTTGGGCTGGGCCTCGCCGTCACGGCCGCTGTAGCCGTACTTCCAGCGGGCCGTCACCTGGGTGGCGAGGATCCGGTCGTAGGCTTCCTGCAGGGTGGTGTACTTGTCCTTGATGTAGCCCCAGAACTCCGAGTTGGTGGAGTTCATGACGATGAGGTCCTTGAGGCCGGAGACGACCTGGACGGTCTCGCCGTCGTAGACGACCTCGGTGGTGCGGGTCTCCTGGCCGGTGCGGACGAAGGAGTGGCCGACCTCCTCGGAGCCGATGAAGCGGGCCGAGCTGTCCGGGGTCTTGATCCGGTCCCAGGAGTACTCCTCGATCCGGATGCGGGCGCTGTGGACGACGCCGCGCTCGGTGTCGTCGACGAAGTGCCGCGCGAGGATGATGCCGAAGGCCTCGGCCGACTCGATCCCGTACTCCTTGGCGAAGGCGTAGACGGTGTTCTTGGTGGTGTCGGTGGGGAGGCAGTTGGCGTTGGAACCGGTGAGGTGGACGTCCTCGAACTCGCCCTGGAGGGAGACCGAGACGTTCAGGTCCTTGATCTCGTGCCGGGTGGAGTCGCGGTAGACGCGTACGATGCGGTTCTCCGCCTTGCCGTACTGGTTCTGACCGAGCACGTGGGCCATGACTTTGGCTCCTTGAGCTTCCAGGTCGGTCTACTAGCTTCCGCGGTAGACCGAGTATCCGAACGGGTTCAGCAGCAGCGGCACGTGGTAGTGGTGCTGCGCGGGCGCGACCGTGAAGACGATCGAGACCTCGGGGAAGAACGGCGTCTCCGCGGACCGCCGCGCGTAGTACGCGGCGGTGTCGAAGAGCAGCCGGACGACCGAGCCCGCCTCCACGGCCGGCAGGTCCTTGGCCCGGCCGTCGGAGTCCGTGGCGGAGGTGCCGAGCACCTTCCAGCCACCCTCGGTGTGCAGTGCGAGCTCGACCGGGACGCCCTCGGCCGGGCGGCCGAGGCTGGTGTCGAGCACGTGGGTGGAGATGCCAGTCATGGGTGAAGTGACCTTACTGATGGCAGATGTGGGGTTGCTTCGCCGAGCGCGGCGCGGCCTCACGATGATCTGACGAATCGTCAGAAACGAAGATCCGTCGGGTCGGTCGTGGATCGTGCCGGGAAACGGAACTGACGATACGTCAGAACCGGCTCAGGACTCGTCGAGCAGCCGGTTGATGCGGATGTCGTTGATCTTGCGCAGCTCGCCCCGGACGATCTCCGCCTCGGCGGCGGGGTCGTTGGGGTGGCGCTCGCGCAGGGCGGCGAGCATGGTGGCCGCGGTACGGCCGGTCGCGCAGATCAGGAACACGTGGCCGAACTTCGCCTCGTAGGCGGCGTTGGCCTCGTGCAGTTCGTCGAGGAGCGCTTGGTCCACGCCGTGGATGCCGGCCTGTTCGCGCTCGGAGGTGGCGTCGCCCGCCTTGGGCTTGCCGATCCGGGCGTGGCCGGCCATCGCGTCGTGCAGGTCCGCGACCGTCAGCGACCGCATCGCCGCCGCGTTGGCGGCGAGCAGGGCGCTGCGGTCCGACCAGGGCTTGGCCTCCGCGACGGCGGCGGCCCAGCGGGGGCTGGAGCAGATCTCCAGCAGGATCGCCTCAAGCTCGGCGGCGTCGGCCGCCGCGAGGGCGTCGAGGGCGTGGGGGTGGTTGGTCACAGGTGGACCTCCTGAAGAGTGGTGCCACCCGCACAAGCTAGATCGGCCCCACCCGGCCGTCAACACTTTGTTTAACGGTTGGTGGTTACGTTTTGGGCGGGCCCGTGTTGCCGGGCCGTTTCGTGTGCGATTCGCCAAGTGTGCCCCGCCGGAGGGCGGCCCACACTGGAACGCACCGGCGGGGCTGCCCGTTTTGGGAGGGTTCCGCCGGCGGTGCCCACGGGTGCCTCAGGAGGACTTCGAGCCGTCCTGGCGGTTGAGGTAGTTGTACACGGTGAAGCGGCTGACGCCGAGCGCCGAGGCGACGGTCTCGACCCCGTGGCGGACGGTGAAGGCGCCGCGCTCCTCCAGGAGGGCGACGACCCGCTGCTTCTCCCAGCGGTCGAGCTCGGCCAGCGGGCGGCCGTCGAACTGGCGGGTCATCTCGGCCAGCAGCCGGTCCAGCGCGCTGCTCAGGTGCGGCAGCCGGACGGCGAGCGCCGGGGCGCCCTCCCACTCCAGGACGACGTCCTCGGCCTTCGCCTCGCCCAGCGGGACGGGCGTCGCGCCGACCGCGTCCAGCAGCGGCTTGACGGCCGCGGCGAGCGGGTGTTCCACGTGCTCGGTCACGGCGTACCGCCCTCCTCCCGCGTCGCGTCGGCCACCGCGCCGCCGTTGCCCTCGCCGTCGCCCAGCACGCTGACCTGGACCGAGATCCGGGTCGCGCCGGCGTCCAGGGTCTCGCGGAGCAGCCTGGTCACCGCGGTGAGGACCTGGTCGGCCTCGCCCTCGGCGCCGGTCCCGAAGGGGCCGACCGAGACGGCCAGGCCGGCCTCGTCGACGACCTTGCGGGCCGCCGCGGCGTGCTCGGGGAACGTGTCCAGCTCGAACGGTTCTGTCGTGAACTCCACCATCAATCGCACCCGCTCACTGTAGCGAGCGGGGGTGGGGCGGGGCAGGCCCTGGGTGATCGGACAGCGCCGGGCCCCTCGCGGAGGGGTTTCCGGGCCACTTCAACAAATTGTTGCGGCGGCCTTGACAGTCGATCGGCGGGGCGGAGATGCTTCCACCACGCAGAATCCCTCTTCCGGATTGTGGAAGTTGAGGATGTCGGAAGAGAGTGAGAGGTGAGTGACGTGACGGCAGCTTCCCGGCACAGCTTCACGGTCAACCTGTCGATCCTGTTCGGTGAGCTCCCGCTGCTGGAGCGCCCGGCCGCTGCCGCCGCCGCCGGCTTCACGGCCGCCGAGCTGTGGTGGCCCTTCGGCGAGGAGCACGCCCCCTCGCAGGCCGAGCAGGACGCGCTCCGCAAGGCCTTCACCGACGCGGGCGTACGGCTCACCGGCCTCAACTTCCTGGACGACCTGAGCAAGGGCGTCCGCGGTACGGTCTCGGTGCCGGCCGACAAGGAGCGCTTCCGGGCCAACGTCCCGGTCGCCGCCGAGCTCGCCGCCTCGCTCGGTGCCACCGCGCTCAACGCGCTGTACGGCAACCGGGTCGAGGGCGTGGACCCGGCCGAGCAGGACGCGCTCGCGCTGGAGAACCTGGTGCTGGCCGCGAAGGCCGCGCACGAGATCGGCGCGATCCTGCTGATCGAGGCCCTCAACGTGGTCGAGTCCCCGGACTACCCGCTGGTGTCGGCCCCCGCCGCGGTCGAGATCGTCGACAAGGTCAACGCGGCCACCGGGCTCGGCAACGCCAAGTTCCTCTGCGACCTCTACCACCTGGCCAAGAACGGCGAGGACCTGGCGGCCGTCATCGACACCTACGCCGACCGCATCGGCCACGTGCAGATCGCCGACAACCCGGGCCGCAACGAGCCCGGCACCGGAGAGCTGGACTTCGAGGACCTCTTCGCCCGCCTCTCCGCCGCCGGCTACACCGGCTCGATCGGCCTGGAGTACCGCCCCTCCACCGGCGTCAGCGCCGACAGCTTCGGGTGGCTGCCGCGCGAGCTGCGCGCCGCGAAGTAGCGCCGCGCCGCGAGGCGGCACCGCGCCACCGGGCGCGCCGCGCCGCGAGCGCGCCCCGGCCCGTCCCGCGGGCCGGCCACCCGGCCCTCCCCACCTACGTACAAAGGAACGACGCGATGAGCCGCAAGATCGCCTTCGTCGGCCTCGGCATCATGGGCAAGCCCATGGCCATCAACCTGGTCAAGGCCGGGCACGACGTCACCGGTTTCGACCTCTCCCAGGACTCGATCGACGCCGTCGTCGCGGCCGGCGGCCGGGGTGCCGCCAGCATCGCCGAGGCCGTCAAGGACGCCGAGGTCGTCATCACCATGGTCCCGGCCGACCCGCACGTCGAGGCGGTCATCCTCGGCGAGGGCGGCGTGCTGGAGAACGTGAAGGCCGGCACCCTCGTGATCGACATGTCCTCGATCACCCCGCAGACCTCCATCAAGGTCGGCAAGGCCGCCGTGGAGAACGGCGTGCGCGCCCTGGACGCCCCGGTGTCCGGCGGCGAGGCCGGTGCCGTCGAGGCCGTCCTGTCCATCATGGTCGGCGGCGAGGCCGCGGACTTCGCCGAGGCGAAGCCGCTGTTCGACGCCCTCGGCACCACGGTGGTCCACGTCGGCCCGGCCGGCGCCGGCCAGACCGTCAAGGCCGCCAACCAGCTGATCGTGGCCGTCAACATCCAGGTCCTGGCCGAGGCCGTGGTCTTCCTGGAGAACGCGGGCGTCGACCTCGCCGCCGCGCTGGACGTGCTCGGCGGTGGCCTGGCCGGCTCGACCGTGCTCAACCGCAAGAAGGCGAACATGCTCAACCGCGAGTTCGCCCCGGGCTTCCGGATCGACCTGCACCACAAGGACATGGGCATCGTCACCGACGCCGCCCGCGCCGTCGGTGCCGCGCTGCCGGTCGGCGCCGTGGTGGCCCAGCTGGTCGCCTCCGCCCGCGCCAACGGCGACGGCTCGCTCGACCACTCGGCGCTGCTGCGCGGCGTCGAGCGGCTCTCGGGCCGCGAGGTCAAGTAACCCGCCGGGCTCCCCCCCGGGGGAGCCCGCACAGACTCCTCCTGGTGGCGTGTACCTATCCGGTCGTGCCCGCGCCACCAGGAGGCCAGGCCCGACCGGCAGCCGGGCCGGGGCTCATCCGCCCGCCTGCCGGTCGACCCAGCCGGTGACGCGTCCTCCCTGTCGGGGGCACTTCGGTCGTGCCAGTGACGCGTCGCCCGGCCCCCTCCCTGCCGAGGGGAGCCCCTCGTACGTCGGAAGCGGGACGAGGGGAACGGCGGGAGGGGGCCGCCCTCCGGGGCAGCCCAGCTCAGTGCCGGCCCTGACCGGCATCGTCCGGGCAGGGGATGGCACCCCCGGGCCGCCCGGGCCCAAGCTTGAAGAACCAGCCGCACCCGTACGGAGAGGACCGCGCCATGCCCGCCACCCCCCACCAGGGCCATGTGGTCGTAGCTCCCGACAAGTTCAAGGGCACCCTGGAGGGCGCCGAGGTCGCCGCCCGGATCGCCGCCGGCATCCGCCGCGCCGCGCCCGGCACCGAGGTGCGCGAACTGCCCGTCGCCGACGGCGGCGAGGGCACCCTGGCCGCCGCGCTCGCGGCCGGCTTCACCCGCGTCCCGGCCAAGGTGGCCGGCCCCACCGGCCTGCCGGTGGACGCCGCGCTCGCGGTGCGGGACGACACCGCCGTGGTCGAACTGGCGCAGGCCTCCGGCCTGGCCCGGCTCCCCGGCGGGCGCACCGCCCCGCTCGCGGCCGGCTCCTTCGGCGTCGGCCAGCTGATCGGCCGGGCGGTCGCGCTCGGCGCCAAGCGGATCGTGCTCGGCCTCGGCGGCAGCGCCTGCACGGACGGCGGCGCGGGCGTGGTCCAGGCGCTCGGCGTCAGCCTGCGCGACGCGGACGGCAACGAACTCGCGCCCGGCGGCGCCGCGCTGCGCAGGCTCGCGACGATCGACCTCGGCCCGCTGGCCGACGTGCTGGCCGGCGTCGAGGTCGTCGTGGCCTGCGACGTCGACAACCCGCTGCTCGGCCCGCGCGGCGCCACCGCCGTCTACGGCCCGCAGAAGGGCGCGGACGGCGACGACCTGGTGGTCCTGGAGGAGGGCCTGACCCGCTTCGCGGACAAGGTCGCCGAGGCCGCCGGGCGGGACGTGCGCGAGGCCCCCGGCGCCGGGGCCGCGGGCGGGGTGGGCTTCGCCGCCCTCGCCCTGCTCGGCGCCACCATGCGACCCGGTATCGAGCTGCTGCTCGAACTGCTGGGTTTCGACGAGGCCGTGCGTGGGGCACGCCTCGTCGTCACCGGCGAGGGCTGCCTGGACGCGCAGACGCTCCACGGCAAGGCCCCCGCCGGCGTCGCCGCGGCGGCCACTCGGGCGGGGGTTCGGGTGGCCGCTGTGGCGGGGCGGCTGGAACTGTCGGAGAGCGAGTGGCGCTCGGCCGGCTTCACCACCGCGATCGCCCTCACCGACCTGGCCGAACAGCCCGGCGACAGCATGACCAAGGCCGCCGAACTGGCCGAGACCGCGGGGGAGCGGCTGGCCGGGGCACTGCTGAGCGGCTGAGCCGTGCACCCGCGTACGCGTGGCGGCCAGGGCGCGCGAACACTCGTACGTTCCTCCATTGACGTTTTGTTGAAGGCGGGCCTAGGCTCCCGGCAATCCTTCGGTTCCCTCCTTCTCCGAGCGCCCCGGACGACCGCCCACCCCGGCCGGTCCGGCGTCCCCGCACCCCCAACTCCCAGGTTTCGGAGGTCCCCCATGCCTGTCAGCCAGCCCACGGTGATCCGCTCCCGGCGGGTGGTCCTGCCCGACGGCGAGCGCCCCGCGGACGTGCTGATCCGAGACGGGAAGATCGCGCAGATCGCCGCGCACGGCTCGCTCCTCGCCGGTGACCGCCGGCTCGTCGACCTCGGCGACACCGCGCTGCTCCCCGGCCTGGTCGACACCCACGTGCACGTCAACGAGCCCGGCCGCACCGAGTGGGAGGGCTTCGCCACCGCCACCCGGGCCGCCGCGGCCGGCGGCGTCACCACGATCATCGACATGCCGCTCAACTCCGTCCCGCCCACCACCACCGTGGACGGACTGGCCGTCAAGCGGAAGGCCGCCGAGGGCCAGACCTGGGTCGACCTCGGCTTCTGGGGCGGCGCCATCCCCGGCAACGCCGCCGACCTCGAACCCCTGCACCGCGAGGGCGTGTTCGGCTTCAAGAGCTTCCTCGCCCCCTCCGGCGTCGACGAGTTCCCGCACGTCGAGGCGGCCGACCTGGAGACCGCCCTGGCCGAGCAGGCCCGGATCGGTGCCCTCGCGATCATCCACGCCGAGGACCCCGCCGTCCTCGCCGCCGCCCCGCAGCAACCCGGCGTCCACTACCGGGACTTCCTCGCCTCCCGCCCCGCCGACGCGGAGACCGCGGCCGTCGCCCGGCTGCTCGACACCGCCCGGCGCACCGGCGCCCGCGTCCACATCCTGCACGTGTCCTCCGCCGCCGTCCTGCCGCTGCTGCGCCAGGCCCGCGAGGACGGCGTGCGGGTGACCGCGGAGACCTGCCCGCACTACCTGACCCTCGCGGCCGAGCAGGTGCCGGACGGCGACACCGCGTTCAAGTGCTGCCCGCCGATCCGCGACGAGTCCAACCGCGACGCGCTGTGGGCGGCCCTGGCGGCGGGCGAGTTCATCGCCGTCGTCTCCGACCACTCGCCGTCCACCCCCGACCTCAAGCTGCTGCCCGCGCACGGCGGCAGCGGCGACTTCGCCGCGGCCTGGGGCGGCATCGCCTCCCTCCAGCTCGGCCTGCCGGCCGTCTGGACCGAGGCCCGCCGCCGCGGCCACACCCTCGGCGACGTCGTGCGCTGGATGGCCTCCGGGCCGGCCGAGCTGGCCGGCCTGAGCGCCACCAAGGGCGCCATCGAGGTGGGCCGCGACGCGGACCTGGTCGCCTTCGACCCGGACGGCGAATTCGCCGTCCACGCCAACGAGTTGCACCACCGCAACCCCGTGACCCCGTACGCCGGGCTGACCCTGGCCGGCGCCGTGCGCACCACCTGGCTGCGCGGCCGGGTCGTGGACACCGCCGCCGAGCCGTTCGGCCGGCAGCTGGCCCGCCCGGCCGCCCCCGCCCCCGCGGCCGCCCCGCCCGGGTCGAACTGACCCGCGCCGCCCGGCCCGCACCCACCCGCACCGACTCGCACCGACTCGAACCGAGGAGACGACGTGACCACCGCCGACACCCCGAGCGCTCCCTTCACAGAGCTGGTCAACCTGGCCTCCCGGCTGCTGGGCGCGGGCGTCGTCGCCACCAACGAGGACACCTTCGCCGACGCCGAGAACCTGCTGGTCGCCAAGCCCGCCGAGTTCCGCCCGCACACCTTCGGCCACAAGGGCCAGATCATGGACGGCTGGGAGTCCAAGCGCCGCCGCGGCGTCTCGGCCGACCAGCCGCACCCCACCGACCAGGACCACGACTGGACGATCGTCCGGCTGGGCACCGGCGGCGTGATCCGCGGCGTGATCGTCGACACCGCCCACTTCACCGGCAACTACCCGGAGAGCGCCCGCGTCGAGGCCGCGTCCGTACCGGGCCGGCCCTCGCCCGAGGAGGTCGCCGCCGCGGAGTGGACGACGCTGGTGCCGCGCACCGCGCTCAAGGGCGACACCGTCCACGAGTTCGCCGTCGAGGACGACACCCGCTACACCCACGTGCGCCTGAGCATCTTCCCGGACGGCGGCGTCGCCCGCCTGCGCGTGCACGGCGAGGTGCTGCCCGACCCGCGCGAGCTCGACGGCCTGACCTTCGACCTCGCCGCCCAGGAGTACGGCGGCGTGGCCGAGGCGGCGTCCGACCGCTACTTCTCCTCCCCGCACAACCTGAACGCTCCCGGTCGCGCCTCCGTCATGGGCGAGGGCTGGGAGACCCGGCGTCGGCGCGACAAGGCCAACGACTGGGTGCAGATCGCCCTGGCCGGGGGCGGTGAGGTCCTGGCCGCCGAGGTGGACACCACCCACTTCGTCGCCAATGCCCCCGGCTGGGCCGACCTCGTCGGCTTCGACGCCTCCACGGGCGGGAACCCCTCCGAGGGCGCGGACGGCGAGTGGTTCGAGATCCTGCCCCGCACCCGCCTGCAGCCCGACACCCGCCACCGCTTCCGGCTCGACGTCGGCCGACCGGTGACCCACGTGCGCATCAACGTCTACCCGGACGGCGGCCTCGCCCGCCTGCGCCTCACCGGCCGGCTCACCGAGGCGGGCCGCGCGGCCCTCGCGCTGCGCTGGTTCAACGCCGTCCCGGCCGCCGAGGCCGCCGCCGCGCTCGCCGAGGCAGGCCTGAGCGCCGACGAGGCCGCCGCGCTGACCGCCGCCCGCCCGCTGGCCGACCCGGCCGCGGCCACCGCCGCCGTCGCCGCGCTCCAGCCGTCCGACGGCCCCGACGGCGAGCACTCCTCGCGGCGCCGCTCGGCGCTCTGGCGCCTGCTCGGCGTCTGAGCCCCCGCCCGGTCCACCTCCTCCCCTCGTCACGCACCGCCTGTTCCGACACCTGAAGGACCCCTCCATGTCCAAGATCCTGACCACGGAGTCCGGCGCCCCGGTCGCCGACAACCAGAACTCGGCCTCGGCCGGCGAGTACGGCCCGCTGCTGATCCAGGACCAGCAGCTGCTGGAGAAGCTCGCCCGCTTCAACCGCGAGCGCATCCCGGAGCGCGTGGTGCACGCCCGCGGCTCCGGCGCCTACGGCTACTTCGAGGTCACCGACGAGGTCTCGCAGTACACCCGGGCGGACTTCCTCTCCGAGGTCGGCAAGCGCACCGAGGTCTTCCTGCGCTTCTCCACCGTGGCCGGCGCCCTCGGCTCCAGCGACGCGGTGCGCGACCCGCGCGGCTTCGCGCTGAAGTTCTACACGGGCGAGGGCAACTACGACCTCGTCGGCAACAACACCCCGGTCTTCTTCATCAAGGACCCGGTGAAGTTCCCCGACTTCATCCACTCGCAGAAGCGCGACCCGTACACGGGCGTGCAGGAGGCCGACAACGTCTGGGACTTCTGGGCCCACTCGCCGGCCTCCACCCACCAGATCACCTGGCTGTTCGGCGACCGCGGCATCCCGGCCTCCTACCGCCACATGAACGGCTACGGCTCCCACACCTACCAGTGGGTCAACGCCAACGGCGACGCGTACTGGGTGAAGTACCACTTCAAGACCAACCAGGGCATCCGCTCCCTGGACGGCGACCAGTCCGCCGAGGTGCTCGGCGCCGACGCCGACTCCCACCAGCGCGACCTCCACCAGGCCATCGAGCGCGGCGTGTTCCCGTCCTGGACCCTCTACGTCCAGCTGATGCCGGTCGCCGAGGCCGCGGACTACCGCTTCAACCCCTTCGACCTCACCAAGGTGTGGCCGCACGCCGACTACCCGCTGGTCAAGGTCGGCCGCCTGGTGCTCAACCGGAACCCGGAGAACGTCTTCGCCGACGTCGAGCAGTCCGCGTTCTCGCCGAACAACTTCGTGCCCGGCATCGGCCCGTCCCCGGACAAGATGCTCCAGGGCCGCCTGTTCGCCTACGCCGACGCCCAGCGCTACCGCCTCGGCGTCAACCACACCCTGCTGCCGGTCAACGCGCCGCGCGCCACCGAGGCCAACAACTACGGCCGCGACGGCTTCATGGCCGCCAACAGCGCCGGCCGCGCCAAGAACTACGAGCCCAACTCGTACGACGGCCCGGCCCAGACCGACAACGCGCTCGCCGCGCCGGTCAAGCTGGACGGCCACACCGGCACCTACACCACGCCGGCCCACACCAAGGACGACGACTTCTTCCAGGCCGGCGAGCTCTACCGCCTCATGTCGGCCGGCGAGAAGACCCGCCTGATCGACAACATCGCGGGCTTCCTGGCCCAGGTGACGCGCGACGACATCGTCGAGAAGAACCTGGCCCACTTCCACGCCGCCGACGAGGAGTACGGCGCCCGCCTGGAGGCGGCCGTCGCCAAGCTCCGCGCGGGCGACGAGGGCTGACGCGGGCTCCGCCCCCTCCGCTCCTCCTCCACCCTCACCGGCCGCCGGGGCCCGCACCCCGGCGGCCGCACGACGGGCCTTCCCCCTGGGCAGTGGGGGAGGGCCCGTCGCGGCGTTTTCCGCCCCCGCGTGCCTCCGTGCGCCGCCCGGCAAATCCGTGAATACGGAGCTGCACGGAATATTCACGGAGAGCAGTTGCCGGAGCCTTCGGGTCGATAGGCTGGAGGACGCCCGCGGTCGCTCCGTGGGGGACATCGGAAGGGGACGACATGTCGACACCAGCCCCGGGTCGTCACGCCGCGCTGGACCAGGGACTGCCCGGTCCGTTCACCTCCCTGCAGCACGCCCTCAGACTGCTGGAAGCCGTCGACCGGCACTCCGACGGCGCCACCCTGGTCGCCCTCGCCCGGGAGACCTCGCTCGGGCTGCCCACCGTGCGCCGGCTCGCGGAGATCCTGGAGATCGAGGGCTACCTCCAGTGCCAGGACGGCGGCTGGGTGCTCGGCGGCACCTTCGCGCTGCTCGGCCAGCACAACCGGGAGCAGCTCGTCCGCGCCCGGCTCAACCGCAAGCTCGCCGAGATCCGCGACGAGCTGGGCGCCGCCGTGTACTTCGGCCGCTACCACGACGGGGAGCTGACGGTCGAGGCGGTCTCCTCGTCCGAGTACGCCCCGCCGGTGCACGAGTGGGTGGACTTCCGGGCCACCGCGCACGCGAGCGCGATCGGCAAGTGCCTGCTCAGCCAGCTCGACTCGGACGGCCGGCGCGACCACCTCTCCCGCCACCCGGTCGCCCGGCTCACCTCCCGCACCGTCACCGACGCCGACCAGCTGATGCACCGTCTGGAGCGGCAGCCGGCCACCGTCCCGGTGCTGGACATTCAGGAGTACGCGCTCGGCACGGTGTGCGCGGCCGTCCCGGTGACGGCGGGCAGCACGGTCGGCTGCCTGGCGAGGTCGATGCCGGTGGACAACGTGCACCGGCTCAGGGCGGCGGCCGAACTGCTCGCGGCCCGGGCGGCGCCGGTGATGCTGGCGATGGCGGTCTGAGCACCGCCGTCCGTTCGACGGAGCCCCACCGGAGAACCGGTGGGGCTCCGCGCGTTTCCCGGGGCGTTCTCCGGCGCACATCACTTATTAGACTCGATGTCGATAAGGGTCGCCGAAACCCTTGTCCCCGTCGCTACCCGCGAGTACGTTTCCCTGAGTCGAGCCGCCGCCCCGAGCCGCCGCCCCCAGGTCAGGAGGGCCCGCCATGCCCCGATCCACCCCCGTTCCCGCCCTCGCCGCCCCTGCGGCCCGCGTGCACGAGAGCCTCGTCCTGGAGCCCCGGGACGTCCGCTTCGACTGGGCCGCCCTCTCGCTGCACTGGATCCCCGACGAGCCGATGGCCACCCACGTCATCAACGTGCTGCACCTGCTGCTGCCCGAGGGGGAGCGCTGGTTCGTCAAGGTGTTCAAGGAGGCGCTGCCGCTGATCCGGGACGAGCAACTGCGCGAGGAGGTGCTCGGGTTCATCGGCCAGGAGGCCATCCATGCGGAGGCGCACCAGGAGGTCCTCGACCACCTCCTCGGGCAGGGGCTCGACCCGCGTCCGTACGTGCGGCAGGTCGCCTGGCTGTTCCGGCGCGTGCTCGGCGACAAGCCCGGCCTGTCGCCCGCCCGGCGGCGCGAGAACATCATCGAGCGGGTCGCGTTCA
Organism: Kitasatospora sp. NPDC057904; assembly: GCF_042887925.1. Classification (NCBI taxonomy): domain Bacteria; kingdom Bacillati; phylum Actinomycetota; class Actinomycetes; order Kitasatosporales; family Streptomycetaceae; genus Kitasatospora; species Kitasatospora sp. NPDC057904. Next base: position 458,707 of record NZ_JBHVOL010000003.1, read on the forward strand.
TCGCGGCCATCGAGCACTTCACCGCCTTCCTCGGCAACTGGGTGCTCAACTCGCCCGGCCTGGACCGCGCCAAGGCCGACCCGACGATGCTCGACCTGCTGCGCTGGCACGGCGCCGAGGAGGTCGAACACCGCAGCGTGGCCTACGACCTGATGGTCCACCTCGACCCGGGCTACCTGCGCCGGATCCGCGGGATGGCCGTCTCCGGGCCGCTGCTGGTGCACCTGTGGGTGCGCGGCGCCCGGTTCATGCTCGCCGCCGACCCCACCCTGGACGGGCGGATCAAGCCCACCTGGCGCGAGGCCGGCCGGATCGCCAAGCGCGGGCTGCTGCCCGACCCGGTCAACTCGATCCGCTCGGGCCTGCGCTACCTCAAGCCCGGCTACCACCCGACCCAGGAGGGCTCCTCCAGCCAGGCCCTCGGCTACCTCGCGACCTCCCCGGCCGCCCGCGCAGCGGCGGTGGCGGTGGCGGGGAGCGGGTGACGGGGGTGGCTGACAGGTGACGGCCGACAGATTTCAGATAACAGGAAACGTTATCTGTTATCTGAAATCTGAAAGTTGTCAGCCGTCAGCCGTCGGCGGTTGCCCGCCACGAGCCACCAGCCGCCCCCCGCGCGCCCCCGCCCGCCCCCGCCCGCACCGACGCCAAGGAGCCCGCCGGATGGACCTGCTCAACCCGCCCCCCGACCTCTACGGCCGCCCCGGCGCCGACGGCTTCATGCGGCGGCTGACCGCCTTCGGCGACCGCTACTCCCCGGCCCTCGGCGGCCCGCTGCTGCGCCGCAACCCCCGCCGCCCGCTCAGCCGGCCCACCCCGCTGCTGCAACTGGTCGTCGCCGCCCGCCGCGAACTCGCCACCGACGTCGTCGAGTTGACGCTGGCCGACCCCTCCGGCGGCCCGCTGCCCGGCTGGCAGCCCGGCGCCCACCTGCGGCTCGCCCTGCCCTCCGGCCGCGAGCGCCACTACTCCCTCAGCGGCGACCCCGCCGACCCCGCCACCTACCGGATCGCCGTCCGCCGGCTCCCCGGAGGCGGCGGAGGGTCCGTCGAGATCCACGACACCCTCCACCGCGGCACCCGCCTCACCGCCCGCCGCCCCCGCAACGGCTTCGCGTTCTGCGCCGAGCCCACCGTCCTCCTCCTCGCCGGCGGCATCGGCATCACCCCCCTCCTCCCCATGGCCCGCGAAGCGCAGCGCCACGGCCTCGACTGGCGGCTCGTCCACGTCGGCCGCAGTGCCGACACCCTCCCGTACGCGGACGAGCTGCGCGCCCTCGACCCGCGCCGGGTCGTGCTGCGCACCGACGACGAGCACGGCGGCGTCCCGACGGGCGACGAGCTGCTCGCGCACGCCCCGCGCGGCGCGGCCGTCTACTGCTGCGGGCCGGCCCCGATGCTGGCCTCCGTCCAGCGGGCGCTGGACTCCTCCCCGGCCGGGGCCCTGCACTTCGAGCGCTTCGGGGCCGCCCCGATCACCGGCGGCAAGCCCTTCACGGTGCGGCTCGGCGCGGACGGTCCGGCGCTCGACGTGCCGGCCGACCGGTCCGCCCTGGACGTGCTGCGCGAGGCCCGGCCGGACCTCCCGTACTCGTGCCACCAGGGTTTCTGCGGCACCTGCGAGGTCCGCGTGCTGGCCGGCGGCCCCGAGCACCGGGACCGCCGCCTCACCCCCGAGCAGCGGGCCGCCGGCGCCCTGCTGCCCTGCGTCTCCCGGGCCGCCGAGGGCGAGACCCTCGTCCTGGACCTCTAGCCGGACCCCTGACCCCCAGGCGCCCCCCACGAGCGTGCTCGACCTGCAGAAGGAGCCCCGATGCCCCCGACGGCGAAGCTGCCCCCGACGGCGAAGCTGCCCCCGACGGCGAAACCGACCCCGTCCTTCCCGTACGACGAGCGCGACCTCGCCCGGTTCCGCGAGACGCAGCAGCTCGCCTACGACTGCGCCGAGGAGGTCGCCGCCTGGATCGAGCCGGGCGTCACCGAGCGGCAGGCCACCGCCGAGCTGCGCCGGCGCCTGGTGGCGGCCGGGGTCCAGGATTTCTTCCACGTCCCGTTCGCGTGGTTCGGCGACCGGACGGCGTTCCGGCACTTCCGCACCCCGCTGCAGTTCTTCGCGGGCAACCGCCGCCTGGAGGAGGGCATGCCGTACGTCCTCGACTGCGCGCCGATCGTCGACGGCTACACGGCGGACATCGGCTATGGCGGCAAGGTCGGGGAGAACCCGGTCTGGGACCGCCTCGCGGCCGACCTGCGGGTCTACCGGGAGCTGATCCTGGCCGAGGTGCGGGCCCGCCGCCCGCTGGCCGAGGTGTACGCGGCCGTGGACGCGCAGCTCGCCGAGCACGGCTACGACAACCGCCACCGGGTCTACCCTGGCCGGGTGATCGGCCACCAGGTGACGAGGACGACCGCGCGCGGCCCGGCCGGGGTCACCGTCTTCGGCTTCGGCGTGCGCACCCTGCAGACCCTCGGCCGCGAGCTGGTCTCCGAGCGCCTGCACGGCCGTTCGCCGCTGTGGGCGGACGGCCGCTCGTCGCGGCACATGCCTACCCCGGGGCTGTGGGCGGTGGAGCCGCACATCGCCTTCCGGGGCGTGGGCATCAAGTTCGAGGAGCTGCTGGTCGTCACCGAGGACGACGCCTACTGGCTCGACGACGACCTGCCGCACGTCCGCCGCTGGACGTCCGGGCCCACGTTCCAGTCCGCGCCCACGTCCGACCCCACCTCCGAGCCCACGCCCGAGCCCACCGCCCTGGAGACCGCCCGATGAGCGAGAGCCCGATGAGCGAGAGCCCGAAGACCCGCCGGACCGTCCGCTCCGGCGGCCTGCCGCTCGCCGTCTACGAGCAGGGCGACCCGGACGCCCCCACCGTCCTCCTCGTGCACGGCTACCCCGACACCCACGCCGTCTGGGACGACGTCGCCGACGACCTCGCCCGCGACCACCACGTGGTGCGCTACGACGTCCGCGGCGCCGGCGCTTCCGGCGCCCCCGCGACCCGCGACGGCTACCGCCTGGAGCAGCTCGCCGACGACCTGTTCGCGGTCGCCGACGCGGTCAGCCCCGGGCGCCCGGTGCACGTCGTCGCCCACGACTGGGGCTCGGTCCAGTCCTGGGAGGCCGTCACCTCGCCCGGCGCGGAGGCCCGGATCGCGTCCTACACGACGATGTCCGGGCCCTGCCTCGACCACATGGGGTACTGGCTGCGCCACCGGCTGCGCCGCCCCACCCCGCGCCACCTCGGGCAGCTGCTCCACCAGGGCCTGCACTCCTGGTACATCACCGCGTTCCACCTGCCGTTCCTCGGCCCGGGCGTGTGGCGCCTCGGCCTCGCCCGCGCGTGGCCGCGGGTGCTGCGCGACCTGGAGCACGTCACCCCCCGCCCGGGCCACCCGCAGCCGGGCCTGCGCCGGGACGCGGTGCGCGGCATCGAGCTGTACCGGGCCAACTTCCGCTCCGCGCTGGGCAGTCCGCGCGAGCGGCCGACCGAGGTGCCGGTCCAGCTGGTGACCCTCACCCGGGACCGCTACGTCGGCACCTACCTCTCCGAGGGCCTGGAGCGCTGGGCCCCGAACCTCACCCGACGGACGCTGCGGGCCGGCCACTGGTCGGCGCTGCTGGAGAAGGGAGCGCACGTGGCCGGTATGGTCCGCGAGTTCACGGCGAAGGCGGAGGCGGGCGACGGGCGTCCGGCGAAGGGCGACGGCCCGCTGGTCGTCGTCACCGGCGGCGGCAGCGGCATCGGCCGGGCCACCGCGCTCGCCTTCGCCGAGGACGGCGCCCGGGTGGTGGTGTGCGACCTCGACCTCGCCGCGGCCGAGCGCACCGCCGAACTGGCCTCCCTCATCGGCCCGCAGGCCCACGCCTACCGGGTGGACGTCGCCGACGGCGCCGCGGTGGACGCCTTCGCGAAGGCCGTGGCCGCCGAGCACGGCGTGCCCGACGTCGTGGTCAACAACGCGGGCATCGGCCACTCCGGGACGTTCCTGCAGACCACCGAGCAGGAGTGGCGGCGCGTGCTGGACGTCAACCTGTGGGGTGTCATCCACGGCTGCCGCGCCTTCGCGGCCCTGATGGCCGAGCGCGGCGAGGGCGGCCACATCGTCAACGTCTCCTCGGCCGCCGCCTACCTGCCGTCCAAGGCGCTCACCGCGTACGCGACCAGCAAGGCCGCGGTGTTCATGCTCTCCGACTGCCTGCGCGCCGACCTCGCGTCCCACGACATCGGGGTCTCCACGATCTGCCCCGGCATCGTGAACACCAACATCACCCGCACCTCGACCTTCTCCGCCACCACCGCCGACGAGCAGGCCGCCAAGCAGGCCCGCGCCGCCCGGCTCTACGCCCGCCGCGGCTTCCCGCCGGAGAAGGTGGCCGCCGCGATCCTCCAGGCCGTCCGCACGAAGAAGCCCGTCGTCCCCGTCACCCCCGAGGCCAAGGCCGCCCGCCTCCTCAGCCGCCTCAGCCCCGCCCTCCTGCGCCTGGCCGCCCGCCTGAACGTGACCTGAGGCCGGTACGGGTCTGCGACAGCGGGTGCGCACCGCACATCGCGGCCTGGTCCTGCCAGTACGGCGGAGGATCGCGGGTGACGGACGGTTTACGTCCTGCTCGATTCCCGTGTCCGTTCGCGCTCTTTCCTGGCGCGCGCATACGCCACGGCTTTGTCGGCCCAGACGTCGTCTGTAGTCGCAGTCCCGACCGGGCGATGGACGGCAGTGAAGAAGGGTTCGTCCCAGGTGCGCTGCGATCGGGCGGCGAGGTCGGCGGTGCCGGCGGCGGTGTGCTGGTCTGCCATGTGTGCAGGGGGTACCCGCGCAAGCCGTCGTGGTTCGTCCGTACCATGGCGGCCCATGGAGATGACGACTGCCCTGTGGTCCTTCGCCCTCGTCGTGGGGTTGTTGACGCTCACGCCCGGACTGGACACCGCGCTCGTGCTGCGGACGTCCGCGCTGGCGGGGCGGCGGCAGGCGTGGGGGGTCGTGCTCGGCATCCAGACGGGGACGCTGGTCTGGGGGACGCTCACGTCGGCCGGGGTCACGGCGCTGCTGACCGCCTCGCAGGTGGCGTACGAGGTGCTGCGCTGGGGCGGGGCCGCGTACCTGGTGTGGATGGGCGTCGGGATGCTGCGCAGCCGCGGCGTGCAGGCCGCGGAGGAGGAGGCGCCGGCGCGGGGCGGGTTCCGGTACGGGTGGCGGCGGGGTGCGCTGACCAACCTGCTGAACCCGAAGGTCGGGGTCTTCTACGTCGCCGTGCTGCCGCAGTTCATCCCGTCGGGGGCGCCGCACTTCGCCGCCGGGGTGGCTCTGACCTGCGTCCACGTCGTGGAGGGCGGGCTGTGGTCGGCGGTCCTGGTGGGCTTCGCGCAGGTGGTGCGCGGCTGGCTGCGCCGTCCGTCGGCGCGCCGGCTGATGGACCGGGTGACGGGCACGGTGGTGGTGGGGTTCGGGCTGAAGCTCGCGCTGTCCGACTGAGCGGACCGGGCCGGCCGCCGGCCGCTAGCGCCCCAGCCGCGACAGCCCCTCGCGCAGGTCGTCGGGGTTCATGCAGATGTGGGTCTGCACGGTCGCGTTGAACTCCAGCCAGAACGGTTCGCAGATGGACGGCAGGGCGGCCTCGTCCGGGACGTCGACCACGATGATCTGGGCGCGGTGGCCGTTGCGGTTGAAGAAGTAGGCCGCTTCGGGTTTGAGGGCGGCCATGATCCGTTCGAACCTCTCGCCGACCGTGCCGTCGGCGATCAGCTTGTTCGTGGTCGCGGTGTCGATTTCGATGTCCAGCAGGACGCGCATGGCAGGTGCTCCTTGCCCGGGCTCGGGGTGAGTCCGCAACTCCAGCCTCGCGCCGGCCACCAGGGGCCGCAACGTCACCCGCGTGGCGGCCGGTGGGTGGCCGCGGCGGGCGTGGCGGGCTGCACTGGTTGGGCCACTGCCCAGCCGAGAAGGAGCCCGCTATGGCGATCGTTGTGACCTTCGACATCCCCGGTGTGACCCAGGCCCAGTACGACGGGGTGATCAAGGCCCTGACCGGCAGCACCACCGGCTTCAACCTGCCGTCCGACCTGCCCGTCGCGGGCATCGTGTCGCACGTGGCCGGTCCGACGGCGACCGGCTGGCACGTCACCGACGTGTGGGAGAGCCGCGAGGCGTTCGACCGCTTCGCCGAGGTGCTGCGGCCGATCCTCCAGGACGTCGGCATCCCGGCCGACCCGCCGCAGGTCTTCGAGGCCTACCGCGTCGTGCGCTGAGCCGGTCCGTCAGCCGGCGCCCGTCGGCGTCGGCCGGCGAGCCGCCCCCGCCCGTCAGGCGGCGTGCGTGCGCGGTGCCTGGCTGTCCGCGGGCTCCGCCGCCGCCACGTCGTGGTGGATCGGCCCGCTGCCGGCGCTGAGCGGGAGGCAGCTGCCGCCGCGCCGGTGGGCGATGATCTCGGCGGCGACCGAGACGGCGGTCTCCTCGGGGGTGCGGGCGCCGAGGTCGAGGCCGATGGGGGAGCGCAGCCGGGCGATCTCGGCGTCGGTGAGGCCGACCTCGCGCAGCCGGGCGTTGCGGTCGCGGTGGGTGCGGCGGGAGCCCATCGCGCCGACGTAGCCGACGGGCAGCCGCAGGGCGCGCTCCAGCAGGGGGATGTCGAACTTGGCGTCGTGGGTGAGGACGCAGAGCACGGTGCGCCCGTCGATCCGGTCGAGCTGGGAGTCGAGGTAGCGGTGGGGCCAGTCGACGACGACCTCGTCGGCGTCGGGGAAGCGCCGGGCGGTGGCGAAGACGGGCCGGGCGTCGCAGACGGTGACGTGGTAGCCGAGGAAGCGGCCGATCCGCACGACGGCGGCGGCGAAGTCGATGGCGCCGAAGACGATCATCCGCGGCGCGGGCACGTAGGACTCGACGAAGCAGGTCACGGTGCCCTGGTCGTGCTCGTCGCAGGGGCGGCCGTCGAGGCCGAGGACGATCCGGCCGGTGCGTCCGGCGTCGAGCATGGCGCGGGCCTCGGCGACGATGGCCCGCTGGAGCCCGCCGACCGTCGAGGGGGCCGGGGACAGCGCCCCGGTCGCGCCGTCGGCGGTGACGGCGAGCGTCGCGCCGACGAGTCCGCCGGGCCCGGCGATGATCCGGGCGAGCGCGACGGGCGTGCCGGCGGCGATGTGGGCGATGCCGGCGTCGAGGCCGGGGTCGGCCCCGGGCACGACCGGCTGGACGAACACGTCGAGGATCCCGCCGCAGGTCAGGCCGACGGCGAAGGCGTCCTCGTCGCTGTAGCCGAAGCGTTCGAGGACGGGTTCGCCGCTCGCGATGGCGCTCTGGCACAGCTCGTACACGGCGCCCTCGACGCAGCCGCCGGAGACGCTGCCGATCGCCTCGCCGTCCGCGTCGACGGCGAGGGCGGCGCCGGGGTCGCGGGGCGCGCTGCCGGAGACGCCGACGACGGTGGCCACGGCGAAGGAGCGCCCGGACGCGTGCCAGGCCTGCAGCTGGTCGGCGATGTCCTGCATGTCGGGAGGCTCCTTACACGTTTCGACAGTAGCGGGGGCGCCGCCGTACGGGAAACGATCCCGTACGGCGGCGTTGGTGTGCGAGCGGTCACCGTGCCGCAGTTGGCCGCCCGCGCGCCGCGGCTAGTGCACGCCCAGCCAGGACTTGATCGGCGAGAGCGCGAAGTACACGACGAACACGCCGGTGAGGATCCACATCAGGACGCCGGGCTCGCGCCACTTGCCCTGGCCGGCCTTGATGACCGTGTACGAGATGACACCGGCGGCCACGCCCGCGGTGATGCTGTAGGTGAACGGCATCAGGACGCAGGTGAGGAAGGCCGGGATGGCGACCTCGCGGTCGGACCAGTCGATGTGCCGGGCCTGGCTGAGCATCATCGAGCCGATGACGACGAGCGCGGCGGAGGCGACCTCGACCGGGACGATGCCGGCCAGCGGGGAGAAGAACAGCATCAGGGCGAACAGGCCGCCGGTGACGGTGGAGGCGAGTCCGGTGCGGGCGCCGTCGCCGACGCCGGTGGCGGACTCGACGAAGACCGTCTGGCCGGAGGCGCCGGCCAGGCCGCCGACCGCGCCGCCGGCGCCGTCGATGAACAGGGCCTTGGACAGGCCCGGCATGCGGCCCTGCTTGTCGGCCAGGCCCGCTTCGGTGCCGACGCCGATGATGGTGGCCATCGCGTCGAAGAAGCCGGCGAGCACGAGGGTGAAGACCGCGACGGAGGCGCTGATCGCCCCCATGCCCTTGCCGCCGAAGGCGCCGAAGAGGTCGACGTGGCCGAAGAGGCTGAAGTCGGGTGCGGCGACCGGGCTGCCGGGCCACACCGGGACGGAGTTCGCCCAGGCCTTGGCCGGCACGTGGGCCAGCTTGTTGACGACGATGGCGACCACGGTGCCGCCGGCGATGCCGATCAGGATCGCGCCGCGCACGTTGCGCGCCATCAGCACGAAGATCGTCAGCAGGGTGAGGCAGAAGATCAGGACGGGCCAGCCGGAGAGCTCGCCGAAGGGGCCCAGCGACAGCGGGGTGGGGCCGCCGGTGTGCACGAAGCCGGCCTTGTAGAGGCCGATGATGGTGACGAACAGGCCGATGCCGATGGTGATCGCGTGCTTGAGCGGCAGGGGTATGCCGTTCATGATCTTCTCGCGCAGGCCGGAGACGACCAGCAGGACGATCAGCAGGCCGTAGATCACGCACAGGCCCATGGCCTGCGGCCACGTGGTGTGCGGGACGACCAGGGCGGAGACCGCGCCGGAGACGGAGAGGCCGGCGGCGAGGGCCAGCGGCACGTTGCCGACCACGCCCATGAGGATCGTGGTGACGGCGGCCGCGAGGGCCGTCGCGGTGGTCAGCGCCGCGTGGTCGAGCTTCACGCCGGTGACGTCCGCGCCGCTCAGGATGAGCGGGTTGAGCAGGATGATGTACGCCATCGCCATGAAGGTGGTGAGACCACCGCGTAGTTCGTTGGCGAGCGTCGATCCCCGGGCCGAGATCTTGAAGTACGCGTCGAGCGCGCTGTTCGGCCGTGCTGCCGGGACCGACGTGGGGGTGTCGTCCTCGGCGGGTCTGTCTTCGGTGGTGCCGGGTTCCGTGGGGATCCGGGTCATGTCCACTCCCAAGGTTCAAAGGGGGTTGGGGTGGGCGAGCCGACCTGACTGCCAGGCAACGAATCCGGCGCAGGGGGACTAATCGACTCACTGGGCGCACTCTGTGGCTGTGCCGGCGGTGCGTAGGTGGTGCGCACCGCTGCAGAACCCCGGCGTGGGAGAGGCAGCGGGACAGTGCGTTCGCGTATCGGCTTGTGGTGCATGGGAGTCGCCTCAACTGCGAGGTGGGGGTTGGTGCTGGTGGTGCCGGGTGGTGCTGCCCCGGGGCGGCGGGGAAGACGGTCGCCGCCCCGGGGACGTCCGGTGAACGGCCGGGGTCAGCCGGGCTGTTCGGTGGTCAGGTGCTCGGGGCGGACCGGGATCCGCTTGAGCGCGAGGCCGGTGGCGTTGCGGATGGCCGCCACGATCGACGGGGTGGCCGAGACGGTCGGGGCCTCGCCGACGCCGCGCAGCCCGTAGGGGGCGTTGGGGTCGGGCAGTTCGAGGATCTCGACCGGGATCGGCGGGGTGTCGAGGATGGTGGGGATCAGGTAGTCCGTGAAGGAGGCGTTGCGCACCTTCCCGTCCCGGACGATGATCTCCTCCATGACGGCGAGGCCGAGCGCCTGGGTGCAGCCGCCCTGGATCTGGCCGACCACGGAGAGCGGGTTGAGCGCCTTGCCGACGTCCTGGACGGCGGTCAGCTCGACCACCTTGACCAGGCCGAGCTCGACGTCGACGTCGACGACCGCGCGGTTGGCGCAGAAGGTGTACTGGACGTGGCCGAAGCCCTGTCCGGTCTCCTTGTCGAACGCCTGGGTCGGGCGGTGGTGGTGCTCGCGGGTGAGGTCGATGGCCTCGTCGCCGAGCAGGTCGACCATGGAGACCAGCGGGCCCGCGCCCTCGGAGACGACCTTGCCGCCGACGAGGGTGATGTCGTCGTGCAGCCAGCCGTAGCGGCGGCGGCCCTTGTCGATCAGCGCGCGCTTGACCGCCTCGGCGGCGAGCTTGACGGCGCCGCCGGTCATGTAGGTCTGGCGCGACGCGGAGGTCGAACCGGCCGACCCCACCTCGGTGTTGGCCGGGTGGATGGTGACGAGCTCGACGCCGAGCTCGGTGCGGGCGATCTGGGCGTGCACGGTGACGCCGCCCTGGCCGACCTCCGCCATCGCGGTGTGCACCATGGCGACCGGCTCGCCGCCGATCACCTCCAGGCGCACCCGGGCGGTGGAGTAGTCGTCGAAGCCCTCGGAGAAGCCGACGTTCTTGATGCCGACGGAGTAGCCGACGCCGCGCACGATGCCCTCGCCGTGCGAGGTGTTGGACAGCGCGCCGGGCAGCTGGCGCACGTCCAGGTGGGCGGTGTCCAGCGGCGGGGGCAGCGGCATGTCCTTGACCCGCTGGAGCAGGTCGGCCACCGGGGCCGGCGAGTCGATCTGCTGGCCGGTGGGCATGAAGTCGCCCTCGGCCATGGCGTTGAGCTGGCGGAACTCGACCGGGTCCATGCCCAGTTCGGCGGCGATCCGGTCCATCTGCGTCTCGTAGCCGAACGCGGCCTGCACCGCGCCGAAGCCGCGCATCGCCCCGCAGGACGGGTTGTTGCTGTAGAGCGCGATGGCGTGCATCTTGACGTTCGGGATCACGTACGGGCCGTGGCCGAGCGAGGCCGCGTTGCCGACGACGGCGGGGGAGGCGGAGGCGTAGGCACCGCCGTCCAGCACGATCCGGCAGTCGGCGAAGACGAGCTTGCCGTCGCGGGTGACACCGTGCTCGTAGTGCATCTTCGCCGGGTGGCGGTGCACGTGGCCGTAGAAGGACTCGTCGCGAGCGTAGACGATCTTGACGGGCTTGCCGGTGTGCTGCGCCAGCAGGCACGCGTGGATCTGCATCGAGATGTCCTCGCGGCCGCCGAAGGCGCCGCCGACACCGGCGAGGGTGAGCCGGACCTTCTCCTCGGGCAGGTCCAGCACCGGGGCCATCTGCTCGCGGTCGACGTGCAGCCACTGGGTGGCGATGTACAGGTCGATGCCGCCGTCCTCGGCGGGCACGGCGAGGCCGGACTCCGGGCCGAGGAAGGCCTGGTCCTGCATGCCGACCTCGTAGTCGCCGCTGACGATGACGTCCGCGAGCGCGCGGACCTCGTCGGTGACGCCGAGGCCGGAGACCAGCTTCTGCTCGTGGCAGATGTTGCCGTAGCCGTGCGACTTGAACTCGTGCGGCTCGTGCACGTAGCCGTGGGTCTCCGGGTCCAGGCACTGCTCCTCGGTGACGATCGGGGTGAGCACCTCGTACTCGACCTTGATCTTCTTCACCGCGCGGCGGGCCGTCTCCGGGTGGTCGGCCGCGACCAGCGCGATCGCCTCGCCGTGGTAGCGGACCTTGTCGATCGCGAGGGCTGGCTGGTCCTGGATCTCCAGGCCGTAGAACTTCGAGCCCGGGATGTCCTGGTGGGTGAGGACGGCGTACACGCCGGGCACCTTGAGCGCCTCGGAGATGTCGACGCCGAGGATGTTGGCCCGGGGGTGCGGCGAGCGCAGCGCCATACCCCACAGCATGTCCTCGTGCCACATGTCGGACGAGTAGGCGAACTCGCCCTTGACCTTCAGGTTGCCGTCCGGGCGCAGCGGCGAGCCGCCGATGCCGTCCTTGGACGCCTGGTCGATGTTCTGGAGGTTCTTCTGCCCCTGGATCGTGCGCGTGCTCATTCCGCAGTCCCCTTACCGGCGCACTTGCGGGCGGAGGCGAGCCGCACCGCGTCCATGATCTTCTCGTAGCCGGTGCAACGGCACAGGTTGCCCGACAGCGCCTCGCGGATGTCGTTGTCGCTGGGCTGCTCGTCGCGCTCCAACAGGGCGTCGGTCTGCACCAGCAGGCCGGGGGTGCAGAAGCCGCACTGGACGGCGCCGGCGTCGATGAACGCCTGCTGGACGAGGCCGAGCTCGCCGTTCTCGTCGGCCAGGCCCTCGACCGTGCGGACCTCGCGGTCCTGCACCTGGCCGGCCGCGACCAGGCAGGAGCAGACCGGCACGCCGTCGAGGTAGACGGTGCAGGAGCCGCACTCGCCCTGCTCGCAGGCGTTCTTGGAGCCGGGCAGGCCGACCCGCTCGCGCAGCACGTACAGGAGGCTCTCGCCCTCCCACACGTCGTCGGCCTCGACCGGCTTGCCGTTGGCGGTGAAAGTGACCCTCATGCCGCGCTCCTGATCTGCTTGCTGTAGTCGTTCCAACACCAGGTGAGGGTGCGGCGGGCCATCACGGCCAGGGAGTGGCGCCGGTACTCGGCGGTGCCCCGGACGTCGTCGATGGGGGAGGCCGCGGCCTTCACCAGCTCGCCGAAGCGCTGGATCACCTCGGTGCCCAGCAGCCCGCCGGACTCCCAGAGGCCGCGCTCGGCGAGGACGCCCTGGAGGTACTCCTCGGCCTCGACGGCGCGGCGCGGAGTGGGGGCGGCCGAGCCGATGCCGGTGCCGACGGTGCCGTTCCTGGGGTGCAGGGCGAAGCCGAAGGCGCACACCGCGATGACCATCGCGTTGCGGGTGCCGATCTTCGAGAACTGCTGGGGGCCGTCGGCGACCGGGATGTGCACGGCCCGGATCAGCTCGTCGGCCGCCAGGCTGTTGCGCTTCACGCCGACGTAGAACTCGTCGATCGGGATCATCCGGGTGCCGCGCACGGAGGCCGCTTCGACGAACACGTCCCGCCCGGCCGCCAGCAGCGCGGGGTGCGCGTCACCGGCCGGGGAGGCGCCGCCGAGGTTGCCCCCGACACCGCCCCGGTTGCGGATCTGCGGCGAGCCGACGGTGTGGGCCGCCAGCGCGAGGCCGGGCAGCGGACCGGACAGCTCGTCGATGATCCGGGCGTAGGGGACCGAGGCGCCGAGCTGCACGACGTTGCCGTCGTTGGACCATTCGGTGAGCTCGGTGATGCGGTTCAGGTCGAGAATCGCGGATGGCCGGTGCACGTCGAAGTTCATCTCGACCATGACGTCCGTACCGCCCGAGATGGGCAGCGCGGTCGGGTACTCAGCCTTCGCCGCGAGTGCCTCGTCCCAGGTAGCGGGCCGAAGGAACTCCATGCGGGTGTCTCCTCAAGTCGTCGCCGGCCGGACGGGTGGGCTGGGTGCCCGGAACCCGGTGTTCGGGACCTGCCCACCGTGTCGTCGCCTCGGCGTCGGATCCCGGTCACCGGGCTGTGTCCGGCGGCGTGTGGCCAGTGAACCGCTGTGACGGGGCCCACTGGCAGTCACCGATGGCATGAAGCCCCGGCTGTGGTCCCGCCCGGCATCCTGTACGTTCCTCTAAGGAGGACAACGTCGCAGTCCAGCTAATCACCAGGCGCTACCTACGACCGTAATCCGGCCGTGATTCGGGAGCTACGGGCCCGTGACCCGCCGTCCCGGACGGACGTAACGCCAAGCACGGATGTTCGGGCACACTGTCACCCCCGGCAGCGCGTTCGGGCCCCTCACCCCCACCGATCCAGCCCGTTAGGAGTCTGCGGATGCGTGTCCGTGACCTGCTCGCCCCCGGCGCCCCGCGACTGCGCCTGCTCGCGGCCGAGGACGAGCTGGACCGGCAGGTCAGCGGTGTCATGACCACGGACCTGCACGACCCCGGGCGCTACCTGCACGGCGGCGAGCTGGTGCTCACCGGCATGCTCTGGCGCACCGGCCCGGCCGACTCGGAGCGCTTCGTGCGCACCATCGCGGCCGGCGGCGCCGTCGCCCTCGCGGCCGGCGAGGCCGAGGTCGGCCCGGTGCCCGAGGACCTCGTCGACGCCTGTCGCCGGCACCGGATGCCCCTGCTCGCCGTCCCCGACGACATCGCCTTCGGAACGGTCACCGAGTTCGTCGGCCGGCAGGTCTCCGCCGACCGCGCCGCCGACCTCGCCGCCCTCGTCGACCGCCACCGGCTGCTCGTCTCGGCGGCCGGCGGCGGCGGCCTGGACGCCGTCCTGGACCTGCTCGGCGGCGACCTCGACCTCGACTGCTGGGTGCTCACCCCGACCGGCGCCGTGATCGCCGGGCCCGCCGACCGCCTGTCCGCCGAGGACCGCGACCAGCTGGTGCGCGCCCACCTCGCCGCCCAGCGCCAGCGCCGCCGCCCCCCGCACCGGGCCCGCCTCGCCACCGGCGCGTACTCGCTGCTGCCCGCCCCGGCCACCGCCGACGCCGAGCACGAGGCGCCGCTCGCCGACTGGGTGCTCGCCGTGGCCGGCGACGTCACCGAATGGACCACCAAGCGCCAGCAGCTCGCCGAGAACCTCGCCCGCCTCGTCGCCGCCGAGCGCCAGCGCCGCGACGAGGGCCGCCGGCTGCGCCGCCGCCTGGCCGACGAACTGCTCGACCGGCTGCGCCGCGACGCCGACCCGGCCGAGATCAGCCGCACCCTGTACGCCTCCTCGGCGATGGCCGCCCGGTACGAGAACGCCGAGCCCAAGCCGCAGGCCCCGGAGGGCTCCTGGCTGGTGCTCAGCGCCGACGGCACCGGCCTGCCCGAGGGCATGGTGCGGGCCGTCCTGGAGGAGGCGCTCGGCGGCACCACCGACCGCGCGCTGGTCGCCGGGGCCGGCACCGGCGCGGTCGTCGTGATGCCCGTGCTGGAGGCCGCCGTGCCCGCCGACACGCTGCGCGAACTGCTCGCCCCGCTGGAGGCCGGCCTCGGCTCCGAGGGCCGCATCACCCTCGGCGTCTCCGCCCCCGCCTCCGAGGCCGGCGGCCTGCGCGGCGCCCTGGAGGAGGCCCGGCACGCCCGCCGGATCGCCGCCGCCCGGGTCGGCCGGGTGTGCGTGGCCGGCCCCGAGGAGCTCGCCTCGCACGTGCTCCTGCTGGCCGCCGTCCCCGACGAGGTGCGCCGCGCGTTCCGCAGCCGCCTGCTGGACAAGGTGATCGGCTACGACATCGAGCACCAGGCGGACCTCGTGCGCACCCTGGAGGCGTTCCTGCGCTCGGACGGCTCCTGGACGCGCTGCGCCGGGCAGCTGCACGTCCACGTCAACACGCTGCGCTACCGGATCGGCCGCATCGAGGAGCTGACGGGCCGGGACCTCTCGCGCCTGGAGGACCGGGTGGACTTCTACCTGGCCCTCGAACTGGCCTGACGCCGGGACGACATGACGAAGGGGCCCGCCGCGTACGTTCGCGGCGGGCCCCTTCGTCGTTCGGGTGATCGTTACTGCGCGGGGATGATCCCGGTCAGCCACTCGAAGACATTCGGCACCATGCGCTTCCACAGGTCGGTGGTGTGCGGGCCGGTGGTCTCCTGCACCTGGATGGTGGTGGGGGCCTTGGCCGCGGCGGCCAGTGCCTGGGCGTCCTCGAAGCCGTCGCCCTTGGCGCCGCTGATGAAGAGCGAGACCTTCGGCGGGGTCTGGGCGGTCTTCAGGATGTTGACCGGGTTGTTGGCCTCGCGCAGCTGCGGGTTCTTGCCGACCAGCGAGTCCGACTCCTGGGCCGGGTCGTTGTAGCCGGAGAGGCTGATGCCGGCCCGGTAGCGGTTCGGGTGCGCGAGCGAGAGCTTGGCGGCGCAGTGCGCGCCGGCCGAGTAGCCGGCGATCGCCCAGCGATCGGGGGAGGGGTCGGCCCGGAAGTTGTCCATGATCATCTGCGGCACGTCCCGGGTGACCCACGCGTCGGCGTTGACCTTGCCGGGGATGTCGGTGCAGCCGGCGTCCTGGTGGTTGCCGAGGAGCAGGGTGCGCGGCGAGACCAGGATGAACGGGGCGACCTTGCCCTGCTGCATGAGCGGCTTGAGCTGCTCGGACACCTTGAGGGTGCCGTACCAGGTGGAGGACGAGCCCGGGTAGCCCGGGATCAGCTCGACGACCGGGAACTTCTTGTCCTTGTACGCCGGGTCGTCGTACTGCGGCGGCGTCCAGACCAGCACCTCGCCGTCGACGCCGGACACCTGGCCCTTGAGCTCGGTCTTCTTGACGTCGCCGGGCACCGCCGGGTCGTTCACGCCGCCGAACTGCTGGAGCACCTTCGCCGGGGGCTTGGCGTCCCCGCCCGACTTGGCCGCGCCGGCCGCGTCGTCCTTCGGTACGGCGGGCACCGCGCGGACGTGGTCGCCGGTGCCGAGCAGGTCGTCCCAGCTGCCGTAGATCAGGTTCGCGTTGTTCACCATCACGAAGACCGTCAGCACGGCCGTGATCTGGCAGAACACGATCATGACCAGCCGCGAGAGCACCTTGACCGGTTCGGGTCCGCGCACCTTGCCCCAGAAGAACAGCGCGACCGCGATCGACACCGGCACGAGGACGACCGTGAGGATGAAGAAGGGCGTACCTGTCAGTTGCATCAGTTCTCGTTATCCGGATCGCAAGCCGCTCGGGCCCCACTCGCCCGCGCGCACTCCAATGGCAAGGGACGGCGTTGAACCCGGGATCGGTTGCCGTCCGAATCTGTGCGGAACCTGAGAGGAACATCACGTTTCTGTGATGTTCCGCTTTCGGATCGGCGTCTAGTCTGCCACCCGGACGGCCGTCCGCCGGACGAGGTGTCCAGCCGACGCTCAGGAAGGTGCCCCGAGGCACCTTACCGTCCGCCCCGCCCCGGCCGCCGGGCGAGGCGGTGCGAGCCCGTACCGCGGTTACGGAGAGAATCGTGGGATGAGCACAACCCGCTTTCGCCCGTCCCGCCGGTTCCGGCCCGTCCTCGCCGTCCTCGCGGTCGCGGTCGCCGTGGCCGGCTGCAGCAGTACCGGAGGCAGACGCGCCGAGGAGGCCCGCGCCAAGGCCGCGGCCGCCGGCGGCAGCGCCGTCACCACCCCGCGGTGGAAGGTCGCCATGGTGACCCACGCCGGGCCCGGCGACGCCTTCTGGGACAGCGTGCGCAAGGGCGCCGAGCAGGCCGCCGCCAAGGACAACATCACCTTCCTGTACTCCAACGACGCGCAGACCCAGAACCAGGTCCAGCTCGTCCAGGCCGCCATCGACCAGAAGGTCGACGGCCTGCTCGTCACCCTCGCCAAGGGCGACGCCATGGCCGCCGTCCTCGCCAAGGCCAAGGCCGCCGGCATCCCCGTGATCACGATCAACTCCGGCCAGGAGTACTCCGCGAAGTTCGGCGCGCTCACCCACATCGGCCAGGCCGAGACGACGGCCGGCCAGGCCGCCGGCGCCGAGCTCGCCTCCCGCGGCCGCAAGTCCGTCCTGTGCGTCATCCACGAGCAGGGCAACGTCGGCCAGGAGCAGCGCTGCTCCGGCGCCCAGTCCGGCTCCGCCCTGCCCGGCGCCTCCTTCCAGGTGCTCTACGTCGACGGCGTCAACATGCCCGACGCCCGGGCCGCGATCTCCGCCAAGCTCCAGGCCGACCCGGCCATCGACACCGTGCTCACCCTCTCCGGTCCGATGGCCGCCACCGGCCTCCAGGCCGTCCAGGACGCCCGCCGCCAGGTCGAGCTCGACACCTTCGACCTCGGCACCCAGGTCGTCGCCGGGCTGAAGTCCGGCAGCGTCGGCTTCGCCGTCGACCAGCAGCCCTACCTCCAGGGCTACGAGGGCGTCGACCTGCTGTGGCTGTACAAGTCCAACCTGGACATGCTCGGCGGCGGCAAGCCGGTCGCGACCGGCCCGCAGATCCTCACGAAGAACGACGCGGACGCGCTCGCCGAGTACGTCGCGAGGGGGACCCGTTGAGCAGCCCGTCCGGCCCTCCGTCCGGCCCTACGCCCGGCGCTCCGTCCGGCTCTCCGTCGAGCTTCCCGCCGAGTGCGGCGGACTTCCTCGTCCAGGACCGTCCGGCGGCCCTGCGGCGCCTCCTGGCGCGCCCCGAGCTCGGGGCGCTGATCGCCGCCGGCGCCGTCTTCCTGGTCTTCGCGGCCGCCGCCGAACCCTTTCTGCGGGTCGCCTCGCTGGGCACCGTGCTCTACGCCGCGTCCACCATCGGGATCATGGCGGTGCCGGTCTCCCTGCTGATGATCGGCGGCGAGTTCGACCTGTCGGCCGGCGTGCTGGTCACCACCGCCGCGCTGACCTCGTCGATGATCTCCTACCAGTTCACCGCCGTCACCTGGGTCGGCGTCGTCGCCTCGCTCGCCGCCGCGCTCGCGGTCGGCTGGTTCAACGGCTGGATGCTCGGGCGCACCAGGCTGCCCAGCTTCATCGTCACGCTCGGCACCTTCCTGATGCTGACCGGCGCCAACCTCGGCGTCACCAAGCTCGTCTCCGGCACCGTGTCGACCAAGCCGATCTCCGACATGCAGGGCTTCGCCTCCTGCCGCTGGCTGTTCGCCTCCGAGGTCACCGTCGGCGGGCTGACGGTCAAGGCCACCGTGTGGTGGTGGCTCGGCATGCTCGCCGTCGGCAGCTGGGTGCTGCTGCGCACCCGCTTCGGCAACTGGATCTTCGCCGTCGGCGGCGACGCGGCCGCGGCCCGCGCGGTCGGCGTGCCCGTCGCCCGGACGAAGACCGTGCTCTACCTCGGCGTCGGCTTCGGCGCCTGGGTGCTCGGCCAGCACCTGCTGTTCTCCTTCGACACCGTCCAGTCCGGCGAGGGCGTCGGCAACGAGCTGATCTACATCGTCGCGGCCGTCATCGGCGGCTGTCTGATCACCGGCGGCTACGGCTCGGTGGCCGGCTCCGCGCTCGGCGCGCTGATCTTCGGCATGGCCAGCAAGGGGATCGTGTACGCGCAGTGGAACCCGGACTGGTTCAAGTTCTTCCTGGGCGCGATGCTGTTGCTCGCCGCCCTGCTGAACGCGTTCGTCAAGCGCCGGGCCGAGCGGGGGCCGCGATGACTGCCGGGATTCCTTCCGAGGGCGAACTGCTCGCGCTCGACGGCGTGGGAAAGAGCTACGGCACCGTCCGGGCGCTGCAGGACGTCTCGCTGACCCTGCGGGCCGGCGAGATCAGCTGCGTGCTCGGCGACAACGGCGCGGGCAAGTCCACCCTGATCAAGATCATCGCGGGGCTGCACCGGCACGACGAGGGCGTCTACACCGTCGGCGGCGAGGAGGTCCGGTTCGACTCCCCGCGCCAGGCCCTCGACCGCGGCATCGCCACCGTCTACCAGGACCTGGCCGTCGTCCCCCTGATGCCCGTGTGGCGCAACTTCTTCCTCGGCTCCGAGCGCAGCCTGCGCCGCTGGGGCGGCCTGCGCCTCGACGCCGACGGCATGCGCGCCACCACCCGCGAGGCGCTCGCCCGGATGGGCATCGACCTGCACGACGTCGACCGGCCGATCGGCACCCTGTCCGGCGGCCAGCGCCAGTGCGTGGCCATCGCCCGCGCCGTCCACTTCGGCGCCAAGGTGCTCGTCCTGGACGAGCCCACCGCCGCCCTGGGCGTCAAGCAGTCGGGCGTCGTGCTCAAGTACGTCACCGCGGCGCGCGACGCCGGGCTCGGGGTCGTCCTGATCACGCACAACCCGCACCACGCGTACCTGGTCGGCGACCACTTCACCCTGCTCAAGCGAGGCCGGATGGCCGGCAGCCACCCGCGCGACGCGATCGGGCTCGAACAGCTCACCACCGAGATGGCCGGGGGCTCCGACCTCGCCGAGCTCTCCCACGAGCTGGCGCGGCCGAACGCGGGCGGCGGCCCGCGCGGCGCGTCCGGCCCTGACGACACCCGTACCGACATCACCGGTTCCGACACCACCGGTTCCGACGCCCCCCGTTCCGAGACCACCCGTTCCGACACCCGTTCCGACACCCGTGAGGAGCGTCCGAAGCCGTGAACAGCCCCCAAGGCAGCACCCGGCCGGCCGTCCTGCCCACCCTGCTCGGCCTCGGCCCGCGCGCCGAACGCCGCCGCCGCGCCCTGCCCGCCGGGATACTGCGGCTGCCCACCATCGGCATCGACATCGGCGGCACCAAGGTCGTCGCGGGCGTCGTGGACGGCGAGGGCAAGGTGCTGGAGAAGCTGCGCACCGACACCCCGCACAAGAGCAAGAGCCCCAAGGTCGTCGAGGACGTGATCGTCGAACTGGTGCTGGAGCTCGCCGACCGGCACGACGTCCACGCCGTCGGCATCGGCGCGGCCGGCTGGGTGGACGCCGACCGCTCCAAGGTGCTCTTCGCCCCCCACCTCAACTGGCGCAACGAGCCGCTCCAGCAGGCGCTCAGCGAGCGGCTGCGGTTCCCGGTGATCGTCGAGAACGATGCCAACGCGGCGGCCTGGGCCGAGTGGCGCTTCGGTGCCGGGCGCGGCGAGGACCACATGGTGATGCTCACGCTGGGCACCGGCATCGGCGGGGCCGTCGTGCGCGACGGCTACGTCGACCGCGGCAAGTACGGGCTCGCGGGCGAGTTCGGGCACATGCAGGTGGTGCCCGGCGGCCACCGCTGCCCGTGCGGCAACCGGGGCTGCTGGGAGCAGTACTCCTCCGGCAACGCGCTGGTGCGCGACGCGCGCGAGCTGATCGCCGAGGAGTCGCCGGTGGTGCAGCCGCTGCTGGCCCTCGCGGGCGGGACCGTCGAGGGCATCACCGGCCCGCTGGTCACCGAGGCCGCGCAGGCCGGCGACCCGACGGCGACCGAGTTGCTCTACGAGGTCGGCACCTGGCTGGGCGTCGGCATCGCCAACCTGGCCGCGGCCCTCGACCCGGGCCGGTTCGTCATCGGCGGCGGCGTCTCCGAGGCGGGCGACCTCCTGCTCGGCCCCGCCCGGGACACCTTCCGGCGCACCCTCACCGGCCGGGGCTTCCGCCCGGAGGCCGTCATCGTCCACGCGGCCCTCGGCAACGAGGCGGGCCTGGTCGGCGCCGCCGACCTCGCCCGCCAGGTCGCCCGCCGCTTCCGCACGATCAAGCGCCGCCGGGTCGAGCGCAGCGCGCTGTAGGGCGGGGGGCGGCGAACAACTTTCAGCGAACAGATAACAGATGACAGATTTCGTTTTCTGTCATCTGTTATCTGTTGATCGTCGGCCGTCCCTCCGCCCGCAAACTCCCGAAGGGTCAGCCCTCGGCCTTCCAGTGGTCCCGGCCGTCAGAGGCCGGGGTCGGGGCCGGTCGCCGCACTTCGCCGCCGCCGTGTGGTTGTCGGGATCACACCTCCTGTGAAACAACGGAGTTGACGCCGACTCAGGAGGAATGGGATGAGGGCTCTGACCCGCCTCGCGCCACCGTTGTTGCTCGCGAGTGCTCTGGTGTGGTCCGCCGCCGGGCCGGCCGGGGCGGTGGCGCCGCCGGCCCACGTGCCGGAGGCGGTCGGGTGGGGCGGGGCCGTGTCCACGGTGTCCGCGGAGGCCACCGCCGCCGGGATCGAGGTGCTGCGCAAGGGCGGGAACGCGGTGGACGCGGCCGTCGCCGCCGCCGCGGCCCTCGGCGTCACCGAGCCGTACTCGTCGGGGATCGGCGGCGGCGGGTACTTCGTCTACTACGACCACGCCACCGGCCGCGTGCACACCATCGACGGCCGCGAGACCGCCGGCCGCACCGCCGACACCGGGCTCTTCCTGGAGGGCGGAAAGCCGCTCGCCTTCCCCGACGCCGTCACCAGCGGCCTGTCGGTCGGCGTCCCCGGCACCGCGGCCACCTGGGACGACGCGCTACGGCAGTGGGGCTCGCGCTCGCTCGCCGAGAACCTGCGGCCCGCCGAGCGGATCGCCGACGACGGCTTCGTCGTCAACGCCACCTTCCGCGGCATGACCGAGGACAACTACAGCCGCTTCAAGGACTTCCCGGCGACGGCCGGGCTGTTCCTGCCCGGCGGCAAGCTCCCCGAGGTCGGCTCCGTCCTGCGCAACCCCGATCTCGCCGCCACCTACCGGCAGTTGGGCAAGGACGGCACCAAGGCGTTCTACCAGGGCGACATCGGCCGGGACGTCGTCAACACCCTCCAGCACCCGCCGGTCGACCCCGCCTCCGGGCGCAACGCCCGACCCGGCAAGGTCGACGCCGCCGACCTCGCCTCCTACGCGGTCCGCCGCCAGGCCCCGACACACGTCGCCTACCGGGACTACGACGTCTACTCGATCGCACCGTCCAGCTCCGGCGGCACCACCGTCGGCGAGGCCCTCGGCATCCTGGAGAACGGCGACGTCTCCGGCTACAGCGGCACGCAGTACTACCACCACTTCCTGGAGGCCTCCCGGATCGCCTTCGCCGACCGCAACCGCTGGCTCGGCGACCCGCGCTTCTCGGACGTGCCGACGAAGGAACTGCTCTCGCCCGACTACGCCGCCTCCCGGGCCTGCCTGATCAGCCCGGACAAGGCCCTGACCAGCCCGCTCGCCCCCGGTGACCCGTACGACCCGGCCGAGTGCGCGGACGGCGGCCAGGCCGCCCCCGAGCCGTACGAGGGCCAGAACACCACGCACCTCACCGTGGCCGACCGCTGGGGCAACGTCGTCGCGTACACCCTGTCCATCGAGCAGACCGGCGGCAGCGGCATCACCGTCCCCGGCCGCGGCTTCCTGCTCAACAACGAGCTGACCGACTTCGACTTCGCCCCGCTCGCGGCCGGCGTGCCCGACCCCAACCTGCCCGGGCCCGGCAAGCGGCCGCGCTCGTCGATGTCGCCGACCGTCGTGCTGCGCGACGGCGAGCCGCTGCTCGCCACCGGCAGCCCCGGCGGCGCGACCATCATCACCACCACCCTCCAGGTGCTCCTCGGCCGCCTCGACCGCGGCCTGAGCCTGGAGCAGGCCATCGCCGCGCCGCGCGCCAGCCAGCGCAACACCGCCACCACCCAGGCCGAGCCGGGCTTCCTCGCGCTGCCCGAGCGGTCCGGGCTGGAGGCGCTCGGGCAGCGCTTCAGCCCGGTGGACGAGATCGGGGCCGCGACCGGCGTCGAGCGGCTGCCGGACGGCCGCTGGGTGGCCGCGGCCGAACCCGTGCGGCGCGGCGGCGGCGCGGCCGCCGTGGTCCGGCCCGCGGGCTGAGATGCGGACCGGAGCCTGCCGGGATTGTCGGTAGCGGGCGGTATGTTCGGGGTGGGCGCTCCCAGCGGGCGCCCGCCCCGTCCGCCGTCCGTACGACCCGGGAAGGCCGCCCGCCGTGACCGTCCGCATCGCCACCTGGAACATCAACTCCGTCACCGCGCGGCTGCCCAAGCTCCTGGAGTGGCTGGAGAGCGCCAAGCCCGACGTGCTCTGCCTCCAGGAGCTCAAGTGCGCGGCCGACGCCTTCCCCTACGAGGACGTCCGCGCGCTCGGCTACGAGACGGCCGCCCACGGCAACGGCCGGTGGAACGGCGTCGCGATCGTCTCCCGGCTCGGCCTCGACGACGTCGTGCGCGACCTGCCCGGCCAGCCCGGCTACCTCGCCGACGACGCCCTGCTGCCCGACGTCGAGCCCCGCGCCATCGCCGCCACCTGCGGCCCCGTCCGGGTCTGGTCCGTCTACGTGCCCAACGGCCGCGAGGTCGACCACGCCCACTACCGCTACAAGCTGGAGTGGCTGGAGGCCCTGCGCAAGGCCTCCGCCGACGACGCGGCCGGGCCGCGCCCCTTCGCCGTCCTCGGGGACTTCAACATCGCCCCCACCGACGACGACGTCTTCGACGTCGCCGCCTTCGAGGGCCTCACGCACGTCACCCCGGCCGAGCGGGCCGCGCTGGAGGCCCTCGGCGAGGTCGGCCTGCACGACGTCGTGCCCCGCCCGCTCAAGTACGACCACCCCTACACCTACTGGGACTACCGCCAGCTGGCGTTCCCGAAGAACCGGGGCATGCGCATCGACCTCACCTACGCCAACGAGCCCTTCGCCGACGCCGTCACCGACAGTTACGTCGACCGCGAGGCGCGCAAGGGCAAGGGCACCTCGGACCACGCCCCGGTGGTCGTCGACCTGGATCTCTGAGTCACGCACAGCTACCGCGTCACGCACAGCTTCCGTGTCACGCACAGCTACCGCCCGTAACCCGAACGGTCCTGCGCGGTGGCCGGGCGCCGAAGGGGTGCCTACCGTCGGTGAGTGACTGGGTGCGGTTGTTCGACCACGTGGACATGGGAGTCCCCGGCCGCGCCCGAGAATCCCGGAGGTTCCGGCATGCGCCCCACGCGTACGGCCGCCGCCGCCCTGATCGGCGCGACGGTACTGACCGGTCTGACGGCCCCCCTCGCGATCGCCAGGGACGGTGCGGCCTCGGTCAGCCCGTCCCAGGCCGCACCGGGCCAGACCGTGACGGTCACGGTCTCTTGCGAGAAGTCGGACAAACCCGACGCGAAGACCATCACCGCCCACTCGGCGGCCTTCGAGGGCGGCCCGGCCACCCTCACCCTGGGCCCGGACGGCAAGCACAGCGGCTCCGCGCGCCTGGCCGGCCAGCACGGCGGGGACAGCAAGGTCGACGGCACCTGCCCCGACGGCGGTGCCTTCTCCACGTCCGTCACGGTCACCACCGTCACGGGCCCGGACCAGGGCACCGACAAAGGCCCCGACAAAGGCCTGGGCGACTGGGGCAAGGCGGCCGGGGAGTGGG
Organism: Kitasatospora sp. NPDC057904; assembly: GCF_042887925.1. Taxonomy (NCBI): domain Bacteria; kingdom Bacillati; phylum Actinomycetota; class Actinomycetes; order Kitasatosporales; family Streptomycetaceae; genus Kitasatospora; species Kitasatospora sp. NPDC057904. The sequence continues at coordinate 483,138 of NZ_JBHVOL010000003.1, forward strand.
CCGGTTCGCTCGGTCAGTCCGGTGCCGGGAGCCAGCAGGTCGCCCCGCACGGCTCCGTCCACACCGGCCTCGGCGGCTCGGTCGCGGGCGACCCGGCCGAGCTGGCGGGCGGCCTGGTGCTCGTCGCCGGCGGGGTCGGCGGCTTCTGGCTGCTGCGGAGGCGCGGTGCCTGATGGCCCTTCCGCGTGCCTCCCGCTCGCATCCGCCGCGCCGCCGGACCGTTCTCGGACCGGCGGCGCGGTGGTGTCCCGATGGTGTTGCCGCGGTGCCCCGGGACGCCAGGGCGCCTCGGGGCGGGCTCAGGCCTGCCGCTGCTCGGCCTTCAGGGCGCCGTCGGCCAGCAGGTACTGGGCGAGGATGTACGTCGCCATGATCCAGAACTGATGCCCCGGCAGCTCGCGCCACTTCGCCAGCTGGGTGGCGATCAGGGTGTCGGAGAGCAGGAACAGTGCCCCGCCCAGGCCGGTGCGCCAGCCCAGCCCCGCCGAGGTCACGGCGGTCGAGGCGAGCAGCAGGCTGTAGCCCGCCACCGGCACCCGGAGGTCCCCGAGGTCCGGCCAGAGCTGCCCGATCATGCCGGCCCACGCCCCCGCGTACGCGGCCGCCACCAGGAGGGCGCGCTTGCGGTCGGTGAGCGCCCCCTGGCGCACGAACATCGTCACGTAGCAGACGTGCGCCGCCGCGAAGGAGCCCATTCCGGCCAGGAACGCGGTGTCGTCCTTGAGCTGGAGCAGTACGTCCCCGCCCGCGCTCAGCAGCAGCGCCGGTGCCAGCAGCTTCGGCGCCTCCCGCTCCGCCGCCGTCGCCGCCGAGACGCTGTGCGCGGCCAGCAGGGGCATCAGGGCGGGCTTGGTGGCGTTGCGGAGCACGGAGGTGCCGGAGAGGATCGCGCCCAGGTGTGCCGCCGAGGTGGCCGCGAAGCCGCCCAGCAGGCCGGTGGTCGAGCGCAGGCGCCCGCCGAGGACGGCTCGGGTGGTCGTACTGATGCTCATGCGGCTGCTGACCTCCGGGAATGAGGGTGGGGGGGAACGGGCCTCGCGCTCGAACCCTAGGCGACCGTCCGGCGCGGCGGTAGACCGGGTTACCGGTGCGTAACCCCATTCGGGGGCGGGGGATGACACCTCGGCGAGCGGTACTCGGGGAGCGCGATGGGGCTGTGGCGGGGGCGCGACGGGGCCGGGGTGGCGGTGCCCGCAGGCCGTCGGCGACGTAGCGGAGGGCGGGCGGCCACTTGGCCGGGATGTCCGCCCGGGGCCCGGTTGCTGCCGACGGGTGACCCGGCCACCGTCTAGTCTGGTCCCCGACATGGAGCAGCAGGAGTACGCGGCCTCCGCCACCCGGGTGGCGGACGGCAGGCCGGACGGGCGCACGGGCGGAACGGGGCGGGGGACCACCGACGCCGTCCTCGCCGTACCCGCCCCCGCCGCTGCGTCCGCGACCTCCTGTGCATCCGTCGCGCCGTCCGTCACGGCGTCCGTCCCCGTTCCCGGCAGTAGGTCTGACGATGTGAAGGGGCAGTCCCCGGCGGGGCGGGAGCTGTCGCCGGATCCGGGGCTGCTGCGGCTCGCGCACTGGTTCGCCGCGGCCGGCCCCGGCATCGCCGACGACCTGTGCACCGCGTCCTTCGGCCTCTATCCGGCCCGTCACTTCGGTGTTCCGGCCGACGTGCCGGCCGACGCCGACATTAGCTGGTGGCACGGCCCCACAGCGCACGCCGCCGCCGTGCGCCGCGTCCGCGAGGCCCGCCCGGTGCGCGGCCTGCGCCGCGCCCGCCGGGACGCCGCCGCGCCGCCCGTCGTGCGCTCAGGCGCCAAGGCGGGCAAGCCCGGAAGGCACCGCAAGCCCGAGCGGACCCGGCTGCTGCCCGGCGCGCAGGATCGTTCCGCCCAGGAGCGGGAAACCGAGGGGTGCGCGGTCCAGGCGTGCGGAACGCAGGCGTGCGAAAAGCAGCCGCGTGACGTCCAGCCCCTTGAAGCCCGGGACCGCGATGTCCAGGAGCGTGCTGCCCAGGAGTGTGCCGCCCAGGGGTGTGCTGCCCATGAGCCTGCTGCCCATGAGCGTGAGGCCCGGGATCGCGGCCCCCAGGACCCGCCGCACCCCGACGCTGCCGCCGAACGCCGCATCGCCGCGCGGCTGCTGCTCGCCCACCCCCTCGTCACCGCCTCCGGCCCGCACGCCGACGGCTTCCCGCTGATCCGCCGTCACCGCGACTGGCTCACCGAGCGCTTCGACACCCTGCTCGGCTACCGCCTCGTCGTCGGCCCCTGGCACGCCCGCCTCTACAAGGCCGGCCTCGGCCCCGCCGCCGCCCGCCGCCTCCACGACCCCGGCACCGGCACCCCGTTCACCCCCGCCGGCTACGCCCAGCTCGCCCTCGCGCTCGCCCTGCTCGTCGACGCCCCCGAGCAACTCCCGTACCGGCGGCTGCTCGACGCCATGCGCGCCGCCGCGCCCGACCTGCCCGCCGCGCCCGCCGACCGCGCCATGGCCCTCGCCGCGCTCGCCGGCTGGCAGGTGCTCGACGGACTCCCGGACGACCCGGCCGCCGCCGACCGCTCCTGCGTGCTCACCGTCGACCGCGAACTCGCCCGCGCCGTCCCCGCCGGGCCGCCCGCCCTCGCCGACGGCGCCGCCGACCTCATCCGCCGCGCCGCCGACGCCGAACCCGCCACCGCCGTGCGCCGCCTGCTCGCCGAGACCCCCGCCGTCCTCGCCGCCGACCTCCCCGGCGAACAGCGTGAATGGCTGCGCGACCACCGACTCAGCGGGCCCGCCGCACTCGGCGAATTCCTCGGCCTGGAAGCCGAGTTGAGGGCCGAAGGGGTGGCCCTGCTGGACCCGGCCGACGAACTGACCGACCTCGCCCTGCCCGGTGCCGGCACCCTGCCGCAGGCGGCCCTGCTGCTCGTCGAGCGCCTCGTCGAGGAGGTCCGCCCGCTGCCCGGCGACCCGACCGACGGCGACGTGCCGATCCCCGACGCGCTGATAGACGGCGTCCTCGGCGACATCGCCGACGAGTACGGCCTCCCGGCCGGCTGGCGCCGCGACTACCTCGCCGACCGCACCGCGCTGCGTCGCGACGCCCTCGACCTCCTGCACCGCCTGGGCCTGATCACCCCCGCCCCGCGTGCGACCCGTCCCCCGGCGTGGCTCCTGCGCCCCCCGGCCGCCCGCTACGCCCCCGCGCTGGACCTCTGCCCCTCCCCGGGCACGGGCCGCCACTCCCGCCGCGACGAGGGCGAGTAGGCGCTCCCGAGGCCCTCCCGGGCTGTCCGGCCCGGACATGCGAAAGCACCGCGCCCCTGGGGACGGCGGTGCTGGTGGGTCCGGTGGGGCGGTCGGTTACTTGCCGGCGGTGGCGGTCGTCGTCACGGTGTCGTGCTGGACGGTCTCCACGGTCGCGCCGACGCCGAAGGTGCCGAGGACGATGGAGGCGAGGACGGCGGCGCAGGCGAGCAGGCGGCGGTGGCGCTGGGGGAGCGGGAAGCGCGGTTCCTGGTAGGTCGCCGGAGGGAAGGCGTTCATGTCACGGAGGGTGGCAGGACGGAATGAACGGTCGGTACGCACGGGTTAAGTCCGGACGGGGGTTGGACGTCGGTTGGGGCGGATACGCCCCAACCTGGCTCGGGCGGGGCGTCTTGGCTGGTCAGACGGGTGGTGTGCGGTCGCGGCGGCCCGCGTCGGCGAGGGCCTCGCCGACCGCGACGCGGACCGCGTCCCGCAGTCCGTGCGCCGGGTGGAACCGGGACGGCCCGGCGGCCGGGTCCTCCCGCAGCTCCTTCACGAGGGACACGCAGAGCAGCAGCATCACGACGACGAACGGCAGTGCGACGAGGATCGTCGCGTTCTGCAGGGCGGTGAGCCCGCCCGCGAGCAGCAGCGCGGCGGCGACCCCGCCCATGAGCACGCCCCACACCACGACGAGCCACGTGCGCGGGTGCAGCGAGCCCCGGCTGGACAGCGAGCCGAGGACGAGCGAGGCGGAGTCGGCGCTGGTGATGAAGAAGGTCATCACGAGCACCACCGCGACGACGCTGGTCACCGACCCGAGCGGCAGCGAGCGCAGCATCTCGAACAGGGAGGCCTCGGCGCCCTGCGGGATCGTGGCGACGAGGTCGGCGGTGCGGGTGGTGACCAGCCGGATCGCGGTGCCGCCCATCACGCAGAACCAGACGACGGTGGCCCCGCTGGGCACCAGCAGCACGCCGAGCAGGAACTGGCGGATGGTCCGGCCGCGCGAGATGCGGGCGATGAAGGTGCCGACGAACGGCGCCCAGGACAGCCACCAGGCCCAGTAGAAGATCGTCCAGGAGCCGAGCCAGCTCTCGTCGGTGAAGGCGCCGGTCTGGGTGGACATCGCGAGCAGGTCGGACAGGTACCCGCCGACGGTGGACGGGACGGCGTCCAGGACGAACACCGAGGGCCCGAACACGAACACGAAGAGCATGATCAGCGAGGCGAGCACGACGTTCGCGGTGGAGAGCCACTTGACGCCCTTGTGGACGCCGGAGAACGCGGACAGCACGAAGGCGGCGGTCAGCGAGCCGATGATGACCATCTGGGCGTTCTGGGTGTTGCGGACGGACGAGATGTAGCCGAGCCCGTCGGCCACCTGGAGGGCGCCGAGGCCGAGGCTGGTCGCCGAGCCGAAGACGGTGGCGAACACGGCGAGCAGGTCGATCGCCCGCCCCGGCCAGCCGTCCGCGCCGCGCTGCCCGATCAGCGGGACGAAGGCCGAGGAGATCCGGTTGCCCCGGCCCTTGCGGAAGGTGGTGTAGGCGAGCGCGAGGCCGCCGACGGCGTAGATCGCCCACGGGTGCAGGGTCCAGTGGAACAGCGAGAACTCCATGGCCTGCTGGGCCGCGGCGGCGCTCTGCGGTTCGAGGCCGGAGCCGGGCTGCGGGGCGGCGAACAACTGCAGCGGCTCGCCGACGCCGTAGAACATGAGGCCGATGCCCATGCCGGCGCTGAACATCATCGCGACCCACGCGAGGGTGGAGAACTCGGGCTCGTCGTCGTCGCGGCCGAGCCGGATGCGGCCGAAGCGGCTGAAGGCCAGCAGGACGGTGAGGGCGAGGAACACGTCGGCGGCGACGACGAACAGCCAGCCGAAGTTGTGCAGGACCCAGCCCAGCGCCGTCTTCGAGGTCCGGCCGAGGGAGTCCTCGGCGAAGATGCCCCAGGCGACCACCGCCAGGACCAGGACGGCGCCGACCCCGAACACCACCCGGTCGACGGGGAGGGTCGCGGCGGGTTCGTCCGGACCCTTGAGGCGGGGCTCGGACTGCGGCGGCTGGGTGCTCATCGGGCGTACCTCTCGTACCTCGCGGGGCGGACCGGGGCGGCGGCGATATGACGGGGATTCGGCTGCATATCGCACTATGTCCAGTTCGCACCGCGAGGGCGGGGAGGGCGCGCCGGGGAGGCGGCGGGAGGGGACTTACGTCCCGTCACGGCCGCTCGCCGGTGACGGTCAGGCTCCGTACTCGTGCGTCGGGGGCACGCGGTGGTCAGGCCGCGTACTCGTGCGTCGGGGCGTGCGCGGTGGTCAGGTAGCGGGCGAGGGCCTGGCGGCTTCGGGTCAGCTCGTCGATGCGCGAGTCGATGTCGGCGAGTTCGCCGCGCAGCGTGGCGAGCAGGTCCGGGCAGGCCTCCAGGGCCGGGATCGGGCCGGTGGCGCAGGGGAGGATCTCGGCGATGACGCGGGTGGACAGGCCGGCCGCGAGCAGGCTGCGGATCTGCCGGACCCGGACGGTGTCGGCCTCGGCGTACTCGCGGTAGCCGGCGGCCGAGCGGGCCGGTTCGAGCAGACCCTGCTCCTCGTAGTAGCGGAGCAGGCGGCTGGACACCCCGGTCAGGCGGGAGACTTCTCCGATGCGCATGACCGGGCGAACGTCCCGTCGACGGGCGGTGTTCCCCGCCGTTGCCCGCTGTTCCCCGAGGGCTCGGCGCCAGGCCTCAGACGGCTGTGGCGTCCAGTTCCTTGAGGAAGTCGAGCACCACGGAACGCAGTTCGGACAGCCGCTCGACCACGGGGAGGTGGCCGGAGGCGATTTCGGCGAGGCGGGCGCCGGGGATGCCGTCGGCCAGGAGTCGGTGCTGGCCGGGCGGCACGAGCTGGTCCTCGGTGGTGCTGACGACGAGGGTCGGCACGGCTATCGCGGCGAGCTCGGCGCGCACGTCGGCCCGGCCCGCCAGCCGGAACTGCTGCCGGAAGCCCGCCGGGACGGGCGAGTCGAGCGACTCCCGCAGGAACGCGAGGTCGTCGGGGGAGAGCGCGTCGATCCACGTCCCGCCGAGTACGACGGTGAGCATCAGGCAGGTCAGGTCGGCCGGGCGGTCGGCGAGGTCGATGGCGAGGTCGGCCAGCAGTCGCAGCCGCGCCGAGCCGCCGGCCACGCCCGCGAGGAGCAGCAGCGAGCGGACCCGCCCGGGGTGGCGGGTGGCGGCCCGGACGGCGACGGCGGCGCCGAGCGAGTAGCCGGCCAGGTCGAAGGTGTCGAGGCCCTCCTCGTGGGCGGTCGCCACGAGCCGGTCGGCGAGGTCGTCGAGGGTGGGCTCGCCGGGCTCGTAGGGGGTGTCGCCGGAGCCGGGGTAGTCGGGGGCGACGACGGTGCGGTGGGCGGCGAGGCCGGCCAGTAGCGGGCCCCAGTTGTCCCGGGCGCTGCCGCCGGCGCCGTGGGCGAGCAGCAGGCCGGGGCCGGTGCCGCGGACGATCCGGGCGAGCGGGGGGAAGGGGGTGGACGCCATCGTGGGTGCTCCTGTCCGTGGGTGCGGGGCGCGGCTCGTCCGTACGGTAGGTGTTCACACCGGTGAGAAGGTCAAGCCCCCCCGGCCGTCTTACGGGGGGCCGGTGCGCGGCCGTACCATCCGGAGCGTGACGGAACGGTGGCGCACAGTGCCTTCCGTTCGGAGGGAAGGAGTCCGCCCATGGCCGATGACGTCCATGCGCCCGCCCACGCACCAGCCGAGGTGTCCGTTCGGGAATCCGTTCGTGAGTCCGCCCCTGAGTCCGTTCACGTGCCCGGGATCGTCAAGCCGCTGCCCGCGGCGTGGTTCGTGGCGCACGACACCAACGCCGAGATGCGCTGGGACGCGCTGCGCGGCGCGGACGGCCGCGCGGCGATCGGCCGGCACGTCCCGGTGGAACGGTTCTTCGTCCGCAACCACACCCGCACCCCGCTGATCGACCCCGGCACGTGGCGGCTGCGGCTGTTCGGCACCGGTCTGCGCGGCTCCCCGTCCGCCGACCAGCCGGTCGAGTTCTCCCTCGACGACCTCCGGGCCCTGCCCAGCAGCCGGATCAGCGCCCTGATCGAGTGCGCCGGGAACGGCCGCAGCTACTACGCGAGCCGCCAGCACCAGCGCGTCCCGGGCACGCCCTGGGCGCTCGGCGGTGTCGGCTCCGCGAGCTGGTACGGCGTCCGGCTCGCGGACGTGCTGCGCGAGGCCGGGCTGGGCCCCGGCGCGGTCGACCTGCTGCCGGCCGGCCTCGACCCGCACTACGTCCGCGACGGCGTCGACCACGGCCCGGTGCGCCGCCCGCTGCCGCTCGCCAAGGCGCTGGACGACGTGCTGCTCGCCTACGGGATGAACGGCGAACCGCTGACGCCCGACCACGGCGCGCCGGCCCGACTGGTGGTGCCGGGCTGGGTGGGCATCGCCTCGATCAAGTGGCTCGGCTCGATCGAGGTCGCCGACCGGCCGCTGTCCTCGCCCTGGAACACCGACTTCTACCGGATGTTCGGCCCCGGCCACCCGCCCGGCGGCGGCGCCCCGTTGAGCCGGCAGGTGCCGAAGTGCGCCTTCGAGCTCGCCGAGGGCGCCGTGCTGGCGGCCGGGCGCACCCACCGGCTGCACGGCCGCTCGTGGTCCGGCGGGGCCGCGGTGCTCCGGGTGGAGGTGAGCGACGACGGCGGCCGGACGTGGCGGCGGGCCGAGCTGCACGACGAGCCGCGCGCCCGCGACTGGACGCGCTGGAGCATCGCCTGGCGCCCCGCGGGGCCCGGCCGCCACGAGCTGCTCGCCCGGGCGACGGACCGCCGGGGCGGCACGCAGCCGCGGTCGGCGGAGTTCAACCGGGAGGGCTACCTGTTCGGTGCGGTGGTGGCCCACCCGGTGACGGTGGTCGCGGGACCGGCACCCGGCGGGGGCCGGGTCTAGGCGGGGCCCGGTCTAGGCGGTGGTCGGGACCGGCGCGGTCTGGACCGCGGTGGCCGGTACAGCAGTGGTCTGGACCACGGTCTGGACCTCGTAGGGCGCCGGGTAGGGCGTCTCGTACGGGGTCAGGACCAGCCGCACCACGTCCTCCAGGCGCCGCCTGGCGTCCCCGAGCGTCGTGCGGCCGGTCACCCACGCGGTCAGCTCGCCCTGCCAGGCGTGGCCCACGATGTGCCGCACGAGGTCGCTCGCGGCGCCCGGCACCTCGCCCATCAGCGCCTGGAGCGCGGCGCTGTCGGCCCGGGCCATGCCCTGCAGCGCCTCGCTGGCGAAGGGGTCGGTGGACGCGGCGACGGCCACCCGCAGCCGCGCCAGCTCGGGCTGCCGCTGGTAGGCGCGCATCCCGCCGCGGACGAACCGCACCGCCCGGTCCGTGGCCCCCAGCCCGGCGCGTGGCCCGCGCAGCTCGGCCACCAGGTCGGCCAGCAGCAGGCGGTGCCACTCGGCGATCGCCGCCGCCAGGAGGTGGTCCTTGGAGGAGAAGTAGCGGTACGCCGTCCCCAGGGCGACTCCGGACCGCTCGCAGACCTGCTTCATCTGCAGCCGCTCGACGCCGATCTCGTTCACCAGGGCGAGCGCCGCCGCGATCAGGCTTTCGCGGCGTTCGAGCTGACGCGGAGACATCGCCTCCACCGGCCGTGGTGACAGGTCAACCTTGGTCACCCGCACCATGATACGGGCCGGGGCCGCTCAGGAGTATGACGCCGACCGGCCCCCTTCCGTTCGCCGGGCGGTCACCGCCGTGCCGGGGAGGCCCGGGACGGCGCTGAGCAGGGCGGCGCCGGCCGCCGGGCCCGGCCCGGATCAGCGCCGTTCCCGGATCAGCGCCTCCTGCACGGCCGAGGCGACGAGCCGCCCGTCCCGGTCGTAGAACTCGCCGAGCGACAGCCCCCGGCCGTCCGAGGAGGACGGGCTGCGCTGGGCGAACAGCAGCCACTCGTCGGCCCGGAACGGGCGGTGGAACCACATCGCGTGGTCCAGCGAGGCCATCAGCAGCCGGGGCGGCTCGATGCGCCGGAAGAAGTTCGGCTGCACGTGCAGTCCGGCGGTGGACGCGAGGGTGAGGTCGGACAGGTAGGTGAGCGCGCACGTGTGCAGGAGCGGGTCGCCGTCCGGCAGCGGGGAGCCGGTGCGCAACCAGACGAACTGCTGCGGCATCCCCGGGACGGCCTCCGGCAGGCCGGGCGCGTCGTCCGGGACGAAGCGCAGTTCGAGCTCGCGGAAGCCCTCGGTGCGGGCGAGGGCCTCGCGGGCGGCCGGCTCCCAGAGCGAGAACGCGTCCGGCAGCCCGTCGGGGCCGGGCACCGGGGGCATCGGGCGGTGGCGCTCGGCGGCCGGCTCGGGGCGCTTGAAGGACGCGGAGAGCGTGAAGATCGCGTTCCCGTTCTGCACCGCCGTGACGCGGCGGGTGGTGTAGGACATGCCGTCGCGGATCCGGTCGACCTCGTAGTCGATCGGCTCGGTCGGGTCGCCGGGCAGCAGGAAGTAGCTGTGCAGCGAGTGCACGGCGCGTTCGCCGTCGCAGGTGCGCCCGGCGGCGGTCAGCGCCTGCGCGGCGACCTGTCCGCCGAACGCGCGCATCGGCGCCCCGGCGTGGCAGCGGCCCCGGAACGTGTTCTCGTCCAGCCGCTCGATCTCCAGCAGCGAGGCGAAGGAGCCGGCCGGGGCGTCGGCTCGTCTCGCCTGTTCGGTCAGGTCGGTCACGGGCCCATAGTGGCAGATGCCAACCGGTGGCGGTGTGACGTGGGTAACCATCGAGGGGGCGAAAGAGATGTAGAACCTGTTTCAGTCGCGCTCGCGGGTGAGGAATTGTCAGTGCCCTCACCTAGCGTGCTCGGCATGACGCAATCCGCACACGCGTACGCCTATCTGCGCCCCTCCGCCGTGCTCGATCCGGACGCCGCGGGTGCCGGCCGGCGACTCGACCTGGCCACCTCGGGCGGGGCCACGCCGCTCGGCGCGGCGGCCAACCCGCGGTTCTTCACGGGCTTCCTCGCCGACCCGGCGCCGGCCGCCGCCGCGCTGCTCGCCGTCGCGGACGTCGCCGCCGCCCGCTACTACCAGCCGCAGCTGCGCGCCTCGCTCGACCCGGTGGTCACCGCCAACGGGGACCGGCTGCGCTTCGAGTCCTTCTCCGGCTGCTGCGGCGTCTACGCCCGGCTCGACGTGCTGGAGGCCGGACTCGACGGCGACGACATCGGCCACGGCACCACCAACGTGGACGTCAACAACCCGCTGCGCGAGGCCCTGACCCGGATCGGCCCGGCCGAGCCGCTGCACCTCGCGGTCGGGCCGGACGCGCTGGAGGTCACCACCTTCGACGGGCCGGTGGTGGAGAAGAAGGTGCCGCTGCCCGAGCGCTGGCTGCGCGGCTTCGCCGAGACGCAGGTCACCGCTGCCGGCTTCGACCTGCGGGCCGAGCTGCCCGCCGCCGAGGCGGTCCGCTTCCTGCGCTCGCTGCCGCGCGGCGGGGGCGGCGGGCGCGGCGGCGTCGGGTGGGTCGTGCCGGCCGGGCGCACCCTGCGGCCGACCACCCGTCCGGTGCCCGGCGCGGTCTGCCTGCCCGGTCCCGAGCGGCTGGTCGCGCTCCAGCGGGTGCTGCGGCACGCGCTCGCGCTTCGGGTGTACGGGCCGGTGGCCGGTGCGGCCCTGGCCGGCCCGGCGGCCTCCGCGTGGGAGGTCGTGCTGCCGGGCATGCGGCTGACGCTGACGCTCTCCCCGGACGCCTCGCGCGGGTTCTCCGGCGAGGGCGGCGTGCTCGGGGCCCTGGCCACCGGCACCGTCGAGCGGGACGCCGAGCTCGTCTCCGTCCTGCTCGCGTGGGAGCCGCGGATCGAGGTCGCCGACCTGGCCGAGCAGTCCGGGCTCACCGCGGAGCGGGTGCGGGCCGCGCTCACCAGGCTGGGCACCGCCGGGCAGATCGGCTACGACACCGCCGAGGCCGCCTACTTCCACCGGCAGCTCCCGTACGACGCCGGGCGGGCCGAGGCGGCGAACCCGCGGCTGCGGGCCGCGCGGGCGCTCGTCGCGGCGGGCGCGGTGCGGCTGGAGGAGGGCGGTGCGACGGCCGTCGTCACGGTGGACGACCATGTCCAGCGGGTGCGGACGGACGAAGCGGGCCGGGTGAGCTGCACCTGCCTGTGGTGGGCCAAGTACCGCGGCGGGCGCGGGCCGTGCAAGCACGCGCTCGCGGTGGGGATCGTACGGGACGGCAAGGAGGCCGGGGCGTGAACGCGGTGGCATCGGCGGACGCGGCCGTGGCGATGGCGGACGGGGTCGGCGAGCTGCTCGCGGCCGTCCGGAGCGGTGCGGTGCGGGCGGTGCCCGGCCTGCTCGCCGCGCTGGACCCGGCGCAGCGGCGGGCCTGCGTGCCCGGGCTGAAGGAGCAGCGCCGGGAGATCCGCGGCGAGTGGTCGAACCTCGCGAACGCGCGGGCCGCCGCCCTGCTGGTCGCCGGGGCCGGCTGCCACGCGGGTCCGGCCGGGGCGGCCACCTGGATCGGCGGGCGGGACTTCGGCGGGCGCAGCGGCACGCTGCCCCGGGAGCTGGCCGTGGTCGTCGCGGCGCAGCCGGTGGAGTGGCAGGTCGAGGTGGCCGCGCGGCTGGCCGAGCGGGCGGTGCCGGGCTGGGGCTGGTCGCTCCACCCGGTGGTCGAGGCCGTGGTGCGGCGCACCGGGTGCGCGGTGCCGCAGAGCGAGCCGTTCGTGCGGGAGTGGCTGAACGGGCAGATCGGCCGCACCGGCGCGCGCCCGACGCTCGCGCAGCAGCTGCGCGCCGACGCCTTCACCCCGGTGCTGATACCGAGGGTCTTCGAACTCGACGACGTCGGGCAGTTGTTGTCCTGGTCGCTCAGCAACCGGCCAGGGGACGTGTTCACGGAGGCCGTCGCGGAGCTCGCCTCCTCCGGGGTGCTGGAGCGCGGCGAGGTGCTCGACCGCTGCCTGGCCCGGCTGCTGCGCGGCGGGCGGCCCGCCGACCAGCGGCTCTTCGCCGACGTGCTGCGCGCCCTCGCGCCGACGCCCGAGGAGTTCGCGGCCCGCGCACGGGACTTGGTGGCGATGCTGGACGGCCTGGCGGTCATCGCCGGGTACGCGCAGGAGGAGCTGGCCGGGCTGGACGAGGCCGGGCTGGTCGAGCCCGAACTGCTGGGCGAGGCCTCGGCGGTGGTGCTGTTCCGGGCCGAGAAGAAGCTGGTGCGCGCGCAGTTGGGGTGGCTGGACAAGGCGGCCCGGCGCTCGCCGGAGCGGGCGGGCGCGGTGGTGCTCGCCGCGGCCGGGGTGTTCGGGCACCCGGACGCGGGCGTCCAGGAGCGGGCGTTGAACGTGGTGGCTCGTCATCTCAAGGCGGCCGGGAGCGCGGTGCTGCCCGAACTCCTCTTCGCCGCAGAGGGGTTGAACCCCGTCCACCATCCGCGGGCGGGCGAGCTGTTCGGCGCACCGGTCGGCGGGGACGACCCGGACACCGGGTGGAACGAGCTGCTGCCGCCCGTTCCCGAGCCGCTGCCGCTCGGGGCGCCGATCGCCTCGGCGGCGGAGGTCGCGGAGGAGCTGTCCGCGTTGCTCGCGTCCTCGGCGCCGGAGGTCGCGGTGTTCGAGCGCGTCCTGGACGGGCTCGTGCGGCACGCCTGCGAGGACCGGGCCGCGCTCGTCGAGGCGCTGGGGCCGGTCCTTCGGGTGCACGAGTGGAACGACGTCGGGCGTTGGCAGGACTGCGGCCCCGGGGGCGTCCTCTACGTCGCGACGGCGGCGGCCGGCCGGACGCCGCCGCACCGGCTCCGGGACTTCCTCGGCGGCAAGGGCCGCTCCCCGCTGCGCGGCGACTACACGACGCTGCACGGCCGGGTGCTCGCTGCCCGACTGGAGGAGGCGGCGTGGCAGGTGACGGCGAACCGCCCGCCGTACCTGCTGGCCACGCCCACCGACGCGACCGGAGCGCTGGACGCGGCGGTGCTGGTCGAGCGGCTGGCCGGGTACGCGGCGGCGGGCGTCACGCCGGGCCAGGCGGACCTGTGCTCGGCGCTGCTGCGGGTCGGGCCGGCCGACGCCGGCGTGCTCCGCGCGGCGGAGGCGGTGCCCACGCCCGCCGGGCGGTGGGTGGCTCAGTGGCTGCGCGGCGGCGGCCTGCCCGCCCAGCCGTCGGAGCGGGTGGTCTTCGCGCCCGGCCGGGGCGCGCGGAGTTCGCACCTCTACGGCGAGCGCTGGTGGGAGGACCTGCACCGGGTCGCCGTCGCCCAGCCGGGCCTCGGCGCCGGGCCCGAGGGACCGGCGGGTGAGCGGCTCGCGGGCGACTTCCGGGCGCTGCTGGACGGCACCGAGCCGAGCGTGGCGCGGGTCCGGGCGCAGCGGCACTGGCTGTGGATGCCGACGGCGCACTGGGCGGCGATGCTGCCGTGGCACCGCGAGGAGCTGGCGGCCCGCTGGCTCGACTGGTTCGCCGCGGCGGCCGACTTCGACGAGCGCGGGGCGGGGCCGCTGCTGCCCGTGCTCGCCGAGGCCGGCGGGCGGGCGGGGCTCGCGCTGCACCTGGTCCTCGGGTACGGGCTCGGTGCCCGGCACGCCGAGGACCGGACGGCGGCCGTCGACGCGCTGCTCGTGCTGGCCGCCCGCGGCGACCTCGACGGCGCGCTCCTCGGGCGGGAGCTGGGCGCACTGGTCGAGTGCGGTGTGGTGAAGCCCACCCGGCTCGCCTCGGCGCTGGGCCTCGCGGCCGGGACGGGGGCGTACGCGACGGTGTGGTCGGTGCTCGGCGCCGCGCTGCCGGTCCTGTTGGCGGGGGACCAGAGCGTGCGTGGCCTCGGGGACCTCGTCGCGCTGGCCGCCGACTGCGCCCGCCGGACGGGGACGCGCGGTGTGATCGCCGAGGTGACGGGCACGGCGGCGAAGGGCGGCTCTGGCCGGGTGGTGAAGGAGGCCCGGGCCCTGCGGGACGTCCTGGGGGAGTAGGACGTAGGGAGCAGGGCGTGGGGGGCGGGCGGACGTCGGGGGGAGCGGCGACGGGCGACGGGTGACAGACGACAGAAGACAGCTGACAGAAGACAGATAACAGATAACAGATTTCAGCGAACAGATTTTGAAATCTGTTCGCTGAAACCCGTCTCCCGGACCACCACCGGGTCGACGCTCCCGCGCGCCGCCGCCGCGACCGCCCGCCACCACAGCCGCAGGGCCGGCGGATTCACCGGTTCGAACGGCTTGCCCGGTCGGGGCACCGCGAGGTGGGCGCCGAGCGCGTGGGCGGCCGTGACCACCCGCTCGGCCGGCTCCTCCCACGGGTGCAGCGCGAGGTTGAAGGTGCACCAGTGGATCGGCAGCAGCAGTTCGCCGCCCAGGTCCAGGTGCGCCCGCACGCCCTCCTCGGGCGTCATGTGGACCTCGGGCCAGAAGTCGCTGTACGCGCCGACCTGCATCATCGTCGCGTCGAACGGCCCGAGCCGGCGCCCGATCTCGGCGAAGCCGGGGAAGTAGCCGGTGTCCCCGCTGTGGAAGATCCGGTGCCCGCCGCCGGCCACCACCCAGGACGCCCACAGGAACAGCGCGCTCGTGCGCGGTCCCCGGCTGCAGTAGTGCCGGGCGGGCGTGGCCGTCAGCGTCAGCCCGGCGACCTCGGCCGACTCCCACCAGTCCAGCTCGACGATCCGCGCAGTCGGCACCCCCCAGTGCTCCAGGTGCGCACCGACCCCGAGCGGCACCGCGAACACCGCGCCCGTCCCGTTGAGCGCGCGGACGGTCGCCATGTCGAGGTGGTCGTAGTGGTCGTGCGAGACCACGACCACGTCCACCGGCCCGAGTTCGGCGAGCGGCAGCGGCACCGGGTGCAGCCGCTTGGGGCCCGTCCAGGCGAACGGCGAGCAGCGCTCGCCCCACACCGGGTCGAGCAGCACCCGGCGTCCGCCGATCTCGGCGAGGACGGTCGCGTGCCCGAGCCAGGTGAGCCGCAGCCCGGACTCCGGCGGCTCGGCGAGGTCGGAGGGCAGGAGCCGGTGCACCGGTACGGCGGCGGCGGGCGCCCGGCGGGTCTTGTCGCCGGACAGCTGGGCGAGGGTGATCTCCAGCGGGCTGCGCTCGTACACCAGCCGGCGGGTGGGCAGCGGGTTGCGGAAGGAGCCGTCGGCGAACTGCGGGGAGCGGTGGATGCGGGCCAGTCGTTCGCCGCGCGGGTCGGCCCCGAAGGCCTCGGCCCGCACGCGGTGCCAGGCCGCGCGGGGCAGTTGGGCGAGGCCGGGTCCCGGGCTGGATCCCGGGCTGGATCCCGGGCCGCGGGCCGGGCGTGCGGGCGGAGGAGCGAGCTGGGAGGTCAGACCGGCGAGGCGGGAGAACCACGGGGCAGGGCGGGGCACGGCTCCTCCAGGGACGGTCACGGCTACCGGGCATGCCGGGGGGCGCACCACGGGGCGGGCCGGGTGCGGCCCCCACGCGGTGCGACAACCATCTCGTCGGAGATTACGCCCCGTGAGCCGTCCGGACCCGGTGGAGACGTCCGTGCGGGCCAATCGGAGTACGGACCAGTCGGAGCACGGGCCGATAGGAGTGCGGGCCGATCGGAGCACGGGCCGATAGGAGTGCGAGCCGATCGGCGTACAGGCCAATTGGAGTGCGGGCCCGCCGCTGCGGGCGGGCCCCCGGGCGGCGGGTCAGGCGTAGAAGCGGGTGATCGTCTCCGCGACGCAGTGCGGCTTGGCGCTCTCCGCGCTGGTGATGGTGAAGCGCACGACCGCCTGGACCCCGCCCGGCACCTCGGTGGCCGAGACGAGCTCGGCGGTGGCCCGGATCGCGGTGCCCACCGGCACGGGCGCCGGGAAGCGCACCTTCTCCGACCCGTAGTTGAGCGCCATCCGCACCCCCTCGACGCTGTAGCACTCCTTGGCGAGCACCGGGATCATCGACTGCGTCAGGTACCCGTGCGCGATCGTCGAGCCGAACCGGCTCTCCTTGGCCCGCTGCGGGTCCACATGGATCCACTGGTGGTCGCCGGTCGCCTCGGCGAACAGGTCGATCTGCCGCTGCTCGATCGTGTGCCACTGGCTGGTGCCCAGCTCGGTGCCGACGGCGGAGGTGAGGTCGGCGAGGGAGGCGAAGCTCGTCACGGTCGCTCCTGGAGGGGGACGGGCCGCAGCCCGGTGATCAGGACGTCGGCAGGGTATGCCTACTCCCGGGTACCTGTCAGGAGCGGGCCCCGCACCTCATCGAGGGTGGACGCGGAACTCCCAGGTCAGCGCCTCAGGACCGCAGCACCCCTCAGGACCCGCAGTACTCGTCGAGACCCGCGGCACCCCCTCAGGGCCAGAGCACCCCGTGTCCGGCCGGGAGCAGCCGGCGCCCGCTCACCAGTTCCGGCACCAGCGCGAAGTACGTCGGCTCCGGGTCCCCCACCCACGGCCGCAGCCCGGAGCGCAGCGCCCGCCGTACCTGCTCGGGGTCGCCGACCGCGTTGGCCCGCCCGTGCACGAGCACGCTCCATCCGGTGCGGGTGACCGGGTCCAGGAGGTCCGCCTGGAAAGCCACCACGGTGCCGTCGAGCCCGCGCGCGGTCGCACTCCCCCGGCGCACGGCGAGCAGCAACCGCCCGTCCACGACCTCGAAGGAGACCGGCAGGACGGCGGGCAGCGCGTGCTCGGTGTACACCACGCGCCCGACGGGCACGGTGCTGAGCAGCCGCAGGCACTCGGTCTCGCTCAGGGTCTCCACACGGTCGTCGGGCTCCATGCGTCCGATCGTCCTCCGGCCGCCGCACGGGCCGATAGGGCCCATGGTCCCGGAGCGAAGGGGCCGGGAGCCCCGTCGGCGGCGGCCGGGGGCGGTAGCCTGCCCGGCGGGCGGCCCCGGGTGCGCCGGGGCCGGCGAGGAGGGGGTGTGCTGATGGCCGGTGGGGTCGATCTGGTGGTGATCGGGGCGGACGGCGGCCCCGACAAGGCTTTCGGCGGGTCGGCGCACGCGCCGGACGGCGCCCGCCTGCTCGCCGGGGAACTGCCCGGGATGTGCTTCGACACCGGCGCGGGGGGCTGCCGGGTCACCGCCGTCGCGCCGGACGCGGACGCCAACGCGATGCTCACCGCCGTCCGTTCGGCGGCCCAGCACCCCGGTCGCTGGCTGGTGGTCTGCCTGCTCGGCCAGCTGGTCGCCGACCCGCGCGGGCGCCGGCTCGCCCTGGTCACGGCCGGCAGCACCGCCGGCAACGCCTACCGCCGCGGCCTCGCCTGGGACTGGGTGGTCAGCGCCATGGTGCACGGCGACCAGGAGGAGACGCTGCTGCTCGTCGACGCCGTCGCCGACCGGGACACCTGGGCGGCGCTCGAACGCGGTGCCGACACCCGTTCCGGCCAGGAGGGCGCGGGCGAACTGCTGAGCTACTCGCGCGTCCCGCTCTGGGGCCGGATCGGTCGTTACCTCCCCGGTAGACGCGGCCGGGACGCCGTGCTGCCGGGCGGTGAGGGATCGTTCAGCCACGCCCTCACCACCGTGCTGCGCCAGGGCCTGCCGGGTGCGCCGGCCGCCGTCGGGCCGCTGGACCTCCAGCCCGCCGTCGCCGCGGTCGTGGACCGCGCGGAACCGGCCGGAAGTTCGGGTGCGCCGGGCGCGCGCCTGCTCGTTCCGCCGCAGGGCGGGCGCCTCTTGATGCGCAATCGGGCGGCGGTGCGGGGCGCATTGGCCGGATTGTCGCTTTCCGAAGAACTGTTGGCCGTCCTGTGGCGCGAAAGTGCCCCGACGGATCCGCCTTCCGCGTAAGGTCAGGGGGCCCGAGGTGTTGCCGTGATGGGGTGGGTTGGCGAAGAATCGATGCCCCGCGGAAACATCGGTGGGACGGCGGAATTCTTCCGGCGGCCACGGACTTCGGTCGGGTTCGGTCGCGATGAGGTGGGGCGATGCGGCAGCGCGGAAATGTGTTGCGCCCTGGGGCGGTTGGGGTCGGTGGGGTGGTTCTGGCGATGCTGCTGGGCGCGTGCGCGAGCGGTGGGCCGGGCGGTTCCGTCGATCGTCTCGGGACGGGTGCGCCGAGCGTCGCGCAAGTGAACCCGCTAACTCCTTCGGGTGGTTCCATAAACGCCACGATCGCGCCGACCACCGGTCCGGAAGGTGCCGCGGGCCGACTGGCCGTGAACACCTATCAGGACTGGTGGCGGGCCCAGACCGAGGCATTCGGGCGCACGGATTCGGACGGAATCGCTCTGGAGACGTACTCCTCCGGACAGGCGCTCGCCGATACGCTCGTCGGACTGCGTCAACTCCACGACGCCAAACTGGTGATGACCGGGGCGCCGCGCAATTCCGCCGTCGTGACGGCGGTCGACCTGAACGCCGATCCGCACACCGCGGTGATCGAGGACTGCCTCGACGTGTCGCAGTGGAACCGGGTCGACGCCACCACGAAGGCCGCGCGGGAACCGGTGGGGCGGGTCGACCGCTACGTGGCGAAGGCGTCCCTGCGCTGGTTCCAAGCACGCTGGCTGATCTACGACTTCAAGCGGGAGGCGGACCGGACATGCTGAACACCAGGAATACCGCTCGGCGATTCGCACCCCTCGCGCCGGTGTCGGCGGCCCTGCTGCTGATGTCGGCGGCCGTTCCGGCGATCGCGGACGAAACACCGGGCGGCAGCGCGCAGCAATGCGCCCCGAACGTGATCTGCGGTGAGGTCCACGGTGGGGGAGGCACGTCCACGGGCGGCGGAAACGGAGGCGGTGGCGGGGGCGGGGGCGGCAACAGCGGCGGCCCGCTGCTGTGCAGTTACCACGGGCAGGAATGGCCGTGCCACGACCCCGAGATGGGCTGGTTCAGCAACAGCGACGGCTGCTACTACACCACCGTCGACAAGCCAGCCGACGACCCCGCGTGGGAGGGGCACAAACCGTCCGAGGGTTCGTTGTACCTGCCGTCGTGCCCGCAGGCCGGGGGAGGCTTCTCCCCGGGCAAGATCCAGTTCAGCGCCACCGCGCCCTCCGCACCGCCGCCGGACCCGCGGGCGATCGCGATGAAGATCGTGGGCCGGATGCCCTTCCCGGCCCCCGCGCCCGCCGCCGCGCCACTCGGCACGGCGGTGGTGAAGTCACCGGTCTGGCTCTGGCTGAACGGCCGCCAGGCGCCGGAGCCCATCTCCCTGCCGCTCCAGGGCATCACCGTCACCGTCACGCCCAGGCTGAAGAACGTGGTCTGGACCTTCAACGACAAGTACTCGCTGACCTGCGACAAGCCCGGGACGCCGTACGACCCCGGCTACGGCGCCGCCAAGTCCCCCGACTGCGGCTTCGAGTTCCCGACCGGCTCGGCCCGTGAGCCCGGCGGCGCGTTCACCGTGTCCGCCACGGCGAACTGGGTGGGCGAGGTCACCGTCACGGGCCTGAACACCAAGGTCGACCCGATCCCCATGCCGCAGAGCGCCACCTTCCAGCTCAAGGTCGCCGAGGTGCAGGTCCTCAACTGACCTGCTCCGCCGACGACCGACGACCGACGATCGGCGACCGACGACCGACGACCGACGACCGACGAGCACGACGACACGCGAAAGGCCTCAACCCGGTGGAGAACCGTACGTACGCGACGCCGGGACCCGGCACACCCGCAGGCGCCGCGGTGTCCGTGGCCGTGCCCGAACAGGCACAGGGCCAAGGCGGCGGCAAGGGGACGGGGAAGGGCAAGGGCCGCGCCGCGCCGCACGCGCCCGCCCGCACCCTGCGGGCCCGGCGCCGCCGTCCGGCGGTGCTCGCCATGTCGATCGCGCTGATCGCCGCCGGCGGACTCGGCGGCGCCGTCCTCTACAGCAGCACCGGGCAGCGGGTCGCCGTGCTGGCGCTCGCCCGGGACGTCCCGTACGGGCAGGTGATCACCGACGACGACCTCGTGGTGGCGCGGATCGCCTCCGACCCGGCGCTGCGCCCGGTGTCCGCGCAGGACCGGTCGGGCGCGGTCGGCCTGCGGGCCGCCACCGACCTCAAGCGCGGCGCGATGCTCACCAAGGGCGACCTCGCCCAGTCGCTGGCCGTGCAGCCCGGGCAGATCATCGTCGGCGTGGCGGCCCACCGCAGCCAGCTGCCCGCCTCCCGGCTCCAGCCGGGCATGCAGGTCGTGATCGTCTACACCCCCGACAACGGCCGGGCGGACTCGCTGACCGCGACGGTCATCACGGTCGGGCGCCCGGACACCGACGGCAGCGTCGTGACCGACGTGGCGATCGGCACGGCGGACGGGCCCCGGCTGGCCCAGTGGGTCGCGAGCGGACGGATCCAGGTGCTGCTCGCGCCGCGCGCCGCCGCCGGGGACGCGCCGCCGGCCACCGGGGCGTCCACCCCGGCCCCCTCGACTCCCTCGGCTCCTGCCTCCCCGGCCGCGGGGACACCGGCGCCGGGGACTCCCGCGCCCGGGACCTCCGCCGCCGGGGCGCCGCCCGCGGGCAGCCCGTCGGCCGGGGCGAGCCGCAGCACAGGGGCGGGTGGGGCCTGATGGCGGTGATCGCGGTGGCCGGCGGCCCCGGCGCACCCGGTGCGACCACGTCCGCGCTGGCCCTCCTGCTCGCCTGGCCGCTGGAGCCCGGCCGCCGGGTCGTCCTCGTCGAGGCCGACCCGGACGGCGGCGCCGTGCTCGCGGGCGCCCTGGAGGGGCGCGTCGAAGCGGTGTACGGACTGCGCAACCTGGCCATCGCCGACCGGCGCGGCCTGCTCGCCCAGACGCTCTGGGAACAGCTCGTCGACCTCTCCCCGGACGGCACCGCCGAGCGCCTCCTGCTGCCCGGCCTCACCGACCCGAGCCAGGCGCCCGGCCTCGCCTACACCTGGGAGCCGCTCGCCGACCTGCTGCACGGGCTCGAACAGCAGGGCTACGACGTCATCGTGGACCTCGGCCGCTCCGGCACCACCGGCGCGAGCGCCGTCCTCGCCCGCCGGGCGGACGTCGTCGCGGCCACCGTGCGGACGACCCTGCGCGGGCTGAGCGCGGCCCGGCCCCGGCTGGCCGCGCTCGCCGAGGACCTGGCGACGGCCGGCACCGGGGCGGACGCGCTCGGGCTGCTGCTCGTCGCGGAGGGGCCGTACTCGGGGGCGGAGGTGTCGCGCGAGTTCGGCCTGCCGGTGCTCGGGCTGCTGCCGCACGCGGTGCGCACCGCGCGGGTGCTCTCCGACGGCGGGGACATCACCGACCGGCGGTTCATCCGTTCGGAGCTGATGCGCACGGCGCGGTCGGCGGCGGACGAGGTGCAGCTCGCGGTGCGCCGTCGGCGCCAGCGGCTGGCGCCCGGACAGGCGGTGGCGCACGTGCCGGTCGCGGCGGTGGCGCCGGTGGCGTCGGTCACGGCGGTGGCGTCGATGGCGGGGCCCGTCGCCGCGCCCGCGCGGAGCGCGCAGCCGGGGGCGCCGGTCGGCGTGCCCGCCGGGGCTGCCATGGCGGCGCCGTCGTCGGTGGAGGCGGAGCAACTTCCGTACGCTCAGGCGAGGTTGCAGTCTCCCATGCAGTCGTCCGGCCAGGTGCGGCCGCAGGTAAAGCCGCAGACCCAGGTGCAGTTCCAGGCGCAGCCGCAGCCGGTCGCGCCGGTGATCGTCACCGGCCCGGTGGCGCCGCTCGCCGGGCTCGCGCCGCAGCCGGCCGCACCCGCACCGTTCCCCGGGCAGGGGTCGCAGGCGTACGGCCCGCAGGTGCAGGCCCCGTCGCCGTACGCCCCGCAGGCGCACGGGCAGCAGGCGTACGGACCGCAGGCACACGGGCAGCAGACCTACGAGCAACGGACCTACGAGCAGCAGGCCTACGGCCAACAGCCGCAGCAGCCGTACGTCCAGCAGCAGTCCCAGCCGCAGCAGCAGGTCCCAGAACAGCACGTCCAGGAGCCGGACCCGCACCAGGAGCAGCAGCCCCCGGTGAACGGTCGGCCCCACGGCCCCGGGGAGGTGCTCCGTGCGCGGTAGCCCCCTGCACCAGCGCCCGTCCGCCGATCCGGCCGCGCTCCCGTGGTCGGGCCCGCTGCCCGCGACCGGGCCGGTCCATCCGCAGCCGGTGCCCCAGCCGGCGCCTCAGCCCGTGCCCCAGCCGGTGCCCGGCCAACAGCCGCATCAGCACGCCCAACAGTCACAGCAGCACGCCCAGCAGCCGCCGTACGCCCAGCAGTCCGCGTACGCGGCGGCGCCGGCCGGGCCCACCGCCGTCCCGTCCCAGCTGCCCTCGCTCGACCTGCGCGGCGCCGGGACCCGGCTGGCCGTCGACCCGCAGGTCGCGCGCGAGCTCAAGCGCCAGGTCGCGGCCGAACTGCACCAGCAGATCGCCCGGTTGACCTCCGGCACCGGCGCCGAGCCGGACCGCGCCACCCGCCGCCAGCGCGGCCGGGCGCTCATCGAGGAGGCCGTCGCGCGCTGGTCGGACGCCTACGCGCAGACCCACGGCATCCCGCCCACCCGGGAGCAGGACCGCGCGCTCGCCGAGGCCGTGTTCGACCTGCTGTTCCGCGCCGGGCGGCTCCAGCCCTACCTCGACGACCCGGAGATCGAGAACATCCTGATCAACGGCTGCGACGACGTCTGGGTCTCGCGCGTGCACCAGCCGCTGCGCCAGGTGCCGCCGGTGGCCGACAGCGACGCCGAACTCGTCGAGCTGCTCCAGGACCTGGCCCGCCAGCACGGCGGCGGAGAGCGCAGCCTCTCCACCGCCAGCCCGACCCTCGCCCTGCGCCTGGAGGGCGGCATGCGCCTCCAGGCGCTCACCGAGGTCACGCCCCGCCCGTACGTCGCGATCCGGCGCCACCGGGTGGCCTCCGCGACGCTCCCCGAGATGGTCCGGCTCGGCACCCTGGACAGCACCTTGGCCGCCTTCCTGGCCGCCGCCATCCGGGCCCGGAAGAACGTGATGATCACCGGCACCCAGGGCGTCGGCAAGACCAGCCTGCTGCGCGCCATGGCCGCCGAGATCCCGCCGGACGAGCGGATCGGCACCCTGGAGTCGGAGTTCGAGCTCTGGCTGCACACCCTCGGCCACCTGCGCCAGGTCGTCCCCATGGAGGCCCGCGAGGGCAACGGGGAACGCGTCGAGGGCCGCCTGGCAGGCGAGTTGACGATCGGTGACCTCATCCCGGCCGCGCTGCGGATGACGCTCTCGCGGATCATCGTCGGCGAGGTCCGCTCCGGCGAGGTCGTGCCGATGCTGCGCGTCATGACCAACGGCGAGGGCGGCTCGATGTGCACGCTGCACGCCCGCGGCCCGCACATGGTCGTCGACCGCATCGCCGAACTCTGCCTGGAGTACGGCTCGCACATGACCGACGGCCTCGCCTACCGCCTCACCGCCAACGCGCTGGACCTGATCGTCCACGTCGCCATGGTCGACGAGACGGCCGTCGGCGGGCGCCGGCACCGCTTCGTCTCGCACGTCCTGGAGGTCACCGGCCTCGGCGAGAGCGGCCGGCCCGCGCTGAACACCGTCTTCGGCCCGCGCCCCGAGCTCGGCGAGCCGCGCGCCGTCCCGCACACCCCGCCGCAGTGCCTGGACGACCTGCGCCGGGCCGGCTTCGACGCCTCGCTCCTCGGCTCCCGCTACGGGAGTTGGGCCTCCCAGCTCCAGCTGCGGATCGGCGGTGGCGCCCGATGATGCTGCTCTTCGTGCTGTGCGGGCTGCTGGTCACCGGTGGCGTCGTCGCCCTGGTGGCGTGGGCCCGCGGCAGCGAACCGGCGCCGGAAGCGGACGGCGGCGACGAGCAGGAGAACCCGCTCGCCACCCGGGCCCACACGCTCTGGTACGGCGCCCCCGGCACCGCCCCCGCCCGGATGGTGCGCCTGCGCCGGATCCAGCTGCCGCTCGCGCTGATCGGCGCCGCGCTCGGCTGGCTGTTCACCGGAATCCCGCTGACCGCCCTGCTGGTGCCGCTCGCCGTGTTCGGCCTGCCCTGGCTGTTCGACACCACCCGCTCCGACACCCACCGGATCGAACGCCTCGAAGCGCTCTCCGAGTGGACCCAGCGCATCGCGGACGTGCTGCTGCTCGGCGTCGGCCTCAACCAGGCGATCGTCACCAGCCGCCGCACCGCCCCCGCCGCCCTGGAGGAGGAGATCGGCGAGCTCGCCGCCCGCCTCCAGGCCCGTTGGCGGCCCGAGGAGGCGCTGCGCGCCTTCGCCGACAGCCTCGCCGACGCCACCGCCGACAAGGTGCTCGCCGCGCTCCTCCTGCGGGCCGGCGACAGCGGCCCCGGCCTCGCCCGCGCGCTCGCCGACATGGCCGACTCGGTGCGCGAGGAGGTGCGCCAGCGCCGCGCCATCGAGGCCGACCGCTCCAAGCACCGCACCACGATCCGCTGGCTGGTCGGCATCATCACGCTGGTGATAGTGGTCGGCGCCTTCAACTCCGACTACACCCGCCCGTACACCACCCTCGTCGGGCAGGTCGTGCTCGCCGTCGTCGCCGCTCTGTTCGTCGCCATCATCGCGTGGATGCGCGCGCTCGCCTCCCACCCGCCGGTGCCCCGGCTGCTGGTGGCCGACCGGCGCAGCCGCACCGGCCGCCGCCGCGCCGCGCCCGGTCAGGACGCCCAAGGCGCCGACGAGGCAGCGGAGTTGCTCGGGGAGGCCCGATGATCTCGCCGTGGTCCGTCCTGGCCGGTGCCGCCGCGGCCGGCGGCGTCGCGCTGCTGATCGCCGAACTGCGCCCGGCGCCGCCGGACCTGCGCCAGGCCCTGGACCGGCTGCACCGCGTCCCCGCCGACCGCCCCGAGGACCCGGACGAGCGCCCGCGCTGGTACGACCGGATCGGCGAGCGCTCCGTCGCCGTGCGCGGGGTGCGCGTCCCGCACCGCGAACTCGCCCTGATCGGCCGCACCCCGGCCCGTTTCATGGTGCACAAGCTGCTGTTCGCCGTGATCGGCCTGATGCTGCCCGCCTACCTGGCGGCGGTGTTCGCCGTCGTGGACGTCCAACTGCCCTTCGCCCTGCCGATGGTGGCCGGGCCGCTGCTGGCCGCGCTGCTCTGGTTCGTCCCCGACGCCATCGTCGCCGGCGAGGCCAAGGAGGCGCGCGTCGAGTACCTGCACGGCATCGCCGCCTACCTCGAACTCGTCGCGCTCGAACGGGCCGCCGACTGCGGGCCGGCCGAGGCGCTGCGCCGGGCCGCCTCGGTCGGGCGCGGCACGGTGTTCCTGCGCATCCGCGACGCCCTCGACCGCGCCGCCACCGACCGCATGCCGCCGTGGGCCGGGCTGGACGCGCTGGCCGCCGAACTCGGCCTCACCCCGCTCCAGGACGTCGCCGACATCATGCGCCTGTCCGGCACCGACGGCGCCGCCGTGTACGACACCCTGCGGGCCCGTGCCAAGGGCCTGCGGGGCGAACTGCTCGCCGAGGACCTGGCCCGCGCCAACGCCGACAGCGAGCGGATGGTCGCCCCCGGATCCGCGCTGACCCTGCTGATGACCGTCCTGATCGTCTTCCCCGCCCTCCACCAGATGCTCGCCTGACGTCCGCCCGGCGCCCGCCGGGCGGACGAGCCCGCACCGCACCTCACCTCACCACCGGGAGAACCCGATGACCCACCTGGCCGTCCGGCTCAAATACCTGGCCGGGCTGTTCCTGCGGCCCGTGCTCCTGCCCGTCCAGTTCGCCCTGCTGCTGTTCACCTTCCGGCTCGGCCGGCTGCGCGCCGCCCGGGCCCGCGGCGACCGCGGCGCCATCAGCATCGAACTCGCCCTCGCCATCATCGCGCTGGTGGTCGTCGCCGGCGCCGTCGCGGCCTCGCTGGTGATTCTGCAGAAGAAGGTGTCCACCAAGGTCGAGCAGGACCCGAAGTACCCGGGCGGCGCGGCAACCTGATGATGGGCGACAAGCGCCGTTCGCGCGGCAGCGGCAGCGGCAGCGGCAGCGGGAGTGACCGGGGAGCGATGAGCCTGAGCCTGGCCATCGTCTTCCCGGTGGTCCTGCTGCTCCTGCTGCTGGTCGTGCAGGCCTCGCTGTGGTGGTACGCGCGGCAGGTCGCGCTCACCGCCGCCCGCGAGGGCGCCGAGGCCGGCCGCACGCGGAGCGCGGCGGGCGCGGCGACGAAGGGCGCGCCGGACGACGCGGCGGACCAGGCGGCGAAGGACGCGGCGGCGCGCGCGCAGGCCGAGGACTTCCTGCGGCGGCAGGGCAGCGGCACGTACGAGGTGAGCACCGACGGCAGCACCGCGCAACGGGTGCGGGTCACCGTCCGGCTGACCCCGACGCTGCTGATCCCCGGTCTGTCCGCGCCGCACATCACCCAGTTCGCGGAGGCGCCGCGCGAGCGCTTCGTCCCGCCGGGAGCGGCGCCGGGGGCGGCGCCGTGAGCGGGCGGTCCGGGTCTTCCGCGCGCACGCGGTGGCGTCCGGCCGGGGTGCGGCGACGGCCGGACCGCGGCGGGGTGGCCATCGAGGCGGCGATCATCGCGCCGTACGTGGTCGGGCTGGTCCTGATCGCGATCGCGGCGGGGCGCCTGCAGACCACCTCCGCGACGGTAGAGGCGGCGGCCCGCTCGGCCGCCCGCACGGCCTCGCTCGTCCGCAGCTTCGACGGGATGGCGGAGCCGGCCAAGGAGGCGGCCCGCGACCAGCTGAAGCAGCAGGGCGTCTCCTGCGGCAACCTCTCGGTGACCGTCACCCAGGGGGAACTGGAGCTGCCGGGCGGCGCCGTCGCCACCGTCAAGGTCCGGGTGGTGTGCGACGTCGGGCTGGGCGACCTGCTCGGCGGGCTCTCCGGGGTGCCCGGGACGAAGACCCTGGCCGGCGAGTTCACCTCCGTGGTGGACCGCTACCGGGGCGCGTGACGACAGGTGGGCCGGATCCGGGGATTGGGGACGGCCCGGGCGGGGGAGACGCAAGCGGAGAGCGCCCGGGCGATGACGGAACGGGGCCGGGCGGCGCCCGGTGGGGGCCGGTGGCGTTCGGGGCGGTCGGGGCGGGGCCGGCCGGCTCGGGGGCGAACGGCTTCGGGGCGAACGGCTCGGGGACGAGCGGGGACGAACGGCATTGGGACGAACGGCTCGGGGACGAGCGGGGACGAAGGGCCAGGGGGCGAACAGCGGTGGGGAAGTCCGAGGGGGTGTGAAGGTGCGTGCACGTGAGGGTGCCGGGCCGCACGGCCGGCCGACCGGCCTGCTGCGCCTGCGGCGGCCGCGGCGGCGGTCCGACCGAGGTGCGGTCTCGCTCTTCGTGGCGATCTGCGCCGGCTACCTGGTGTTCGTGATCGCCATCGTCGTCGACGTCGGCGGCCGCCTGCGGGTCGTCGAACGCAACGATGCCTACGCGCAGGAGGCGGCCCGGGTCGGCGGACAGCAGCTCGACCAGGCCCTCGTCCTCCAGGGCAAGGGCATCCAGGTCCAGCACGACTACGCCCTGAAGGCCGTCGACGCCTACCTCGGGCTGTACGGACTCACGGCGGCCGGGGTCACGTTCTCGGCGGACGGCAAGGTCGTCACCGTCACGGTGGTGACGGACTTCCGGCCGGTCCTGCTGGGCTCCCTCGGAGAGCGTCAGGTAACGGGCAGGGGCAGTGCCACCCTCGTCCACGGAGTCGAGAAAGCGGAGACCGACTGATGGCCGCGCCACGTGCAAAGGACCAGGCCCGACCCGCCCCGGACCAGGCCCGGACCACCCGGAGCCACAAGCGGGTCCCGCAGGCCCCCGCCCGGCGGGCGCCGGGCGGGCGCGGGCGCGCCGGGGCCGTGATCACCGCGCTCGCCGCGCTGCTCACCCTGGCCGCCCTGCTGCTGGGCCTGCCCGCCCTCCTGCTCTACGGGACCCAGGCGGTCGCCGCGATGGGCGACGTCGCCCCGGACGGCATCGGCCAGGCGCTCACCGGCCCGGACGACGGGCGGCTGTTCCTGTGGCTGCTGGTCGTCGTCGGCTGGCTGGCCTGGGCCTGCTTCGCGCTCTCCGTCCTGCTGGAGGTCCCGGCCCAGCTGCGCGGGCGGATCGCCCGCCGGATCCCGGCGTTCGGCTGGAGCCAGCGGATGGCCGCCGGGCTGGTCGGCGCGGTGCTCGCGCTGCTGCCGGTGGCCGGTTCGTCCTTCGCCGCCGTCTCCGAGCGGCCCCAGGCCGCCACGGCCACGGCCCAGTTGACGGCCGGCGTGCAGCGCGCCGCCCTGCCGGCGGCGCAGGCCGCGCCCGCCCTCGCGGCCGCCGCCGAGCAGCACCCCAGCTACACCGTGCGCGACAGCCGGCCCGCCGACAGCCTGTGGTCCATCGCCGAGCGGCAACTGGGCTCGGGCGAGCGCTGGGTGGAGATCGCCAGACTCAACGACGGCCGGACGATGGACGGTTCGGGCGTCCGCTTCGACGCCGACCGGCCGATCCAGCCCGGCTGGGAACTCCTCATGCCCGCCGACGCGAAGCCGGACGAGGCCAAGTCGCCCGCCCAGTCGCCTGCTTCCGCCCCCGCGCCGACGCAGCCGGCTTCGCAGGCCCCGCAGACACCCCAAGCGGGCACGGAGGCCACCGGCACCGAGGCCACGGGCGCGGCGGGTGCCCAGGCCGCCGGCGGACACGGGACGGTGACCGTCAAGGAAGGGGACAGCCTCTCCGCCATCGCCCAGCGCGAGTTGGGGGACGGCGACGCCTGGCCGAGGATCTTCGACGCCAACAAGGGCGCCCAGGCCCCGGACGGCGAACGCTTGACCGACCCGGACCAGCTGGTGCCGGGCATGGTGCTCACCGTCCCCGGCGCGGCCACCGCTCCCGCGCCTGCTCCTGCTCCTGCGCCGGCCCCAGCTCCCGCCCCGACGCCCGACCCGGCGCCGGCCCCCGCGCAGCAGACGCCCGCGCCGTCCGCCCCGGCCGGCCAGCCGCCCGCGACGCAGGCTCCCGCGACGCAGGCTCCCGCGCCCGCACCCACCCAGGCCGCGCCGACGCCTGCTCCCTCGCACGCCCCGGGCCACACCCCCGCACCCGCGCCCGCCGCCCACGCCGACCCGGCGCCCAGCGACGACTACACCGTCGCCCTCGCCGCCTCCACCGTCGGCGTCCTGCTCGCCGCCATCATGATCGGCACCGTCGCCCACAAGCGCGGCGGCCAGCTGCGGGCCCGCCGCCCCCGGCACCGCATCACCATGCCCGAGGCCGAGGCCGCCTCCTTCGAGAACGAGCTCAGGGCCCGTCAGGACGACGCCGGCCTCGACCTGCTCGACCGCGCCCTGCGCACCATGGCCCGCAACACCGTCCGCGGCGGTAAGCGCCTGCCCGCGATCATCGCGGCCCGGATCACCCCCGGCCACACCGTCGAGCTCCACCTCTCCGGCCCGGCCGCGCCCATCGCGCCCTTCCGCGCCGCGCACGCCCCCAACGTGTGGTGGTGCAGCCCCGACGCCGGCGACCTCCTCAACGCCACCCAGGCCCGCAAGACCGCCGCCCCCTACCCGGCCCTGGTCACCCTCGGCACCGCGCCGGACGGATCGGTCGTCCTCGCCGACCTGGAGACCGTCCGCCTCCTCCACCTCTCCGGGCACCCCGACGACGCCCGCGACGTCCTGCGCACCCTCGCCATCGAGCTCGCCCACAGCCCGCTTGCCGACCGGCTCCACCTCCACCTCGTCGACCTCGCCGAGGAGGTGCCGATCAGCGGCCCGGCCGCCGAACGCGTCCACCGCCACCCGACCCTCGAAGCCGCGCTCGCCGCCCTCGGCCCGCGCACCGCCAAGGCCCGCGCCACCCTCGTCGCCGCCGAGGCCACCAGCCCGCGCGAGGCCCGCAGCCGCGGGCAGGCCGACGAGTCCTGGACCCCGGAGATCGTCCTCTGCGCCCAGCAGCCCGGCGGCGGCGTCCCCGCCGAACTCGGCCGCCTGCTCGACGCCCGGCCGCGCACCTGCGTCGCCGTGGTCACCCGCGCCCCCGAGCGCGGCACCGGGCCGGTCGCCCGCTGGACCCTCCCGACCACCGGCCAGGCCGCCATCCCCGGCCTGCACCTGACCGTCGAGCTCCAGCGGCTCACCGGCGCCCAGTACGACCAGGTCGCCGAACTGCTCCGGGCCGCCGACGACGCCACCCAGCACCCGGCGCCCGCCTGGACCCTGGACGGCCCCGGGAACGACGACGCCGACGACGGCTTCGGCGACGACTCGGACACGGCCGAACTGCCCGCCGCCGTACCGGTGCTGGCTACGGTCGGCGGCCCGGCCGAGGAGGGCGCGAACGGCGCCGCTGGGGCCGGCGGGGCTGGTGGGGTCGGCGGGGCTGGTGAGGCCAACGGCGTCGGTGGCTCCGGCGCGGGGGCCGGGGCGCGGGCGCTCACCCGGGTCATCGGCACGGGCGCGAGCCCGTTCGCGAGCACCGACCCGGCGGCGCCGACGACCGGGACCGGGCGGCACGCCGTCAACGGGCTCGGGCGCAAGGCGGTGACGGGGCAGGTGTCGCCGGTCCTGCCGCCGGTCCTGCCGCTCGGGCCGGTCACTCCGCTCGGGCCGGTCGTGCCCGCCGTGCCCACCGGGCCTGCGGCTCAGGCCGTGCCGGTCGAGCAGCCTGTCGAGGACGGTGCCGGCGAGGGCAGCGAGGACACCACCCGGGACCTGCGGGTACCGGGGCCGGCCGCCGTCGTGCTGCCGGTCCAGCCGGTCGCGCCGGTCGCGCCGGAGTCCGTGGCCCCGGTGCCCGTAGTCCCGGCACCCGTGGCCCCGGCGCCCGCCGTCGAGCCGGCTGCCGAGCCCGCGCCGACGCACGACCCGGCACCGGCGTCCACCGGCGCGGCCCCGCGGATCCCGGCCCGTCCGGAGCCGGGGACCGGTCCCGCCGCCACCGCCCCGGTCGTGGTCACGGCCGTCGGCACCACGGCCACCGCCACCACGGCCGCCGGTCGCACCGACAGCGACGACCTCCTCGCGATCCTCCGCTCCCCGGAGGCCCACAGCGCCCGCAACGCGCCCCGGATCCGGCTGCTCGGCCCGGTCGACGTGGCAGGCGCCGTCGGCACCGTCGAACCCGGCCACCTGCCCCGGCTCACCGAACTCGCCGCCTACCTCGCGCTGCGCCCGGGCGCCGACCACGCGGCCCTCGACCACGACCTCCACCCGGGCGCGGCCCACCTCGACCCGCACCCCACCACCGCCGACGCCGTGAGCCCGCTGTCCGGCAAGATCGCGGGCCTCGCCGCGTGGCTCGGCGTCACCCCCGAGGGGCGTGCGTTCCTGCCCACCGACACCGCCGACGGCTACTCCTACGCCCCGGCCGTCACGTGCGACTGGGACGAGTTCCGCAGCCTCTACCGGCGCGGCATGCGCAGCACCAGCGCCACGGCGGACGCCGCGCTCGCGCACGCCCTGGCCCTGGTCCGGGGCGCCCCGTTCGCCGAGGCCCCGCCCGCGTCGTACGGGTGGGCCGAGGCCGAGCGCCAGGACATGATCGCCGCCATCGTCGACACCGCCCACGAACTCGCCGCCCGCCGCCTCCAGTACGGCGACCACCGCAGCGCCGAGGCCGCCGTCTTCCGCGGCCTCGCCGTCGCCCCGGACGTCGAGCTGCTGCACCGCGACCTCTTCTACGCGTACGCCTCGGCCGGCGCCCGGGACCAGCTCCTGCGCGCCGTCAACCGCCTCGACGCCCTGAGCCGCCGCACCGGCCGCGACCTGGACGCCGACACGGTCGCCCTCCTCCGCGACCTCCTGGCCGGCTCCTGACCACCGTCCTCCGGCGGTGGGCCCGCCCGCCGCCGGAGGGGGTGTCACGCGGTGCCCGCGCGGGCACAGTTCGATCACCGCGCCGCCGGAATCCGCACACGACGGGGGAGTGCCGTGGCGGTCCCCTGCATCCATCGGCCAATGTGCTTGATCGGAACGGAAGTTGACGGGCGAGGGCCGGGTTCCGGGCCGACCGGCGCGCCGATCGGCGACCCGGCCTGGATCGGGTGCGCCGGGATCTCGTAGGGTGGCCGAAACGGGAGTGGTGCCGCGCACCACGCAGTAAGGGCATCAGACGCCGCACGAGCGGCGGGGTGGGGCGGTGACCAGAAGATGGCGGAGACGACAGCTGTCCCAGGAGGCCCCGAACCGGCAGCGGACGCGGGGCCCCTGGACGCCGTGCCGCCGCCCCCGCGCATCCCGGGCGACGAGCACCCGCCCGGCCCGGCCGCCCTGTACGAGCCGCTGGACGTCCCCGCGTCCGTGCCCGCGCCCACGCCGGGGCCGGCGCCCGTGCCGACGCCTGCGCCGGTACCGGTGATGCCGCCGGCCGCGCCGACCGGATGGACTCTCACCGGCATGCCCGCCGTGGGCGCCCCTGGCCCCGCGCCCGTGCAGGCCCCGGCCCCGGCACCCTCCTTCGCGACGCCGCTGCCGTTCTCGGTGCCCGGCGTCGGCGGCGGACTGGGGGCGGCGCCGCGCGGGCGGATCCTGGTGGTCGAGGGCGGCTACGGCAGTGCCGGCCGCCGCACCTGGGGCCGCGGCGTCCCCGCCCAGGCGACGGTGCTGTCCGCGATGCTCGCCGCCGTCTCGCCCCAGGTACTGCTCGCCGCGGACGCCGTCGACGCCGTCCACCTGCCCGGTGCCAGCGACCCGCACACCGTCCTCGCCCACCTGCGGGCCGCAGCCCGCCACCCCGGGCCGCTCCTCGTCCACCTGGGCGGCCACCTGGTCGCCGACAAGCGCGGCGGGCAGCTCCACCTCACCCTGCGCGACTCCAAGGCCGCGAGCATCCGCCAGGACGGCCTGCCCTGGCAGGCGATCGCCGCCGAGCTGAGCCACCGCCCGGCCGACTGGCAGACCCTGGTCATCGCCGACCTCAGCGCCGACCAGAACGCCTGGCCCCTCCTCCAGACCGGCGGCCCCGGTGCCGCCGCCCCGCTGAGTGACGGCGTCCCGCTGTGGGCCGTCGTCAGCCCGGACCCGGAGCAGATCGGCACCTTCACCCGCGCCCTCATCGAGGCCCTGCACGGCGGCCGCCCGGGCGCGGGCGAGGTCCTCGCGCCCGAACAGCTGCGCCAGCAGGTGTACTCGGTGCTGCGCCCGGACGTGGTCATCGTCGCGACGCACGCTCCGGACCGCCCGGTCTTCCGCAACACAGCCCGCCGCACCGACGGTCCGGTGGCGGACGTGGTGCCTGTGGGCGCTGCGCCGGTTGAGGCCATGCCGGTGGACGCGGTGC
This sequence comes from Kitasatospora sp. NPDC057904, assembly GCF_042887925.1. Taxonomy (NCBI): domain Bacteria; kingdom Bacillati; phylum Actinomycetota; class Actinomycetes; order Kitasatosporales; family Streptomycetaceae; genus Kitasatospora; species Kitasatospora sp. NPDC057904. The sequence goes on from NZ_JBHVOL010000003.1 coordinate 516,381, forward strand.
CTGTGGACGTGGTGCCGGTGGGCGCTGCGCCGGTTGAGGCCGTGCCGGCCCAGCCGGTGGTTCCGGTCCCTGCTGCGGCCCCCGAAGCCGAGGCCGCCGAAGCCGAGGCCGTCGAGCCCGAGCTCATCGAGCCCGAGGCCGGTGAGCCCGAGGCTTTCGTGTCCGATGCTGTCGCCACAGCGGTCGTCGAGGAGGTCGTCGAAGAGGAGCCCGCTCCCGAGGCCTCGGTCGACGGCCTGGTGAGCCTCCGCAAGGCCGGCGTGCCGCCCACCCCGCGACCGCCCGCGCGCCCGGTCACCCTGCAGAAGCAACTGCCCGACGTCCCGAGGACCATGACGCTCCGCGCGCTCATGCTGACCGACGTTGACGTCGAGGCCGACGCCGAGGCCGTGGCAGTGGCCGACGTTGACACCGAGGACGTCGCTGTCGAGGACGTCACCCCGACGCGGACCCCGACCCCGACTCCGACCCCGACATCGGGCGTGAGGCTCGCGAAGGCCGCGTCGCCCGTTCCGTACGCCGCTCCGGCCGTGGACGAGCCGCAGGACGCCGTCGTCGAGCCGGAGCCGGAGGATGTGGTGGTGCCGGCTCCGGACTTGGAGGAGGAGCTCCAGTCCGAGGCCGAAGTCCCGCTGGAGGAGCCCCGGTTCGAGGAGGACGTTCCGGTGGAGGAGCCCCCTCTGCTCGACGAACCTGCTCCGCTCGAAGAGGCACCCGGGCCCGAGGCCCAGGCCGGGCCCGAGGCGCAGCCCGAGCCCGAGCCCGGGACGTCGGACGAGCCCGCGGATCCGGCCGCAGCGGAGGACCCCGCGTCCGCCGGCCCCGAGCCGCGCGCCGACTACCGCGAGACGCTCGGCCGGATCGTCCGCAGCGCGGACGCGGGTGACCACGCCGCCGCCACGGACCTCGCGTTCGCCCTCGAACTGGAGGCGATCGCCGAGCACGGCGCGGTCTCCGAGCCGGTCCTCCAGGTCCGGCAGGTCCGGGCGCACGTGTGCCGGCTCGCGGGCAAGCCGGCCGAGGCCGCGGACATCTACCGCGAGGTGGCGCTGACCCTGCTCCGCTCGCAGGGCGCGGACCACCCGGAGACCCAGCAGGCGGCCACGAACGCCGAGGCCTGCTGGCGGGCGATCAAGGACCGCACGGAGGCCATCCGCATCGCGCCGGAGATCATCGAACTGCGCGCCTACCTCCCGGGCCCCGAGGGCCGCAAGCTCCGCGCCGCCGAGCGCTACCTCGCCCAGCTGGCGGCACCGGGCAACTGACGGGCGACAGCCGACGGGTGACAGGTAACAGCAAACAGATAACAGATTTCGAAATCTGTTATCTGTTACCTGTTCGCTGTCATCCGTTCGCGCCTCGCGCGCGCACCCCTCCGAACGCCACTGGGCGGGAAGTCGGCCGCCGCCGACTTCCCGCCCAGTGCATGTGCTGTCGCTGTCGCGCAGGTGCCTACCGGAAGTCCCTACCGGAGGTCCCTACCGCGTGCAGCTGCCGTGCTGCGTCCCTGCTGTGACCGATGAAGGTCCGTCACCGGCCCGCGAGGGCGTGGACGAACTTCGTGCCGTCGATGGTGCCGAGGCCGCTGGCGAGGTCGTAGCCCTCGGTCGCGTTGTAGCCGGTGACACCGTTCCAGCCGTTGTCGCCGTCCTTGACGTCCGTGATGCCGCTCCAGTCGCTCGGGAGCAGGCTCAGGCCGTACATGCGCCAGTTGATCTGGCCGAGGCGGTAGCCGGCGGCCTGGTCGGCCAGGGCGACGATGCCCGAGAACAGCGGGGTGGCCTCGCTGGTGCCGCCGGTGAGGTGCCAGCCGACCGCGGTCGGGTCGTACGACTCGTACGTCCAGGCGGCGCCGTCGACGGCCGCGCTCATGCTGATGTCCGGGGTGCCGCGGTGGTTGCCGGTGACGTTGGCGACGCCGGCCTGGTACCACGGGCGCTCGAAGATGCCGGAGACGCCACCGCCGCCGGCGCCGGACTTGTCGTGCCACACCTTGTCGGCCGCGGTGCGGTTGCCGTTGTCGTCCAGGGTCAGCTGGGTGCCGCCGACCGAGGTGACCAGCGGGTCCGAGGACGGCCACGAGTTGACCTTGTACGGGTACAGGTCGGTGCCGTTGGTCTGCGCGTCGGTGGCGCCGTTGTCGCCGGAGGCGGCGAGCACGGTGACGTTGTGGGCCGCGGCGGACTTGAACGCGTAGCGCAGGTCGGTCAGGGACTTGAAGTCGCCCTTGTCGTAACCCGGGAACGTGTTCTCGGTGGCGCCGAAGCTCTGCGAGATGACGTCGCCGACGCCCTTCTTGATGAGGTCCTTCTCGGCGTCCATCATCTCGGGCAGGCCGGTGGTGCCCTCGGTCTCGGCGACACCGGTCTCGACCAGGACGATGTGGGCGTCGGGGGCCATCGCGTGGGCGTACTCGACGTCCAGGGTGGTCTCGCCGGCCCAGCCGGTGTGGTCGGGGTTCTTCGGGTCGAAGACGGGGACGTTGCCCCACTTGACGACCTCGACGTTGGTGTCCTTGATGCCCCACTGCTTGTCGAAGACCTCCAGGTCGTGCTGGATGGTCGGCGAGCCGAAGGAGTCGACGATGACGATCGTGCGGCCCTTGCCGGTGATGCCCTCCTGGTACAGCGGGCCCAGGTTGTAGGCCTTCTGGTACTGGAGCGGCGAGTAGCAGTGGATGCCGATCTGGCTGACGCACTGGGTGGTGGTCAGCGGGGCCGGGCGGGTCGTGGCGAGGTGGTGTCCGGCCGAGGCGGGCTGGACGTGGACGCCGGCCAGGTTGTGCGAGGGCGCTGCGACGGCAGCGCCGACCGCCGGGACGGAGACGGTGCCGGCCGTGACGGCGGTCGCTCCTACGGCGAGCAGAGCCAGGGCGCGACGGAGGGTAGCGGGGCTGCCCATGGGACTCCTTGGGGGACGCAGGGCCCGACCTTGGTCCGGTCGGGTCGGTCCGGCCATCCCATCGATTGCCACATGATCATGCCATAGTCATTTTGTGGGGTGGTGTTACGAACGGCATGGTCATGTTCGGCCACGCGAAAAGGTAAAGGCCGTCCCAGGGGAAAGTAACTCCGCTGCTGGGACGGCCCGTTGACTACACGTCGGGAAGCCTCGCCGATTTCACAGTTTTCACCGTGTTGGCCAACTTTACCAAGTTCATCGGCGCGGGGTAAGCCTTCGTCGGGTCAGCGTGCCCCGCCGTTGACGTACAGGGTCTGCCCGCTGACGTACGAGGCGTCCTCGCTCGCGAGGAACACGACCACCGAGGCGATCTCCTCCGGCTGCCCGACCCGCCGCAGCGGGGTCCTGGCGGACACCTCGGCCTGGTGCTCCTCGGCCGAGCTGCCGACCCGCTCCGCGGTTGCGGCGGTCATCGCGGTGGCGACGTAGCCGGGCGCGACGGCGTTGACGTTGATGTTGAACGGGCCCAGCTCGATGGCCAGGGTCGCGGTCAGCCCCTGGATGCCGGCCTTGGCTGCGGCGTAGTTGGCCTGGCCGCGGTTGCCGAGCGCCGAGCGCGAGCTGAGCGAGACGATCTTGCCGAACTTCTGTGCCACCATGTACTTCTGCGCGACGTGGCTGCAGTTGTAGGCGCTGGTCAGGTTGACCGTCAGCACCGCGTCCCAGTCGGCCTTCGGCATCTTGAAGAACAGGTTGTCCCGGGTGATCCCGGCGTTGTTGACCAGGATGTGCACGCCGCCGAGGTCGGCGGCGACCCGGGCGAACACCGCCTCGACGGCGTCGTAGTCGGCCACGTCGCAGCCGTACGCCCGTGCCGTGCCGCCCTTGGCGGTGATCTCGGCGACCGTCCCGGCCGCGCGCTCGGCCGTGAGGTCGACGACGGCGACCGCCGCGCCCTCCTCGGCCAGCCGGCGGGCCGTCGCCGCGCCGATGCCCTGCGCCGCACCGGTGACCACGGCGACCTTTCCTGCGAAACGCGACACTTCGTACTCCCTGGGGGGTGGGTCCTGAGGGTGGATATGTAGACAAAGGGATGTCCGGATAAAACCAGGTCCGGACAAAACGACGTCAGGACGAGCCGGAACGTCGGAACGAGCAGAACGATTGGAACGAGTGGAACGAACCAGCGGAACGCAGGAATGAGCCGGAACGTCAGGCGTTCTCGACCAGCACGGCCGTGCCCTGCCCGACGCCCACGCACATCGTGGCGAGCCCGCGCCGCGCGCCGGTGCGGTGCATCCGGTGAAGCAGCGTCGTCAGGATGCGGGCGCCGGAGCCGCCGAGCGGGTGGCCGAGGGCGATCGCGCCGCCGCTCGGGTTGACGCGCTCGGGGTCGATGCCCAGCCCGTCCATGGAGGCCAGCGCCTGGGCCGCGAACGCCTCGTTCAGCTCGGCCGTGTCGACGTCGCCGATCGACCAGCCGCTGCGCCCGAGCGCCTTCTGCGTCGCGGGCACCGGTCCGATGCCCATGACGTCCGGGTGCACCCCGGCGGAGGCCCCGGCGACGTACCGGCCGAGCGGCTCCAGGCCCAGGTCGCGCAGCGCCTCCTCGCTGACCAGGACGAGCCCGGCGGCGCCGTCGTTCATGGGCGAGGCGTTCCCGGCGGTGACGGTGCCGTCCGGGCGGAACGCGGGCTTGAGCCGGGCGAGCTTCTCCGGGCTGGTGTCCTCGCGGATGCCCTCGTCCAGGGTCACCGTCACGCCGTCCGGCCGCTCGACCGGGATCAGCTCGGCGTCGAAGTGCCCGTCCTTGCGCGCGGCGGCGGCCCGCTGGTGGCTGCGCAGCGCGAAGGCGTCCTGGCGTTCGCGGCCGATGCCGTACCGGCCGGCCACCTCCTCCGCGGTCTCGCCCATGCTGAGCACGCCGTGCAGTTCGGCCATCCGGGGGTTGGTGAGCCGCCAGCCGAGCCGGGTGTCGTAGGTCTCGATCCGGTGCGGGAGCGCCTCGTCGGGGCGGGGGAGGACGAAGGGGGCGCGGGTCATCGACTCGCAGCCGCCGGCGAGCACGACGTCGGCCTCGCCGGAGCCGATCGCCCGCGCTGCGAGCGTGACGGCCTCCAGGCCGGAGGCGCAGAGCCGGTTGACGGTGGCGCCGGGGACGGTGTCGGGCAGGCCGGCGAGCAGGACGGCCATCCGGGCGGCGTTGCGGTTGTCCTCGCCGGCCTGGTTGGCGGCGCCCCAGTAGACGTCGTCGATGCGGGCGGGGTCGAGGGCGGGCACGTCGGCGAGCAGGGCGCGCAGCACGGTGGCCGAGAGGTCGTCCGGCCGGACCGTGGCGAGTGCTCCGCGCAGCCGGCCGATGGGTGTGCGGCGGGCGGCGGCGAAGTAGACGGGACGCACGTCGTCGGGCTCCTTGTCCAGTGGAGGGGTGGGGGTGTCCTGGTCGGATGGTTCAGGAGGCTCAGGTGGCTAAGAGGGCTCGGAGGGCTCAGAAGGCGTTGACGCCGGTGAGCGCGCGGCCGATGAGCAGCTGGTGGATCTGGCTGGTGCCCTCGTAGAGGGTCATGACCCGCGCGTCGCGCAGGTACTTGCCGACCGGGTACTCGTCGATGAACCCGTAGCCGCCGAACACCTGGAGCGCGTTGTTGGCGGCCCGGACGGCGGCCTCGCTCGCGTAGAGCTTGGCGACGGAGGACTCGGTGGCGAACGGCAGGCCGCGTTCGATGTGGTCGGCGACCTTCCAGGTGAGCAGCCGGGCGGCCTCGACGTCGACGGCGATGCCGGCCAGCAGTTCCTGGACGAGTTGGTGCGAGGCGATCGGTTTGCCGAACTGCTCGCGCTCCCCGGCGTAGCGCACGGCGGCCTCCAGGCAGGCGCGGGCGATGCCGACGCAGCCGGCGGCGACCGACATCCGGCCCTTGGCGAGGGCGCCCATCGCCACGCCGAAGCCCTTGCCGACGGCGCCGAGCCGGGCGCCGTCGGGCACCCGGACCGCGTCGAAGGAGAGTTCGGCGGTGGCCTGGCCGCGCAGGCCGAGCTTGCCGTGGATCTCGGTGCGGGTGAAGCCGGGCAGGTCGGTGGGGACGAGGAAGGCGGTGATGCCCTTGTGGCCGCGCTGCTGCGGGTCGTCGCCGCCGGTGCGGGCGAAGACGAGGGCGACGTCGGCCCAGGTGCCGTTGGTGATGAAGGTCTTGGCACCGCTGATCAGCCAGTCGTCGCCGTCCCGGACGGCCCGGGTGGTGAGGTTGGCCGCGTCCGAGCCGGTGCCGGGTTCGGTGAGGGCGAAGCACGCGAGGGCCTCGCCGGAGGTGAGCCGGGGGAGCCAGTGGCGCTTCTGCTCCTCGGTGCCGTGGCTGTTGATCGACTTGGCGACGAGCCCGAGGGAGACGGAGACGATGCCGCGCACCGCCGAGTCGCCGCGTCCGAGCTCCTCCAGGACGAGGCAGTAGGCGAGGTGGTCGCCGCCGCTGCCGCCGTACTCCTCGGGCAGGGTGAGGCCGAGGAAGCCCAGCTTGGCGAGTTTGCCGACGATCGCGCGGTCCACGGACTCGGCGCGGTCCCACGCGGCGGCGTACGGGGCGATCTCGCGGTCGGTGAACTCGGCGGCGAGTTCCCGGACGGCGGTCTGCTCCTCGGACAGCTCCAGATTCACGGCGGCTCCCGGTTCCGGGCCCGGCGAGGGGCTGTCGCGCCCACCGACCTTCCGTGCCCATTAAACTAGCGCTGCAAGTTTTACGGGGGGACTGTAGCTCCGACCGGGCCGTGCTGGGAAGAGGCGCCTGTCAGAATCGGTCCCCGACCCACCCGACCGGAGGACTCCGGCCGGACGGACCGCCCGAGGAACCGGAGGAAGCCGCTCGATGGCCCGCCCGCGCACCCCGCTGCTCAGCCGCGAGCGCATCGTCTCCGCCGCGCTGCGGCTGATCGACGCCGAGGGCCTGGACGCCCTCTCCACCCGCCGACTCGCCACCGAGCTGTCGGTCAGCGGGCCGTCGCTCTACAACCACTTCGCGACCAAGGACGAGCTCCTGGACGCGGTCGTCGACACCGTCATCGGGGAAGTCGACCTGTCGATGTTCGGCGGATCGCCGGGCACGGCGGGTGCGCCGGGCACGGCAGGCACGGCGGGTGCGGCGGCGCCGACCCCGTGGCCGGAGGCGCTGCGCGACTGGGCCCGCTCCTACCGCGCCGCGCTGGCCGCCCACCCCAACATCGTCCCGGTGCTCGCCCAGGGCCCCGGCCGCCGGCCGCACGCGCTGCGCCTGGCCGACGCCGTGTTCGGGCACCTGGTGGACGCGGGGTGGCCGCGCGGCCAGGCCACCCGGATCGGCGCGCTGATGCGCTACTTCGTCACCGGCTCGGCGCTGGCCTCCTTCGCGGCCGGGTTCCCGGCGGACGCGGAGCTGTACGACGTCGCCGACTACCCGCACCTCGGCGAGGCGCACCGGCTGGCCGGCCACCGGGGCACCGTCGACGAGGCCGCGTTCGAGACCGGTCTGGAGGCGCTCCTCGACGGGCTGGCGCTGCGCTTCGAGCGCCTCACCGGGGCGGGCGCGTAGCCCGCGCCGGCGGCCGGCCCCGCCTCGTCACCGGCGCCCGCACGTCACAAGGGCCCGCGCGTCACCAGCGCCCGCGCGTCACCAGGGCTCGCGTGCCAGGAAGGCCGGGCGCAGCGACGGGTCCACCGGGTCGTAGTAGCGGTGGTAGACGGGGGTGAGCCCGCCGGAGACCGGGGGCACGATCCAGCTCCAGTCCGCCGGGGTGGGCCGGCCGAGGCGCTTCTCCTGCGCGACGTGCTTGAGGAAGCGCTCCGACTCGGTGTGGTGGTCGGCCATCGTCACCCCCGCCTCCTGGAAGGAGTGCAGCACGGCGACGTTGAGCTCGACCAGCGCGCGGTCCCGCCAGAGGGTGCGGTCGTTGGAGGTGTCCAGGCCGAGCCGTCCGGCGACGGTGGCGAGCATGTCGTAGCGGTCGGCGTCGGCGAGGTTGCGGGCGCCGATCTCGGTGCCCATGTACCAGCCGTTGAAGGGTGCGGCGGGGTAGCGCACGCCGCCGATCTCCAGTGTCATGTCGCTGATCGCCGGTACCGCGTACCAGCGCAGGCCGAGTTCGGCGAACCAGGCGAACTCGGGGTGGGAGAGCGGGACTTCGAGCGTGGTGTCGTCCGGGAGCTGGTACCACTCGGGGCGCTCGCCGGGCCGTTCCCGGATCAGCAGGGGCAGCACCTCGAAGCGGTCCTCGGCGCACTTCCAGCCCAGGTCCCGGGCGAGGGCGGCGAGTTGGACGCCGGCCGGGTCGCCGGTCACGCCGCCGGTCACGCCGCCGGTGACATCGTGGGTGATGCCGTCGGGGATGCCGTCCGGGCCGTCGGACGGGCCGTCGTCCGGGTCGGCGGCCGTCGTCCGGTGGCCGGCGTAGCGGACGAGTTGCTGGTTGAGGATGCGCGCGGCGGGCCGGCCGGGCCGGTCGGGGGCGAACACCGAGACGACCGGGCGGATCCGGCCGCCGTTGCCGGCCAGCCGCAGGTGTTCGAAGCACTCGGCGGCGATGTCGTCGGCCGAGGTGAGGTGGCGCAGGTCGCGCACCACGAGGCTGCGCCAGTACAGCCGGCCGATGCAGCGGGCGGCGTTGCGCCAGGCCAGTTTGGCGCCGTAGGCGAGCTCGGCGGGGGTGTGCTCGTAGGTGCCGGTGCGGTCGATCTCGTCGAGCACGGCGCGTATCCGCTCGTCCGGGTCGCCACCGGCCGCGGGCTGCTCGTGGTGGAACTGCCGGACGAACGAGGTGGCCTGGGCGGGGTCGGTGAATGGCGGGTCCGCCGGGAGCAGCGCGTCGCCCGCGCCGGCGGTGCGGGGCTCCGCGGGGTGGGGCCCGGAACCGTGGGGCCCGGAAGCGTGGGACCCGGGGTCGTGGGGTCCGGCGGCGTGTGGCCCGGCGGGGTGGGACCCGGGGTGGGTGTGGGCGTACGGGCAGCCGCCGGCGGGCGCGGCGGCGGATCTGCGGGTGCGAAGCCGGTTGAAGATCAAGACATCCCTCCTGCCGAACAGGAGTACCGGAGCCGGCCGGCCCGCCGCAGAGAGTGAACGATTCGGCCCCCGCACCCGCGCTGATCGCGCTAGGGTGCGGGGGCCGGAGGTCCGGGGCCGGCGGAGCGGCCCGTGTCCTCCCGTCAGCCCATGTCCTCCAGGCGGACGCCCTTCGTCTCCTTCATGTACTTGGCCACGAAGACGATCGACAGCGCGGCGAAGGCGGCGTAGATCAGGTAGGTCGCGGACAGGTTCCAGCGGGACATCGACGGGAACGAGACGGTGATCGCCCAGTTGGCGATCCACTGCGCGGAGGCGGCGACGGACAGGGCGGCGGCGCGGACGCGGTTCGGGAACATCTCGCCGAGCATCACCCAGACGACCACGCCCCACGACATCGCGAAGAACAGCACGAAGGCGTTGGCGGCGACCAGCGCGACGGTGCCCTGGAGGTCGGGCAGGGTGACGTTGTCGCCGCTGCCGGTGGCCGAGGAGAACGCCCAGCCGGCGGCGCCGAGGGCGACGGCCATGCCGGCCGAGCCGATCAGGGCGAGCGGCTTGCGGCCGATCCGGTCCACCAGCAGGATCGCGATCACGGTGCCGAGGATGTTGATGACCGAGCCGATGAAGCTGATCAGCAGCGAGTTGCTCTGGTCGATGCCGACCGACTGCCACAGGATCGACGAGTAGTAGAAGATCACGTTGATGCCGACGAGCTGCTGGAAGACCGACAGGCCGATGCCGACCCAGACGATCGGCAGCAGGCCGAAGCGGCCGCCGAGCAGGTCGCGGAAGCGCGGGCGGTGGTCGGAGGCGATCAGGGCCTGGACCTCGGCGATCCGGGCGTCGGTGTCGACGCCCTCGCCCTCGACCTCGGCGAGCACGGTGCGGGCGTCGTCGAGGCGGCCGGCCTGGATCAGGTAGCGCGGGGACTCGGGGATGACCGAGGAGAGCACGAAGTAGACGGCTGCCGGGATCACGCAGATGCCGAGCATCCACTGCCAGGCCTCCAGGCTGAGCAGCCTGCCACGGGTGTCGCCGCCGGCGGCGTCCGCCAGCACCCAGTTGACCAGCTGGGATATCGCGATGCCGAGCACGATCGCGGCCTGCTGGAAGGAGGCCAGGCGGCCGCGGTACCTGGTCGGCGCGACCTCGGCGATGTAGGTCGGCGCGATCACCGAGGCGATGCCGATGGCGGCGCCGCCCAGCACGCGCCAGAAGGCGAGGTCCCACGCGGAGAACGGGAGCATCGAGCCGACGGCGCTGACGGCGAACATCAGCGCGCCCGCCTTCATGACCTTGATGCGGCCGTAGCGGTCGGCGAACCGGCCGGCCACCGCGGCGCCGATCGCCGACCCGAGCAGGGCCGAGGAGACGATCAGACCGGTCACGCCGTCGCCGACGCCGAACTTCTCCTGGATGCCCGAGACGGCGCCGTTGATCACGGAGCTGTCGTAGCCGAACAGGAACCCGCCGAGGGCTGCGGCGGCGGTGATGAAGACGACGAAGCCGAGGCGGCCGGGCGCGGTGGCCTCGACCGCCCCGGAGGGCTTCTGGGTGACGCTCACGATCTTGACTCCTGGTACTCAACGCTGAGCTCGGTAGCCGAGATCGTAACCCCTGTTCGTTTAACTCTTGTACACCGGGCTCCTCAAGTTTTGCTCCTAGAATTCGTAAGGTGAACAAGCAAATTGGGGCCGACGAGGTCCCGCGGCGGGCGGCGCGACGGCTGCTCCGCCGCCGCGCCGCTGCGCCGCGCCGCCCGCCGGGCGCCTCACATCGGGGCGGACAGCGACAGCCCGAAGCGGCCTTCCTCGTCCGTCCACCAGTGGGTCAGCCGCATCCCGGCCGCCGCCAGCTCCTCGGCCACCCGCTCGCGGCGGAACTTGGCCGACACCTCGGTGCGCAGTTCCTCGCCGCGGTCGAAGTGCACCGGCAGGTCCAGGACCGGGATCTTCACGGTCTGGGAGCGCAGCGAGCGCAGCCGCATCTCGATCCACTCCCGCTCCGCGTCCCAGCGCGCGACGTGCTCGAAGGCGTCCGGGTCGAAGTCGGCGCCCAGCTCGCGGTTGAGCACGTTCAGCACGTTGCGGTTGAACTGGGCGGTCACCCCGGACGCGTCGTCGTAGGCGGCGACCAGCACGGCCGGGTCCTTGACCAGGTCGGTGCCGAGCAGCAGGTGGTCGCCCTGGTCGAGGGTGGCGCGCAGGCCGCCGAGGAAGCCGGTGCGCTCGTCGGGCAGCAGGTTGCCGAGGGTGCCGCCGAGGAAGGCGACCAGGCGCGGGGCGCCGTCCGGCGGCAGGCCGAGCCGCGCGGTGAAGTCGGCCAGCACGCCGTGCACCGCGACCCCGGGGTAGTCGGCGGCGAGCGCCTCGCCGGCCGAGGTGAGCGCGCTCTCGCTGACGTCCACCGGGACGTAGGTGCGCAGCGTGCCGAGGTCGTTCAGGGCGTCCAGCAGGAGCCTGGTCTTCTCGGAGGAGCCGGAGCCGAGCTCGACGAGCGTGCGGGCCTTGGTCGCGGCGGCGATCTCGCCGGCCCGGGCGGTGAGGATGGCCCGTTCGGCGCGGGTCGGGTAGTACTCGGGCAGCCTGGTGATCTCCTCGAACAGGTCGCTGCCGCGCGCGTCGTAGAACCACTTCGGGGGCAGCCACTTGGGTTCGGACGTCAGGCCGTGCTGCACGTCGTGGCGCAAGGCGGTGCTGAAGTGGTCGGCGGGGAGCAGCCTGGTGAGGTCAAAGCTGTTCATGACAGGGCGGTCCTCTGTTCAGAAGGTGAAGGTAGGGCGCGGGCTCAGCCGCGGCGGGGGAGGGGGCGGACGATGACGGCCGGCGCCGGAGGAGGTCCGTCCGGTCCGGCTTCGGTGAGGGCTGCGGCGGTGGCGTCGAGGCCGTTCGGGGCTCCGGCGCCGGCCACGGCTTCCGCGCCGGCCAGGGTTTCCGCACCGGCGAGGGCTTCGGCACCGGCCAGGGCTTCGGCGCCGGCGACGAGGAGCGAGCCCTCGGGGACGGCCGTCCAGCCGGGCTCGTCGTCGTACGGCTCGGAGGCCACCACGAGACCGCCCCCCAGCAGGGTGCGGTGGTGCAGTGTGTCGCCCCAGGCGGTCGCCGCGACCGAGCGGCCGTCGGTCAGCAGCAGGTTGAGCCGCCCGGTGGTGTGCTCGGTGACGTCCGCGACGGTGGCCGCGAGCGCCTCGCCCAGCCCGGCCCCGGTGCGCAGCCGGTGCAGGGTGAGCGCCCACACGAGGGCGGAGTCGGTGCGCGCCTCCAGGTCCAGCAGCTCGGCGGCGGGCAGCAGCCCGGCGAGCGCGTCGAGCTTGTCCGGCCAGCCGGCCACCGCGCCGTTGTGGCTGAAGAGCCAGCGCCCGGCGGAGAACGGTGCGGCGGCGTGCTCGCCGGCCGCGCACCCCTCGGTGGCGGAGCGGACGGCCGCCAGCAGCGCCCGGGTGCGGATCACCCGGGCGAGGTCGGCGAAGGCGGCGTCCGCCCAGATCGGCCCGGCCCGGCGGTAGCGGGCGGGGATCTCGTCGCCGTCCGCGTACCAGCCGAGGCCGAACCCGTCGACGTTCATCGTGCCGTGCTGCTGCGTGCGCGGCGCCCAGGACTGGCGGTGCAGCGCGTACGGCGGCACGACCAGCAGCTCTCCCGGTGCCACCGGCCGGCCCAGGTAGGCGATGTGTCGGCACATCAGGCATCGCCCTGGTCGGGGACGTCGGCGGCCGTGCGGAAGCCGGAGAAGATCTGCCGGCGGACCGGGTAGTCCCAGTTGCGGAAGGTGCCCCGGCAGGCCACCGGCGCGACCGCGAAGGCGCCGCCGCGCAGCACCTTGTACTCGGGCCCGAAGAACACCTCCGAGTACTCCTCGTACGGCCAGGCCCGGAAGCCCGGGTACGGGCGGAAGTCGCTCGCCGTCCACTCCCACACGTCGCCGATCAACTGCCGGACGCCGTACGGGGACTGGCCCGCCGGGTAGCTGCCGGCCGGGGCCGGGCGCAGGTGGCGCTGGCCGAGGTTGGCGTGGTCGGGCGTCGGGCTCCCGTCGCCCCAGGGGTAGCGGCGCGAACGGCCGGTCGCCGGGTCGTGCCGGGCGGCCTTCTCCCACTCCGCCTCGGTCGGCAGCCGCCGCCCGGCCCAACGGGCGTACGCGTCCGCCTCGTACCAGCTGACGTGCAGCACCGGCTCGTCCAGCGGGACGGGCTCCAGCGTGCCGAAGCGGCGGCGCAGCCACTGGCCGTCCTCGTGCCGCCAGAAGAGCGGGGCGGTCAGGCCGGCCTGCCGCCGGTGCGCCCAGCCCTCGGGGGTCCACCAGTGCGGCTCGTCGTAGCCGCCGTCGGCGATGAAGCGCAGGTAGGCGCCGTTGGTGACGGGGGTGGTGTCGAGCCGGAACGCCGGGAGGTCGACGACGTGGGCCGGGCGCTCGTTGTCCAGCGCCCACGGTTCGATGTCCGTGCCCATCGTGAACGGCCCCGCGGGGACGAGGACTTCGGCAGGCAGCGTGGCGGCGTCCGCGGGCGCGGGCGGTGGCGGGGGTGCGGCCAGGGCGGGTTCGCCCTTGCGGAGCTGATGGGTGATCAGCATCGTCTCGTCGTGCTGCTGTTCGTGCTGCGCGATCATGCCGAACGCGAAGCCGGCGTCCAGCAGCGGCGCGCCCTCCAGCGGGCTCGCCGCGAGCAGGTCGAGCACCCGGCCGCGCACCTCGTGCGCGTACGCGCGGGCCTCGCCGGGCGGCAGCAGCGGCAGGCTGGGACGTTCGGCGCGCGGGTGCTGGAACGCGTCGTAGAGCGGGTCGATCTCCGGGTGCATCGGGTCGTGGCCGCCGACGTTGCGCAGCAGCCAGAGCTCCTCCTGGTTGCCGATGTGGGCCAGGTCCCAGACCAGCGGCGACATCAGCGGCGAGTGCTGGGCGGTGAGGTCGTGGTCCTCGACGCAGTCGGTGAGGGCGGCGGTGCGGGCACGGGCGGCGAGCAGCTCGGCGGCGATGGCGTCGCGCAGCGACTCGGTGCCCGCCGGAGCCTCGGCGGGGGGTCGGACGTCGGTCATGGGGCGGCCTCCTCCGGGGGAGTGCGTCGGGTGCCGGCGCGCAGGGCGTCCAGCTGGTCGTCGGCCGGGCAGCGGCCGCGTGCGGGGTAGCGCTCGGCGAATTCGGCGACGGTGGCGCGCAGCCGGGCGGCGCCGGGCAGGCGGCCCAGCGCGGCGTCGGCGGCGGCGAAGCAGGCGAGCGCGGCGCGGCGCAGTTCGGGGTCGGCGACGGCCAGGGTGGCGGCCCGGCGCCAGACGTCGGTGCGCGGCGGGCGCGGCCCGTCCGCGCCCCGCGGCGGCCCCGGCGCCTTCAACGGCTCCAGCGGCTCCAGGGGCTCCAGCGCGGCGAGTGCGGCGTCGGCGGCCACCGGGTCGTCCAGCAGCGCGGTGACCAGGGCCGCGGGCACCACCCAGCCGTCGCCGGGCTGGGCGTCGATCATCCGCAGCTCCAGGTGGCCGCGCGGGCGCACCGGCGGGAAGAGGGTGGTGCGGTGGTAGTCCAAGTCGGCCAGGGTGGGCGGGCGTTCGCCGGCGCCGCGCAGCCAGTCGCGGAAGGTGAGGCCGCGCGGAGCCGTCCACGGCAGGCCGTCCGGGCGGCGCACGCACAGCACTTCGGCGTCCAGCACGTACTGCGCCCACGCCTCGCGCGGGTCGCCGTGGTCGGGGGCCGGGGCGAGCGTGCGGGTCGGGTCCATCCGGGACCACACGGTCTGCCGGGTGGACCGGTGGCCGGTCGGCTTCCCGTCCAGCAGCGGTGAGTTGGCGAAGGCCGCGACCAGCACCGGGCCGAGCCGGTGCGCCAGCAGCCAGCGCCGGTCCACCGCGTGCGGGCCGTCCGCGTCGCCGGCGTCCAGGCACACCTGGAGGGACGCGGTGCCCGTCATCATGATGCGGCCCCAGGGGCCGGCGGAGTCGAAGTGCCGCTCCATCGCGAGGTACCGGGGATGGTCGAGGACCATCCGGCGGGGGCGGGCGAGGGGGTCGGTACCGGTGCCGGTGAGACGCAGGCCCTGCGCCGCGAACGCGGCCCGCAGGGCGGTCAGATCGCGCCGGGTGTCGTCGACGCAGGCCAGGAGGCCGGTGGCGGGCGGGGAGCTGAGCTCGACCTGTCCGCCGGGTTCGAGCGTGAGGCGCGAACCGGAGGGGAGCGATGTGCCGTCCTCGCCGCCGAGCGGCAGCGAACGGAGGGCGGCGTGGGTCCGTTCAGGGGGGACGGGCCGGCTGGGACATCGGTCGTCGTGGACGAACCACTCGACCTCGACACCGACCAGCCGGGGCGGACCGATCTTGAAACACACCCCCGATACGTGGCTGCGCGCTCCCGACTCCGTCAAGGGGGTGACCTTGGTCGGAGGCGTCGGGGGGCTCTGCCGGTCGGGCGGAGTGGCTGGGGATACGGGTATCACCGGACTTACCATCCTCGGGATCACGATTGCGGCCCGGTCTACTTTGCCCAGTCTGCTACGGAGCATGCGGGGGCGCCCCGCAAAATTCGCGTGAATGTTCGTCTTTGCAGGTCAGGGGCGGTGCAATCGGGTGAACGGCACTGTCCGTGAACGTCGTTCGGCGGTATTCCGTGCGGAGTCCGACGGCGCTTTCACGGGTTGCCCCGGGGGTCTTCACGCCCGTGCTCGGATCCGCGCGAGGCGTTCGAGGACGGTCTCCAGCACCGGTTGTGGCAGCGCGTAGTTCAGGCGCAGCGCGCCGTGGCCACCGGGGACGGACCCGGGGCCGGACTCTGTGTCGGACTCGGCGCCGAACTCGGTGCCGTCGGAGGCTTCCAGTGCGCAGCGGTCGAGCAGCGCCCGGCGGGCGGCGGCCGGGGGGAGCCCCAGCGCGGCGGCGTCGAGCCAGAGCAGGTAGGACGCCTGCGGCGCGGAGCGGACGGCGGGGCCGAGGAGGTCGGTCAGGCGCTCGCGGGCGGCGGCGAGGTGGGCGAGCAGGGCGTCCAGCCAGGGGCCGCCCTCGCTCAGCGCCGCGTGCTGGACGGTCTGTTCGACGAGGCCGCCCTCCCAGAAACCGAAGCCCGCCATGGTGTCGAGCAGCCGGGTGCGTAGGGCCGGGTCGGGCACGAGCGCGAAGCTGCTCGGGAGGCCGGAGGCGTTGAAGGTCTTGCCGACGGAGTTGAGCGTGACCGTGCGGGCGCGGAGCGGCTCGTCGACGGTGGTGACGGCGACGGGGTGGGTGTGGCCGGGGTGGGTGAGGTCGCCGTGCACCTCGTCGGAGACCAGCAGCGCGCCCGCCTCGGCCGCCTCCTCGGCGAGGGCGCGGACGTCCCCGGCGGGCCAGACGCGGCCGGACGGGTTGTGCGGGCTGCTGAGCAGCACCACGGAGGTGGGGCGGGGAAGCAGACCGGACGGAAGGCGGTAGCCGTCCTCCGGGCGGAGCATGAGCGGCAGTTCGCGGTACGGCAGGCCGGCCGCGCGGCAGACCTGGGCGAAGCCGCCCCACTCCGGGGTGGGGAAGGCGACGGGCGCCTCCGGGCGTACGGCCTCCAGCAGCAGCCGGATCGCGGTGCGCGGGCCGAACGGCAGGAGCAGCACCCAGTCCGGGTCGACCGCGACGCCGTGCCGCGTCCGGTACCAGTGCGCCACCAGCTCCCGCCCGGCCGGGTCGCACACCGTGTACCCGTACGCCCGGTGCCGGGCCCGGCGGGTGAGCGCTTCGGCGACGGCCGGCGGGCCGGGCAGGTCCATGTCGGCGAGGCTCATGGCGATCACCCCCGGCGCCGCCGCACGCGCCCACTTGCTGCTCCCGGTCCCGGACCGGTCGAAGGGCCGCCCGAAGCCGAAGTCGGGCGTGGCGGCGGTGCGGGCGGGGGAGGGTGTGCGGGGCGGGGTGCTCGGGCTGCGGCTCACGGCGGGCCTCCGGGGCGTCGGGCGTGCGCCGCCACGCTAACCCCGGCGGAGCCGGCCCGTCCCACGCTTCGGGCGCGGCGGGCGGGGCGCGGGGGGTGGGCCGTATGCTCCGGGCGGCCTGCGAACGGCAGGCGCACGGGGGAGAGGCGGGCGGTGCGGATGGCGATGACGGCGCAGGAGACGGCCACCGAACAGGGCGACGAGGTCACGCTGTTCGTGGCCCGGCGGGTCGAGCCGGGCTACGAGGAGGCGTTCGAGGCGTGGGCGAAGAACATCCTCGCCGCCGCGTCCGCCCACGAGGGCAACCTCGGCACCGGGCTGCTGCGCCCGGCCGGGCCGGGCGAACCCTGGCACCTGCTGCTGCACTTCCGTGACGCCGGGGCCTTCCGCGCCTGGCAGGCCTCCCCGGCCCGGGCGGCCTGCTTCGAGAAGGCGGACGGCCACCACTACGAGGTGCACCGGCACGAGATCCTGGGCATGGAGGGCTGGTTCGCCACGACGCCCGGCGCGGCGCAGCGCCGCCCGCCGGTGCGCTGGCGGATGGCAGTCGCCTCGACGCTCGCGATCGCCCCGCTCGTCGTGGCGTCCACGGTGCTGATCGGCCCCTACCTCGCGGGCCTGCCGGTGCCGGTCCGCCCACTGGTCACCGCGCCGCTCATCAGCGGGCTGATGACGTACGCGGCGCTGCCGCTGGTGACGCGGTGGCTGCGGAGGTGGCTGTTCCCGGCGGACAAGTGATCGGTGAGACGGGTGACCGCTGACGAGTGACCGCTGACAGATGACAGAAAACAGATAACAGATTTCAGCGGACAGATTTTGAAATCTGTTATCTGAAATCCGTCCGCCGAACCCCGTCGGCCGTCACCCGCCCGCCGCCGCCAGGTACCGGGCCAGGCCGCGCCGTCCCCGTCGCATCATCACCGCGTGGTTCGCCCGGAACAGCGGGTGCAGCGGCAGGGCGAGGCGGCGCAGCAGGGGTTTGCCGGGGCGGGTGTCCTCCTCGAAGAGCACGCGGCAGCGGTCCGCGCCCTCCGGCGTGACGGTGAACCGGGACCACCCGGCGAGGTCGCCCCGCATGGCGACCTCCAGCACCCCCGCCACCGGGTCGCGTCGGCGCGCCTCCAGCCCGATCACCAGCGTGTACGGCAGCAGTGCGCGCACCACCACCTCACCCTCCTCCTCGCCCGTCTGCCGCACCTCCCGGATCTCCGGCCACCACAGCGGGTAGCTCCGCACGTCCTCCAGCGCCGCGAACACCTCCCGTGCGGGCGCGGCGAATTGCCACGTGCCCCGGAAGCGGTAGTGGTTGGGGTCCACGGCCCCAGCCTAGTCCGGTCGGGTCAGCGTGAACGCGGTGTTGACCAGGGCGACGTGGCTGAACGCCTGTGGAGTGTTGCCGAGTTGGCGTCCGGCGTGCGGGTCCCACTGCTCCGAGAGCAGGCCCAGGTCGTTGGCGAGCCCGACCAGGCGCCCGAACAGTTCGCGCGCCTCGTCCGCCCGTCCGGTGGCGGCGAGCGCGTCGGCGAGCCAGAACGAGCAGGCGAGGAAGGCGCCTTCGTCCTCGGCCGGCCCGTCCCCGGAGGGCCCGCCCTCGGAGAGCCCACCCACCGCCCACCCGTCCCGGCCAGGCCCGCCGCCGGAGCGTCCGGCCCGGTACCGCCGGACCAGTCCGCCGTGGTCGAGCCCGTCGCGGACGGCGTCGACGGTGCGCACGACCCGGGGGTCGTCCGGTGGCAGGAACCCGCTCTTGACGACGAACAGGGTGGCCGCGTCCAGCCCCCGCCCCCCGTAGTGCTGGACGAAGACGCCGCGCCGCCGGTCGTAGCCGTGGGCGCACACGTCGGCGTGGACGGCGTCGCGCATCGCCCGCCACCGCTCCGTCGGCGCAGGCAGCCCGGTGGCCTCGGCGAGCCGGACGGCGCGGTCGGCGGCGACCCAGCACATCACCTTGGAGTGCACGAAGTGCCGCCGCCCGTCGCGCACTTCCCACAGTCCTTCGTCGGGTTCGCGCCAGTGCTGTTCCAGGTAGGCCATGAGCGCCCGGAGCAGCATCCAGACGTGCCGCTCCATCGGCAGACCGGCCAGCAGCGCGAGGTGCAGGGTGTCCACCACCTCGCCGTAGACGTCGAGTTGGAGCTGGCCGACGGCGGCGTTGCCGAACCGCACCGGCCGCGAGTCCTCGTAGCCGGGCAGCCAGTCGGCGGTGGTCTCGCCGAGCACGCGCTCGCCGGCGACCCCGTAGACGGCCTGGAGGTCGCCAGGGTCCCCGGCGATGGCGCGTAGCAGCCAGCGGCGCCAGGCGACGGCCTCCTCGCGGAACCCGCTGCGCAGGAGGGCGGAGAGCGTCATGGAGGAGTCGCGCAGCCAGCAGAATCGGTAGTCCCAGTTGCGCGCCCCGCCGATCCGTTCGGGCAGCGACGCCGTGGGCGCGGCGACGATCCCGCCGGTGGGCGCGTACGCCAGCGCCTTGAGGGTGATCAGCGAGCGCAGGACGGCGGCCCGCCACTCGCCCTGGTAGCGGCACCCGGCCGCCCAGTGCTGCCAGCGGGAGACGGTGTCGAGCAGCGCCCGGTCGGGGTCGGTGCGCGGGGTGGTGGCCAGGTGGGAGGGCTGCCAGGTGAGGACGAACGGGACGCGTTGCCCGGCGGCGACGGTGAAATCGGATGTGGTGACCCCGTCGAGGCCGTAGGTGTGCACGCCGTCGGGCACCCGCAGCCAGGCGGAGTCGGGCCCGGCGACGGCGACCCGGTGGTGTCCGGTGCGCCGCACCCAGGGGTCGACGCGCCCGTAGTTGAAGCGCAGCCGCAGCGCGCCGCGCATCGGAACGCTGCCCGTGAGGCCGTCGACGACGCGGATCAGCTGCGGGGCGCGCCGCCCGTCCGGGCCGCGCTGCGGCATGAAGTCGGTGACCCGGACCTGCCCGGCGGCGGTGTGCCACTCGTTCTCCAGGACGAGGCTGTCGCCCCGGTAGCGGCGGGTGCGGCAGGTGCCGGCGCCCGCGGGGGCGAGCCGCCAGGCGCCGTGGCAGGGGTCGCCGAGCAGTCCGGCGAAGCAGCTGGGGGAGTCGAAGCGGGGCAGGCACAGCCAGTCGACCGAACCGTCCCGGCCGACCAGGGCGGCGGTCTGCAGGTCGCCGATGAGGGCGTAGTCCTCGATGCGTCCGGCCATCACCTCCATTCTCGGCTCCGTGCCCGCCCGGCGCCCCCGCCGCCCGCTCCCGCCCGGCAGCTCCGTCGGCAGCGCCCGCCGGACGGAGCGGGAGACGGAGCGGGGGACAGGGCGGGAAGCGGACACTCCGCTTGCACCCGTTCGGGGTGCGGGGGAGGATCTTCTGTGCTTGTAGTCTCATCTGTCACAGCAGTGGCCTGTGGTCGCTGCTGCCCCAGAACCGGAGTGAAGGAGTCACAGGCATGCGGCGACCGAGCTGGGTACCGGAAGGCACGGACCTGGACAAACCGAACGCCGCACGGGTCTACGACTACTACCTCGGGGGATCGCACAACTTCGAGGTGGACCGGGAGATGGCCCGCAAGGCGCTCGCCCTGTGGCCGGAGCTGCCCCAGATCATGCGCTCCAACCGGGCCTTCCTGCGCCGCGCCGTGACGCTGCTCGCCGAGCGCGGCATCTCCCGCTTCCTGGACATCGGCTCCGGCATCCCGACCTTCGGCGCCGTGCACGAGATCGCCCGCGCGATCCGCCCCGAGGCGCAGGTGGTGTACGTCGACCGTGACCCGGTGGCCGTCGCGCACAGCCGGCTGCTGCTGGCGGACGACCCGGGGTGCGCCGTCGTGCAGGCCGACCTGCGTGACGCGGACCTGCTGGCCCACCCCGAGGTGGCCGGGCTGCTGGAGGCCGGCGAGCCGGTGGGCGTCCTGCTGGTGGCCGTCGCGCACTTCGTCAGCGACGACGAGGACCCGTGGAAGCTGATCGCGACGATCCGCGACGCGCTTGCGCCCGGCAGCGCGCTGGTCCTCTCGCACGCCTCCTCGGAGGGCCGCCCCGACCAGGCGGAGGACCACCAGAACCTGTACCGGATGACGCCGACCCCGCTGACCATGCGCACCCGCGCGCAGGTCACCGCGATGTTCGAGGGCTTCGAGCTCGTGGAGCCGGGCGTGGTGTACCTGCCGCAGTGGCGGCCGGACCAGCCGGAGTCGGTCGGCGAACACCCCGAGCGGATGAGCGGGGTGGCGGGCGTGGGGTTCCGTCCTTGAGCGGACGAAGCGGACGCAGCTGGCCCGGTGGGCTCAGCGGCCGCACCAGACGCAGCGGGCCCGGTGGGCTCAGCGGCCGCACCAGACACAGCGGCCGCATCGGATGCAGTGGACGCATCTGGCCCGGCGGCCGCACCGGACGCGGCGGGCGACCGGTCGGCGGAGGCGGAACCGCGACCGCCGGGGCGGCGGTCGCATGAGCAGGACCCCGGCCCCCGGCAGCGCGGAGCGGTTCCACGAGGAGTGGGCCCGGCTGCTCTCCGGCGACCACGGCGCCGTCGTCCACCCCGGCCTGCTCGGCCGCCTGGTGGCCCGCACCGCCGCGCTGCTGCACCGCGCCCAGCAGGACGAGCCGTTCGAGCCGCACCTGGCCGCCCAGGCCGGCGCGGAGCTGGTCGACGCGCACTTCACCGACCCGGTCGTGCTCGCCCGCGCGGTGGAGCTGCTGCACGCCCAGCCGGTCGGCGACGACCGCGGCCCCGCCCTGACCGGCGCCTTCGCCGCGGGCTGGGCGGCCGCCCTGCGCGAGCGCACCCTGCGCGAGCAGGAGGCGATCCGGGCCGCCGCCGACCTCGCCCGCAAGGAGGCCGAGCGGGCGCTGCGCGCCTCCGAGGCCCGCTTCCGCGCCCTGTTCGAGAGCGCCGCGATCGGCATCGGCATCGGCGACACGGACGGCAACATCCTGGCCGTGAACAAGGCCCTGCAGGACCTGTTCGGCGCCGGGCCCGAGGACATGATCGGCCGCCGGGTCGGCGACCTCGTCCACCCCGAGGACACCCCCGGCGTGTGGGAGGCGTACGAGGACCTGATCAGCGGCAAGCGGGACTACTTCCAGTTCGACAAGCCGTACTACCGGCAGGACAGCGAGGTCATCTGGACCCACCTCACCGTCTCGCTGATCCGCGACGACGACGGCCGGCCGCAGTACCAGGTCGCGATGCTGGAGGACGTCACCGACCGCTACCGCCTCCAGGAGCGGCTGCGCCACCAGGCCACCCACGACCCGCTCACCGGACTGCCCAACCGGGCGGCCTTCTTCGAGCGGCTGGAGAAGCTGTTCGAGGAGCCGGAGCCGGGCGCCCGCTTCGGCCTGTGCTACGTCGACCTCGACGGCTTCAAGATCGTCAACGACAGCCTCGGCCACGACACCGGCGACCAGCTGCTCTCCGCCGTCGCCGCCCGCCTGAAGGCCGCGCTCTCCCCCCTCGGCCACCTGGTCGCCCGGCTCGGCGGCGACGAGTTCGTCGTCCTGCTGGAGAAGTGCCGGGGCGAGCAGGAGGCGATCGCCGCGGCGAAGACCGTCCTCAAGGCGCTGGCCGGGCCCGTGCTGATCGGCGATCACAAGCTCGCCGTGGGCGCGAGCGTCGGCGTGCTGGAGCGGCGCGTGTCCACGACCACCCCGGGCGCCGCCGTCCGGGCCGCCGACCTGACGCTCTACCGGGCCAAGGAGGCCGGCCGGGGGCGCTGGACGCTGTTCGACCCGAAGGAGAACGCCCGCGCGGTCAGCCGGTACGCGGTGTCCGTGCGGATGCCGGCCGCCCTCGACCGCGGCGAGTTCTTCATCGACTACCAGCCGCTCTACGCGCTCGGCGACGGCCGGCTCGCCGCCGTGGAGGCGCTGGTGCGCTGGCGCCACCCGCAGCTGGGCGTGCTCGGCCCGGACGAGTTCGTCACCACCGCCGAGGAGACCGGGCTGATCATGCCGCTCGGCCGCTGGGTGCTGGAGCAGGCCTGCGGCCAGGCCGCCGAGTGGATCAAGCGGTTCGGCGACGCCGCGCCCCAGCTCAACGTCAACCTGGCGGTGCGTCAGGCGCGCAGCGCGGCGCTGGTCACCGACCTCGGCCGGATCCTGGACGGCACCGGCCTGGACCCGGCCCGGCTCCAGCTGGAGATCACCGAGTCCACCGTGGTCGGGCCCGAGGACGAGGCGCTGCGCACCCTGCACGGCCTGGTGGACCTCGGGGTGTCGCTGGCGGTGGACGACTTCGGCACCGGCTGGTCCAACCTCGCCTACCTGCGCGACCTGCCGGTCTCCGGCCTGAAGATCGCCGGGTCCTTCGTGGGGGACCTGCACGACCCCGGCAAGGACGAGTCGACCGGGTGGCGCATCGTCAGCGGGCTGGTGTCGATGGCGCACGCGCTGGGGCTGAACGTCACCGCCGAGGGCGTGGAGACCCGCAGGGACGCCGAGCGGCTGCGCACCATCGGCTGCGACTGGGCGCAGGGCTGGCACTTCGGGCGCCCGGTGCGGCCGGCCGAGATCGCCCGCCGGATCGCGGAGGAGCCGCAGGGCCGTCCGATCGGGGAGCGCTGACGTCCGGAGTGCTGAGGTCCAGGGAGCTGACGTCCGGAGCGCTGAGGTCCGGGGAGCTGACGGCAGAGGCGGGTGACGATCGGGAGCGGTGACTCGGCGTCACCACGGGTCATGGGAAGTTACGTCAAAAATCGGACAAAAGCCCTTGACGTCACCGTGCGTGCGGACGGACGATGAGTCATTGGCTCAGTCGGCGTCCTGCGGGACGCGGCAGGCCGGTTCTTCCGACGGCGCCCTCGGCGCCGTGCGAGAGCCCGGAGCGGTGCGCACCCCACCTTCGGCCGCCCCAGGCGCTCTCGACAGTTCAGGCGGTCCCCGCGGGGCCACCTCCCCAGGCTGCGCGTGCGCGTATCCGTCCGCGCCCCGGGCCTGTTCGCCACATCTCCAAGGGCAGTGCCGCGCCGCTCCCCGGCGTCGCCGGCCGCCCCCGCCTCCGTTCGTTCGAGAGGCCCTCCATGAGCACCACCCTGCCCCCCACCGCCGTCCCGTACCCGTACGCAGGACGGCCCTCCGGCGCCCCGCCGGACCGGCACCCGCACCGGCGCGCCAGCGACCGGGTCCTCGACCACCGTCCGATGCGCCGGGCCGGCGACCGCGTCGCCACCACCCACACGGTCAGCCTCGTCATCCCCGCCCAGAACGAGGCCCGCAACATCGCCTGGGTCTTCGAGCAGATCCCGCGCTGCGTCGACGAGGTCATCCTGGTCGACGGCGCCTCCAGCGACGCCACCGTGCCGATGGCCAGGCAGTGCCTGCCGGCCGTCCGCAGCGTCCAGCAGAGCGCGCCGGGCAAGGGCAACGCGCTGCGCACCGGGTTCGCCGCCGCCACCGGCGAGTACATCGTCATGATGGACGCCGACGGCTCCATGTGGCCCGGCGAGATCCCGCACTACCTGCACTTCCTCGACCACGGCTACGACTTCGTCAAGGGCTCGCGCTGCATCGCCGGCGGCGGCTCGCTGGACTTCACCCGGGTCCGCTCGCTCGGCAACCGCTTCCTCCTCGCCGTCGTCAACCGCCTCTACGAGGCGAGCCTCACCGACCTGTGCTACGGCTACTGCGCCTTCCGCCGCTCCTTCCTGGACGCCCTCGACCTGTGCTCCACCGGCTTCGAGATCGAGGCCGAGATGATCGCGCACGCGCTGCGTTCCGGGCTGCGGATCGCCGAGGTGCCGAGCCTGGAACTCCCCCGCCGCAGCGGTCACTCGCACCTGCACGCCGTCTCCGACGGCCGCCGGGTCCTGAGGACCCTGATCGCCGAGCGTCCCGGCGCCCGGTCCCCTGTGGCCGCCCCCCTGGGGGAGCGCTGATGGAGGGCACCGGCCGGCGCACCGAGGCCGCCTGCCCGCGCCCTGTCGCCCGCGACTCGCTCCACACCCCCGTCCGCGTCGTCGAGCCGGAACCGGACGAGCCGGGGGCGTCGCGCGCACCCGGCGGTCGCGGCGCCGCCGACCCGGCCGGCCGCGTGTCGGCGTTGGTGCGGCTGCACGGACACCGGCCCGGCCTGGCCACGGCCACCGGTACGGCGGGCGGCCCCGCCGCGCCGCACCGGGCGCTGGTCGACGCCTCCCTCCGGGAACCGCGCGTTCCCGCTCCGTCCACCGCGACACCCGCGGCGCGTCCCGGTCGGGCCGGACGCGCCCGGGTGCCTGCGGGCCCGCGGACGGACGACCCGGTCGACACGGACGGCGCCGACACGGACGACGCCGACACGGACGACGTCGACACGGACGACGTCGACACGGACGACGTCGACACGAACGACGTCGACACCAACGACAAGGACCACACCGGCCGCAGGCCGATCCGAGGCGCCGGGGGTCCGGCGGCGCCACTGCGGGCGGACGCCCGGAGCGCGGCCCGGTCGGGGTCGCCGCGCCCCGGGTGCCCGCCCGCCCACCGGGCCGGTCCGCGCTGACGCGGACCTTTCCCGAACCTGCCCAGCCCCGGCGGCACCGCGAGGAGGAACGATGCGCGGCACCAGGTGGCCCGGCGCCACGACGACGGGCGCCACCACGGCAGATGCCACGACCTGTGGCACCACGGCACGCGAAGGCGACCGCTCCGGGACCGCCCCCGGGGCGAGGACCGGCGTGGTGCTGTGCCGGCCCGGCCACGTGCTCGACCTCGAACTCGGCCTCGAACCCGACGCTGAACCCGACGCCGAACCCGACGCCGAACCCGACGTCGAACCCGACCGCGGACCCGACCGCGGACCCGACCGTGTACCGGGCCTCGAAGCCGACGCCGAAGCCGACGCCGGCCCCGCGGCGGACCCCGGCCCGGCCCGCCTCCGGACGCCCGACGGCAAGGACGCCACCGGGGCCTCCGGCCGGGCCCTGGCCCTGGTCAGGCTGCACGGGCACCCGCTCGGCCTGGTCGGCGCGACCGCCGACGCCCCCGGCGCACTGCTCCCGGCCCTCACCGAGGCCGCCCGCCGGGAACTCGCCGTCCCGATCGGCCGCCACCTCGCGGCCGACCGGACGCGGCCCGCGAACGGCCACGGCCCCCGCGCCCCCCGAACGTCCGCCCGCGTCCTCCATCCATGCCTCGCGGCCCGGGCGGACACCCTCCTCGACGCACCGCTGATCAGCGTGGTCGTGTGCACGCACGACCGCGCCGGGATGCTGCGGGACTGCCTGGACTCCGTCCTGCGCGTGGACTACCCGCGGTTCGAGGTCGTCGTGGTGGACAACGCGCCGCACAGCGAGGCCGCCGCCCGCCTGGTCCGCGAGCGCTACCAGGGCCGGGTCCGCTACCTGCGCGAGCCGATCGCCGGCCTGGCCCGGGCGCGCAACCGCGGACTGGCCGTCGCCGCGGGGCAGTTGATCGCCTACGTCGACGACGACATCGTCGTCGACCGGGCCTGGCTGGCCGCGATCGCCGAGGCCTTCGCCGGCTCCCGGCGGACCGGCTGCGTGACCGGGCTGATCCTGCCCGTCGAACTGGTCACCGACGCCCAGGCCGCCGTCGTCCGCCACGCGGACTTCGACAAGGGCTTCGCCCGCCGGCGGTGGTCCCTCGCCGACCCGCCGCCGGACCCCCTCTTCCCGTTCACCGCGGGGCGCTTCGGCTCCGGCGGCAACATGGCCATCCGGGCCGACCTGCTGCGCGCCCTCGGCGGCTTCGACCTGGCCACCGGCCCCGGCACCCCGGCCAGGGGCGGCGAGGACCTGCTCGCCTTCTTCCGGGTGCTGGCCGCCGGGCGCGAACTCGTCTACCAGCCCGACGCCGTGGTCTGGCACCGCCACCGCCGCACGGAGGAGGCGCTCGCCGTCCAGGCCTTCGGGTACGGCAGCGGCCTCGGCGCCTACCTGACCGCCGCCGCCCTCCACGAGCCGCGGCTCCTGCCCGCCCTGCTGCGCCGCCTGCCGCGCGGCGTCGCCCTCGCCCTCGGCCGGGCCCGCGCCCGGCCGGCCGCGGACGAGGCCTGGTCGTGGCGGCTCTCCCGGCTGGAGCTCCAGGGCCTGCTGTACGGGCCGCTCGGCTACCTGGCCGCCGTGCACCGGGCATACCGCGACAACCGGAGGGGCTGACGGGCACCATGGCCGACACCTCCCGCCGGACCGCCGCGAGCACGGACGCGCAAGCGCACGCGCACGCGGTCGCGGCCGCCTCGCCGAGCCTGTCCGTGGTGGTCTGCGCCTACACCACCGAGCGCTGGGACGACCTCTGCGCCTGCCTCGCCTCGGTCGCCCGCCAGCACCGGCCCGCCGACGAGGTCGTCCTGGTCGTGGACCACTGCCCCGAGCTCGCCGCCCGCGCCGCCGAGGGCTTCCCGTCGGTCCGGGTCGTCACCAACGGCGAGTGCCGGGGCCTGTCCGGCGCGCGCAACAGCGGGGTGCGCGCGGCGCACGGCGAGATCGTGGCGTTCCTGGACGACGACGCCGCCGCCGAACCCGACTGGGCCGACCGCCTGCTGGCCGGCTACCGCGATCCGCGGGTGCTCGGCGTCGGCGGCCTGGTGCGGCCCTGGTGGGAGGCCGGGCGGCCGGCCTGGTTCCCGCCGGAGTTCGACTGGGTGGTCGGCTGCTCCTACCGCGGCCTGCCCGAACGCCCCTCCCCGGTACGGAACTTCATCGGCGCCAACATGTCCTTCCGGCGCTCCGAGGTGCTCGCGGCCGGTGGCTTCCGGACCGGCCTCGGCCGCGTCGGCAAGCGCCCGCTGGGCTGCGAGGAGACCGAGCTGTGCCTGCGCCTGGCCGCCCGCCGCCCGCACGGCCTGCTGCTGTACGAGCCGTCGGCGGCCGTGCGCCACCACGTGCCGGACACCAGGACGACCTGGCGCTACTTCCGGTCGCGCTGCTACTGCGAGGGCCTGTCCAAGGCCGCCGTGGCCGGCCGGGCGGGCGCGGGTCCGGCCCTGTCCAGCGAACGCCGCTACCTGCGCTCCACCCTGCCCCGGGCCGCCCTCCGGGAGGTGCGGGCGGGCGGCGGCCGCGGGCTGCGCACGCTCGGCGCCCTGCTCGGGGGCGTCTCGGCCGCGTCGCTCGGGTACGCGGTCGGCTCGCTGCGCCGGCGCGTGCGCCCGCACGGCGACCGGCCCGTCCGCGGCGCCGCGCCGGGCGGGAGCCCGCCGTGAGCGCCGTCCCCGTGTTCCTGTACCACTCGGTCGCCGACGACCCGCCGTCCTGGATCGCGCCGTTCACCGTCTCCCCGCGGGCCTTCGCCGAGCAGCTCGACCGGATCGCCGACAGCGGTCTGACCGTCGTCCCGCTGCACCGGCTGGTCGCGGCCCTGCACGGCGGTCCCCGGCTGCCCCCGCACGCGGCCGTGCTGACCTTCGACGACGGTTTCGAGGACTTCTTCTGGACGGTGGCCCCGCAGCTCGCCGACCGCGGCCTGCCGGCCACCCTGTTCGTCACCACCGGGGCCGTCCACCCGCCCGGCGGCGCGCCGGAGGGCAGCCTGCTGCCGCCGGCGCCGATGCTGACGTGGCGTCAGATCACCAACCTGGACGTCCTGGGCGGGGTCGAGATCGGCGGGCACAGCCGCACCCACGCCCAGCTGGACACCCTGTCGTGGGGTGCGCTGGACGCCGAGATCGGGTACTGCAAGCGGCAGTTGGAGGAGGTGCTCGGCCACGGGGTGGACTCCTTCGCCTACCCGCACGGCTACTCCAGCGCCGTGGTGCGCCGCCGGCTGCGCGAGTACGGGTGGTCCTCCGGGTGCGCGGTGCGCGACGCGTTCAGCTCGGCGGCGGACGATCCGCTGCGCATCGCCCGGCTGACCGTCCGGGCCGACACGGCGCCCGAGGTGTTCCACCGGTGGACCCTCGGGCAGGGCGCGCGGGTGGCGCCGTACCCCGAGCCCGTCCGCACCAGGGCCTGGCGCGGCTACCGCCGGCTGCGAGCGGGGCTCGGGCGCCCGGTCGGAGGTCCGGCCGGGGCCTGAGGGGAGCCGGCCGGGAGGGCCGACGGGCTCAGTGCTGCCAGACCCGCACCCACTCCACCTGCATCTGCGCCGAGTCGACCGAGGCCGGCGGCTGGTCGGGGACGCCGACGGCGAGGCTGAGCAGCACCTCCATGGCCACGTCCGGGATGTCCGCCTTGTCGGTCATCCAGTACCTGGCCTGGCCGTCGACCAGCCAGGTGAGGGAGTCGGCCTCCCAGTCGAGCGCGAAGACGTGGTACCCGGCCGGGAAGTCCAGCGGCCCGTAGTGGCCGGCCGAGGACAGGTCCGCGCCCTTCGGGCCCGCCCAGTGCACGGACATCTGGACGTTCCGTGACGTTCCCAGGAACTCCGCCACGTCGATCTCGGGCGGGGTGACGCGGGTGACCGGTGACAGCCAGAACGCGGGGTAGACGCCCTGCTCGGCGGGGATGCGGACGGCGGCGGCGACGTAGCCCCGGGTGAAGGTGAAGCGCGGGGTGCCGTTCCAGCTGTCGCGTCCGGTGGAGACCATGCCCGAGGTCCACGGGTACGTCCGGCCGTCGGACCCGGGGGTCGTGGCGCGCTCGGCCCGCAGGGTGAGTGCGCCGCCGCCGACGGACACCTGGCCGGGCTGGTACCACTCGGACTCGCGGTTGCCCGCGTTGGTGCACCCGTTGTCGTTCCAGTCGTAACAGGTCACCCAGCGCGACGAGTCGAGCGTGGACCCGCCGAACTCCTCCTTGAAGACGAGGTGCCAGGACCCGGGGGCGTCCGGCCGGGGGGCCTGGCCGGCGGAGCAGCCGGCGGTGGCGGCCAGCAGGACGAGCAGTCCGGCGCCGGCCGCCCGGCCGGCCCGCAGGGCGCGGCGGTGCCGCAGGGCGCAGTGGCGGGACGCGGTACGGAGCCTCATACCGGTGGCCTCCCTTCGGACGGCCGGTCCGCGGTGGGCGCCGCCGCCCGCCTGCGGTGCCGGACGGCGGCCGGCACCAGGACCGTCAGCGAGGTGATCAGGGCGACCGCGCCGACGGCCCGCGCGGTGCTGATGGACCGCGTGAAGAAGAAGACCTCGGCGACGACCGTGTCGATCGCGACGCTGAACGCGACGGTGAGGACGACGGCTTCGAGCGGCTCCCGGCGGCGCCCGGCGCGCACCGGGTGGGTCAGGCGCAGCGCCGCCGCACCGGGGCAGAGCAGCAGGAAGGAGGCCGCGACGACGGCGCGCAGCGGCAGCAGGGCCGCGGGCAGGGTCGTGGCGGCGAGGGCCACCCAGCCGGACACCGCGAGGACGGCCTCGGCGGGCGGCAGGCCCGCCGGGAGGCGGGTGAGGGCGCGGACCGGGAGGCGGGTCACGGCCGGCCTCCGTGCTGTTGCGGCCGGGGCTGCTGCGGCTGCTGCGGATGGGGCTGGATCTCGGGCGCGTTGTGGTCGACCAGCTCGTACACGACGGCGTCGGAGTTGCGGAACACCGGGGAGAACAGGTGCGAGCCGTCCACCGCCGCCTCCAGCCGGGGCACGGTGTCCGCGGGCAGCACGCCCGTGATGTAGCACTCGGCGGTCTGGGCGCGGTTGAGGACGAGGTACACCGGGCCGGGCGGGGCGGCCAGCGACACGGCCTGCTCCAGGCCCGCGAGCGGGTCCTTCACCAGGAGCCTGCGGTTCTCGAGCTGGTTCCAGGCGATCACCACCCGGTCGTGCTGGTCGTAGTCCTTGTCGATGTCCGGGACGTTGTTGGTGACCGTCACGACGAGCGAGCCGGCCGGCGCCGTCCGGTACAGGAACTCGGTCGCCGCGACCTCGCGGGAGGTGAAGGACTCCATCATCTCCTTGCCGTAGTAGCCGAACACCAGGCCGCCGAGGAAGGCCAGCAGGAGCGCGAACGAGGCGGCGGCCCGCAGCCGCACCCGCCACCGCGCGGGCGCCCCGGCGCGCAGCACCAGCGCGGCGACCAGCATCGCGGCGGCGGGCAGGGCGAACAGGTAGGAGCGGAAGATCATCTCGCCGCCGTAGCTGTTGAGCGCCGGCATCGGCATCGGGGCGATCAGCAGGTACGGCAGGGCCGTCCGGCGGGTCCAGGGCCGGCGCAGCAGCGCGACCGCGGCCAGCAGCACCACGGCGGCCGACAGCCCGCGGTCCACCCAGGCCAGGAGCACCTGGCCGGGGGCGGGGGAGCCGAGCCCGGTCAGCCACGTGGGGGCGTTGGCGTCCGGCGAGGCGATCGCCGCGACGAAGCTGCGCAGGTTCGCCGCGATGTACGGGCGGGCCGCGGTGGCCAGCCAGACCGCCTGCAGGACGACGGCGCACGCGAGGACGGGCAGCACGACGCGGCGGTTGCGGCGGGGGAGCGACAGCGCGGCCAGGAAGACGATCAGCATCAGCGGGGTGAGCTGGTGCGAGGTGACCAGGACCGCCACCAGCAGCAGCACCATCAGGAACCGGGCGGGCCGCCAGCCTTCGCGCACCGCCGCGGCGCCCGCCGCCCCGGCGGGCGGCGGGTCGGCCGGCGCGCCGGGCGGCCGGACCGGTGTCAGCTGCTTGAGGACCATCGCGAGCACGGTGACGAAGAGCAGGAACCCGAAGGTCTGCGGCGCGAAGTAGTCCTGCCCGATCCACATGCACGAGAAGAAGATCCACACGGCCCCCCAGACCAGCCGCCAGTCCCGGGTGATCGTGCGGTAGAGCAGGATCAGCGGGCCGATCAGCAGCACGTCGGCCACCGGCGTGGCCCAGTGGGCGTAGCCCATCGCCGACGGCAGTCCGGTGGCGCGCAGGAGCAGGCCGTTGACGACGAAGAAGCCCGGCCACTGGTTGTAGATGTCCAGCCAGCCCGGCCGCGGCACCGGGCCGCCGTGCCGCAGGAAGGCGTCGACCACCTCGACGTGCTTCCACGCCCACGAGTACCGGACACCGGGGTAGAGCAGGCTCGGGGTGGCGTGCACGATCGCGATGAGCCCGACCACGTACGCCGCCGACCACGCGTGGCTGAGCCGGGGGCGGCGCAGCTGGACGGCGAAGCCCAGGGTCAGCAGGCCGAGCGCGACCCAGAACAGCACCGGCAGCACCTCGATCAGCCCGAGGTCGTCCATCCGTTCCAGGTGCACGTGGCGCAGCGACACCAGCCAGAGCGCCATGGCCACCGGGAGGGCGCCGCGCGTGACGAGCGTGCGCACGGACGGCCGTCGCGGCCCGGCCCCGGCCCCCGCCGACGGCGGGCGGTCGGTGCGGACGCCGCGGGGCGCGGGCGCCGCGGGCCTGGTCATCCCGGCCACCGGGCCGGTGCGGCCGTCGCGCCGGTTTCCTCCAGGGCCGCGCCGGCTTCCTTCAGCACGGGGACGACGTTGGCGCCGACCCACCAGTGGCTGCGCCCGTACCGGGTCGACTTCTCCAGGTTCGAGGCCACGTGGCAGAGCCAGGCCAGGAGCGGGAGTCCGACGCCGCCGGGGGGATCGTCGAACCCGGCGGTGCGCAGCAGCCGGAGGTCGGCGGGCGGGAGGGAGCCCGTGCGGACGGCGTCGGTGACCAGGGCGCCCCAGGGGCGGCCGGACAGCTGGGCGCGCAGCGCGATGACGAAGGTGCACGCGTCGACCTCGGCCGGGCCGTTCGGCCGGGCGCCGCCCCAGTCGAGCACTCCGGTGACCCGGGTGCCGTCCTCGCCGAGCAGGACGTTGCCGGGGGCGAAGTCCCCGTGGAACCACGCGACGGCGGTCGGCCGGCCGGTCAGTTCCCGGTGCAGCAGCTCGACGAGGGCGTCCAGGTGTTCGGCCCCGGGGCCCGCGCGGCACCAGCCGATCCGTGCGGACAGCAGGGCGCGGCGCGGCTCCACCCAGTCGTCGAGCCGGTCCGTGAGGGGCTCGGTGCGCCCGGTCGCCCGGTGCAGCTCGGCCAGGGCGCCCAGCGCGGCGGCCGCCACCCGGGGGGCGTGCTCGGGGAAACGGGCGAGGTGTCCGTCGGCGGTGACGCCCGGCAGCCAGTCCTGGGTGACCAGTGGCAGCGGCCCGTCGAGGCGGCGGGACACCGGGCGGGGCAGGAGCCGGCGCCACTCGCCCAGCCGGGGGTCGGCGTCGAGCCGGCGCAGCACCTCCCACTCGCCGGCCAGGGTGGCGACGGCCGGGGCGCTCCGGGGGTGCTTGACGGCCAGCGGCGGCGTGGCGGCGCCGTCCAGGCGGAACACGAGCACGTCCGAGCGGCCCTGGGAGCTGTGGTGGGCGGTGGCGCCGCGGGCGGGCCCGATCCGGCGGGCGAGCCGCCGGGCGGTCAGGCCGTCGACGGGCCGGTAGAGCAGGGCCGGGCGGCGGATCGGCAGCAGACCGGCCACCGCGAGCCAGGCGGCGGCGGCCGGGCCGGCGGGCGTGGGGGTCTCGGCCGGGGCCGTCTCACGGGTGCGGGTGGGCAGCCACCAGGAGCGGCGCCAGAGCAGGGCCCCGGCCACCGCGCACTGCGCCACCAGCCAGGCCAGCCCGGCGCCCGCGACCCCCATGGGCGCCAGCAGCAGCACCGTCAGCCCGAGGGCCAGGACGGCCTGCGCGGCCAGGACGGCCAGGACGACCCGCAGCCGCCGTCGCACCCGGCAGGCCGCGACGGCGACGGCGACCACCAGGTTGGGCAGGGCCGAGAGCGCGAGCAGCCGCAGCGTCGTCGTTCCGGCGCGGGCGTAGTCGGGGCCGAACACGGACAGCACCCAGGGCGCGGCCACCGTCGCCGCCAGCGCCGCGGCCGCGAGCACGGCCCCGCTGTGGCGGAGCACCCGCCGGCAGTGGCGCAGCAGCTGTTCGGCGGCGTCGGGGGAGTCCGCCGGGCTGGTCGCCTCGACGATCAGGGAGGCGCTCATGTTGATCGCGAACTGGTAGAGCGCGTACGCCACCAGCCACGCGATCGAGAAGTAGGCGCCCGCGGCGGCCCCGAGCCGGCCCAGCACGATGAGCGGCGGCAGCGTGGTGGCGGCCAGCCAGCACAAGGAGCCGGTCCAGTCGGCGGCCAGGTAGGCGGGGGAGGGGGCCTGCCGCGGTGCCCCGGCGGGCGGGCCCGTGCCCTCGGCGGCCCGGCGGACGTGCCGGGGGATGGCGCGGCAGGCGATGAAGGTGTTGGTGAACAGCACGGAGAAGGCCAGCCCCGCGCCCCAGGAGCCGAGGATCGCGGCCCGCGCGCCGGCGGCCGCGAACAGCACGAGCAGCAGCAGCTTCACCGTGGCGAACAGGGTGTTCTCCAGGACCACCCAGTCCGCGCGGCGCAGTCCGGTCAGCACCCCGTCCTGGACGACGAACAGCGCGTACGCCGCGGTGGCGGCGGCGAACCCGGCCGCGACGGGCGGGGAGCGCAGGAAGCCCAGCCCGGGGGAGAGCCGCGGGACCAGCAGGACGAACCCGGCGCCGAGCAGCAGTCCGCAGCCCGCCGCCGCGAGGTAGGCCCGGCCCACCAGCCGTCCGGTCCGGCGCCCGGCCGGCGGGACGAAGCGGATCATGGTGTTGACCAGGTTGAGCTGCCCGACCCCGCCGAGGAACATCATCGCGGAGACGGCGGCGAAGCCGGCGCCGACCGCGGCGGGCGTGAACAGGCGGGCGGCCAGCGCCCAGTAGCCGGCGCCGACCCCGGCGGTCACCAGCGAACTGGCCGTGAGCAGGTGTCCGTTGCGCAGCAGCGGGTCGGACCGGCGCGCGGCCGTCCGTCCGCGGGCCGTGGCCGTCCGTCCGCTGGCTGCGTTCGTTCGTCCGTCGGTCGCGTCGGTCGCGTCGGTCGCGTCGGTCGCGTCGGTCGCGTCGGTCGCGTCGGTCGCGTCGGTCGCGTCCGTCCGTCCGCCGGTCGTGGACGGGCGTCGGGTGGCGGCCGTGGGGGCGCCGGGCCGGGCTGCGGGGGTCTTCATCCGGGGCGCTCCCCGTCGGCCGGCCCGGTGCCGCCCGGAGGAGCGGCGGCGCTCGGGGGCGCGGCGGCGCGGACGCGCGCGGTGGCCCGGGCGAGTGCGGCGAGCCGGGGTGCCGCGCCGGCCCGTCCGGCCTCGGGCACGGCCAACAGGGCCAGCAGCGCGCGGACTTCGGGCGGGTGTCCGGGCGCCCGGCAGTCCGGGCAGCCGCCCGGCCGGTGGCCGATCAGCCGGCCGACGATCCCGGCGAGCCCGGCTTGGTACGGGCGCCGGGCCGTCGGGACGCCCGCGGCGACCACGGCGGGAGCCGCGTTCGCCGGGGCGGCGGCGCGCCGGGCCCAGGTGAGCAGCGGGAGGTCGGCGGCGGTGTCCCCGACGGCCAGCGCGGGGACGGCGGTCCCGTCGCCGAGCGCCGCCAGCAGGGTGCGCACGCCGCCGGCCTTGTCGACGCCGCGCGGGACGAAGTCCGACTGGGCGTCGCCGGTCACGACGGTGAACCGGGTCCCGTACGGTGGCCGGCCCAGCAGCCCGGCGACCGTCCGGGCGGGCAGCGCGGTGCGCCGCGGGCCGTCCCCGGCGCTCGCGCGGAGGGACCACCGGGCGTACGGGTCGACGAAGACGCCCGGCAGCGCCGCGAGTCGGCGCCGCAGGCCGGTGGTGTCCGTCCCGCTGACGGGGTGGACGGCGCCCGTCCCCGCGTCGAAGGCCACCGCGCCGTACTCGGCGACGCCGCCGGCCAGCCGGTAGGCCGCGCAGCGGTCCCGCACCTCGGGCAGGGAACGGCCGGTGGCGAGCAGCACCCGGTAGCCGTGCGCGCGCAGGGCCCGCAGGGCGAGCATGCCCTGCGGCGAGGACGCGGGGAACCCGAGGACGTCCGACTCCAGCACCCCGTCGACGTCCAGGACGCACCAGGGGCCTTGGGGATCGGTGTCCAGATCGGCCAGGTACGCGCCGGCGAGGAAGCGCTGGACGGCCGCCGCCTGCGCCCGCCGCTCGTGGGCGCGGACGAGGGGCGCGCGGGCCGGGTCCGCCGTCCGGGCCTGCCGCGCGGCGTCCCAGTTCTGGACCAGCCGGAGCAGGCACCAGCGCGCCGGGTCGATCCGGCGGCCGGTCAACTGCTCGTAGGCGTCGAGGAGTTCGGTCTCGGCGACGTGGGAGTGCGCGGGGCCGCCGGGCGCTTCGGTGGCCGCGCCCGCGAGGTCGAAGGCCGCGTCGTAGGTCGCCAGGTCGAGGTTGCTGAACGCGCCGTCGGCGAAGCCGGTCTTCGTCCGCCCGCCGGTGCCGTCGGGGGGCCAGTGCCCGTCCCCGGTGCGGCCGTCGACGACGCAGGGCCGGGGTGCGGCCAGCAGGGACCGGGCCAGCGGGTACAGCAGGGCGGGGCGCAGGACGGGGTCGAGGCGGCCGCCGACGGGGGCCAGGATGCGGGCCGCGACCTCCCAGGCCGGCTGGCGTCCGGCGAGCCCGAGGCTCCGGTCGGCGGGCACCGCGAGGAGGCGCTGGCGGGCCGCGACGTACCGGGCGACCTCGGCCGGGCGGGGGCGGCCGGTGCGGTCGGCGGCGGTGCCCGGCGCCGGACCCGAGCCCGGCCCCGGCCCGGGTTCGCCGGGCAGGCGGGCGCGCAGCAGGACGCCGTCCGCGAAGCCGTGGACCTCGGGCACCAGGCCGTCGAGCGCCCGGGCGACGGTCACGGCCTGCCGGCCGAGGTAGCCGACCCCCGCCCACTGGGCGACGAGGGGCAGGGCGCGCTCGCGGCCGTCGACGCCTTGGACGTGCGCGGTCAGGGGGACGGAGAGGTGTGACCAGCGGGAGAGCGGGCCCGCCGTGCCGACCTCGGGCGCGCGGGCGGCCGTCCATCCCGCGCCCGGCGGCAGGTCGGGCAGCACGTTGCGCAGCACGTTGGGCAGCAGGCCGGCGAGCGCGGCCGCGCCCAGTCGGCGGCGGACCTCCCAATCCCCGCCGGGCAGCACGACGCACGGGTACCGCCGCAGGACGTCGGGCACCGGTCCGGCGTCCTCGAAGGTCGCGAACAGGGGGACGACGGCATCGGCGGGGAAGCCCGCGCGTTCGGCGGCGGCCGCGACGGCGGCGAGCGATCCGCCGGTGGCCGGCGGATCGTCGAGGAGGAGGACGGCGCCCGCGCCCTCGCGGACGGCGCGGACGACCGCCGCCCGGCCGGGCAGCAGCGCCAGTCCGGGCCGGGTGGTGCCGACCGTCACCGACCGGTGGCCGAGCCGGCGCAGCGCCGCGCCGGCCAGGGGCGCCAGGTAGCTGCCCGACGTGCGCACCCCCAGGACCAGGAGCGGCCGGTGCCGGGTGCCGTGCGGCCCGGTGAAGCGGCGGGCCAGTTCGACGGCGTCCGCCGGGTGCTGGTCGAAGCTGCGGAAGCAGGACGGCGGGCGCAGGTACTCCGCGCCGAGCAGCGCCCCGGCGCCGGGCAGCGCGGCGAGCCGAGCGGCGGCCTCGTGGACGGCCCGGACGAGGTCCGCGTCCGGGGTGTCGCCGTGGCCGGCCCCGTGGTCGTCGCCGAGGGGGCCGGGCTCCGGGGTCTCGCCGTGGACGTGGCTGTCACCGAGGAGGCCGTCGACCACCGATCCGGCGAGCCGGTCGCGCAGCGTGGCCATCCCGTCGCCCCAGCGCCGCAGGCCGCGGCCGGGGGCGACCGACCGGAACGCCCCGGCGGACAGCGCGACGCCGAGGCGCGCGGCCCGGAGCGCCGAGCGCGCGGCGGGCCCGCGCGCCTCCGGGGCGAGGTGGTCCACCAGGCGCCGCGCGCCCCAGGAGGCGCCCTGGAGCCGGTCCTCGACGATCTGGCAGATCCCCGCGCTCAGCAGGAAGGCGTCGAGCAGGCGGGACGTGTCCGGGTGGGGGGTGGTGCGGCGGGACTCTTCGACGGCGGTGACCAGCCGGGCCGTCAGCTCGGTGACGTCCAGGTACAGATCGGCGGTGCGGGACGGCTCGTCGGAGCCGGAGCGCGGTGAGGACGGGCGGCTGGAACGTTCCGCCGTGGAGAGTGCCGCCGGGGCCTGCGCGTCACTCATCGTCGGGCTCCCGGAGTGGCTGGGATCCTCGTCTCCGGCGCGCGTCACCGGCGTGCGTCACCGAAGTGTCAGCGGTACTGTCTCCCATCCTTAGCCCGCCGGTCACCTTCAGTCAATACAGCGACGGTCAGTGGACCTTTTCTCCCTATATATGGGCAATAAATGCGCACTGCTCGTGACGTGGAGTAGTCGAGGCGCCGGGGAGTTGACACAGTGTCGGAGCCGCGCGACCGCCTGTCCCCGTCGTCCGTCCGGCCCGAATTGCCGCCGCCTTCCCGGACGCCCAGGCTGGACACTGTGATTTCCACGGACGTCCGGGGTGCCGGTCGGCGCCGCCGGGTGCGCGCGGTCGCCGGCGCGGCCGCGCTCTGCGCGGTGCTGCTGGCCGGGTGCGCGGGCTCGGGCGGCGGCCCGTCCGCGAACGGCTCCCCGGGGCCGACGGGCGGCACCGGCTCCCCGGGCTCCCCGGTCCGCGTGCCCCGGCCCGACCACGTCGTGGTGGTCGTCGAGGAGAACAAGTCCTATTCCGACGTGATCGGCAACACCTCCGACGCGCCGTTCATCAACGCCCTGGCCGCGCAGGGCGCGTCCTTCAGCCGGTCGTACGCCGTCGCCCACCCCAGCCAGCCCAACTACCTGGCGCTGTTCTCCGGTTCCGTCCAGGGCGTCACCGACGACTCGTGCCCCAAGTCCTTCGGCACGCCCGACCTCGGCTCCGCCCTGCTCGCCGCGGGCCTGACCTTCACCGGCTACTCCGAGGACCTCCCCGCCGCCGGCTACACCGGCTGCGCCGCCGGCGGGTACGCCCGCAAGCACAACCCGTGGGTGGACTTCGGGGCCCTGCCGCCCGGCGTCAACCAGCCCTTCTCCGCCTTCCCCGGCGACTACGCCGCCCTCCCGGCGCTCTCCTTCGTCGTGCCGAACCTGACCCACGACATGCACGACGGCACCGTCCGGCAGGGTGACGACTGGCTGAAGGCCAACCTGGCCGGCTACGCGGACTGGGCCCGCGGCCACAACAGCCTGCTGGTGGTCACCTGGGACGAGGACGACAATGACCAGGGCAACCAGGTCCCCACCGTCGTCGTCGGCCGGCAGGTCCAGCCCGGGACCTACGGCGAGCGGATCGACCACTACCGGCTGCTGCGCACCCTGGAGGACGCCTACGGCCTGCCGCCGACCGGCGCGGCGGCGGACACCGCGCCCATCGGGGACATCTGGCGGACCCAGCCCTGACCTGACCTGACCGGGCCGGGCCCGGGCGGGCGGCGGGCGCCGCCGCGCACCGGATGCGCGCGCCGGGCCGCGGTGGAACGCTGATCGGGCAAGGAGGTGGGTGCGCCATGGAACACCGCCGCCGCGGACCGCGGTACGCCGTCCCGGCCGCGGCGCTCGCCCTCCTGCTCACCGCCCTCGCCGGCTGCTCGGGCACCGGTGGCGGCCCGGCCACGGCGACGTCGGCGTCGTCCGCGCCCCCGTCCGCCGGTTCGTCCACCGGTCCGTCCGCAGGTCCGTCCGCGGGCTCCCCGGGATCGCCGCGCACCGTCCTGCCCACCGGCATCCCCGGCGACTGGCACCTGGTCTTCCAGGACGACTTCGACGGCACCGCCCTCGACGGCTCCAAGTGGAACGTCGGCAACCCGTACGTCGAGCCGCAGCGGATCACCCCGCCGGTGGGCGGCCAGGAGCTCGACTGCTACGACGCGGGCCAGGTCGCGGTGCGCGACGGCATGCTGCACATCACCGCCGTGCAGAAGCAGCAGGAGTGCGGCGGCAAGACGCTCCCCTACCTCTCCGGCATGGTCAACACCAAGGACAAGTTCTCATTCGCCTTCGGCGCCCTGGAGGCCCGGGTCTACGTCCCCGCCGCCGCCGACGGGTCGGTCGCCAACTGGCCCGCCTTCTGGGCTGTCGGGTCCAACTGGCCCAGCGGCGGGGAGAACGACGTCATGGAGGGGCTGCACGGCAAGATCTGCGCGTACTTCAACTCCGCCACGGCCTCCACCGGCAGCTGCGCCGCCGGCGACCTGACCGGCTGGCACGTCTTCGGCGCCGAGTGGCAGAACGGGCGCGTGGACTACTACCGGGACGGCGTCTACACGGCCACTCTCAGCCAGGGCGTCACCTCCGACCCCATGTGGCTGATGATCGACAACGCCGTCCAGCCGACGATCGGCGGCCCCACGTCGGTCCCGGCCACCCTGCTGATCGACTACGTCCGGGTCTGGCAGCAGTAGGACCCCTCCGCACCCGCCGCTGCGTAACGGCTTGGCCACAGGCGTTCCCCAAAGCCGTCGAAACCGGGATCGCGGTCGCCGTCCGCGCGACATGATGATGCGTCACGCGGGCGGTGGAGGGAGAACGGCAGGATGGGCGACGGCACGCCGACGGATGCGGTCCCGGACGCGGTCCCGCCGACGCGGACGGACCAGTGGCCCCGAACCCGCCGCGACCGGGCCCGCGGTCAGGCCCACGGCCAGGAACTCCCGCCCTCGCGGCTCCGGCGGCTGCGCGCTGACCCCGAGGCGCCGACGCGGGTCCGGGTCGACCCCGAGGCGCCGACCCGGGTGCGCGTCGACCCCGAGGCGCCGACCAGGGTCAAACCGCGGGCCGCCACCCCGCCCACCCAGACCCGCCGCGCGGCCCCCTCGCGCGGCGGCCACTTCGGGGGCGCCTTCCCGGCGGCCCTGCTGAACCGCTACGAGCCGAACCAGGTCGCCGGCTCGGGCACCGAGGGCACCGTCTGGCAGGTCCGGCGCCTGGACGGCGGCGGGGACGCCGCGGTGAAGGTCACCCGCACGGGCCAGGCCATGGACACCGAACTCCTGGACCACCTGCGCGACGAGGCCTACCTGCGCCACGTCCCGCGGATCGTCGACTACGGCCAGGTCGAGCACGCCGGGACCGGCTGCGACTGGGTGGCGATGGAGTACCTCCCGGTCACCCTCGCCGACCGCATCGCCGAGCTGAGCCGCGCCGGCCGGCACACCGACCCGCGCGCGACCGACCCCATCGTCCGCGAACTCGTCGCGATGCTGGACTTCTGGCAGCGGCGCGTGGCCCGCAACCCGGTCGACTTCAAGCCCGCCAACATCCTGGTGCGCCCCGGAGCCGGCCCCGGCCAGTTCGTGATCGCGGACTTCGGCGGCGTCGCCAAGCTCACCGCCAGCCGCAGCTTCTCGCCCGAGATGCAGGTCACCGTCGCCTACATGGCGCCCGAGCAACTGGCCGGCTCCAACCACCCGGCCGGCCCCTGGTGGGGCCTGGGCAACGTCCTGTACGAGCTGTTCACCGGCCGCCCCCGCTACCTGGACCAGGACGGCCTCCTGCTGAGCGACGAGGTCCTCCAGTACGACCTGGTCTTCAACGAGGAGGTCGACCTCTCCGCCGTCACCGACCCGCGCCGCCGGCTCCTGCTCCAGGGCCTGTTCACCAGGAACCCGGCCCACCGCTGGCAGGCCCACCAGGTCAGGGCCTGGCTGGACGGCGCCAGCCCGGCGGTCGTGCGCACCCAGGCGCCCGCCGGAGCCGCCGGCACCGGCCACGCCCACCGGCCGGTCACCTTCCTCGGCGATCCCTACCACGCCCCGTCCGTCCTCGCCTGGACCATGCTGAACCGCTCCGGCGAGGCCGCCGAGTGGCTGGTCGACGGCGGCGCCCGGAGGCTGCTCTCCTGGCTGCAGGACGACGTCCGCGACACCCTGTTCGACCTGCACCACCTGCGCGAGGTCGACCGCGCCCGGGGCACCGGGCGGGCCCGCGCGGCCGCGCTCGCCGTGCTCGCCTTCGGCGCGGCGTTCGCGCCCTCCGCCGTCCCGCACTACCGCGAGCGCCCGGTCGACGCCGCCGGACTGACCCGGATCGGCACCGAGCCCGACGTCGTCGCCGTCCTCGACGACCTGCTCGCCGCCTCGGTGCCGGCCGTAGCCGCCCGCTACGACTGCGACCACCCCGAGTGCTCCGGCGAGCACTGCGGACGGCTGCTCGCCCTCGTCCGCGTCCCGCAGGTCGTCGCCGAGACCGACCGCGCCGCCCGCGAACTCGGCGGCGGCGGACGCACCGGCGACGGCCTGACCGTCGACGAGCGGGCCCACGCCTACCGCCTGGCGATCTGGCTGACCGTCCAGCCCGAGGAGCACGCCCGGCTGCTCGCCCGGCTCTCCCCGCTGCCCGCCGCGCTGTACCGGCTCCCGCTGTCCGGGCGGG
This sequence comes from Kitasatospora sp. NPDC057904, assembly GCF_042887925.1. Taxonomy (NCBI): domain Bacteria; kingdom Bacillati; phylum Actinomycetota; class Actinomycetes; order Kitasatosporales; family Streptomycetaceae; genus Kitasatospora; species Kitasatospora sp. NPDC057904. Next base: position 558,174 of record NZ_JBHVOL010000003.1, read on the forward strand.
TGGCGGCGATGACGGCCGTGGTCGCGGCCGTCCTGGTGGACGCCGTGGCGAAGGCCTGGGGCGCGGTGCGCCGCCGCCCGGCGGACGACGTGCGGCGCCGCTGGTCCGCGCTGCGCCGGCGCGCGGTGGGCGCCGACCCCGCGACGGTGCACGGCTGTGCGGCGCTGATCGCGGCCGAGGCGCTCCGGGGCCGGCGGACGGCCGGCGGCCGGTCGGCCGCGAACGGGCAGGCCGAGCGGGCCGGGCGCAGCGGGACGCCGGGGACGAACCGGTGGGCGGCGGCCGGGCGCACCGGGCGGCCGAGGCCCTGGCGGGCGTGGGCCGCGGCCTGGTGGACCAACTCCGGCACCGCGGTTCCCCGGCAGGTCGCGGCGGCCCTGCTGGTGCTCGTCGCGCTCGCGCTGGTGCTCTGGGCGGGTGCGCTCGCCCGGATCAGCGTCGACGCGGGCAACCAGCTGAAGCTCCTGCCGAACAGCCTGTTCGGCGGTCCGCTGCGGACGGCCGGCGAACACGCGGCCCGGATGACGACGCCCCAGCTCGGCGCGGCGCTGGCCGCCGCCCTCACCCTGGTGGCCTTCCCCGCGCGCGTCGGCCGGGGGACGCTCGTCCTGGCCGCCGCAGGCGCCGGCGCGATCGGCTACCTGCGGCTGGGGCCGCCGATGACGGTGCTCAAGCCGCCGCCCGCGCTGGCCGACCGGGTGGTGACCTTCGAGGGCGGCATGGGCAGCTGGGCCGGGGTGGCGGCGACCGCCGGGGTCGTCCTCGCCCTCGTCCTGGTCGAGCGCGCCACCAGGCTGCTCGGGCCGGTCCACGCGGCGCGGCGCCGGACGGTGGCCCAGTGGCGCGGCATCGCCGACGGCCGTGGGGCGGCCACCTCCCGGACGACGGCCGTGGCGGTGGCCGCCGTGTCCTGGCCGCGGCCCGCGGCGGCGGCCTGGCGGGCGGGTGCCCCCGGCGCCCGCGACCGCGCCGTGTTCGCGCTCGGCTCCACCGTGGTCCTGGTCGTCCTGCTGTGGGCGACCGTCGAGGTCCGGCTCGCCGCCGTCGGGCACCACCGGACCCCGGCGTCCTGGGGCACCGGCCAGACCGGGGCCGTCTACCAGGCCGGCTTCACGCTGCTGCTCGCCGCCGTCTCGGCCGCCGCCGCCCTGGCCGGCCCGCGCACCGCCCGCCGGCTGTTCGTCCTGTGGATCCTCGGCACCCTGCTGCTCGGCGCCTGGCCCACGGCACTGGGCCCGATGGAGGCGCTGCGCATCCCGGTGGCGGAGCCGTTCTACCGCGGCATCGCCGGACTCTGGGGCCACGGCGCGTTCTGGGCCGCCGTCCTGATCGCGCTCCCGCTCGTCTGCCTGGGCGTCCAGCGGACCGTCGGCCGGACGGCCGCCCGTGCCGCCGTCCGCACCGCCGGGGGCCGCTGAGGCCTGTCCGCCGGTCCCGTCGTCAGCCGACCAGGCGGGACAGCTCGATCGAGTGGCCCGTCCGCTCGACCTTGGCGCGCAGGTAGCGGACGTTGCTCTCCGAGAGGTGGACGCCGGTCGGGACCCGCTGCTCGACGGTGATCCCGAGGGCGGCCAGCTGGGCGGCCTTGTCCGGGTTGTTGCTCAGCAGCTCGATGCCGGTGGCGCCGAGGGCGGTCAGCATCTGGGCCGCGGCGGTGTAGTCCCGGCCGTCCTCGGGCAGGCCGAGGGCGGTGTTGGCGTCGTAGGTGTCGAGGCCGGAGTCCTGCAGGGCGTAGGCGTCGAGCTTGTTGTAGAGCCCGATGCCGCGGCCCTCCTGGCGGAGGTAGAGCAGGTAGCCGCCGGCCTCGCTGATCCGCTCGACCGACTCGCGCAGCTGCGGGCCGCAGTCGCAGCGGTCCGAGCCGAACACGTCGCCGGTCAGGCACTCCGAGTGCAGCCGCACCAGCGGCGTCCCGCCCTCCGGCACCCGCCCGAACGCGAGCGCCAGGTGCTCGGCGCCGTCGGCCAGGCCGTGGAAGGTGAAGACCTCGGTGTCGGCGCGGTAGCCGTCCGGGAAGGTCAGCGGGATGCGCACGCGTGAGCGCACCGTGGCGGAGCCGGGCTGCGGCATGGGCGGGCCTCCGATGGCGAGTGGCGGATTGCCGAGGGGGTGGGGTCCCCGTCGGGGTGGACCGGGCTCCGACCGTACTCGGTCGTTCCAATTTGAACAACTGGGTACTGTCCGTGCCCGGGCCGACTACGCAGACGATGTCGCAGGCGCACAACGCCACGTCCGCCCCGGCTGTTCCCGTCCACGGGGACTACGTTCCGTGATTCCCGGGCGGGGCGGGGAGCCGGTTCAGCCGGGCTCAGTGCGGACGCGAGGGGGCTGAGGGATCGTAACGGCCGCGGGGCGAGGGGGGTTTCAGTATGTGGATGGGCCGGGAGCCGTCCCGGGGACACTGCGAGACTTGCCCGCGTTTCCTGGGCACGGGAACGCCTCGCGCACGACCACTGCCGACCACGGAAGGTCCGAACCGGATGCCCGCCAACCCTCGCACCGCCCCCTCCCCGCAGGCCACCGAGGCCGAGAACCGCGCCATCGAGGCGCTCTACGCGGACGTCGTCCGCCGCAACCGCGGCGAGAACGAGTTCCACCAGGCCGTCCACGAGGTCCTGGAGACCCTCGGCCCGGTCCTCGCCCGCCGCCCCGAGCTCGTCGACGCCCGGATCGTCGAGCGCGTCTGCGAGCCCGAGCGCCAGCTGATGTTCCGCGTGCCGTGGACGGACGACGCCGGCGCGGTCCACGTCAACCGCGGCTTCCGCGTGGAGTTCAGCAGCGCCCTCGGCCCGTACAAGGGCGGGCTGCGCTTCCACCCCTCCGTCGACCTCGGCATCGTCAAGTTCCTCGGCTTCGAGCAGATCTTCAAGAACGCGCTCACCGGGCTGTCCATCGGCGGCGGCAAGGGCGGCTCCGACTTCGACCCCAAGGGCCGCTCGGACGCCGAGATCATGCGCTTCTGCCAGTCCTTCATGACCGAGCTGTACCGCCACATCGGCGAGCACACCGACGTCCCGGCCGGGGACATCGGCGTCGGCGGCCGGGAGATCGGCTACCTCTTCGGCCAGTACAAGCGGATCACCAACCGCCACGAGAGCGGCGTCCTCACCGGCAAGGGCCTCGGCTGGGGCGGCGCGCAGGTGCGCACCGAGGCCACCGGGTACGGCTGCGTGCTGTTCACCGAGGAGATGCTGCGCGCCCGCGGCGAGAGCCTGGACGGGTGCCGGGTCGCGGTCTCCGGCTCGGGCAACGTCGCCGTCTACGCGATCGAGAAGGCGCAGCAGCTCGGCGCGACCGTCCTCACCTGCTCCGACTCCTCCGGGTACGTGGTCGACGAGAAGGGCATCGACCTCGACCTGCTCAAGGAGGTCAAGGAGGTCCGGCGCGGCCGGATCGCCGAGTACGCCGAACTGCGCGGCGCCCACGTCCGGTTCGTCGAGGCGGGGGCCGAGGGCGCGAGCGTGTGGAGCGTGCCGTGCGACGTCGCGCTGCCCTGCGCCACGCAGAACGAGCTGACCGAGGCGGACGCGATCGCGCTGGTGCGCGGCGGCGTGAAGGCGGTCGCCGAGGGCGCCAACATGCCCACCACGCCGGAGGCGGTGCGGGTGTTCCAGGAGGCGGGCGTGGCCTTCGGCCCGGGCAAGGCCGCGAACGCGGGCGGCGTCGCGACCAGCGCGCTGGAGATGCAGCAGAACGCCTCGCGCGACTCGTGGACCTTCGGCCGCACCGAGGAGCGGCTGGCCGGCATCATGCGGCACATCCACGAGTCCTGCGCCGTCACCGCCGAGCGCTACGGGCAGCCGGGCAACTACGTGGTGGGCGCGAACATCGCGGGCTTCGAGCTCGTCGCGGACGCGATGCTGGCGCAGGGCCTGGTCTGATCGGGCCTTGATCCGGTGCCCGCTGCGCGTCGCGGGGCGGCGGTTGCGCAGGGACCGCCACCCGACCGCGGCGGGCACCGATTGTCGGGTGCGGCAAGGTGGGTCCTTCCTACGGTGGAGATCAACGAGGAAGGACGGGGCCGGAGTGCTGGAGCACCTCAACCGGGCGATGGAGGACATCGACCGCAACCTGGACCGTGAGATCGACGTGGCCGAACTGGCGCGGATCGCGGTGACGTCGGAGTACCACTTCCGGCGGCTGTTCTCGATGCTCGCCGGGATGCCGCTGTCGGAGTACGTCCGGCGCCGGCGACTGACCGTCGCCGGGGCCGAAGTGCTCGACGGCGAGCGGACGTTGCTCGACATCGCGGTCCGGTACGGCTACACCTCGGGCGAGGCGTTCGCCCGGGCGTTCCGGGCGATGCACGGGGTCGGGCCCGGTGAGGCCCGGCGCGACGGCGCGGTGCTCAAGTCCCAGGCCCGGATGTCCTTCCGACTCGTCGTGGAAGGAGCAAGCAGTATGGATTACCGGATCGTGCAGAAGCCGGACTTCCGGATCGTCGGCAAGAAGGCGCGGGTGCCCCTGATCTACGAGGGCGTCAACCCGCACATCGCCGAGTTCATCAAGGGGCTCGGCAAGGAGACCGTCGAGCGGATCACGACACTGACGGGCGGGGACCCGGCCGGCATCGTCTCGGTGAGCGACGACTTCTCGCCCAGTCGGGAGGAGGGGTCCGAACTCGACTACTGGCACGCGGTGGTGGCGCGCGAGGACGCCGTTGTCCCGGACGACCTGGACGTCCTGCCCGTCCCGGCCGGGACGTGGGCGGTGTTCACCAACGCGGGGTCGTTCCCGCAGGCGCTGCAGCAGATGTGGGCGGACGTGTACGGCCAGTGGTTCCCGTCCAACCCGTACGAGGCCCGGCAGGGTCCGGAGATCCTGCGCACCCACTTCGTCCCGGGGGCGGGCGACGCCGAGGCGGAGCTCTGGATCCCGGTGGCGCGGGCCGTGCGGAGCTGACGATCGGCGGCTGACGGCTGACGGCTGACGGCTGACGGACGACAGGCGACAGGCGACAGAAAACAGATGACAGATAACAGATTTCGAAATCTGTTATCTGTCATCTGTTTTCTGTTCGCCCGCCCCCGTTCGGCGCAGCACCGGCGGCCCGTCCCCGGGCGCCCCCGCATGCTGGGCGGGGCGGGGTGGGGCTGTCAGCGGGGGCTACCCGAGGAGTGGGATCACCGATGCCCAGAGCGTTCGGGTTCGTCGACTACGGCGGGCCGGAGACCCAGGAGTTCCTGGACCGCCCGGAGCTCCTGCCGGGCCCGGGCCAACTGGCCGTCGCGGTCCGCGCCGCCGGGGTGAACCCGGTGGACTGGAAGATCCGCAGCGGCCTCCTCGGCCGTCAGGGCCGCGACCTGCCGTCCGTCATGGGCCAGGAGGCCGCGGGCGTCGTCCTGCGGGTCGGCCCGGACGTGACCGCCTTCACCCCGGGCGACGAGGTCTTCGGGGTCGCCGCTGCCGGCGCCTTCGCCGAACAGACCCTGCTGCGCGCCGGGATGAGCGCCCTCAAGCCCGCGGCCGTCGGCTTCGACCAGGCCGCGACCCTCGCCGTCGCCACGGCGACCGCCGACGACGCCGTCCGCGACGTGGGCCTGGGCTCCGGCCGCACGCTCCTGATCCTCGGTGCCGCCGGGGGCGTCGGCAGCGCGGCGACGCAGATCGCCCGCAGCCGGGGCCTGCGCGTGATCGGCACCGCGAGCGATGCCGGCCGCGGCCACGTCGAGGCGCTCGGCGCCGTGCACGTCCGGTACGGCGAGGGGGTCGCCGAGCGGATCGCGCAGGCGGCCCCGGACGGCGTGGACGGCATCCTCGACCTCGTCGGCGGCGCCGCGCCGCGCGACGCCGCCGGGGCCCTCGCCGACCGTTCGAAGCTGGTCAGCACCGCCGATCCGGCGACCGCCGCCGAGCTCGGCGGCCGCTACGTCACGCGGTCCACCACCTCCGAAAGCCTCGCCGCCCTGGCCGCCCTCGTCGCGGCCGGCGAGCTGGCCGTGCACATCACCGCCCGCTACCCGCTGGCCCACGCCGCCGAGGCGCTCGCCCTCGTCGAGTCCGGGCACGCGAAAGGCAAGCTCGTCCTCGAAGTCTCCTGACAGCAAGCAGAATTGACGAACCATCATCGAGATCGCCAATGCAGGAACAGCCAGAGAGAAGCACATGAAGCAGAACTCCGCCACGATCGGCGCCCCCTGCTGGGTCGAGCTGGGCACCTCCGACCCCGCCGCCGCCCAGTCCTTCTACGGCGAGCTGTTCGGCTGGCGCGCTGAGACCGACGTGCGGCCCGATGCCGGCGGCTACACGCAGATGTTCCTCGGCGATGCGCCGGCCGCCGCCGTCACCCCGCTCTACGCGCCGCAGCAGCCGACGGCCTGGACGGTGTCCTTCGCGGTCGCCGACGCCGACGAGACCGTCGTGACGATCAAGGCGCGCGGCGGCAGGGCGCTGATGGAGCCCGCCGACGTGTTCGACCTCGGCCGGTTCGCCGTCGTCACCGACACCTCCGGTGCGGTCTTCACCCTCTGGCAGGCCCGCGCGTTCCAGGGCGCGGGCGTGTTCAACGAGCCCGGCGCGCTCGGCTGGGTGGAGCTGGCCACCCGGGACGCGGAGAGCGCGACCGCCTTCTACCCCGCGGTGTTCGGCTGGTCGGTCACCGCGTCCCCGCAGTACACCCAATGGGGCCTGGCCGGCGCGGACTTCGGCGGCATGATGGTGATGGACGAGCGCTTCCCGCCGCAGGTCCCGGCGCACTGGCTGCCGTACTTCGCGGTCGCGGACGTCGACAACACCGTCACCCGGGCGAACGGCCTCGGCGCCGACGTGCTGATGCCCGCGACGGACGTCCCGGACGGCCCGCGCATCGGCATCCTGCGCGACGCCCAGGGAGCGGTGTTCGGCGTCTACCGTGCCGGCGACGAGGGCTGACCGTCCCCGGACTCCCCGCCGGACACCAGTGCCCGCGCCGCGCGCCGTCCCCGCCACACCACGGCCGCGGCCCCCGCCGTCACGAGCACGGCCGCCAGCGGCACCACGTCACCGACGCGGTCGTACCAGGTCAGCGTGTCGGGCGCGGTGAGCGGCAGCCGCACGGTCAGCGCCCCGGTGCCGTCGGTGCCGAGCCGCGCGAGCTCGCGCCCCTGCGCGTCGAAGGCCGCCGAGACCCCCGTCAGCGAGGCCTGCACGGCCGGACGGCCGGTCTCGGCGGCCCGGATCGCCGCGAGCGAGACGTGCTGCGCGGGCGCCCACGTGTGCTGGAACGTCGACGTGGACGACTGGTAGACCAGCACCCGGGCCCCGTCGCGCGCCGCCGTCCGCGCCATGTCGGGGAACGCCGACTCGAAGCAGACCAGCGCCCCGACCGGCAGCGTGCCGCCCGCCCGGTCGGTGGCCGGCAGCACGTGGAACGAGGTGCCGGGCGCCCGGTTCTCGCCCGCCGCCCGGCTGACGCCCGCGATCCACCCGAGCACCGGCCGCAGCGGGATGTACTCGCCGAACGGCACCAGCCGGATCTTGCGGTAGCGGTCCACGACGCCCGCCGGGGAGACCAGGACGGCGTCCTTCGAGATCCGCCCGTCGGCCTTGCGCGCGTCCTCCCCGGCGATGACCTGCGCGCCGGTGGCGGCGGACAGTTCGCGCAGCCGGTCCAGCGCGACCCGGTCGCGGTCCAGGTCGGACGTGGTGCTGCTCTCGCCCCAGACGACCAGGTCCACCGGCCGCCCGCCGAGCTCCGCCGTGGCCCGGGCGCTCGCGTCGAACCGGGCCTGCGGGTCGTCGACGATCCCCGGCTGGACGAGCGCCACCGTCACCGCCCCCGCCCGCACGGGCGCGTCGCGCAGCGCGAACAGGAGCGGCCCGGCCACCAGCACCAGGACGGCGGTCAGCGCCGCGACGGCCCGCGGCCGCCAGGGGGCGGCCGTGAGCACGACCAGCACCCCCGTGTTGACCGCCACCACCGCCGCGCTGACCAGCCAGATCCCGCCCGCCGACGCCAGCGCGAGGACCGCCGGGTGCTGCCACTGGGTGGCACCGAGCAGCGCCCACGGCCCGCCCAGCGCGTGCCAGGAGCGCGCGTACTCGGTGGTCAACCACAGCGCGGGGACGACGGCCACGGCGAGCAGCGCCCGGCGGGCCGTCAGCGGCGGGCGCAGCAGCCGGTGCACGCCGAGGCCGACGACGGCCTGCAGCGCCCCGAACAGGACGGCGAGCACCGGCAGCCCCGGTCCGATCGAGGGGACCAGCCAGTACATCGCCGTCAGGATGAAACCCGCGCCGAACCACCACCCGCGCACCGCCGCCTCCCGCCCCGACGGCGCCCGCTGCATCAGCAGCAGTCCGGGCACCAGTGCGACCCACGCCAGCCACGCGAGCCCCAGGGGCGGGAACGCGAGCACCGGCAGCGCCCCGGCCGCCAGCGCCCCGAGGCGCGCCCGGTACCGGTGGGCGGGCCGCGGCGGGCCGGCACCGGCCGGGTCGCCCCGGTGGCGGGCGAAGGGCGTGGGGGAGACGGGACGGCTGAGGGCGAGGCGTCGCGACATGCCCCGTATTGTCCGCTCGGGCGCATGATGTCACCAGTGTTCACGTCACCCGGATGGATGACGTGAACACCACGTTTGGAACACCCGAACGACCGGCTGGCGCCGGTGCCCCGGCCCACACCGGGGTGCCTCGGCCCTCGCCGCCCTCCGGGCCCCTTGACCCTCCGGGTGCCAGGTGCCCCTTAACCCTCCAGGTCCCCCTCGCCCTCCAGGTCCCCCTCGGTCTCCAGGAACGCGGCCTGCAGCTGCTCGATCAGCTCCGGGTCCGGCTTCTCCCACAGGCCGCGGCTCGCCGCCTCCAGGAGGCGCTCGCTGATCCCGTGCAGCGCCCACGGGTTGGCGCCGGCGAGGAACTCCCGGTTGACCGGGTCCAGCACGTACTCCTGGGTCAGCTTCTCGTACATCCAGTCCGCGACCACGCCCGTCGTGGCGTCGTAGCCGAACAGGTAGTCGACGGTGGCGGCCATCTCGAACGCGCCCTTGTAGCCGTGGCGGCGCATCGCCTCGATCCAGCGCGGGTTGACCACCCGGGCGCGGAAGACGCGGGCGGCCTCCTCGGTGAGCGTCCTGGTGCGGACGGTCTCCGGGCGGGTCGAGTCGCCGATGTAGGCGGTCGGTGCCTTGCCGGTGAGCGCGCGGACGGTGGCGACCATGCCGCCGTGGTACTGGAAGTAGTCGTCCGAGTCGGCGATGTCGTGCTCGCGGGTGTCGGTGTTCTTCGCGGCGACGGTGATCCGCTTGTAGGCAGTCTCCATCTCCTCGCGCGCCGGGCGTCCGTCGAGACCGCGCCCGTACGCGTAGCCGCCCCATACCGTGTAGACCTCGGCGAGGTCGGCGTCGGTGCGCCAGTCGCGGCTGTCGATCAGCTGGAGCAGGCCCGCGCCGTAGGTGCCGGGGCGGGAGCCGAAGACGCGGACGGTGGCCTTGCGCTCGTCCCCGTGGACGGCGAGGTCGGCCTGCACGTGGGCGCGGACGAAGTTGTCCTCCGCCGGTTCCTCCTGGGCGGCGGCCAGGCGCACCGCGTCGTCCAGCAGGGCGACGACGTGCGGGAACGCGTCGCGGAAGAAGCCCGAGATGCGCAGCGTGACGTCGATGCGCGGGCGGCCGAGCTCCTCCAGCGGGATCGGCTCCAGGCCGGTCACGCGGCGCGAGGCGTCGTCCCAGACCGGGCGGACTCCGAGCAGGGCGAAGGCCTCGGCGATGTCGTCGCCGGCGGTGCGCATCGCGCTGGTGCCCCACAGCGAGAGCCCGACGGAGGGCGGGCAGGCGCCGTCGTTGTCGGCCCGGTAGCGCTCGACCAGCGAGGCGGCGAGGGCCTGGCCGGTCTCCCAGGCGAGCTTGCTGGGCACGGCCTTGGGGTCGACGGAGTAGAAGTTGCGGCCGGTGGGCAGCACGTTGACCAGGCCGCGCAGCGGGGAGCCGGAGGGCCCGGCCGGGACGAAGCCGCCCTGGAGCGCGTGCAGGACGGCGTCCAGCTCGTCGGTCGTGGCGGCCAGGCGCGGCACCACCTGGGTGGCGGCGAACGCGAGCACCTCGCGGACGGCCTCCGGGTGCCCGGCGGCGACCTTCTCCACCGCCTCGGGCGCCCAGTCCTCGGCCTCCATGGCCTCGACCAGGGCACGGGCCCGGGCCTCGGCCGCGTCGGTTGCGCCCAGCGTGAGCGCGGCCTCGTCCAGGCCGAGCGCCTCGCGCAGACCGGGCAGGGCGCTGACGCCGCCCCAGATCTGGCGGGCGCGCAGGATGGCGAGCACGATGTTGACGCGGTCGGTGCCGGCCGGGGCCTGGCCGAGGACGTGCAGGCCGTCGCGGATCTGGGCGTCCTTGACCTCGCACAGCCAGCCGTCGACGTGCAGCAGGAAGTCGTCGAAGCCGTCGTCCTCGGGGCGCTCGTCGAGGCCGAGGTCGTGGTCGAGCTTGGCGGCCTGGATGAGGGTCCAGATCTGGGCGCGGATCGCGGGCAGCTTGGCCGGGTCCATCGCGGCGATGTTGGAGTGCTCGTCGAGGAGCTGTTCCAGGCGGGCGATGTCGCCGTAGGAGTCGGCGCGGGCCATCGGCGGGACGAGGTGGTCGACCAGGGTGGCGTGGGCGCGGCGCTTGGCCTGGGTGCCCTCGCCCGGGTCGTTGACCAGGAACGGGTAGACGAGCGGGAGGTCGCCGAGGACGGCGTCGGGGCCGCACTCGGCGGACAGCGCGGCGGTCTTGCCGGGCAGCCACTCCAGGTTGCCGTGCTTGCCGAGGTGGATGACGGCGTGGGCGCCGAAGCCGCCGTCCTCCTGGGCGGCCTGGATCCAGCGGTAGGCGGCGAGGTAGTGGTGGCTCGGCGGCAGGTCGGGGTCGTGGTAGATCGCGACCGGGTTCTCGCCGAAGCCGCGCGGCGGCTGGATGAGGACGAGCAGGTTCCCGGAGCGGATCGCGGCGAGCACGATGTCGCCGTCGGGGTTCTGCGAGCGGTCGACGTACAGCTCGCCGGGGGCCGGGCCCCAGTGCTCCTCGACCCGCTCGCGCAGGCCCTGCGGGAGGGTGGCGTACCAGCGGCGGTAGTCGGCGGCGGGGATGCGGACCGGGTTGCGGGCCAGCTGGTCCTCGGTGAGCCAGTCCTGGTCGTAGCCGCCGGCGGCGATCAGGGCGTGGATGATCGCGTCGCCCTCGTGGCCGTCCTCGGCGCGGTCGTCCAGGCCGGGCAGGTCGTTCCCGAGGTCCATGCCCTCCTCGCGCAGCCGGTGCAGCAGCCGGACGGCGCTGGCCGGGGTGTCCAGGCCGACGGCGTTGCCGACGCGGGCGTGCTTGGTCGGGTACGCGGACAGCACGAGCGCGAGGCGGCGCTCGGCGGCCGGGACGTGCCGCAGGCGGGCGTGCTTGACGGCGGTGCCGGCGACGCGGGCGGCGCGCTCCGGGTCGGCGGCGTAGACGGTGAGGCCGTCCTCGTCGAGCTCCTTGAAGGAGAACGGGACGCTGATCAGACGGCCGTCGAACTCCGGTACGGCGATCTGCGTCGCGGTGTCCAGCGGGGACAGGCCGTCGTCGCTGGCCTCCCACTGGGCGCGCGACCAGGTGAGGCACAGCGCCTGGAGGATCGGGCGGTCCAGCGCGGCGAGCGCGCCCGCGTCCCAGGCCTCCTCGTCGCCGCCGGCCTGGGCGTCGGCGGGGCGGGTGCCGCCGGCGGCGAGCACGGTGGTGACGATCGCGTCGGCCTCGCCGAGGGCGGCCAGCAGCTCGGGCTCGGCGCCGCGCAGCGAGGCGCAGTAGTAGGCCTCCGCACGGGCGCCCTTGTCCTCGATCGCCCGGCACAGGGTCTCGACGAAGGCGGTGTTCCCGCTCATGTGGTGGGCGCGGTAGTAGAGCACGGCGACCGTCGGGCGGGCGCCGTCGCCGTTGCCGCCGCCCTCGCCGGCGGTGGTCGCGGTCGCGGCCTCGCGCTCCAGCGGACCCCAGGCCGGGGCGGAGGCGGGCGGGGCGAAGCCGTGGCCGGTGAGCAGCACGGTGTCGGAGAGGAACGCGCCCAGCTCGGCCAGGTTGGCCGCGCCGCCGTGGGCGAGGTAGGCGTGCGCCTCGGCGGCGATGCCGGCCGGGACGGTGGACAGCTCCATCAGCTGGGCGTCGGGGGCCTGTTCGCCGGTCAGGACGATCACCGGGCGCGGGCCCGCCAGCAGCGCGTCGAGGCCCTCCTGCCAGGCGCGGCGCCCGCCGAGCAGGCGGACCACCACGAGCTCGGTGCCGTCCAGCAGCTCCGGCAGGTCCTCGGGGGACAGCCGGGCGGGGTTGCCGAGCCGGTACGGGACGGGGCCGGCCGAGGCGCGGGCGCTGAGCAGGTCGGTGTCGGACGTCGACAGCAGCAGGATCATGCGTAGGCCCTCCCGGCCTCGGTGGTGGCCGGGGCGGCCGAAACGGCGGCGGCCCGGACGGCCTCGGTGGTGGCCGGGGACGCGGGCGCGGGCATGCGACAGCGGTGGTGCATTTCTGCCTTCCTCGGGGTCCGCGCCCCGGGCCGGTGGAGGACGGCGGGAGTTCCTGGCTCCCGCGGCCACCGGGTGTCCCGGTGAGCCGCGGTCACAGTGGCGGGACCGCACCGGGCTTGCACCGGTTTCCTCCCCTGCGCCGTCGCTGGCGTCGGGCGGTCCGCGGGGACCGCCCGCCAGCATCGTACGGGGTGTGGCTGACCTGGGGGAGAGCGAGTTTCGACCTGCCCGGTGTCGGTGCGGGCGCGGGGGAGGTGCGGGGGCGGCGTGGGGACGGGGTGGCCGTGGGGGTGCGGCGAGGGGGTTGCGGGGGTAGCGGGGGTGCGGCGGGGGCGTGCGGTCGGGCGTGGGCGGCGCGTGCCGGGGTGTGCGGTGGCAGGGCGAGCGTGAGGCGCGCACCGGGAGCCGGAGTGTGATCCCGAGTGTGATCCCGAGTGTGATGCAGCGGACGGAGGCAACCGATCGGATCATCTGTATGCTCGCCGCCATGCCACCGACACCCGACGCCACCCCGCCGGGCGCCGCGGTGCCCGACCGGGGGCGCGCGGACGCCTGTCCAGGGGCGCTTCGTCTGCATGCGGCCGACGACGGCGCCCTGGCCCGGGTCCGCCTGCCCGGCGGCCTCCTGACGAATCGTCAGGCACTCGCGCTGGCCGACGCGGCCGAGGCCCTCGGCGACGGCGCACTGGAGACCACCTCCCGCGGCAACGTCCAACTCCGGGGCCTGGCTCCGCACTGCGCGGCGGACCTCGCCGAACGGCTGCGCGCCGTCGGGCTGCTGCCCTCCGACACCCACGAGCGGGTGCGCAACATCGTCGCCTCGCCGCTCGCCGGCCTCGACGCCCGACCGGCCGCCGACGTGCAGGCCTGGGTGCGGGAACTGGACGCGCGGCTGTGCGCGAGCGACTGGGCGGCCGGACTCTCCGGCAAGTTCCTGTTCGCGCTGGACGACGGCCGCGGCGACGTCGCCGCGCTCGACGCCGATGTGACATTGATCGCAGGCCCGGACGGCCGCCGCCTGCTGCGCCTCGGGCGCGACGCCTCCGGACACCCGGTCGAGGCCGGGCGGGAAGTGACGGCCGTGCTGGACGCGGCCCGGTCCTTCCTGGACGCGCTGCGCGCGGGCGGACGCAAGGCCTGGCACCTGCGCGAAGTCCCGGACCTGCTGCCGGCCGGCACCGTGCCGCTGCCCGCGCTCGCCGGGACCGCCCCCGACGTCGGCCCGCTGCCCGGCGGACTGTCGGTGGGCCTGCGCTTCGGACGGGCGAGCGCGGCGCAGTGGCGCGCGCTGGTCGCGGCCTCCGCCGGTGAACTGCGCCTGACGCCCTGGCGCGGAGCCGTCCTGCCGGGGGCCCCGGCCCAGCGGCTGGCCGGCCTCGCCGAGGCCGGGTTCCGGACGCTGCCCGGCTCGCCCTGGGAGCGGGCCTCCGCCTGCACCGGGCTGCCCGGGTGCGCCAAGTCGCTCGCCGACGTGCGGGCGGACGCGGCGCGGGCCCTGGACGCGGCGGCCGCCGGCGGGCTGCCCGTGCACTGGTCGGGCTGTGAACGGCGCTGCGGCCACCCGGCCGGGCGGTGGGTGGACGTGCTCGCCACCGGGCAGGGCTACCGGGTGACGGTGAACGGCCCGGCGGTCGGCGCGGACGCGCGGGCTTCCGCTTTGGATGTTTCCGTCGTGGATGTTTCCGCGAGGGAGGGTTCTGCGATGGAGGCTTCCGCCGTGGAGGTTCCCGCCGTGGACGTTTCCGCGATGGAGGTTTCCGCCGTGGATGTGACGAACGAGGAGATGGCCGAGGCGGTCGCCGAGGCCAGGAGGACCACGAAGTGATCGAGTACGAGAAGGACGGCGCGTCCATCTACCGCCAGTCCTTTGCCACCATCCGCGCGGAGGCCGACCTGGCCGCCCTGCCGGCGGACGTCTCCCAGGTCGCGGTGCGGATGATCCACGCCTGCGGGATGGTCGACCTGGTCGAGGACCTGGTGTACTCGCCCGGCGTGGTCGCCTCCGCGCGCGCCGCGCTGCACGCCGGTGCGCCGATCCTGTGCGACGTCAACATGGTCGCGAGCGGCGTGACCCGCAAGCGCCTGCCGGCCGACAACGAGGTCGTCTGCACCCTCACCGACCCGTCGGTCCCCGAACTGGCGCGCACGATGGGCAACACCCGCAGCGCCGCCGCCATGGAGCTGTGGCTGCCCCGCCTGGAAGGAGCCGTGGTGGCCGTCGGCAACGCGCCGACCTCGCTCTTCCGGCTCCTGGAGATGATCGAGGCGGGCGCACCGCGCCCGGCCGCGGTGATCGGCGTGCCGGTCGGCTTCATCGGCGCCGCCGAGTCCAAGCAGGCCCTGGCCGAGCACCCGTCCGGCCTGGAGCACCTGGTGGTGCGTGGCCGCCGCGGTGGCAGCGCGATGGCCGCCGCCGCCATCAACGCGATTGCGAGCGAAGAAGAGTGACGGACCGTCAGAACCGTCAGAACGTTGCCTCGACCGGACGGCTCTACGGAGTCGGGCTCGGGCCGGGCGACCCGTCGCTGGTGACCGTCCGCGCCGCCGAACTCATCGGCAAGGCCGACGTCGTGGCATACCACAGCGCCCGGCATGGGCGGTCCATCGCGCGCTCGATCGCCGAGCGGTACCTGACGGGTGGTCAGATCGAGGAGAAGCTGGTCTACCCGATCACGGTCGAGACCACCGACCACCCGGGCGGCTACCGGGGCGCGCTGGACGACTTCTACGAGGAGGCCGCCGCCCGGCTGGCCGCCCACCTGGACGCCGGGCGCGACGTCGTCGTGCTCGCCGAGGGCGACCCGCTGTTCTACGGCTCCTACCAGCACATGCACAAGCGGCTCGCGCACCGCTACCCGACCGAGGTGGTGCCGGGCGTGACCTCCGTCAGCGCGGCGGCCGCCCGGCTCGGCCAGCCGTTGACGGAGGCCGAGGAGACCCTGACGGTCATCCCGGGCACGCTGCCCGAGGAGGAGCTGGCGGCGCGGATCGCGTCCGCGGACTCGGCCGTGATCATGAAGCTCGGGCGCACCTTCCCGGCCGTCCGTCGCGCGCTGGAGCGGGCGGGCCGGCTGGAGGACGCGCAGTACGTCGAGCGCGCGTTCATGGAGGGGGAGCGGATCGCGCCCCTCGCCGAGATCGACGGGGAGACGGTGCCGTACTTCTCGGTGGCGGTCCTGCCGAGCAAGGTCGCCCCGCTGGAGCCGGTCGTGCGGACGGCGGAGGGGGCCGGCAGCGTGACCGTCGTCGGCACCGGGCCGGCCGGGCCGCTGTGGCTCACCCCGGAGGCGCGCGGCGCGCTGGCCGAGGCCACCGACCTGGTCGGCTACACCACCTACCTGGCCCGGGTGCCGGAGCGGCCGGGGCAGGTGCGGCACGGCTCGGACAACAAGGTGGAGTCCGAGCGCGCCGAGTTCGCCCTCGACCTGGCCCGGCGCGGACGGCGGGTCTGCGTGGTGTCCTCGGGCGACCCGGGCGTCTTCGCGATGGCGACGGCGGTGCTGGAGGTCGCCTGCGAGGAGGCCTACCGGGACGTGCCGGTGCGGGTCCTGCCCGGCATGACCGCGGCGCACGCGGCCGCGTCCCGGGCGGGTGCCCCCCTGGGGCACGACTACGCGGTCGTCTCGCTGTCGGACCGGCTCAAGCCGTGGGACGCGGTGGCCCGCCGCCTGCGCGCGGCGGCGGAGGCGGACCTGGTGCTCGCGCTGTACAACCCGGGGTCCAAGTCGCGGACGACGCAGGTCGGCCTGGCCCGGGACCTCCTCCTGGAGTACCGCGCGCCGGAGACGCCCGTCGTGATGGCGCGCGATGTCGGCGGCCCGACCGAGCGGGTCCGGATCGTGCGGCTCGGCGAGCTGGACCCGGCGCTCGTCGACATGCGGACGATCCTGCTGATCGGCTCCTCGCAGACGCGGGCCGTCGAGCGCGGGGCCGGCGTCGAGGTCGTCTGGACGCCGCGGCGGTACCCGGAATAACGGAGAACAGCTGACAGATAACAGCTGACAGTTTTCGTTATCTGTCAGCTGTTATCTGTTACTCGTCAGCCGTCAGCCGTCAGCCGTCAGCCGCTGACCGTAGACCGCAGACCGCCGGCCGCCCCAGTCACCGAGTCGGCTTGGTGATCAGCAGCTCCGTGTTGTGGTCCTGCCCCGCGCCGAGCAGCGCGGCCGGCCGCCCGTACGGGTCGTTGTAGGACAGCTCGCGGTAGAGCGCGGCCAGGTTCGCGTCCGACGTGCTGCCGAAGTCCGTCCCGTACGGGGCGTCGGACTCGATCAGCGTCGTGAACAGGGAGAGCGTGCCGTCCCCGTTGTCCGCGATCTCGATGATCCGGCCGTGCTGCGGGTAGTCGATGTGGGAGGCGGTGTTGATCTCCCAGAACGCGCGCTCCGGCACCGCGTGCCCGTGCGCCGTGATCTGGTTCCTGTGGGTGTGCCCGTTCACCCACGCGACGACGTTGGGGTAGCGCTGGAGCAGCGCCACCAGCTCGTTCCCGTCGTGCCGCTTCTCGAAGATGTTGCGCGGGTCGGGCAGCAGGTTGCCCATGGTGCCGCTGGTGTGGTGGCTGAAGATCAGGATCAGGTCGTCGGCGCTGCCGCCCGTCACCTTGCGCCCGTTGCCGTCGTACCAGTGCCCGCTGTGCGCCTTCAGCTGCTGCTCCAGCCAGCGCAGTTGGGCGGTGCCGATCGAACCGTCCGCGAATCCGGCCTGGTTGGTGGTGTCCAGGCTGATGCCGAGGACCTTCTCCGAGATGCGGAAGGTGTAGAAGAGCTTGCCGCTGTTCACCATGTCCGAGGTGAAGCCGTGCCCGTGCGGGCCCGCGCCGGTGACTGCCGGGTCGAGGTGGGCCTTCGCGAACTCCTTGAGGGTGAACGGCCGTCGGCGCTCGTCGGGGGTGATCTCGCGCACCGCGTCGCCGGTCGCCAGCAGCTTGCCGAGCAGCAGCGCGGCGCTCGCCGGGTCGTGCCGCAGGGCCTCCGTCAGGCGGCCGGCCTCGGCGTCGTCGCAGCCCTCCAGCTTGTACCGGCCGGTGTAGAGGTCGTTCAGCAGGCCGAGGTCCGGGAGCGAACCCTCAAGGCTGTCATCGTGGTTGCCGACCGTCGTGTACCAGGGCGTGCGCAGGCCGGGGGCGTCGAAGGGGCGGCCGGCGGCCGACAGGAAGCCGGGTATCTGCGGGAAGCCCTTCGCCTTGTAGCCGTCCTGGAAGGACAGTTCGGGGTTCCAGTAGGCGGAGCTGCCGGAGTTCTGCACGCCCTCGTAGCGGTTCGGGTCACCGGTGTTCTGGGCGAGGCGTCCGCCGCCCATCACCGTGAGGTACCAGTCGAGTTCGGCGTGCTCGTGGTTGTCGGTGTTGTCGCCGGTGGCCATCACCAGGCTGAACGGCATCCCGGTGTAGGGGCCGCCGGCGAGCGAGTTGACGCGCTCGACGAGGGCCGAGACACCGCGGGCGTTCAGGGTCTCGTGCGGCCGGTGCGCCGCGCCGAGGAACTTGGCGAGGTACTCGAAGCGGAACGGCGACTCGGTGTCGACCAGGTGCAGGTCGGAGAACTGGACGAAGCTGGCCAGCCCGGTGCGGCGGTCGTCGCGCCCGCTGCCCGGGGCCGCGATGTCCCCGCGGACGACCAGCGGCCAGCCCGGCCCGGCCGTCAGCCGCTTGTAAGAGCCGTTGCCGACCGGCGTCGCCACCTGGTCGAGCGTGGTCCCGGTCACCCGGACGGCTCTCGCGGCGGTGGCCGCCAGCGCCCGGTCGCGCGCCGCCGCCGACGCGAACTGCGCGCCGCCCAGCGAAAGGGCCGCCCAGGCGGCGGCCACCGACGTACCCGTCACGAACGTACGCCGACTCATCCCTGCCACGAAAACCCCGCATTCTGATGACCCGGCCGGTCGCACCGGTCCCGGGCCTCGTGTCATGAACCCGCATCTGGCGGAGCGACAGATTACTCACTGGTAGGCGGCGGTTTCGAGACCCGTGCAGAGAACTTCTCGGTAACGAGAGGCGGCCATTCCCGCCGCTCCCACCGGCCCCCGCCCGCATGCCCGCCCGCATCCCTGCCCGCATCCCTGCCCGCATCCCTGCCCGCACGTCCGCCCGTACCCTCACCCACGTCGGCCGAGGGCCCCGGTCACCGTCCGGCCGGGTCCATGGGGGAAAATCGGCACCGGAGGCCGTTGCGGCCGTCCCGGGGCGGCGGCCGGAGTGATGACCGGTGGCGCGGCCGGGGACGGCGGTCCGTGCAGCAATCGGTGCGGCGACGGGAGCAGCGGCCACGACGGCGACCGAGACAGGGAGCGAGGCGGACGTGGCCGAACCGGGAGGCCGGGCCGGGCAGCTGAAGAGCAGCGGCCTGCGGCACGGCTGGACGACGGGCGCCTGCGCCACCGCCGCCGCCAAGGCCGCGTACACGGCGCTGCTCACCGGCGAGTTCCCGGACCCGGTGACCATCACCCTCCCCAAGGGGCAGCAGCCCGCGTTCGCCCTGGCCGCGGAGGAGCTCGGGCCGGCGAGCGGCTCGGCCGCCCCCGGCCGGCACCCGGGCTCCCCGGACGGTCCGGACGGTCCGAGCGCCATGGCCGGCGTGGTCAAGGACGCCGGCGACGACCCCGATGTGACGCACGGCGCCCTCATCCGTGCGACGGTGCGGGCCGGCGAGCCCGGCGCCGGGGTGGTGTTCCGGGCCGGTCCCGGGGTCGGGACGGTCACCAAGGCCGGTCTGCCGCTGCCCGTCGGCGAGCCCGCCATCAACCCGGTGCCGAGGCAGATGATCCGCGACGCCGTCGCCGAGGTGGCCGCCGAGCACGGTGGGACGGGGGACGTCGTCGTCGAGGTCTCCGTCGACCACGGCGAGGAGATCGCCCGCTCCACCTGGAACCCCCGCCTGGGGATCCTCGGCGGCTTGTCCATCCTGGGCACGACCGGCATCGTCGTCCCCTACTCCTGCTCGGCCTGGATCGACTCGATCCGCCGCGGCGTGGACGTGGCGCGCGCGGCGGGCCGCACGCACGTGGCGGGGTGCACCGGCTCGACGTCGGAGAAGGTCGCCGTCGCCGTGCACGGACTGCCCGAGGACGCGCTGCTCGACATGGGCGACTTCGCCGGCGCCGTCCTCAAGTACCTCAAGCGCCACCCGGTGCCGAGGCTGACCATCGCGGGCGGCTTCGCCAAACTGTCCAAGCTCGCGGCCGGTCACCTCGACCTGCACTCGGCGCGCTCCCAGGTGGACAAGGGATACCTCGCGGACCTGGCCCGGCGCGGCGGCGCGGACGAGGCCCTGGCCGCGGCGGTGGCCGCCGCCAACACCGGCCTGGAGGCGGTGCAGTTGTGCCGGGCGGCGGGCGTGCCGCTGGGGGACCTGGTCGCCGAGGCGGCCCGGGCGACGGCGCTCGGCGTGCTCGTCGGCTCCCCGGTGGCGGTGGACGTCATCTGCATCGACCGCGCGGGCACCATCGTCGGACGGGCGGAACCGCTCGGGCCGTGAGGCGCGGCGGCCGTACTTCCCGGGCCCCACGGGTTCAGTCGGGTGAACTCCCGGGAATGCGTGGAAAGCTCAGCAATATCTCATGGTGATGTGAAGATCTGACGCCCATACGGGGCGAGAAACGGACAAATGGAGCAAGGATTCGCCCCCTGATTCTGTCGCCATCTCAAGCGTGAGATATGGTCTGCCGGGTGACAGGCGACTACCTCACCCGTATCGGCACCCTCATCCGTACCGCGCGCCAGCACCGCGGCTGGTCCCAGGCGCAGCTCGGCGAGGCCCTCGGCACCAGCCAGAGCGCGGTCAACCGCATCGAACAGGGCAAGCAGAACGTCAGCCTTGAGATGATCGCCCGCATCGGCGAAGCCCTCGACAGCGAGATCGTCTCCCTCGGCTACTCCGGCCCGATGCACCTGCGCGTCGCCGGCGGCACCCGCCTCTCCGGCGCGATCGACGTCCGCAGCAGCAAGAACGCCTGCGTCGCGATCCTCTGCGCCTCGCTCCTCACCACCGGCCGCACCACGATCCGCAGCGTCGCCCGGATCGAGGAGGTCTACCGCATCCTCGAGGTCCTCACCAGCATCGGCGTCAAGAGCCGCTGGATCAACGAGGGCCGCGACCTCGAACTCACCCCGCCGGCCGAGCTCGACCTCGCCGCGATGGACGTCGAGGCCGCCCGCCGCACCCGCAGCGTGCTGATGTTCCTCGGCCCGCTGATGCACCGCGCCGAGCACTTCGCCATCCCGTACGCGGGCGGCTGCGACCTCGGCACCCGCACCGTCCAGCCGCACCTGACCGCGCTGCGCCGCTTCGGCCTGGAGGTCGCCACCACCGGCGGCGCCTACCACGCCTCGGTCGAGCCGGGCGTCCCGCTGGACCGTCCGATCGTGCTGACCGAGCGCGGGGACACCGTCACCGAGAACGCGCTGCTGGCCGCGGCCCGCCACGACGGCGTGAGCGTCATCCGCAACGCCTCGCCCAACTACATGGTCCAGGACCTGTGCTTCTTCCTGGAGAAGCTCGGCGTGAAGATCGAGGGCATCGGTACCACCACCCTCACCGTGCACGGCGTCCCGGAGATCACCTGCGACGTCGACTACACCCCGGCCGAGGACCCGGTGGAGGCGATGAGCCTGCTCGCCGCCGCCGTCGTCACCTCCTCCGAGCTGACGATCCGCCGGGTGCCGATCGAGTTCCTGGAGATCGAGCTCGCCGTGCTGGAGGGCATGGGCCTGGACTACGACCGGACCCCGGAGTACCGGGCCCACAACGGTCACACCCGGCTGGTCGACCTCACCGTGCGCCCGTCCAAGCTGACCGCGCCGATCGACACCATCCACCCGATGCCGTTCCCGGGCATCAACATCGACAACGTGCCGTTCTTCGCCGCGATCGCCGCGGCGGCGCACGGCACGACGATGATCCACGACTGGGTCTACGACAACCGCGCGATCTACCTCACCGAGCTGACCAGGCTCGGCGCGGACGTCAAGCTCCTCGACCCGCACCGCGTCCTCGTCCAGGGCCCGACCCGCTGGCGCGCCGCCGAGATGATGTGCCCGCCCGCGCTGCGGCCCGCGGTGGTCATCCTCCTCGCGATGCTCGCCGCGCAGGGCACCTCCGTGCTGCGCAACGTCTACGTCATCAACCGCGGTTACGAGGACCTCGCCGAGCGCCTCAACTCGATCGGCGCGCAGATCGAGACCTTCCGCGACATCTGACGGCCGGCGTCGATCCCCTGACCGTCCGTCAGGGGATCGCCCCGTCGAGGCCGGACAGCAGCAGGGCCACGTCCAACCCGGTGTTCAGGTACTCCACGAACACCGGGTTGTTCAGTGCCCAGGGCGAACGCCGTTCCCGGACCAGTCCGATGGCCCGGTCGGTGTCGTGCCCGAGGAGCGCGAGGGCGCCCGCCACCACGAGGCCGGAGCGGTTGTAGCCGGAGTGGCAGCGCACGAGGGTCCGGCGGCCCCGGCGGACGGCCTGCGCGGTGAGCGCGACCGCGTCCTGGACGGCCCGGATCTGGGCGGCGGAGAGCACGTCGTCCGGCACCGCCCGGACGACGTGCTCCACGTGCGGGGCGGGCCCGTGTCCCGGCAGCGTGAACAAGCTGACGACGACGTCGAACTCGTATCCCACGATGGCGAGTTCGAGATCACCGCCGGGTGGGGTCCAGTAGTGCCCGCCCATCCAGAGCCCGGGCATGATCTCGTTCCAGGGGGCCGAGGGGCCCGGGGTGTCGCGCTCCTTCTGGCGGGTCCGCATGCGTGGTTCCGTGGTCCTTCCCGTTCGGCGGGCGGCGCTCGTCGATCAATGGGGACGGGGATCCGGCGAAGTGGGCGGACCTCTCCGCCACAGCGGCCCGGGGTGTCCAACGATGCTGCGGCGCACGCGAGTTCCCGAGCAGGCCGACCGGACATGCCAGCAGACTAGGCGAGTTCGCCCAAGGATCCGGCCGTCGTGGCCAGCCAGCGGACCGCGCCGGGGACGTCCGGCACGACCGGGACGCCGTCGGGCAGCGGCGGGCGCTCCACGACGACCACGGGCAGGCCGAGTTCGCGCGCGGCGGTGAGCTTGGGGGCGGTGGCCGCGCCGCCGCTGTCCTTGGTGACGAGGACGTCGATCCGGTGCTCGCGCAGCAGCGCGCGTTCGCCGTCCAGCGTGAACGGGCCCCGGTCCAGCAGGACTTCGAGCGAGGGCGGCAACGGCGGCTCGGGCGGGTCGACCGAGCGGGCCACGAAGTGCAGTCCGTCGAGGTGCGCGAAGGCGCCGATGCCCTGCCGCCCGGTGGTGAGGAACACCCGCCGCCCGAGGGCGGGCAAGGCCTCGGCCGCCGCGGCGAGCGAGGGGACGGGGTGCCAGCGGTCGCCGTCGGCCGGTGACCAGCCGGGCCGTCGCAGCGCCAGTAGCGGCACGCCGGTGGCGGCGGCCGCGAGGGCGGCGTTGCGGGACATGCCGGCGGCGAACGGGTGGGTGGCGTCCACCACGGCGGCCACGCGCTCGGCGCGCAGCCAGGCCGCCAGGCCGTCCGGACCGCCGAAGCCGCCGATCCTCACCTCCCCCACGGGGAGCCGGGGTTGAGCCACCCGGCCGGCCAGCGAACTGGTCACGCGCAGGTGCGGGTCCCCGGCGAGTACGGCGGCGAGGGACCGGCCCTCGGTCGTGCCGCCGAGGATCAGGACGTGGCGGACCACCGGGTCACGCCCCGCAGGGCTCGTGCGGGCGCTCGCGGTCCGCCGAGTAGAGGTGGCTGTCGCGGAACTGCTCGGCGGCGAGGGTCCGTCCGACGATGATCACCGCGGTGCGGACCACGCCGGCCGCCTTCACCTGCTCCGCGATGTCGGCGAGCGTGCCGCGCAGCACCAGTTCGTCCGGGCGGCTGGCCATCGCGACGACGGCGGCGGGGCATTCGGCGCCGTAGTGCGGAAGCAGCTGCTCGACGACGTCGTCTATGTAGCCGGCGGCCAGGTGCAGCACCAGCAGGGCGCCGCTGCGCCCGAGGGTCGCCAGGTCCTCGCCCTCCGGCATGGGCGTGGCGCGCTTGGCGATCCGGGTGAGGATGACGGTCTGGCCGACCGTCGGCACGGTCAGCTCCCGCTTCAGCGCGGCCGCCGCGGCCGCGAAGGCCGGCACGCCCGGGACCACCTCGTACGGGACGCCGGCCGCGTCGAGGCGCCGCATCTGCTCGGCGACCGCGGAGAAGACGGACGGGTCGCCGGAGTGCAGGCGGGCCACGTCCTGCCCGGCCTCGTGGGCGCGGACCAGCTCGGTGACGATCTGGTCGAGGTTGAGCCGGGCGGTGTCGATCAGCCGGGCACCGGCCGGGCACTCGTCGAGGAGCTCGCGCGGCACCAGGCTGCCGGCGTAGAGGCAGACCTCGGCGCGGGCGAGGATCCGCTGGCCGCGCAGGGTGATCAGGTCGGCGGCGCCCGGGCCGGCTCCGATGAAGTAGACGGTCACGAGGCGTCCTCCTGGGGGGTGTTGGGCTTGACGGCGGACCACTGGGTGACCGGCATGGCCTGCCGCCATCCGGTGAACCCGCCGACCGGGACGGCGTGGGCGACGGCGAGCTGGACGAGCTCGCCGCCGTGGCGCCGGTACCAGTCGGTGAGCAGCGCCTCGGATTCCAGTGTCACCGTGTTGGCGACCAGCCGGCCGCCGGGCGCCAGGGCGGCCCAGCAACTCTCCAGCAGGCCGGGCGCGGTGAGGCCGCCGCCGATGAACACGGCGTCGGGGGTGGGGAGTTCCGCGAGTGCGGCAGGAGCCCGGCCGGTGACGACGCGCAGCCGGGGGACGCCCAGCGCGGCGGCGTTGCGGGTGATGCGCCCGGCCCGGACGGGGTCGCGCTCGACGGTGACGGCCCGGCAGTCGCGGTGGGCGCGCAGCCACTCGATGGCGATCGAGCCGGAGCCGCCGCCGACGTCCCAGAGCAGCTCGCCGGGGGCGGGCGCGAGGGCGGCGAGGGTCGCGGCGCGGACGTGGCGCTTGGTGAGCTGGCCGTCGCTCTCGTACGCGGCGTCGGGCAGGCCGGGGACGAGGGAGGTGCGGGGGCCGGCGCCGAGGTCGACCGCGATGACGTTCAGCGGGTCGCCGGGCGGGTGCGGCCAGCCGTCCGCCGGGCCGTCGAGGTGCCGTTCGGCGGGGGAGCCGAGCTGTTCGAGCACCCGGAGGCGGGCGGCGCCGTAACCGCGGGCGGTGAGCAGCGCGGCGACGGCCGCCGGGGTGGCGGCGTCGGCGCTGAGCACGAGCAGGCGGCGGCCGGGATGGAGGGCCAGGGCGAGGGTGTCCAGCGGGCGGCCGACGAGGCTGACCACCTCGGTGGCCTCCAGGGGCCAGCCGAGGCGGGCGCACGCGTGGGAGACGGAGGAGGGGTGGGGCAGGACGCGGAGGCGTTCGGCGCCGACCGTCTCGGCGAGGGTGCGGCCGATGCCGTAGAACATCGGGTCGCCGCTGGCGAGGACGGCGATGCGGCGGCCGGTGTGGGCGGCGAGCAGCCCGGGGACGGCGGGGCGCAGCGGGGACGGCCAGGGGACGCGGTCGGCGGGCACCTCGTCGTGGGGGAGGAGGTCCAGCTGCCGGGGGCCGCCGATGACGACCTCGGCCGCGTGGAGGGCGGCGCGGGAGGTGGCGGCGAGGCCGGGCCAGCCGTCGGCCCCGATCCCGACGACGGTGATCGGGGGTGGCAGCTCGGGCACCGGGTGGCTCCTCGTCGTTCGGTGGGCCGTGAGGCGGGAGGGGGAAACGGACGTAGCCGGGGCAGCCTACCTGGCGGTTTGGCGGAGGATCAGGGCGGGCGACGGGTGACGACGGACGGGGGACGACTTTCAGCGAACAGATAACAGATTTCGAAATCTGTTATCTGTCATCTGTTCGCTGAAAGTTGTTCGCGGCGCCCGAGCCCCCCCGCCCCGAATCAGCCGCCCCTCGCCCCGTCACCGCTCCGCCCAGTCCCCCGAGGCGATCAGCGCCGGCCGCGCCCGCAGTTCCGCCGCCGCCGTCGGCCCGGCCAAGTACACCCACGCCTCTCGCGTCTCGCCCGACGCCGTCCGCACCGTCCGCCGTTGCCGTACGTACAGTCCCGCTCCGTCGGCCCGGCACTCCTCCAGTCGGTCCAGGTCCGCGAGCGCGCCCGCGTACGCGCCAGGGCGGACGGTGACGAGCTCACCCACGATCCGGCGCCCGGGCGTCGGGTCCGGCACCGCCCACGGGAACCCGGGACCGTCGTGGAGGGCGGCGCCCTCCAGGACCGCCGGCCGGATGTCGGCGCAGCGGCCCGCCAGGTGTACGGCGTGGTTGTGGCCGTCGCTGCGCAGGGTGCCGTAGACGAAGAACGGAAGCGACTCGTCGGACGGGCGCTGATCAGACACGGGTTCGACCTCTCGTCCGGGGGCGCCCACCGTACGTCCTCGTGCCCGACTGGTGATACCCACTGGCGTGCGGGCCCGCCGATGCGGTGTCATATCGGATGTTCTGCCAGCACCGTCCAAGGGGGACACCCGTGACAGCGCCCGCCTCCTCCCCATCGCCCGAAGCCTCCGCCGAGGACACCGACGGCGAAGCCTCTCCAGGCCCGGCCTCACCGGCGCCGGTCGCCGCCCCGGACTCGGCCGCCCCGGACTCGGCCGCCCCGGACTCGGCCTCCACGGGCCCCGCCTCCCCGGATCCCGCTGCTCCTCCCCGCCCGGCCCGGCTCAGTGGTGCGGTGTGGCTGGCGCTCGGCGTCGTCTACGTCGTCTGGGGCTCCACCTACCTGGCGATCCGGATCTCGGTCGAGACGATGCCGTCCTTCCTCTCCGCCGCCGCCCGGTTCCTGACCGCGGGCCTGCTGCTCGCCGGGTTCCTGCTGGTCCGGAGCGGCCCGGCCGGCCTGCGGGTGAGTGCGCGTCGGCTGGCCTCCTCGGCGCTGGTGGGCGTGCTCCTGCTGACCGGCGGCAACGGCCTCGTCGTGCTGGGCGAGCGCTCGGTCCCGTCCGGTCTGGCCGCCCTGCTGGTCGCGGCCGTCCCGCTCTGGATGGTGCTGCTGACGGCGTTCGGCGGCGAGCGGCCCCGGCCCGCCGAGCTGGCCGGCGTGCTGCTCGGCCTCGTCGGTCTCGGAGTGCTGTCCGCCCCGGCGTTCGGCGGGGACATCGCGCCGCTCGGCGTGATCGTGATCATCTGCGCCACGCTGACCTGGGCGGGCGGTTCGTTCGTCAGCAAGCGCCTGCCGATGCCGGGCAACGTGCTCGCCGCGAGCGCCTACCAGATGCTGGCGGGCGGCCTCGGCGACCTGCTGGTCGGCCTCGTGCGCGGCGAGGCGCACGGGCTGGACGTCGCCGCGGTCTCCGGCCGGTCCTGGTTCGCGCTCGCGTACCTGGTGCTGTTCGGTTCGCTGCTCGCCTTCACCGCGTACGCGTGGCTGCTGCGGAACGCGCCGCTGACGCTGGTCTCGACGTACGCCTACGTGAACCCGGTCGTCGCCGTGCTCCTCGGCTGGCTGATCCTGTCCGAGCCGCTGACGGGCCCGACCCTCGCGGGCGGGGCGATCGTGGTGGCGGGCGTGTGCCTGGTGGTGAGCGCCAGTCGGAAGCCCGCTCGTCAGTGAGGACGACGTCGCCGGTCCGAGTCGACGACAAGGCGCGGCGCTGCCCGAGGCGTTGGGCTCCGACGGCCTGAGGAGGCGCTGGTCGACACCCTCGTCGAGCGGACCGTTCCGGAGGCCTGACGGGCCGAACGCGACGTCCCGGCGGGGGAGTCGGGGTCAGAGCGCGTGCGGCGGGGTGCCCGTCCACCAGTTGCCGGGGGCCTCGGGGTCGCGGCTGGTCCAGAACTCGATGATGGCGGTGGTGAACTCCTCGGCGGAGAGCGTGCCGTCGCCGTCGCGGTCGAGCCGCCGGAAGGCCTCGTCGGCGTCGTCGCGCGAGAGGCCGACGAAGTGGCCGCGCTGGAAGACGAAGAACTCGCCCGCGTCGACCGTGCCGCTGCGGTCGGCGTCGGCCACGGCGAGGAAGGCCTCGGCGAGCGCCCCGAGGCTGGTGCGGGCGGCCTCCGGGTCGTCGGCCAGGGCGCCCGTCGAGCGGACGAACTGCTCCCTGGTGATCGACTCGGTGTCGGCCGGGAGATGGGCGAGGTGGAGGTCGTGCCAGATCGTCAGGTAGGCGCGGACGATGACCGCCTCCGCCTCCGAACCCTCCTGGTGGCCGAGCGAACGGGCGACCGAGTGGCCCATGAGGACGTGGTCCCGCTCGGTGATCAGCCCGTCGCCGTCGGCGTCGAGGTACCGGAACCCGTGATTGATCTTCGCGATGAGCAGATCGTCGGACATGTGTCCCCTCGGTTGGCGATCCCTGCCGGTGGAGTCCGCTTGATGGACCCCGGTTGACGGACCCGGTTGATGACGTCTGCCGGGCGTGCCGCAGATCTTGCCGGAGCACGACGCCAGCACGCCAGCGCTTCCGGCCACGGCGACGCAGTCGAACGGTGGCCCGACCGCTCCACAGCGCCGACCGCGCGCCGTCACCGACCCGCGCGCACTTCCCCGGCTCATTCGCACGACGACAGCGCATTCGCACGACGACTGCTCACACGCACCACGACAGCCCGTCCGCACGCCCCCGGCTCACTCGCACGACCACGACGACGGCCACGTGCGCCCCAGCAGCACCATCCCGATCCCGCACAGCACCGCGACCACCGCGAGCGACCACAGCGCGGCCCGGGCCCGCCGGGAGTACCGCCACCAGCCGGCCACCCACGAAAGCGCCGCCGCGACGGCCCCGAGGAGCCCCAGCCCGACCGCCCCGAGCGCCGGGACCAGCCAGGGCGGCCCGTCACCCTGGCAGGGCAGGTCCCGCTGGAACAGCTGCCAGCTCCCCGCCGCCCCGCCCGCGAGCGCCATCGCGGCCAGGCACACCCCCACCTGCGGCCACCGCACTGCGGGTCGTCCGCCCATCGATGCCCCCGTCCGCCCAGAGCCTGCTCCCGCACGGGTCCGCGCCCAACGGGGTCGGTGAACTCTCCCAGGGCGGACGGACCACGGGCGTCAGCCCCCGGACGGAGGCCTCGCAGCCGCATCCGGCCCGAACGGCGGGGGCGCGAGGACGCCGAAAGGCGCCCGCTCAGTCCTGGTGGCCGGCCGAGACGTACGCGTCGGGGAGGAGGTCGCGAACCCGGACGGCCCGCAGGGCCGGCCCGCGGCCGACGAGCACCTCGATGCCGGGGAAGTAGTCGAGCAGCACCTGGCGGCACCGGCCGCAGGGCGGGATGACGCCCCGCCCCTCGTCGCCGACCGCGACGATCGCGGTGAGGTCGTACGCGCCCTGGCCGGCCGCCGAGCCGATGAGGGCCAGCTCGGCGCAGGGCCCGCCGGTGAAGTGGTAAGCGTTCAGGGCCGTGACGATCCGCCCGTCGGCGTTGCGGGCGGCCGCGGCGACGGTGTGGTTGTCCGCGCGGGCGAAGCGGCGGGCGACGTCCTCGGCGGCGTCGACGAGCTCCCGGTGCGCGGCGGACAACGAGGACGGGGACGAAGACAGGGACGGGGGCTCGGCGGCGGACATATTGGGTGGGTCTCCCGGGTCGTTCGTGACAGGCTTCGAGCATGGACCGCAGCCCCCTGTCCGTGCCAACGCTCTCCGCCGGCCCGTTCGACCTGCGCCCGTGGCGGCTCAGCGACGCCGACGTACTCCGCGAGGCCGCCGCGGACCCGTACATCCCGCTGGTGACGACCGTCCCGGCCCGCTACGACGCGGACGCCGCGCGGGCCTTCGTCGAGCGGCAGTGGGCCAAGGCGGCGGCCGGCGGTGCCTACCCGTTCGCCGTCGCGCGCCGCGTCGACGAGCGGGCCGTCGGCTTCGTCGGGCTGTTCCCGCAGGGCGACGGCCGGGCCACGATCGGCTACTGGACGGCGGCCTCGGCCCGCGGCCTGGGCGTGGCCGGCCACGCCCTGCGCACGGTCGCGGACTGGGCGCTGCGCGAGGCCGGGCTGGCCCGGCTGGAGCTGCACATCGAGCCGTGGAACACCGGCTCGCTGCGGGCGGCCGAGCGGGCCGGCTTCCGGCGCGAGGGCCTGCTCCGCGCCCACCGGACGATCGCCGGCGAGCGCCGCGACATGGAGCTGTACGCCCTCCTCGCGGCCGACCTGGAGCTTCAGCCGCCCACGGCGGCCCCTCCGGACGCCGTACGCGTACCCGCAACGGACGCCGTGCGCGCATCCGCCCCGGACGCCGCACGCGCGTTCGTCCCGGGCACGGCGGCCAGCAGCTCGCGCGTGTAGTCCGTGTGCGGCGCGGCGAACAGCCGGTCGCGGTCGGCGGACTCGACCAGCCGTCCCCGGTGCATCACGGCGACCCGGTCGCAGAGGTGCCGGACGACGGCGAGGTCGTGCGAGACGAACAGGAAGGCGACGCCGAGCCGTTCGCGCAGCTCCATCAGCAGGTTGAGCACCTGTGCCTGGACGGACACGTCGAGCGCGGAGACCGGTTCGTCCGCGATGATCAGCCGCGGCTGCGGGGCGAGCGCCCGCGCGATGCCGATCCGCTGGCGCTGCCCGCCGGAGAACTCGTGCGGGTAGCGGTCGAGGTGGTCGCCGGACAGGCCGACCTGTTCGAGCAGTTCGGCGGAGCGTTCGCGCCGCCCGGCGGCCGTGAGCGCGGTGTGCAGGCGCAGCGGGGTGTCGAGGGTCCGGGCGACGGTGCGGCGCGGGTTGAGCGAGGCGTACGGGTCCTGGAAGACGAGCTGGACCTCGCGGCTGAGCCGGCGCCGCAGCGCGTGGTCGGGCCGGGCGGCGCCGGAGTCGTCGTGGATCACCCGGCCGTCGTAGGCGACGCGTCCGCCGGTGGGTCGCTGGAGCCCGGCGAGGACGCGCGAGGTGGTGGACTTGCCGGAGCCGGACTCGCCGACGAGGCCGACGGTCTCCCCGGGGGCGATGCGCAGCCCGACGCCGTCGACGGCCTTGACGGTCTCGGTGCGCCCACCGGGGAAGCGGCGGCGTCCGGGGAAGTGGACGGCGAGGTCGTCCACTTCGACGAGCCAGCGCGCCGGATCGCGCAGCCGGTCCGTCACCCGCGCCCCGAACGTCCTGGTAGGTGACGGATCGTCAACAGTCGGAAGTGGTGAGCCTGGTACGGAGTCCAGCGTGAGCGCCGCTCCCACCAGTGCGCGGGTGTAGGGCTCTTGTGGATCGGCCAGCAGTCGGGCGGTGGGTGCGGACTCGACCGGGAGGCCCCCGCGCAGGACGAGGGTGCGGTCCGTCGTCCCGGCGACGACGCCGAGGTCGTGGCTGACCAGGAGCACGGCCGTGCCGTGCTCGCGCTGCAAGTCGCCCAGGAGGTCGAGCACTTGCTGTTGGACGCGGGCGTCGAGGGCGGTGGTCGGCTCGTCGGCGATGAGCACCTCGGGGTCGTTCATCAGCGCCATGGCGATCATCACCCGCTGGCGCATGCCGCCCGAGAACCGGTGCGGGTGGTCGCGGGCCCGGCCGGCCGGGATGCCGACCCGGTCGAGCATCGCGACCGCCCGTCGCCGGGCCTCGGCGCGACCGGTGCCGGGGTGGTGCAGCCGGTACATCTCGGCGAGTTGGGCGCCGACGCCGTGGAACGGGCTCAGTGAGGTGAGCGCGTCCTGGAAGACCAGCGCGATCCGGCCGCCGCGCACCCCGCGCAGGACCGACTCGTCGGCGCCCACCAACTCCCGGCCGTCCAGCCGGATCGAGCCGGTGACGGTGGTGGTCCGCGGATCGTGCAGGCCGAGCACGGCGAGCCCGGTCGCGGACTTGCCGGAGCCCGACTCGCCGACCAGGCCGAGGACTTCACCCCGGGCGAGGTCGAACGAGAGCCCCCGGACTGCGGCGACCGGCGGGCCGCCGCGCGGATCGGCGAAGGTGACGGACAGGTCGCGGACGCTCAGCACGGGTTCCGTGGACGACACATTGACTCCGGACGACATTGAACAACAACTCCCTTCGGACGGCGGACGGCGGACGGCGGACGGCAGACGGTGGGCAGCGGGCGGGCCTCAAGCCAGCCGGACGCGCGGATCGAGCCAGGCCACCACCACGTCGGCCAGCGCGACGAACAGGACGACGAAGCACGCGGCGAGCAGGACCGCCCCGACGACGGCGGGCAGGTCCTGCCCCTCCACCGCCTCCGCCGCGAACCGCCCGACGCCGTTGAGCCCGAACACCGTCTCGGTGATGACCGCCCCGCCAAGCAGCGCCCCGGTCTCCAGCCCGAGCAACTGCACGAGCGGTCCGGCCGCGCCGCGCGACGTGTACTTGAGGTGGGCGCGCAGCCGGCCGAGGCCCTTGGCGCGCGCGGTGCGGACGTACTCCTCGCCCATCGTCTCCAGCAGCTGCGAGCGCGAGAGCCGGGCGAAGACGGCCGAGTTGACGAAGCCGAGGACGAGCCAGGGCAGCAGCATCCCGCCCGCCCAGGCGGCGGGGTCGGTGGCCGGCGGGGTGTACGACGGCAGCGGGAGCAGGCCGGTCGAGTAGACGAGCGCCCACTGCGCCACGTACCCGAGGAAGTAGATCTGCACGCTGGCGCCGACGAGCGTGAACCCGGAGAGCAGCCGGTCCGTGCGCGTCCCGTGCCGCAGCGCGGAGACGAACCCGGTGCCGAGCCCGAGCACCACGAGCACGGCGAGCGCGCCGGCGGTGAGCGAGAGGGTGACGGGCAGGTGGTCGGCGAGGGCCTCGGTGACGGGCTGGTGCAGCCGGTAGGAGTAGCCGAGGCAGGGCGCGGAGCAGCGGATGACCGAGCCGTCGACGTCGCCGACGTCCCGCCCGGCGACGATCCCGGTCAGGTAGTCGGTGTACTGGGTGAGCAGCGGCCGGTCCAGGCCCATGCTCGCGCGGACCGCCGCCACCTGGGCGCCGTCGCAGCGCGGTCCGCAGGCGGCGCGGGCCGGGTCGGCGGGTGCGGCGTAGAACAGGGCGAAGGCGGCGGCGGAGACCGCGGCGAGCACGGCGAGGGCCTGGAGGGCCCGCCGCAGGGCGAAGGAGAACATCGTCGGAACCTTGAAACCTCGAAGTGAGCCTCGAACTGCCGGCCCGGCCCGATCTGTCCGAATCAAACCGAACCGAACCAAACCGGACCGGACTGAACAAGGCCGAACCGAACCGGACCGGACCGGGCCTGGCCGGATCAGGACTTCAGGTACAGCCAGGCGAGCCCGACCGTCCCGTAGATCGGGTGGATGAACGCCCCGCCGACGTTGCCGCCGCGCAGCTGGTTGGCGGTCGGGTAGGCGAACGGCAGCACCGGCACGTCCTTCATGACGGTCTGCTCCAGCGCGTACAGCTCCTTCGCCTTGGCGCGCGGCTCGCCGATCCCGTTGATCCGGTCGATCTCCTTGTCGACCGCCGGGTTGCGGTAGCGCGCGGTGTTGAGGTCGTTACCGGCGCGGCCGTCGAAGGCGAAGGGGACGAGCGTGGACGGGGTCGGCCAGTCGACGGACGAGGTCTCCTCGTACAGGTCGTACGGGGAGTCGGCGCGGTGCACCTCGTCGAGGAAGGCCTTGGGGTCGATCGGCTTGGGCACGACGGTGATCCCGGCCCTGGCGAAGCCGTCGACGAGCACCTGCGCGACGCGCTGGCCGTCCGGCGTGTTCTTGTAGCCGTAGGTGAGGCTCGCGGGCGGCTGCTTGGCCTTGGCGAGTTGGGCCTTGGCGGCGTCCGGGTCGCCCTCGGGCCGGGCCGGGTAGAGGTCGTACTTCTGCCAGTCGATCAGGGCGGGCGAGCTGAGCGTGGTGGCGAGTTCGCCGATGCGGGAGCCGCCCTGGACCTGGCGGGCCTGCTGGCGCGGGTAGGCGAGGTGCAGGGCCTTGCGGACCTCGACGTCCGGCACGCGCTCGTTGTTGATCACGAGCTGGGTGACGAAGGCGCCCTGACGGCCGGAGACGACGAGGTCCTTGGCCTCGGGGTCGGTGTCGGCGGTCCGGTACAGCTCGGGGGAGAGCTCGTCGGAGGCGGTGGTGGCGTCGGCGCCGCCGTCGCGGCCGGAGAGGATCTCCTGGTTGATGTTGAGCGCCTCCTTGCCGTAGGTGAAGACGAACCGGTCCGGGTACTGGCTGCGGACGGGGTCGGTCTCGGCCTTCCAGTACGGGTTGCGCTCCAGCACCATGCGGGTGTTCTGGACGTGTTCGGCGATCCGGTAGGGGCCGGTGGAGAACGGCAGCCGGTCGTAGTCGGTGCCGGTGTCCTTGTCGCGGCGCACCGGCGCGGACGAGGACTGCGCGGCCATGTACGGCACGTCGGCCTGCGGCTGCGGGAAGTGGAAGACGACGGTGCGCTCGTCGGGCGTCTCGATGGCGGCGAGGTCGCCGTCCTGGGGGCCGGCGTACTTCTTGCGCGCGTCCTCGTAGCTCGCCTCGCCGGTGAGCCACTGGGGCCAGTACGGCGGGCCGACCTCGTAGCCCTTGCCGAAGGTGCGCTCGATGCCGTACTTGACGTCCTGGGCGGTGATCGGCTTGCCGTCCTCCCAGGCGACGCCGTCCTTGAGGCGGTAGGTCCAGGTGCGGCCGCCGTCGGCGGAGGTGCCGGTGTCGGTGGCGAGGTCGCCGACCAGCTTGGCCTTTCCGTCGACGACCTGATACTGCGTCAGTTGACGCCCCCAGAGCAGCGAGGCGTTGTACGCGGCGCCCGCGTACACCTTCTGCGGGTCGAGGTGGCGGAACTCGACGCTGTTGTACACGTTGACCGTCCCGCCCTTGCGGGCGCCGGGCACGGCCGGGGCGGGGCCGGCGCTCTCCTGCTCGCCGCCGAGCGCGGCGGTCAGCGGGGAGGTCTCCTTGGCGGCGGCCGGGTTCGCGGTGGAACCCGCGCCCGCGCCGGCCGAGCAGGAGGTCGCGAGGAGGGCGGTGGCGACGACGGCGAGGGACGGACCGGTCCTGCGGGTCCAGCGCATGGCGAATCTCTCCTTGCCCCGACATGCGGGGTCATCAGACGAACGAACGGGGAAAACGGGGCGAGGTCCGGGCGGCGAATCGCCGGATCAGCGCCGGCCCGACCGCGGGTCCAGGGAGTCCCGGACGGCGTCGCCGAGCAGGTTGAAGGCGAGGACGAAGAGCAGCAGTGCCACGCCGGGGAAGACCATGTACGTCGGGTCGGCCCGGAACACCTCGGCGCCGCGGGCGATCATCCGGCCCCAGTCCGGGACGGGCTCGGTGATCCCGACCCCGAGGAACGACAGCACCGCCTCCGAGGCGACGATCGCCGGCACCGCCATCGTCACGTGCACCAGCAGTTGCGAGCGGACGTTCGGCAGCAATTCCCGGACGACGACGTGGAAACCGCTCGCCCCCTGGGCGCGGGCGGATTGCACGAAATCCCGTTCCCGTAGCGAGCGCACGGTGGCCCGGAGGGAAAGCGCGAGCGGAATCCAGCCGAACGCGGCGAATACCAGGATCAGCACCAGGAACTGCATCCATTCCGGTTCCGCGGCGCCCGGATCGACCAGTCTCGACTGGATGACCGGGCTGAGCGCGAGCAGCAGGAGCAGGGTCGGAAAGGCGAGCAGCACGTTCGCGAGGAAACCGAACAGGCGGTCCGCGATTCCGCCGAGGTAGCCGACCGCGACACCGGCCAGCACGCCGAGCGCGGTCGTCACGGCGGCGGACGCGAAGGCGATCAGCAGCGAGGTGCGGATGCCGTACAGCAGCTGGGTGAACACGTCCCGGCCGAGGCCCGGCTCCAGGCCGAACCAGAAGTCGCCGGAGATGCCGCCGTTCGCCAGCACGGGCAGTCCGCCGTCGCTGAGCAGGCCCGGAGCGTTCTGGCCGTAGTGCTCGGTCGGGTTCTTCCCGTACAGGGCGGCGATCAGCGGGGCGGCGAGGGCGAGGAGCAGGAACAGCAGGACGACGGCGAGGGCGGTGGCGCCGACCCGGTCGCGCAGGATCCGGCGGACCGCACCGTCCGGGGCCGGCCGGACGGCGGAATCAGGTGCCGGGACTGTTTCGACGATGGCCATGCGAGGCGTACTCCCGAATTCTCCGCCGCCCTTTGGGGTGAGGGTGCGATGACGTGCATTTCCGAGCCGCCTCCGGGGGTTTCCCGGCGGCCGGCGCAATGCCATCAGATCGGATGCGATGGACCTCGGGCAAATCACTTCGAGCCGATGTGTTGCGCATTGTTTCGGCCGGTGCGACGGCTTCACGGCGCCGCAACACGCTCGTCGCAGGAGAACGGGCAAAAGCCCCCAAAGCATCCTCCCCGTCCCGCATTCTGAGATCTGCGCCACACCCCTGCGGGTATTGGTACGATCCGGGTGGGCCGCGACTGGCGCGTAGGGATGGAATCAACCATCGGGAAGCGGCCCCGTGCCCTGTCACGTGCAGTTGCCGAGCGCCTGGGCCGTCCGCATCCCCACCAGGAGACCGCCATGGCCGCCCAGCCCCAGCCCGAGCTTCAGCCCGAGTCCCGGCACCAGCCCGAGCCCCAGCCCCTTCCGCAGCCCCACACCGCCGCCGACGCCGCCGCGAACACCGCCTTCCGCAGCGCCCTCGACGTCGTCGCGGGCGTCGAACCGCGCATCGCCGCCGCCATCGGCCGGGAGATCGAGGACCAGCGCGCCTCCCTCAAGCTGATCGCCAGCGAGAACTACGCCTCCCCGGCCGTCCTGCTCGCCATGGGCAACTGGCTCAGCGACAAGTACGCCGAGGGCACCGCCGGGCGCCGCTTCTACGCCGGCTGCCGCAACGTCGACACCGTCGAGACCGTCGCCGCCGAGCACGCCCGCGCCCTGTTCGGCGCCGACCACGCCTACGTCCAGCCGCACTCCGGCATCGACGCCAACCTGACCGCCTTCTGGGCCGTCCTCTCCCAGCGCGTCGAGAGCCCGGCCCTGGAGCGCGCCGAGGTGCGCAACGTCAACGACCTCACCGAGCAGGACTGGGCGCGGCTGCGCCACGAGCTCGGCAACCAGCGGATGCTCGGCATGTCCCTGGACACCGGCGGCCACCTCACCCACGGCTTCCGGCCCAACATCTCGGGCAAGATGTTCGAGCAGCGCAGCTACGGCACCGATCCGGCGACCGGCCTGATCGACTACGACGCGCTGCGCGAGACGGCCCGCGAGTTCCGCCCGCTCATCCTGGTGGCCGGGTACTCCGCCTACCCGCGGCGCGTGGACTTCCGCCGGATGCGCGAGATCGCGGACGAGGTCGGCGCGACGCTCATGGTCGACATGGCGCACTTCGCGGGCCTCGTCGCGGGCAAGGTGTTCACCGGCGACTTCGACCCGGTGCCGCACGCCCACATCGTCACCACGACCACCCACAAGTCGCTGCGCGGCCCGCGCGGCGGCATGGTGCTGTCCACCGCCGAGCTCGCCGAACACGTCGACCGCGGCTGCCCGCTGGTCCTCGGCGGCCCGCTCTCGCACGTCATGGCCGCCAAGGCGGTCGCGTTCGCCGAGGCCCGCCGCCCCGAGTTCCGGGCCTACGCCCAGGCCGTCGTCGACAACGCGCAGGCGCTCGCCGAGGGCCTGCTGCGCCGCGGCGGCACGCTCGTCACCGGCGGCACGGACAACCACCTGGTCCTCGCCGACGTCTCCGGCCACGGCCTGACCGGCCGCCAGGCCGAGGCGGCGCTCCTGGACGCGGGCGTCGTCACCAACCGCAACTCCGTGCCGCAGGACCCGAACGGCGCCTGGTACACCTCCGGCGTCCGCCTCGGCACCCCCGCGCTCACCACCCGCGGCCTCGGCGCCGCCGAGATGGACGAGATCGCGGGCCTCATCGACACCGTGCTGCGCGCCACGACCCCCACCACGACCGCGAACGGCGCCCCGTCGAAGGCCCAGTACGTCCTGGACGCCGCCGTCCGCGACGGCATCGCCAAGCGCGCCGCCGACCTGCTCGCGCCCTTCCCGCTCTACCCGGGCGTCGACCTGGTCTGACCGCCGAAGTCCTTGGGGGCGGGACGCGTTGACGCGTCCCACCCCCAAGTCCGACGGCTCGCGCCGTGGTCAGTACTGCAGCGACTTGTACTGCAGGAACTCCTCCAGGCCGTGGCGGCCGAGCTCGCGGCCGAGGCCCGAGCTCTTGTAACCGCCGAACGGGGCCAGGGGGTTGAAGCGGCCGCCGTTGAGGTCGACCTGGCCGGCGTCGAGGCGGCGGGCGAAGGCGGCGGCGGTGTCGGTGTCGGCCGCCCAGACGCCGCCGGCCAGGCCGTACTCGGTGCCGTTGGCGAGCTCGGCGGCGTGGTCCTCGTCGCGGTAGGGGAGGACCACCAGCACCGGGCCGAAGACCTCCTCCTGAGCCACCGTCATGTCCGGTGTGACGTCGGCGAGTACGGTCGGACGGACGTAGAAGCCGACGGGAAGGTCGGCGATCGGCTCGGGACCCCCGGCGACCACCCGGGCGCCCTCGGTGATCGCTCCCTCCAGGTAACTGCGCACCCGCGCCTGCTGCTTGGCGTTGACCACCGGACCGATCCGGGTCCGCGCATCGGCCGGATCGCCGGGGACGTACTTCTCGGCGGCCTTCGCCGCTATGGAGACGGCCTCCTCGTAGTGGTCCCGGTGCACCAGCAGCCTCGTCCACGCGCTGCAGGTCTGGCCCGAGTTGGCGAACACGTTGGCCACGTTGACGTTGACCGCGCGGGTCAGGTCGGCGCCGGGCAGCACCACGTTGGCGGACTTGCCGCCCAGTTCCAGGGCGACCCGCTTCAGGCCGCGCCCGGCCGTCTCGGCGACCGCGCGGCCGACGGCGGTCGACCCGGTGAACGACACGACGTCCACGTCCCGGTGGGCGGCGAGCGCCGCACCGGCCACCGCACCGGTGCCGGTCACCAGGTTGAACACGCCCGCGGGGAAGCCCGCTTCGTGGACCAGCCGGGCGAACAGCCGTGCCACCAGTGGCGTGTCCTCGGCCGGCTTGAGGACCACCGGGCAGCCGGCCGCCAGCGCCGGGACGACCTTGGCCACGATCTGGTGCAGCGGGTAGTTCCACGGTGTGATCGCCGCGACCACGCCGGCCGGCTCGGCCAGCACCAGCGAGTTGCCGATCCGCTCCTCGAAGGGGTGCTCGGCGAGCAGCGCCAGGTAGGAGGACGCGACGGTCAGCGGCAGTCCGGCGTGGACGGCGGCCGCGAAGCCCACCGGGGCGCCCAGTTCGGTGACCACCGTCGCGGTGATCTCGTCCTGCGCCCCGGCGATGCCGTCCCGGAGCCGGGTGAGCAGTGCGAGCCGCTCCTCACGGGTGGTCGTGCCCCAGGCCCGCGCCGCCCGGCGGGCCGCGCCCACCGCGGCGTCCACGTCGGCCGCGCCGCCGGCCGGCACGGTGGCGATCACCCGTTCGGTCGCGGGGTTCAGCACCTCGATCGACCCGGTGTCCCCGGAGGGGCGCCAGGCGCCGTCGACGTACTGGTCCGCGTGGTCCCCGAACCACCGGCCGCCCTGCTCGTCCCCGCCCGACCCGTCGTTCCGCGCGTCCTGCTCCGCGTCGTGCTGCACCGATGGTCCTCTCGTCCGCCTGGCCTTCCGACCGCGCTCCACCGCGTTTGACCGCGCTCAACCCAGCGCTGGTCCAAAGGCCCAGTCAAGGCGGCCGGGGCGGCCGCGCGCAAGAGCCAATCCGCTCCGGCGGACCCGACGGTCAGCGCGGCGCGAACCGCGAGGTGTACTCGGCGAACGGCTCGATCCCCACGTCGGCCCGCCGCTCGTCCAGCCGCTCCGGGTCCTCGCAGGGCCACGGCACCGGGCGGCCGTCCGTGACCGCGCCGATCTGCGTGCCGTACCGCTGCTCGTGCCCCTCGTTGACGGCGAGCCGGTCCTGAAGGAACGCCAGGTCGCGCGCGCTCGCGGCGCCGTCCGCGACGGCCACGGCCATCAGCTCCACGGCCCGGCGCTGGACGTCCAGTTGGCGGTCGGCGTGCTGGGCGACCAGCCAGGCGGCCTTCGCCGCGTCGGCTCCGACCAGTGCCTCGGTGGGCCAGCCGTGCTCGGCCATGATCGCGGCCAGCCGGTCCCCGTGCCCGGTGGTGAGCCGCCGCCAGGCGGCCTGCTCGGCGAGGTCGGTGCTGTTGGCGAGCCGCACGGCGGCGGCGTCCTCGGTCATCATCGCCGTCAATTCCCCGGCCAGCGCGGTGAGATCTCGCTCGGTCTTCGTCATGTCGCTCCGTTCCCCATTCCCGGCCCACCGCAGTGGGGGCCGACGGTGTCCCACCGTAGGCGGCCGAAAAGCAACGAAGATCATTCCAAGGAATGGTGACTCTGTGGAGCGGAGAGGGCACAATGGACGTACGTGATCGGTGCGGCCGTGCCCACTCCCGGCCCGATGCGACGGTCCACAAATTCTGCGTCCGAAAGGCTCCTCAATCGCGCGGACGGCGCTGTAGATTGCAGCGAACTCAGGGGTGGGGGGCTACGGTTGGCGGCGGGTGCAAGACGTGTGCACACCGTCGGCACGTCGTGCGCCCCCGCGGTGGGCGGGAGGGCGCCACCGCTCTGAGGTCTGGCTCGAATCCGCAGGTCATCCGTACCGCAAAAGGAGCTTCCCCGTGACCGACGCCGCGTTCACCGCCGAGCAGCCCCGGCCCGCCGAGCCGGCCTCGCTGGACGACGTGCCGGGGTGGTTCTGGGACCACGACCGGCATTCCTTCGAGTGGTTCCTGGGGCGCCAGGAGAAGGCCGGCGTCACGGGCGACCTGCTGGAAATGGGCGCATACCTGGGGCGCAGCGCCATCGTCATCGGGGAGCACCTCCAGCCCGGCGAGTCATTCACCGTCTGTGACCTCTTCGACTCGGACGCGCCGGACGACGAGAATGCCGCTGAAATGAACATGTCCTACCGCAAGACGCTGAGCCGAACGGCCTTCGAGTCGAACTACCTGTCGTTCCACGGCGAGCTGCCGGAGATCATCCAGGCGCCGACCTCGACGCTGGCGGGCGGACGGATAGCGGCGGGCGCGTTCCGGTTCATCCACATCGACGCCTCGCACCTGTACGAGCACGTGGTCGGCGACCTCCAGGTGGCCCGCGTCGCGCTGCAGGACCAGGGCGTCGTGGTGCTCGACGACTACCGCTCCCAGCACACCCCGGGTGTCGCCGCCGCCACCTGGGAGGCCGTGTTCAACCACGGGCTCAAGCCGGTCCTGCTCACCGAGTGCAAGTTCTACGGCACCTGGGGGGACCCGGAGTCCTTCCAGCGGGACCTGCTCGACCGGGTGGACCTCGCCGAGGGCTGTGAGCTGAGCGCCGAGACCCTCAACGGCCGGCAGATGCTGCGCATGACCGGTACCTCGGAGGGCATCGAGCCGTTCCGGCCGTCCCGCCACCACAAGCGGCTCGTCGCGCTGAACGCCCGCCACCAGGCCGACCAGGCCGCCGACGACTCCCGTCGGGCGCTCCTGGAGTCGCAGGAGGAGGCCGCCCGCGACCTCGCCGCCCGCCGTGCCCGGGCCGCCGAGCAGCGCCGCCCGGTCAACGTCGCCAAGCGCGCCGCCCGCGACCTGCTCCCCCCGGTGGTCACCTCGGCGATCCGCCGCGCCCGCCGGGGCTGAGGACGGGCGGCGGCCGACAGCTGTCAGCTGACAAGTAACAGATAACAGATAACAGATTTCAGCGAACAGATTTTGAAATCTGTTCGCTGAAATCCGTCCGCCGTCCGCCCTCCCCCCGCTCGCCCGCCCCCGGAACGCGCGAGTGCCGGCCGAGCCAAGCTCGACCGGCACTCCCGTGTTCGGCTCCCAGCCTCAGGCCGTCACGCCCGCGACGGCTCCGGCGACGCCGACTCCGACGCCGACTCCGGCCCCGGGCCCGACGCGGCGTCCTGCGCGCCGGACGCGCCCTCGGCCTCGCTCAGCTCACGGCGGACCTCCGCCAGGGACGGGTTCGCCCAGGCGCTCGCGACGCCCCAGCGGTAGAACGCGAGACCGATCGCGGCGACGATCAGCAGGTCCCAGCCCTCGGGCAGGTAGCCGTGCCCGCCGAAGTCGGAGCTGCCCGCCCACGAGACGCCGGCCATCACGAACAGGTACGCGACCATCCAGGCGCCCGCGATCAGGTGCGGACGCAGCACGGCCCACGGCTTGCGCAGCTCGTACCAGGCCCAGATCGGCAGGCCGGCGGCCATCAGCAGGATGACCTTGCCGGTCAGCGGCCAGCGGGCCCAGTACAGGACCAGCGAGCCGAAGACCATCGCGACCGGCGCGATGACCGGCATCGCGCGCAGCCGCACCGGGCGCGGCAGGTCCGGGGCGAGGCGGCGCAGCGCCATGACGGCGACCGGGCCGGTGATGTACGAGATGACGGTCGCGACCGAGACGATCTCGGCGAGCGAACCCCAGCCGCGGAAGACGGCCAGGAACAGGAACGCGACGCCGAGGTTGAGCAGCAGCGCGGGGCGCGGGATGCCGGTCTTGGGGTCGACCTTGCCGAAGAGCTTCGGCAGGTGGCCGTTCTCCTGGACGCCGTGGATCATGCGCGAGGTGGTGGCGGCGTAGATCATGCCGGTGCCGGAGGGCGAGATGAACGCGTCCGCGTACAGCAGGATCGCGAGCCAGTTGATGCCCCAGGCGATGGCGAGGTCGGCGAGCGGCGAGGTGTAGCCGAGGCCGCTCCAGCCCTGCGACAGGTCGGCGGCCGGGATGGCGCCGAGGAAGGCGATCTGCAGCGCGACGTAGATCACCAGGGCGATCAGGATGGACCCGATGACGGCCTTGGGCAGCGACTTGCCGGGGTCGCGGGCCTCGCCGGCCAGGTTGAGCGGCGACTGGAAGCCGTTGAAGGCCCAGACGATGCCGGAGACGGCGACGGCGGTGAACACCGCGCTCCAGCCGTTCGGCGCGAAGCCGCCGTGGTCGGTGAAGTGCGCGGTGTCGAAGTGCGCGAGGAGCAGCGCGCCGGCGGTCAGGGTCGGGACGATGACCTTGAAGACGGTGATCGCGGTGTTGGTCTTGGCGAACAGCGTGATCGCGAACCAGTTGAGGGCGAAGTAGACGAGCAGCAGCACGCTCGCGAGGGCGACGCCGCTGATGGTCAGTTCCTGCCCGTTGTACAGCCCCTTGGCCCAGCCGAAGTGCCAGGAGCTCATGTACTGGACGGACGCCGTGGCCTCGCCGGGGATGACGGAGACGATGGCGATCCAGTTGGCCCAGGCGGCGAGGTAGCCGGCCAGCGAGCCGTGCGAGTACTGGCCGTAGCGGACCATGCCGCCGGCCTTGGGGAACATCGACCCGAGCTCGCTGTAGGTGAGGGCGATGGTCAGGGCCACGGCGGCGCCGATCACCCAGGCGAGGATCGAGGCGGGGCCGGCGAGCTTGGCGGCCCGCTCGGCGCCGAACAGCCACCCGGAGCCGATGATCGAGCCCAGCCCGACGGCGGTGAGGCTGATGGTGCCGAGCGAGCGTCGGTAGTGGTTCTGGTGCGATGCCGCTGACGGCTCGGGCTCACTCAACGTATCGGTCCTCTCGCTCGGGGTCGACGGGTGGTGTCGTGGTTTTTACGGTCATGAGTCGGTATTCCGGACACAAACGCCCAGCAGCCTATGGGGCGAAAAAGGGCGTTTACCTCAGGGGAAGCTCAAACCGTCCGATCGTTGCCATCTCGTGTCCGGTCTCCGGGGCTCCGACTCCCTCGGAACGCCGCTGTGGCCGGTCCCAGCGGGCCTGCCGGGCCCGGGCCCGGCCACGGCGGCGGACGAAAAACAAAAAATTCCCCGTGGAATCCTTGTGGATCCACGGGGAATTCGATGGTGTCCGAGGGGGGACTTGAACCCCCACGCCCGATAAAGGGCACTAGCACCTCAAGCTAGCGCGTCTGCCATTCCGCCACCCGGACGGGGTGTGTGCTTCGGGGTTTTTCTCGCCCCCTCGGCGACAGAGAGAACATTACCAGGGTTCTGGAGTGCTTCTCACCTGCGTTTCCCCGGCGAGGACCCCGGCTCGACGACGACCGACGGGGGACACCCCGACGACGGCCCGACCACCGCCGGACGGCGAAGCCTCGCCGGGCCACCCGATCGCCGGCCGAAGCGGTGGCGAGGGCGAAGGAAACGGTCCGATTGCGCCGTCCCGCCGATCGGGACCGGTCGACACCGATCCGACACGGGCAACTTCTCGACGGTGCCGCGGTCCCCGTGGCGGCTCTCCTAGCCTCTGTGGACCGAGGGCGCCAGCGGAACGCCTGATTCCCGGGTCGCGGACGAAGGGCGGCTGGACGTGGAGCAGATCAGCGGGGCGGCGAAGGCCGAGCCGAGACGCGACCGGGCCCTGCGGGGACCCGCCCGCCCGGCGCCGGAGCCG
This sequence comes from Kitasatospora sp. NPDC057904, assembly GCF_042887925.1. Lineage (NCBI taxonomy): Bacteria > Bacillati > Actinomycetota > Actinomycetes > Kitasatosporales > Streptomycetaceae > Kitasatospora > Kitasatospora sp. NPDC057904. Next base: position 601,798 of record NZ_JBHVOL010000003.1, read on the forward strand.
GCCGAGGGCGTCTGGCGCTTCCCGGTGCCCGCCACGGAGTCCTCGGTGCCGCGCACCCGGCACGCGGTGCGCGACCGCCTGCTGGCCCAGGGCATGACCGGGGTGCGCCACCAGGAGCTGGTGGACGACGTGCTGCTGATCGTCTCCGAGCTGGTCAGCAACGCCGTGACGCACGCCGCCGAGCTCTCGCCCGAGGTGACCACCGAGCTGGCGGTGCGCGACGGGTGGGTGCGGGTCTCGGTCGAGGACGGCGACCCGTACCGCCCGAAGGCGCTGGAGAGCGACACCGGCCGCACCGGGGGGCGCGGCCTGCTGCTGGTCAAGAGCGTGACCCTGCAGGCCGGGGGCGTGTGCGACGTGGAGCGGACGGGGGAGGGCGGCAAGGTCATCTGGGCCTCGCTGCCCATCCCTCCGCTCCCTCCGCGGCACGACGACTGTCCGTGACCATCCGGACGATCCCGACCATCCCGGCGGTCACCGCCCCCGCCGCCAGTCCCGTCCTCGCCGCCAGTCCCGTCCTCGCCGCCAGTCCCGTCCTCGCCACCAGTCCTGCCCCCGCCACCAGTCCCGCGCGGACTAGCCGGACTACCGGACCATCGGACTACCAGTCCCGTCCGGCGATCTCCCGGATCCCCGGCAGCGCCGCCTCGAAGACGGTCTCGAACCACACCGAGAACGGCCGCTCGGTCCGCAGCTCGCGCAGCTCCTGCGCGGTGACGAAGGCGTAGTCGTCCACCTCGTCCGGATCGGGGACGACCGGCGCCGTGACCAGGCCCACGAACAGGTGGTTCCACTCGCGCTCGATCAGCCCGGAGGCCTCGTCCGGCAGGTCGTAGCGCACCGTCCCGGCCTCGCACAGCAGTGCCGGCGCGACGCCCAGCTCCTCCGAGGTGCGGCGGGCGGCGGCGACGAACGGCGGCTCGTCCGGGTAGGGGTGGCCGCAGCAGGTGTTCGACCAGACGCCGGGGGAGTGGTACTTGCCGAGCGCGCGGCGCTGGAGCAGCAGCCGGCCCTGGCGGTCGAAGAGGAACACCGAGAAGGCCCGGTGCAGGCGCCCCGGCTGCTGGTGGGCCCAGTGCTTCTCGGCCGTGCCGATGGTGGTGCCCTCGTCGTCGACGAGTTCCAGCAGGATCTCCGGGCCGGTGCTCCCGGCGGTGCCCCCGGGGTCGGCCGTCACGTCGGTCTCCACGTCGAGACCGGTGTCGATCTCGGAGGTGAAGTGCGTCGGGCTGGTCGGCGGACTCTGGGGCATGGGGTGGCCTCTTTCGGGGAGCGGGAGCAACGGAAGCATCGGGTTGCGTCCGGTGCAGCGGGTGCATCGGACGCAGCGGGGGCACCGGCGCCGGCGTCGGGCTCCAGTCTGCCGTATGGGTGGCGGTCGGCACGGGTCCCACGCACAACCTGGCGGATCATGACCCTCAGGGGGACTTTTCCGGACGGAGAAGGACGTCAGAGGGCCCCGGAAGGGTCATGGAGTTAGCAAAAGGGTTCGGAGTCGTTCGAGGCCCGTTCGGGCGCGCCAGGAGGCGCGCCGGCCCCGCTCGCGCCCGCTCCGGTGCGCCGCTCCGGCCGTCGTTCCCAGCCACCGTTCAGGCACCTCCCAGGTCCCCGGCCGCGTTCGGGCCGGTCGCCCCGGTCGCCTACCATCACTAAGGACAAGGTGCCCGCATCTGCGCCGGCACCGGCGCGCCGATTGCGCGGCCCGGGCGACTCGTTCCGGTGCCCCGGCGCACCCGCGCACAGCACGACGGATCAGGAGACCCCCGCATGATCGGCCTCGTTCTGGCAGCCGGCGCCGGCCGCCGGTTGCGCCCGTACACCGACACCCTGCCCAAGGCGCTGGTGCCGGTCGACGGGGAGCGGACCGTCCTGGACCTCACCCTCGGCAACTTCGCGGAGGTCGGGCTGCGCGAGGCCGCGATCGTCGTCGGCTACCGCAAGGAGGCGGTGTACGACCGCAAGGACGCCCTGGAGAGCAAGTACGGCGTCAAGCTCCACCTGGTCGAGAACGACAAGGCCGAGGAGTGGAACAACGCCTACTCCCTGTGGTGCGCCCGCGACCTCTTCGCCGAGGGCCTGCTGCTCGCCAACGGCGACACCGTCCACCCGGCCTCCGTCCAGCGCACCATGCTGGAGGGCAACCGCCGCCTGACCGAGGCCGGCGAGGCCCCCGGCATCCTGCTGGCCCTCGACACGGTGAAGAAGCTCGCCGACGAGGAGATGAAGGTCGTCGTCGACCCGGCCGCCGGCATGCGCCGCATCACCAAGCTGATGGACCCGGTCGAGGCGAGCGGCGAGTACATCGGCGTGACCGTGATCAACCCCTCGGCCGCCGCGGACCTCACCGACGCGCTGCGCGCCACCTACGAGCGCGACCCGCAGCTGTACTACGAGGACGGCTACCAGGAGATGGTCGACCGCGGCCTGCGGATCGACGTGCAGCCGATCGGCGAGGTCTCCTGGGTCGAGGTCGACAACCACGACGACCTGGCGAAGGCGCGGGAGATCGCGTGCCGGTACTGACCCGACTGGTCCCCTCGCCGCTGTTCGTCGAGGTCCGCCCGGGCGCGCTGGACGCGCTCGGCGGGATCCTCGCGGACCAGCGGCTGTCGGCCTCGGGCCGGATCGCGGTGGCGATCAGCAACGGCTCGGGTGCCGCGATGCGCGAGCGGCTGGAGCCGGCCCTGCCCGGTGCCGACTGGTTCAGCGTGGACGACGGCAGCCTGGACAGCGCGGTGCGCTTCGCCGAGGCGATGCGCGGCGGCCACTACGACGCGGTCGTGGGCCTGGGCGGCGGCAAGATCATCGACGCCGCCAAGTACGCCGCGGCCCGGGTCGGCCTGCCGCTGGTCGCGGTGGCCACCAACCTCGCGCACGACGGCATCTGCTCGCCGGTCTCCACGCTCGACAACGACGCCGGCCGGGGCTCCTACGGGGTGCCCAGCCCGATCGGCATCGTCGTCGACCTGGACGTGATCCGCCAGGCCCCGCCGCGCTTCGTGGCGGCCGGCATCGGCGACGTCGTCTCCAACATCTCCGCCTGCGCGGACTGGGAGCTGTCGCACGCGGTCACCGGCGAGCCGGTGGACGGGCTGGCCGTGGCGATGGCCCGTTCGGCGGGCGAGAACCTGCTGCGCCACCCCGGGAACCTGGCGGACCAGGACCTCCTGACGGCGCTCGCGGAAGCCCTGGTACTGTCCGGCATCGCGATGAACATCGCGGGCAGCACCCGGCCCTCGTCGGGCGCCTGCCACGAGATCTCGCATGCCCTGGACGTGCTGTATCCCAAGCGGTCCGCCCAGCACGGCGAACAGGTCGGCCTCGGCGCGGCGTTCGCCAGCTTCCTGCGGGGCGAGCGCGAGCTGACCGGTCTGATCGTGGAGCGCCTGGCGCGCCACGGCCTGCCGGTGACCGCCGCTCAGATCGGCTTCACCGAGGCGGAGTTCACCGAGGCGGTGCACTACGCTCCGAACACCCGGCCGGGCCGCTTCACCATCCTCGAGCACCTCGACCTCTCCCCCTCAGCAATCAGGGACGCGTACGCCGACTATGTCCAAGCCGTCAACAGCTGACCCCTCCACCGCGGGCGCCGAGCGGCCCCCGGTGGACCTGACCCGCCGGCCCTCGATCGAGGAGCTGCGCGCGGTGATCCACCCGGAGGGCATGCTCCAGCGCCGCAGCGCCGAGCACTGGGCCGGGCGCCTGTACATGCGGAGCATCTCGCTGCGGGTCACGCGGGTGCTCTCGACCGTCACGGCGATCACCCCCAACGGCCTCACCTACCTGATGATGGTCACCGGCGTCCTGGCCGGTGCCGCGCTGGTGGTGCCGGGCCTGACCGGCGCCGTCCTGGGCGCCCTGCTGATCCAGCTGTACCTGCTGCTGGACTGCGTGGACGGCGAGGTGGCGCGCTGGCGCCGGCAGACCTCGCTCACCGGCGTCTACCTGGACCGGGTCGGCCACTACATGTCCGAGGCCGCGCTGCTGACCGGCCTCGGCCTGCGCGGCTGCGACCTCTTCCACCGGCAGGGCCCGGCGGCGCACTGGGAGTGGGCCTTCCTCGGCACGCTGGCCGCGCTCGGCGCGATCCTGATCAAGTCCGAGACGGACCTGGTGGACGTGGCCCGCGCCCGCAGCGGCCTGACGGCGGTCGAGGACAGCGCCTCGGTGCCGCGCTCCGCGGCCGTGGCCAAGGCCCGCCGCGCGGCCTCGCTCCTGAAGTTCCACCGCCTGGTGGGCGCGGTCGAGGCCTCGCTGTTCATCCTGGCCGCCGGCGTCGCCGACGCCGTCCACGGCGGTCTGTTCTTCACCCGGCTCGCCGTGGTCGTGCTGGCCGCGATCGCCATGCTGCAGACCGTCCTGCACCTGCTGAGCATCGTCCTTTCGAGCAGGCTCCGATGAACACTTCCGCGAACACCTCCACGAACACCTCCACGAACACCTCTATGAACACCTACGCGAACGCCGCCGCCGGTCCAGGCGCCGACGGCTTCCGCCTCGGCGCCGTGATCATCACGATGGGCAACCGCCCGGCCGAGCTGAACTCCCTGATCGAGTCCGTCCGCGCCCAGGAGGGCCCAGCGGTCGAGCTGGCCGTGGTGGCCAACGGCGCGCCGCTGCCCCCGCTGCCGGAGGGCGTGCGCAGCGTCGAGCTGCCGGAGAACCTCGGCATCCCCGGCGGGCGCAACGTCGGCATCGAGCTGTTCGGCCGGGACGGGCGGGACGTCGACGCCGTCCTGTTCCTGGACGACGACGGCCACCTGCCGCGCACCGACTCCGCCCGCCTCCTGCGCGAGGCCTTCACCGCCGACCCGGAGCTGGGCATCGTCTCGTTCCGGATCGCCGACCCCGACACCGGTGTCACCGCGCGCCGGCACGTGCCCCGGCTGCGCGCGAGCGACCCGCTGCGCTCCTCCCGGGTGACGACGTTCCTGGGCGGCGCGAGCGCCGTGCGCTGCACGGTGTTCGAGCAGGCCGGGCAGCTGCCCGCCGAGTTCTTCTACGCGCACGAGGAGACCGACCTCGCGTGGCGCGCGCTGGACGTCGGCTGGGCCATCGACTACCGGGCGGACGTGGTCCTGCACCACCCGACGACCTCGCCGGCCCGGCACGCCACGTATTTCCACAACGTGGCGCGGAACAGGGTTTGGCTCGCGCGACGGAACCTTCCGGCCCTGTTCGTGCCTCTCTATCTGGGAACCTGGTTCCTGCTGACCCTTGCCCGCCGCCCCTCCCCGGAGGCGCTGAAGGCCTGGTGGGGCGGGTTCCGGGCGGGCTGGCGCGAACCTTGCGGTCCGCGTCGCCCGATGCGATGGCGTACCGTTTGGCGATTGACCAGGCTGGGCCGCCCACCGGTCATCTGATCTCATTTGATCGAATGATCGATCGCTGCGGCCGGTGCCACACACCGGCCGGACTCCCCCGTGATCCCAGTGGATCCCCATCGGCGCAAGGCCGGCGGACCCCCGCCGACCGGCCGCCCCGACCGATCCCGCGTGAAGGACGAATGTGTCGACAGTGAGTGAACCCGTCAGCCTCTCAGCCCCCAGGGGGGCGGACGCGGGCCTGACCCCCAAGCAGCTTGCGGACAAGTACGGCCTGGCCGTGAGCGGCCGGCGGCCCGGCCTCTTCGCCTACACCAAGCAGCTCTGGGCCCGGCGCCACTTCATCTGGGCCTTCGCCACCGCCCGACTGGTGGCGCAGTACACCGATGCCAAGCTCGGCCAGCTGTGGCAGGTCGTGACCCCGCTGCTGAACTGCGCGGTGTTCTACCTGGTCTTCGGCGTGATCCTGAAGAGCAAGGACAACTTCCCGCCGAACACCTACATCGCGTGGCTGTGCATCGGCGTCTTCGTCTTCCAGTTCACCCAGAACGCGGTGCAGTCCGGCACCCGGGCGATCTCCGACAGCCTCGGGCTGATCCGCGCGCTGCACTTCCCGCGCGCCTGCCTGCCGATCGCCTTCACGGTGATCCAGCTGCAGCAGCTGCTGATCTCGATGGTGGTCCTGGTCGCCACCGTCCTGGCGGCCGGCATCACGCCGGGCCGCACCTGGCTGCTGATCATCCCGGCGCTGCTCCTGCAGACGATGTTCAACACCGGCGTCTCCCTGATCTTCGCCCGGATCGGCGCCAAGACCAGTGACATCTCCCAGCTGATCCCGTTCGTGATGCGCGCCTGGATGTTCCTGTCCGGCGTGATGTTCAGCATCCAGGACAAGGTCAGCACCTGGCCCCACTACATCCAGACGATCATGGCCGTCAACCCGGCCTCGGTCTACATGGACCTGCTGCGGCACGCCTTCGCGCCGATCATCTACAACCACCACCAGCCCGCCCACCAGACGATCCCGCCGCACCAGTGGACGTACGGCATCGCCTGGGGCGTGGGGATGTTCATCGTCGGATACGTCTTCTTCTGGAAGGCCGAGGAGGAGTACGGCCGTGGCTGACGCAGACCTGAACAAGAACACCGTCCGGGACACCGACGTCGCCCGCGAGCCCACCGTCGTCGTCGACGACGTGCACATCGTCTACCGCGTGCACGGCGCCGGCTCCGGCAAGGGCAGCGCCACCTCGGCGCTCAGCCGCATCGTCAGCCGCAAGCGCTCGGCCGGCGTGCGCGAGGTGCACGCCGTGCGCGGCATCAGCTTCACCGCCTACAAGGGCGAGGCGGTCGGCCTGATCGGCTCGAACGGCTCCGGCAAGTCGACCATGCTGGCCGCCATCGCGGGCCTGCTGCCGACCGAGAAGGGCGGCATCTACACCAACGGCCAGCCCTCGCTGCTGGGCGTGAACGCGGCCCTGATGAACGAGCTCACCGGTGAGCGCAACGTCGTCCTCGGCTGCCTCGCGATGGGCATGCCGCCGGCCGAGGTCCGGCGCCGCTACCAGGACATCGTCGAGTTCTCGGGCATCAACGAGAAGGGGGACTTCATCTCCCTGCCGATGCGCACGTACTCCTCCGGCATGGGCGCCCGCCTGCGGTTCTCCATCGCCGCGGCGAAGACCCACGACGTGCTGCTGATCGACGAGGCGCTGGCCACCGGCGACCAGGCCTTCCAGCAGCGCAGCAAGAAGCGGATCGAGGAGCTGCGCCAGTCGGCCGGTACGGTCTTCCTGGTCAGCCACGACAACAGCTCGATCCGCGAGGTCTGCGAGCGGACCATCTGGATCGAGCACGGCGAGCTGGTCATGGACGGCCCGACCGACGAGGTCGTCGGCCGCTACGAGCGCGGCGAGCGCCCGTAGCACCCGAGCCGCGCGGGGGGCCGGTTCCGGGAAGTCCCGGGACCGGCCCCCCGCCGTGTGCCCGGCGCCGGTAGTCCGGGTGGCCCGCCCCCGGCGGGGTGAGCGCCCCGTGCGCCGGGCGGGGCGCTCTTCTGCGGCGCGGCCCGTGGTGTCAGGCTGTATGCGCGGGGGGCGTGTGCCGGACGTGACGCCCGTGCTCGGACGCGTGTCCGAGTCGGGCCGGTGATGCCCATCGGTGTAGAACGGGGGAGTGACAGCAGTGTCGGCTTCGGCCCAGCCCAGCAACGAGCCCGTGGACCAGACCGCGGGGGCGACCCTGGAGAAGGCGAGCGCGGAGAACTTCCCGGTCGCCCCCTTCTTCCTGCCCGCCGCCTGGCGCGGTGACCTGATGGCGGTCTACGGCTTCGCCCGGCTGGTCGACGACGCGGGCGACGGCGACCTCGCCGACCCGGCCGGCGCCGCCCGCCTCCTCGGCGTCGACACCCCCTTCCCGGCGTCCGCCACCACCCCTTCGGCCCAGTGCGGCCCGCCCGCTCCCGACGAGGTCGCCTTCCGGCTCGCCCTGCTCGACGGACTGGACCGCGACCTCGACCGGGTGTTCGAGACGGCGCTGCGCCCGGGCGGCGCCGACCGGCCCCGGCACCCGCTGATGCGCGCCCTCGTCCCGGTCGTCGACCGGCACGGACTGACCCCCGAGCCCTTCCGCCGCCTGATCGATGCCAACCGGGTCGACCAGACCACCGCCCGCTACGCCACCTGGGACGACCTCGTCGGCTACTGCACGCTCTCCGCCGACCCGGTGGGCCGACTGGTGCTCGCCATCGCCGGCGTCTCCACGCCCGAGCGGGTCGGGCTCTCCGACGCGATCTGCACCGCCCTCCAAGTGGTCGAACACCTCCAGGACGTCGCCGAGGACCTCGCCCGCGGCCGGATCTACCTGCCCGCCGAGGACCTGGAGCGCTTCGGCGTCACCGAGGCCGACCTGGCCGCGCCGAGCGCCGACGGCCCGGTCCGCGAGCTGATCGCCTTCGAGGCCGAGCGGGCCCGCACCCTGCTCGACCGCGGCGCGCCGCTGGTAGGTACGGTTCGGGGGAGGCTTCGACTGCTCCTGGCGGGATTCACCGCAGGTGGTTACGCGGCCCTGGCGGCCGTCGAGGACGCCGGGTACGACGTGCTCGCCCAGCAGGCGAAGCCGGACAAGCGCCGCCTCGCAGCGAAGGCGGCGGCCATCTTCGCGAAGGGAAGGTGAACGCCCGAGTGGCGGCATCACCACTGGCGTCGGCCCAGGTCATGGCGGCCTACCGGTACTGCGAGGCAGTCACCGGACTCCAGGCGCGCAACTTCAGCTACGGCATCCGGCTGCTGCCGGAGCCCAAGCGGCTGGCCATGTCGGCCCTGTACGCCCTGGCCCGCCGGGTGGACGACATCGGCGACGGCGACCTGCCGGCCGACCGCAAGGCCGAGGCACTGCTGCGCACCCGCGAACTGCTGGACGACGTCCGCGCCGGCAAGGTCGCCGAGGACGACACCGACCCGATCAAGGTCGCCCTCGCGGACGCGGCCCGTCGCTTCCCGATCCCGATCGGCGGCTTCGACGAACTGATCGACGGCGTCGAGATGGACCTCAAGGGCGCCGAGTACCAGACGTACGAGGAGCTCAAGGTCTACTGCCGCTGCGTGGCCGGCGCGATCGGCCGGCTGTCGCTCGGCGTGTACGGCTGCGACGACCCCGAGCGCGGGGCGCACTACGCCGACACCCTCGGGCTCGCGCTCCAGCTCACCAACATCCTGCGCGACCTGCGCGAGGACGCCCTGAACGGCCGCACCTACCTGCCCACCGAGGACCTGGTCCGGTTCGGCTGCCAGGAGGGCTTCGCCCAGCCGAGGCCGCCGGCCGGCGCGGACTTCACCGGCCTGGTCGCCTTCGAGGCCGCCCGGGCGCAGGCCGCGTTCGAGGAGGGCCTGCGGCTGCTGCCGATGCTCGACCGCCGCAGCCGGGCCTGCACGGCCGCGATGGCCGGCATCTACCACCGGCTGCTCGGCCGGATCGCGGCCGACCCCGAGTCGGTGCTGCGCGGCCGGGTCTCGCTGCCGGGCTGGGAGAAGGCGTACGTGGCGCTTTCCGGGCTCGCCGGGGGGCGTTCTTGATTCTCGCCGCAGTTCTGTCACGCTGTGTCAGCGGGGAATCACGCATGGGTAGAGCCGCGTTGTCCACGACCGAGCCGACCACGGCAGCCGCCGCCGGGCGGTCCAGCGATCGCGAGGGGGAGGGCCGATGACCGGGCGAGCCGATGCCGCGCGCCCGGCCGCCGTCGTGGTCGGCGGCGGCCTGGCCGGGATCACCGCCGCGCTGCGCCTGGCCGAGGCCGGGCAGCGGGTCACCCTGGTGGAGGGGCGGCCCCGGCTCGGCGGCCTCGCCTTCTCCTTCCGGCGCGGCGAGCTGACCGTCGACAACGGCCAGCACGTCTACCTGCGCTGCTGCACCGCCTACCGCGGCCTGCTCGACCGGCTCGGCGCCACCCGCCTCACCCACCTCCAGGAGCGGCTCGACGTCCCGGTGCTCTCCGTCACCGGCCCGGCCGAGGCGCCCGTGCGCACCCTCGGCCGGCTGCGCCGGGCCGGCCTGCCGGTCCCGCTGCACCTGGCCGGCAGCCTCGCCCGCTACCCGCACCTCGGCCCGGCCGACCGCGCCCGGGTGGTCCGCGGCGCGCTCGCCCTCCAGCGCCTCGACCTGGCGGACCCGGCGCTGGACGGCACCTCCTTCGGCGCGTGGCTGCGCCGCCACGGGCAGAACGAGCGGACCCTCGCCGCCCTGTGGGACCTGGTCGGCGTCGCCACCCTGAACGCCTACGCGGACGACGTGTCGCTGGCCCTCGCGGCCATGGTGTTCAAGACCGGCCTGCTCTCCGACCCGGGCGCCTCCGACATCGGCGTCGCCGCCGTCCCGCTCGGCACCATCCACCACGACCGGGCGCTCGCCGAGCTGGAGCGCGCGGGCGTGACGGTGCTGCTGCGCGCCCGCGCGGCGGAGCTCAAGCCCGGCGCGCAGCAGCACGCCGTACGCCTGGAGGGCGGCGAGCTGCTCACCGCCGAGACCGTCGTCCTGGCCGGCGCCCAGGACAGCGCGGCCGCCCTGCTGCCGCCGGACGCGATCCCCGCACAGGAGCGCCTGGCCGGCTTCGGCACCTCGCCGATCCTCAACGTCCACGTCGTCTACGACCGCAAGGTCCTGCGCCGCCCCTTCTTCGCGGCGCTCGACTCCCCGGTCCAGTGGGTCTTCGACCGCACCGACCACTCCGGACTGGCCGCCGCGCCGCTCGGCCGCGAGCACCCCGGCGCCCAGTACCTGGCGCTCTCCCAGTCCGCCGTGCGGGACGAGATCGACCTGCCCGTCGCCGAGCTGCGCGAGCGGTACCTCCCGGAGCTCGCCCGGCTGCTGCCCGCCGCGGCGGGCGCCGAGGTGCTGGACTTCTTCGTCACCCGCGAGCGCACCGCCACGTTCGACCCGGCCCCCGGCACCGCGGCGCTGCGCCCCTCGGCGGGCACCCGCGTGCCCGGCCTGCTGCTGGCCGGTTCGTGGACGGCCACGGGCTGGCCCGCGACGATGGAGGGGGCCGTGCGCAGCGGCCACGCCGCGGCCGACGCGGCGCTCGCCGCCTCGGGCGCCCGCCGCCCGGTGGACCGGGGCGACGGGAGGTGGCCGAGGTGACCAGCGGCCCCGTCGCCGGCGACCCCGCGAGAGCCGGCGCCCGTCCCCCCGGACGCGCCGGGCACCCCGGGCGCGCCGACACCGCAAGCATCCGGCCGGCCCGCGCGGTCCGGCACCACCAGGGAGAGGGAACGCACGTGGAGTCACGCACCGGCACCGCCGCTGGAGGCACGGCGCACGCCGAACCGGTCTCGGTGCCGGAGCTGCTGGCGCGCAGCCGCACGCTCTGCACCCCGCCGCTGCGCGCCGCCGTCGCCCGTTTGGCCGCACCGATGGACACCGTCGCGGCGTACCACTTCGGCTGGATCGACCGGGACGGCACGGCCGTGAAGGGCGACGGCGGCAAGGCCGTGCGCCCGGCGCTGGCCCTGCTGTCCGCCCAGGCGGCGGGTGCGTCCGCCGAGGTGGGGGTGCCCGGCGGGGTCGCCGTTGAACTGGTACACAACTTCTCCCTGCTCCATGATGATCTGATGGACGGTGACGAGACCCGGCGCCACCGGGCGACCGCCTGGACGGTCTTCGGCCCGGCCCAGGCGATCCTGGTCGGCGACGCCCTGGCGACGCTCGGGACGGAGGTGCTGCTCGACGCCGGCGCGGCCGGTCCGGCGAGCGCCGCCGACGCCGCGCGCGCCGTCCGGCTGCTCACCACCGCCACCCGCCGGCTCATCGACGGGCAGGCGATGGACGTCGCCTTCGAGCAGCGCGACAGCGTCACCGTCGCCGAGTGCCTGGAGATGGAGGGCGGCAAGACCGCCGCCCTGCTCGCTGCCGCCTCGGCGATCGGCGCCGTGCTGGCCGGGGCCGACGACGAGGTCTCCGGCTCGCTCCAGCGCTACGGCCACCACCTGGGCCTGGCCTTCCAGGCGGTGGACGACCTGCTCGGCATCTGGGGCGCCACCGAGGTCACCGGCAAGCCGCACTGGGGCGACCTGCGCCAGCGCAAGAAGTCCCTGCCGGTCGCCGCCGCCCTCGCCGAGGGCGGCGCCGCGTCGCGCCGCCTGGCCGAGCAGCTGGCCGACCCCTCGGGCCGCGGGGAGGAGAGTGAGCCCGAGCTCGCCGCCCGGGCCGCGCTGATCGAGCAGGCCGGCGGCCGCGCCTGGACCCAGGAGGAGGCCCGCCGCCAGCACACGACCGCCCTCGCCGCTCTCGACGAGGTGCCCATGTCCGACCCGGTGCGCGAGCACTTCGTCGCACTCGCCGAATTCGTGGTGGTACGAGAGAGGTGACGTTACGTTGACAGCAACCGCGGACGGCCGGCTCGACCCTGAGTACGATCCCGAGCCGGTCGCGGTGGGCGACCGCCCCCCGGCCCTGCTGGGCACCGGACTGTGGCGGCCCGAGGACCCCGCCCCGCCCCCACCGGGCGGGGAAGCGGCCCCGGGTCCGGCCGACGCCCGGGACGCGCTGGCCCGGGCCACCGCCCACCTGCTCTCGCTGCAGAGTCCGGACGGCTGGTGGAAGGGCGATCTGGAGACCAACGTCACCATGGACGCCGAGGACTTACTGCTCCGGCAGTTCCTCGGGATCCGCACCGAGGAACAGACCGCGGCCACCGCCGACTGGATCCGCTCCCAGCAGGGGGAGGACGGCACCTGGGCCACCTTCCACGGCGGGCCGCCCGAACTGTCCACGACCGTCGAGGCGTACGTCGCCCTCAAACTCGCCGGCGACGACCCGGACGCGCCGCACATGCTTGCCGCCGCGCGCTACGTCCGCTCCGCCGGGGGCATCGCCGCCGCCCGGGTCTTCACCCGGATCTGGCTCGCGCTCTTCGGCTGGTGGCCCTGGGAGCGGCTGCCCGAGATGCCGCCCGAGATCATCTTCCTGCCCCGCTGGCTGCCGCTGAACATCTACGCCTTCGGCTGCTGGGCCCGCCAGACCATCGTCCCGCTGACCGTCGTCTCGGCCCACCGCCCGGTCCGCCCGGCGCCCTTCGCGCTCACCGAGCTGCACACCGACCCCGGTGACCCCTTCCCCGACCGGCCGCTCGCCCCCGCCACCAGCTGGGACGGCCTCTTCGAGCGCCTCGACAAGGTCCTGCACGCCTACCACCACCGCGCGTTGCGCCCGCTGCGCAAGCACGCCATCGCCCAGGCCTGCCGCTGGATCGTCGAGCGGCAGGAGGCCGACGGCTGCTGGGGAGGCATCCAGCCGCCCGCCGTCTACTCGCTGATCGCCCTGCACCTGGAGGGCTACGAGCTGGAGCACCCGGTGATGCAGGCCGGGCTCACCGCCTTCGACCGCTTCACCGTGCACACCGAGGACGGCATGCGCTGGCTGGAAGCCTGCCAGTCCCCGGTCTGGGACACCTGCCTGGCCACCATCGCCCTGGTCGACGCCGGACTGCCGGCCGACCACCCGGCGCTGGTGAGCGCCGTCGACTGGATGCTCGGCGAGGAGATCCGCAAGCGCGGCGACTGGAGCGTGCGGCGGCCCTCGCTGGAGGCGGGCGGCTGGGCGTTCGAGTTCGAGAACGACACCTACCCCGACATCGACGACACCGCCGAGGTGGTGCTCGCGCTGCGCCGGGTCGCCCACCCCGATCCGGCGAAGGTCGACGGGGCGGTGGACCGGGGAGTGCGCTGGAACCTCGGCATGCAGTCCAAGAACGGGGCCTGGGGCGCCTTCGACGTCGACAACACCAGCACCCTGCCGAACAAGCTGCCGTTCTGCGACTTCGGCGAGGTCGTCGACCCGCCGTCCGCCGACGTCACCGCGCACGTCGTCGAGATGCTCGCCGAGGTCGGGCAGGCGCGGGACCCGCGCACCCGGCGCGGCGTGGAGTGGCTGCTGCGCAACCAGGAGGCCGACGGCTCCTGGTTCGGCCGCTGGGGCACCAACTACATCTACGGCACCGGCTCGGTGCTGCCCGCCCTCGTCGCGGCCGGTGTGCCGGACGAGCACCCGGCGATCCGCCAGGCCGTCCGCTGGCTGGAGGACCGCCAGAACGCCGACGGCGGCTGGGGCGAGGACATGCGCTCCTACGACGACCCGGCGCGCTGGGCCGGGCGCGGCGACTCGACCGCCTCGCAGACCGCGTGGGCGCTGATGGCGCTGCTCGCGGCCGGCGAGGGCCCCGAGCGCCGGGCCAACCCGGCGGTGGAGCGCGGGGTCGACTGGCTGGTGCAAACCCAGCTGCCCGAAGGCACGTGGGACGAGCCGCAGTTCACCGGGACCGGCTTCCCGTGGGACTTCTCCATCAACTACCACCTGTACCGGCTGGTCTTCCCCGTCACCGCCCTCGGCCGCTACCTGGGCGGCGGTCCGGCGGTCCTGCGGGAGGGCGCCGGCCCGGTGATCGGGGCGTCCCGGTGACCACCCCGCCCCTGCTGGTGCTCTGCGCGCTCGGCCCCGAGGTCTGGGCCCTGCGCGGCGGGGACTGGCGCGGCTCGGCGGGCGGGCCGCCGGTACTGCTGCGCACCGGGGTGGGCCGGCGGCGGGCCGGCCACGCGGTGCGCCGGGTGCTCGGCTCCGCCCCGGGTGGCTACGGCGCGGTCGTGGTGGCCGGCTTCGGCGCGGCCGTCGGCCCCGGGATCGCCCCGGGGGACGTCGTCGTCGCCGACGGCGTGCGCAACGCGGAGGGCAACCTGTTCGCCGTCCGCTCGGCCGCCGACCTCGCCCGGGCGCTCAAGGAGCGCGGGCTGGCCGTGCACACCGGGGTGCACCACACCGCCGACCACGTCGTCCGCGGCCTCGAACGGCGGGCCCTGTACCTCCAGGGCGCGCTCGCCGTCGACATGGAGGCCGCCGCCGTCCTCGCCGCGCTGCACGAGCTGCGGCCCGCGCTGCCCGCGGCCGTCCTGCGGGTGGTCGTGGACACCCCCGAGCGGGAGCTGCTGCGGCCCGGGACGCTCCCCGCGGGGGTGCGCGCCTGGCGGACCCTCCGCGCGACCGTTCCCGCCCTCGTCGACTGGTACCGGCAGGATCTCCCGGACCGCAGGGAACCGCACCACCCCACATCCTCGACGCTCCCCCAGGAGGCGAGCTAGCCATGGCCATGCCGTTGCGCCAGACCGTGCGGGTCGGCACCTACCTCATGCAGCAGAAGCTGCTCAAACGGCGGGACAAGTTCCCCCTGATCGTCGAGCTGGAACCGCTGTTCGCGTGCAACCTCGCGTGCGAGGGCTGCGGCAAGATCCAGCACCC
The DNA here is from genome assembly GCF_042887925.1 of Kitasatospora sp. NPDC057904. Taxonomy (NCBI): domain Bacteria; kingdom Bacillati; phylum Actinomycetota; class Actinomycetes; order Kitasatosporales; family Streptomycetaceae; genus Kitasatospora; species Kitasatospora sp. NPDC057904. Next base: position 616,902 of record NZ_JBHVOL010000003.1, read on the forward strand.
GGCGGGCGTGCTGAAGCAGCGGATGCCGGTCGCCCAGGCGGTCGGCGCGGTGCTGGAGTCCGGCGCGCCGATGGTCTCGATCGCCGGCGGCGAACCGCTGATGCACCCGCAGATCGACGAGATCGTCCGGCAGCTGGTGGAGCGCCGCAAGTACGTGTTCCTGTGCACCAACGCGCTGCTGCTGCGCAAGAAGATCGACAAGTTCCGGCCCTCGCCCTACTTCACCTTCGCCGTGCACATCGACGGCATGCGCGAGCGGCACGACGAGTCGGTGGCCAAGGAGGGCACCTTCGACGAGGCGGTGGCGGCCATCAAGGAGGCCAAGCGGCGCGGCTTCCGGGTCACCACCAACAGCACCTTCTTCAACACCGACACCCCGCAGACCGTCATCGAGGTGCTGGACTACCTCAACGACGAGCTCAAGGTCGACGAGATGATGATCTCCCCGGCCTACGCCTACGAGAAGGCCCCCGACCAGGAGCACTTCCTCGGCGTCACCCAGACCCGCGAGCTGTTCCGCAAGGCCTTCGCCGGCGGCAACCGGCAGCGCTGGCGCCTCAACCACAGTCCGCTCTTCCTGGACTTCCTGGAGGGCAAGAAGGACTTCGAGTGCACGCCGTGGGGCATCCCCAACTACTCGCTCTTCGGCTGGCAGCGGCCCTGCTACCTGATGGCCGACGGGTACGTGCCCACCTACCGCGAGCTGGTCGAGAAGACCGACTGGAGCAAGTACGGCCGCGGCAAGGACCCCCGCTGCGAGAACTGCATGGCCCACTGCGGCTACGAGCCGACGGCGGTGCTCGCCACCATGGGCTCGCTCAAGGAATCGCTGCGCGCGATCACCGAGACCGTCAGCGCCAACCGCGGCCGCTGACCGGAGCCGCTCCGGCGGACCCGGTCGCTCCAGACCGGCCCGGGCGCCGTGCCCGGGCCGGCCCGCCCCTCGGGGGCGAAGGCACCACCGCACCACTCGAGTCGTGAGGTGTACCCATGTCACTGCTCTCCAGCGTCACGTCCCCGGCCGACCTGCGAAAGCTCCCCGCCGCCGAACTGCCGCTGCTCGCCGACGAGATCCGCGACTTCCTGATCGACGCCGTCACCCGGACCGGCGGGCACCTCGGCCCGAACCTCGGCGTGGTGGAGCTGACCATCGCCCTGCACCGGGTCTTCGACTCCCCGTACGACCGGATCGTCTTCGACACCGGACACCAGAGCTACGTCCACAAGCTCCTCACCGGGCGCCAGGACTTCAGCCGGCTGCGGATGAAGGGCGGCCTGTCCGGCTACCCGTCGCGCGCCGAGTCCGAGCACGACCTCGTCGAGAACTCGCACGCCTCCACCGCCCTCTCCTACGCCGACGGCCTCGCCAAGGCCGCCCAGCTGCTCGGCCAGCACGACCGGCACACCGTCGCCGTCATCGGCGACGGCGCGCTCACCGGCGGGCTCGCCTGGGAGGCGCTCAACAACATCGCCGACGCGAAGGACCGGCCGCTCGTCATCGTCGTCAACGACAACGAGCGCTCCTACGCGAAGACGATCGGCGGCCTCGCCCACCACCTCGCCACCCTGCGCACCACCCAGGGCTACGAGCGCTTCCTCGCCCTCGGCAAGGGCGCGCTGCAACGAACCCCGCTGGTCGGCCAGCCGATCTTCGACGCGCTGCACGGCGCCAAGAAGGGCTTCAAGGACGCGTTCGCCCCACAGGGCATGTTCGAGGACCTCGGGCTCAAGTACCTCGGCCCGATCGACGGCCACGACCTCGGCGCCGTCGAACAGGCGCTGCGCCAGGCCCGGGGCTTCGGCGGCCCGGTCATCGTGCACTGCCTGACCGTCAAGGGACGCGGCTACCGCCCCGCCGAACAGGACGAGGCCGACCGCTTCCACGCCGTCAACCCGATCGACCCCTACACCTGCCTGCCGATCTCGCCCAGCGGCGGCGTCTCGTGGACCTCGGTGTTCGGCGAGGAGATGGTCGCGCTCGGCGCCGAGCGGCCCGACGTCGTGGCGATCACCGCGGCGATGCTCCAACCGGTCGGGCTGGAACGGTTCGCCAAGGCCCATCCCGAACGCACCTTCGACGTCGGCATCGCCGAGCAGCACGCCGTCACCAGCGCCGCCGGGCTCGCCACCGGCGGGCTGCACCCCGTCGTCGCCGTCTACGCGACCTTCCTCAACCGCGCCTTCGACCAGGTCCTGATGGACGTCGCCCTGCACCGGCTCGGCGTCACCTTCGTCCTCGACCGCTCCGGGGTGACCGGGCCCGACGGCGCCTCGCACAACGGGATGTGGGACATGTCGATCCTCCAGGTCGTGCCGGGCCTGCGGCTCGCCGCCCCGCGCGACGCCGACCAGCTGCGCGCCCAGCTGCGCGAGGCCGTCGACGTGGCCGACGCCCCCACCGTCGTGCGCTTCCCCAAGGCGACCATCGGGCCCGCCGTCCCGGCCGTCGAACGCGTCGGCGGCGTGGACGTGCTGCTGCGCACCGGCGACCTGCCCGAGATCCTCCTGGTCGCCGTCGGCACCACCGCGCCGGCCTGCCTGGACGCCGCCCGGCTGCTGATCGCCGAGGGCTTCGCCGCGACCGTCGTCGACCCGCGGTGGGTCAAGCCCGTCGACCCGGCGCTGCCCGCACTCGCCGCCGCCCACCGGCTCGTGGTCACCGTCGAGGACAACGGGCGCACCGGGGGCGTGGGCGCCGCCGTCGCCCAGGCGCTGCGCGACGCCGACGTCGACGTCCCGGTGCGGGTGCTCGGCCTGCCCCAGGAGTTCCTCGGCCACGCGGCCCGCGGCGAGGTCCTGGAGGAGGCCGGGCTGACCGGCACCGGGGTCGCGGCCCAGACCGCCGTCTTCGCCAAGAACCTGCTACCGACCAGAGGAGCGAACCCGCGCCATGCCGGCTGACCCCGACCGCACCGCCTTCGACCTCGCCGCCCTGATCGCCGAGCGCGGCGGCGAGCGGTACGAGCTGCACGGCCGCTACCTCAACCCGCAGCTGCCGCGGATGCTCCACACCATCGGCTTCGACAAGTACTACGAGCGCGCACAGGGCCCGTACTTCTACGACGCCGAGGGCAACGAGTACCTCGACATGCTGGCCGGCTTCGGCATCTTCGCGCTCGGGCGCCACCACCCCGTGGTGCGCTCGGCGGTCCAGCAGGTCATGGACCTCGACCTGCCCGACCTCGTGCGCTTCGACTGCTCGCCGCTGCCCGGGCTGCTGGCCGAGCGGCTGCTCTCGTACGCGCCGGGGCTGGACCGGGTGTTCTTCGGCAACAGCGGCACCGAGGCGGTCGAGACCGCGCTCAAGTTCGCCCGCTACGCCACCGGCCGCAAGCGGATCCTCTACGCCGACCACGCCTTCCACGGGCTGACCGTCGGCTCGCTCTCCGTCAACGGGGAGAACGGGTTCCGCAAGGGCTTCGACCCGCTGCTGCCCGACACCGCCATCCCGCTCGGCGACCTCGGCGCGCTGGCCAAGGAGCTGAAGCGCGGCGACGTCGCGGCGCTGATCGTCGAGCCGATCCAGGGCAAGGGCGTCCTCGCGCCGCCGCCCGGCTGGCTGCGGGCGGCCCAGGACCTGCTGCACGAGCACAAGGCGCTGCTGATCTGCGACGAGGTGCAGACCGGGATCGGCCGCACCGGGGAGTTCTTCGCCTACCAGTACGAGGAGGGCGTGCTGCCCGACCTGGTCTGCGCGGCCAAGGCGCTCTCCGGCGGGTACGTGCCGGTCGGGGCGACGCTCGGCAAGGGCTGGATCTTCGAGAAGGTGTACTCCTCGATGGACCGCGTGCTCGTCCACTCGGCCAGCTTCGGCTCCAACGCCCAGGCGATGGCCGCCGGGCTCGCGACCCTGGAGGTCATGCGCGACGAGAAGGTGGTCGAGAACGCCCGGCAGGTCGGCGACCACTTCCGGGAGCGGCTCGCCGCGCTCGTCGACAGGTACGAGCTGCTGGCCGAGGTGCGCGGCAAGGGGCTGATGATCGGCATCGAGTTCGGCCGGCCCAGGTCGCTCAAGCTGCGCACCGGGTGGACCGCGCTCCAGGCGGCCCGCAAGGGGCTGTTCGCCCAGATGGTGGTCGTGCCGCTGCTCCAGCGCCACCGGATCCTGACCCAGGTGTCCGGGGACCACCTGGAGGTGATCAAGCTGATCCCGCCGCTGATCATCACCGAGCGGGACGTCGACCGGTTCGTCACGGCGTTCACCGACGTCATGGACGACGCACACCGGGGGAGCGGGCTGATGTGGGACTTCGGGCGGACGCTGGTGAAGCAGGCGGTCGGCAACCGCTGACGGCCGTTGCCGCAAGGAGCGGGAAGTCGGCCCGGCCGACTTCCCGCTCCGGGGGAGACACCGCGTCAGAGCTCGGTCCGGCGGCGCCGGATGACCACGACGAGATCGACGGCGGCGAACAGGGTGAGCAGGCCCATCACGACCGCGAAGCCGGTGAGGGTGCCGCTGCTCGGGGCCCCGTACGACGGGGAGTTGGCCGCCCAGACCGCGAAGGCCACCGTCGCGATCGCGAACAGCGGGGTGAAGGTGAGCGACAGCAGGTAGCGGAGCTTGAGGTCGCTGCGGGCGGTCGAGGGCTCGGTGCCGCTGCGCCAGCGCCGCGGGGTCGTGGTGCGCATGCCCGTTCACCTCCCGGCCGCACGGGTGCGGGCTACGATTCCAGCGTACGTCCGAGGGACGGGCCGGGGAGGGGCGATGACGGGATCGGGCGGGGAACGACCGGGGGCCGGCGGCGGCGATCAGGGGGGCGCGGGCCACGCCTGGGACGGGCCGGAGGGGGACGCCGAGGGCTACGCGGGACTGCGGATCGAGCGGGCGCGGGAACTGGCCCGGCGGCACGGGTGGGCCTCGGTCCGGGTGCTGGAGCCGGACGCGACGATCACCATGGAGTACCGGGAGGGGCGGCTCAACCTCGCGGTGCGCGACGGCGTGGTGGAGCGTAGCTGGGAGGGGTGAGGCGCCGTACCGGGCCGTTGACCCGGCCGTCGTTCATCGGTTCCGGACGTCCCGGCGGCTCCGGCTCCCGCTTCGGTTTCGGCTCCGGCGCCTGTGGCTGGTGATCCACTCCTCGGCCGTGGTGACGAGCGGCTCCAGCAGCGGCAGCGAGAGCAGCACCAGCAGTCCGGCGGCCCAGCCGGCCAGGACGTCGGTGACCCAGTGGGTGCCCAGGTAGACGGTGGTCAGGCCGATCGAGCAGGCGGTGGCGGCGGCGATCAGCGCGCCGGTGCGGCGCCAGCGGACGGCGAGGTAGGCCAGCACACCCCAGGTGACGACGGCGTTGGCGGTGTGGCCGGACGGGAAGATCGTGCCGCCGGAGAAGAGCTCGGGGGAGCCGACGTACTGGGCGTAGTGCGGGCCGAGCCGGCCGGTGACGATCTTGACGGCGCCGACGGTGACGTTGAGCAGCAGCAGGGCGACGCCCATCACCAGGAGCGGGCGCAGCCGGCCGAGCCGGTGGGCGCGCCAGGCGAGCCAGGCGAAGGCGGCGATCGCGGAGGGGCCGCGCTGGCCGGCCACCACCCAGGTGCCGAGCAGCGGCTCCAGGCCGGGCCAGCGCTCGTAGGGGCGCAGCAGGCGGACCGACCAGTCGAGGTCGACGAGGGCGGTGTTGAGGAGTACACCGGCGAGTACCAGCAGGTAGCAGGCGCAGGTGGCGAGGAGCAGGAGCGCGCGGCGGCGGCTCATCGGGGGCCAGCCGGGCTCGGCGGTGGCCGGGCCGAGCGGCGCGCGGCCGTCCGGGGCCGGGCGCACGGGCCGCCCCGGGGACGGCCGGCCGGGGCGGCGGGAGGTGTTCTCCGGGCCCTGCTTCGGGAATTGCCGGGAGGCACTCGGGGCTTGCACGGGGGTGACCCTACCCATCCGTCCGGTGCCATTTCGGGGGTAATTGTCATTTCCCCGGGAAATCGACAATCCGGTCGGCAGGGGATGGTCCGGGGAGTGATTTCGGCTAATCCCCGATCGAAAGTCCGTGTGGTGTTCGAATCATCCTTCAAAAGGCTCGGTAAAAAGAACGGGGCGGCCGGCCGGTCCGCCCGGCCGCCCGCCCCATGGTCACCCTGTGTAGGTTCCGTGCCCAGCAGAGGGGTCAGTCGAGGGGGCCGCCCGCGACGTAGATCACCTGACCGGAGACGAAGCCGGCGCCCTCGCTCGCGAGGAAGGAGATGGTGTGGGCCACATCCTCAGGCAGACCGACCCGCTGGACCGGGATCTGAGAGGCTGCGGCCCGCTTGAAGTCTTCGAAGTCCATGCCGACCCGGGCTGCGGTGGCCGCGGTCATGTCCGTGGCGATGAAGCCCGGGGCCACGGCGTTGGCGGTGACGCCGAACTTGCCGAGCTCGATGGCCAAAGTCTTGGTGAAGCCCTGCAGGCCCGCTTTGGCGGCCGAGTAGTTGGCCTGGCCGCGGTTGCCCTGGGCGGACGAGGAGGACAGGTTGACGATGCGGCCGAAACCCGCGTCCACCATGTGCTTCTGCACCGCGCGGGTCATCAGGAAGGCGCCGCGCAGGTGGACGTTCATGACCGTGTCCCAGTCGGACTCGGACATCTTGAAGAGCAGGTTGTCGCGGAGCACTCCGGCGTTGTTGACCAGGACGACGGGGGCGCCGAGCTCGGCCACCACGCGGTCCACGGCGGCCTGGACCTGCCCGGCGTCCGAGACGTCGGCGCCGACCGCGAGGGCCCGGCCGCCCGCGGCGGTGATCCGGTCGACGGTGTCCTTGCCGGCCGCCTCGTCCAGGTCGAGGACGGCGACCGCGTAGCCGTCGGCGGCCAGTCGGAGGGCGGTGGCGGCGCCCAGGCCGCGTCCGGCGCCGGTGACGACGGCGACCCGGGGGGTGCTCTGCTCGGTCATGCTCGCTCTCGTCTCTCTCAGGATTTTCCCAGGGAAGGGCGTCCCCGGGTGACGCTGGCCACACCCTACCGGCGAGTAGGAAGGGCGGCCAGAGCGGAGACGCGCAGGTGACGGTGGGTAAGGACCGACCGGTCGGCTTTCTGCTGAGAACGGGTTACCGAGAAGGCGTGGCGGCGCGTAAATATGCCAATGTTGCCGAACCTGCGTCTACTATCCGCCCCTGCCTGCCAGCGAGGGCCAGCCGTTTGTATAGTGTCCGCCAGCAGCCACCGGCTGCACGGCTGGAGCGCCCTCCCTCATAGCGGGACGCCCACTCGCCGTTACTGCCCCACCCGGGTGTCCCACACACACCGGGTGTGACATCGGGACGGATACATGGTGCTGGGGGAGATCCCGACGACCCGCGTGTCTGCGCGACTGCAGCAGTCGCCCGGACACCTCATCCGCGTTGCACAGCAGGTCCACACGCGACTGTGGTCCGAACACGTCGGAGCCGATCTCACGGCTCCGCAGTTCGCCGTCCTGCTGGTCCTCGCGCTGGAACCGGGCGCGGACCAGAGGACGGTCGGCGAGCGTGCCTCGCTCGACAAGGCCACGATGGCGGAGATGGTCGCGCGGCTGGTCCGCCGCGGCTTGGTGCTGAGAAGGCGCGACCCGGCCGACGGCCGGCGCAAACTCCTCGCTCTGTCGCAGAGCGGGGCCCAGGCGGTGCGCGAGGCCACCGGAGGCGTGGTCCGCGTGCAGCGCACCCTGTTCGAGCCGCTCGGCGCGGACGAGCAGGTCGAGATCGTCCGGGTGATGGCCAAGATAGCCAGGCTGGAGCCCGCGGCGGTCGTGTATAGCGACGCGCGGCCGATACTGGACGCCCAGCGGGCGATCGGTTACCTGATCAGGGTGAGCCAGCAGGTGCACACCAAGCTCTGGTCGGAGCACGTCGGTGCGGAGCTCACCGCTCCGCAGTACGCGGTGCTCGACGCGCTGGAGCTGGAACCGGGCGCGGACCAGCGCACGGTCGGCGAGCTGGCCTCGCTGGACAAGGCCACGATGGCCGAGATGGTGAGCCGTCTCGTCCGCCGCGGTCTGGTGCAGCGCCGCCGCGACCCCTCGGACGGGCGGCGCAACCTGCTCTCGCTCTCGCCGGCGGGACAGGACCTGCTGCACCGCTCGGCGGCCGGCGTCGCCAAGGTCCAGCAGCTGCTGCTGGCGCCGCTGGACGAGCACGAGCACGCTCCGGCGCTCGCGCTGATCGGCAAGGCCGCCAGGCTCTAGCCTCCGCCCTTTTGAGCTCCAGCCAAAACGATTCGCCAACGTACGGACGATCCCGGGTCAGGGGTCGGGTCGGACGGGGGTGGGTCGGGGAGGGTTTCGGGCTCGTGTCGTAGTGATCGTGTGCTTGTGTGCTCACATATTTGCGGCACGAGTCCCTTCCGGGCATGTCGAAGACCGCCCACTCCTCAACGGGGTGGGCGGTCTTTCGATATGACCGCTGGTCCGGTGGCTACGGGTTCCCGGTCAGGGACGCCTGGCTACGGGTGCCCGGCGTCCCGGCCTCGCGGCCGGGCGGGGCTCAGTTCCAGTCGAAGCCCTGCGGGTCCGGGCCGATGCGCTCGCCGGTGGCGACGCCGGCGATCGCGGCGAGGTCCTCCGCGTCCAGCTCGAAGCCGGCCACGTCCAGGTTCTCCCGGATGCGGGAGGGGGTGACCGACTTCGGGATCGCGATGATGCCGCTCTGCAGGTGCCAGCGGAGCACGACCTGGGCGACCGTGCGGCCGTGCTTCTCGGCGATCTTCACCAGCGCCGGCTCGGCGAGCAGGTCCTTGCCCTGGCCCAGCGGGCTCCACGCCTCCGTGGCGATGCCGTGCTCGGCGTGGAAGGCGCGCAGCTCCGTCTGCGGGAAGTACGGGTGCAGCTCGACCTGGTTGAGCGCCGGGACGACCGAGGCCTCGTCGACCAGGCGGGTCAGCTGCTCGGGGCCGAAGTTCGAGACGCCGATGGAGCGGGCCCGGCCGTCGGCCTTGAGCTGCTCCAGCGCCTTCCAGACGTTCGGGTAGGTGCCGTGCATCGGGCGCGGCCAGTGGATCAGGTAGAGGTCGACGTACTCCAGGCCGAGCTTGGCCAGCGAGGCGTCGAACTCGCGCAGGACCGCGTCCCGGCCCTGCGCGCCGGACCAGTCGCGGGTGCCGGAGTTCCACAGCTTCGTGGTGATGTAGAGGTCCTCGCGGGCCACGCCGCCGGCCAGCGCCTCGGTGACGGCCTGGCCGGTGCCCGTCTCGTTCTCGTAGATCGCCGCGGTGTCGATCGAGCGGTAGCCCGCCTCGATGGCGGCGCGGACGGCCGGGGTGGCCTCCGCGTCCGGGACCTGCCACACGCCGAAGCCGAGCTGCGGGATCCGCGTGCCGTCGTTCAGGGTCACGGTGGGGATGTTGCTCACGGGAAGGGGTGCCCTCCTGGTCGACCATGGGTTCCAGTGGGGCAACCGGAACTCATGGAGTGTTTGTTCCCGCCGTTCGGGTGAACCTTCCGGGGCCGGGGGCCGTCCGGGCGGGGAACCGCGGGGGCGGGCCCGGAAAACCTGTTGCGCGGATCACACCGGGGTTGGCAGGCTCGCGGCCATGACCTCCTGAGACACGGGCCCTTCGTGCCCTCCCCAGTCAGCCCCGGCCGCTGCCGGGCGCGTTTCCGTCGCCGTGGCCCGCGCCGCCCGTGGCGCGCGGCGCCTCGAACCATCCCGAAGCCTCCCGGACCGTGCGCACCGCGGACTGCTCGCCGCAGGCCGCGTGCCGCCGAACCGGCGTGCCGCCGTTTCGCGTGCCGCCGCTCCGCGCGCCGACCGGGCCACCCCAGGACCGTCCCCCGAACCACCGGCATCGGAGTGTCATGCCGCTCGCCCCCCTCCCCCTGGCCGATCCCGGCCGCCCCGACCTCTCCTCACCCCTCGCCTTCCTGCGCTGGCTCCAGCGCGCCCAGCGGCGCGGGCAGGTGCTCTCCACCTGCTGGGCGCTGCTGGAGATGGGCGGTCAGGCCGCCCTGCCCGTACCGCTCGGACACGGCGTCCAGGCCGCCGTGGACGGCGACGCGGGCGGGATCTGGCGGGCCGGCGCCCTCGTGGTGCTGCTCGCCGCCGTCGCCTCGCTCGGCACCGTCCTGCTGCACCGCCAGGCGGTCTGGAACTGGATCCACGCCGCCACCCACGTACGGCAGTTGGTCGCCCGGCAGGCCTCGCACCTCGGCGCCGGGCTGTCCCGGCGGATCGCCACCGGCGAGGTCGTCGCGGTCGGCAGCGGGGACGTCGAGCGGATCGGCTGGTACGTCGAGCTCGTCGCCCGCGTCCGGGCCGCGGTGATCGTCTGGCTGGCGGTCAGCGCGGTCGTGCTGGTGACCGAGCCGGTGCTCGGCCTCGGCGTGCTGCTCGGCGTGCCGGTGCTCGCGGCCTCCGTCTGGCCGCTGATCGGGCCGTTCGAGCGGCGCTACGAGAAGCAGCGCGCGCTCGGCGGCAAGGCCACCGAACTGGCCGCCGACACCGTCGCCGGGCTACGGGTGCTGCGCGGCATCGGCGGCGAAGAACTGTTCCTGGAGCGCTACCGCGCGGCCTCCCAGAAGGTCCGCGCCGCGGCCGTCCGCTCGGCCCGGCTGTGGTCCCTGATGCAGGCCCAACAGGTGCTGCTGCCGGGCCTGTTCGTCGTCGGGGTCACCTGGTACGGGGCCCGGCTGGCGGCCTCCGGGGAACTCGCCGTCGGCACCCTGATCGCCGTGTACGGCGCGACCGCCTTCCTGGCGGCGCCGCTGCGGATCCTCGGCGAGGCCGCGCACGCCTGGAGCGTCGCCCGGGTCTCCGCGGGCCGGGCCGTCCGGGTGCTCTCGCTGCGCCGGACCAGCGGCGCGGCCGAGGCCGCGCTCACCCGGCCGGGCACCTGCGACCTGCACGATCCGGTGACGGGGCTGACCGCGCGGGCCGGCGAGCTGACCGCCGTGGTCTGCGGCGATCCGGACTTCGCCGGGGCGCTCGCCGAGCGGCTCGGCGGGCACGTCCCGACGGCCGAGGAGGAACGGCAGCCCTCCGCCCGGCTCGGCGGGACGGAGCTGGACGCGGTGCCGCTGGCCGAGGCGAGAGCCGCGGTGCTGGTCCACGACAAGGAGCCGGTACTGCTCTCCGGCACACTGGCCGGGCTGTTCGACATCCCGTCCTCGGGCCGGGTCCCGGTCGCCGAGGCGCTCGCGGCCGCCCGCTCCGACGACGTGCTGGAGGCCCTGGTGGAGGGCTCGCCGGAGTGCGGGGGAGACCCGATGCGCGCTCGGATCACCGAGCGCGGCCGGTCGCTGTCCGGCGGCCAGCGCCAGCGCCTCGCATTGGCCCGCGCGCTGCTGGCCGACCCGCCGGTGCTCGTCCTGGACGAGCCCACCAGCGCGGTCGACGCCCACACCGAGTCGCGGATCGCCACCGGGCTGCGCGACGTCCGGGCCGGGCGCACCACCGTGGTGTTCGCGACCAGCCCGCTGCTGCTCGACCAGGCGGACCGGGTGGTGCTGGTCCGCGACGGCCGGGCGGTCGTGGCCGGGCGGCACCGCGAGCTGATGCGGACCGAGCCCGCGTACCGGTCGGTGGTCACCCGTGACGAGGAGGCCGCGCCCGGGGCTCCTGCCCGGGGCGAGGCCGTTGCGGGGAAGACCGTTGCGGGGGCGGCCGCCCGGGGCGGGGAGACCGTGCCCGGGGTGGAGGCGGCTTCCGTGGGGGCCGGGGAGGGGGCCGCGTGAGCACGTCCGTCAACCGTCCTGCGAACAACCGTGCTGCGAACAACTGTCCTGCGAAGCCGGCGAGGAGTACGTCATGAAGCCCCCTCTGCATCAGGAGCAGGGGCCGGCCGCCACCCTGCCGGTCGGCTCGCCGGCCGCCGTGCGCGCGTACCTGCGGCTGCTCGCGCGGCGCCACCGCACGGCCTTCTCCGGGGTGGTGGCGCTGCACTCGGTGGCCACGCTCGCCGGGCTGGTCGGGCCGTGGGTGCTCGGCGGGCTGGTCGAGTCGCTGGCCCCGGACGGCGCGCGGGCCTCCCTCGGGGTGGCCGTCGCCTGGTACCTGCTGGCGCTGGCGGTGCAGGCCGCCTTCACCGGCTGGTCCCGGATGCGCGGCGCGATCCTCGGCGAGCGGGTCCTCGCCGACCTGCGCGAGGACTTCCTGGTCCGCTCGGTCGCGCTGCCCACCGGCGTCCTGGAGCGGGCCGGCACCGGCGACCTCGTCTCCCGGGGCACCACGGACATCGACCGGCTGGACAAGTCCGTGCGCGAGGCGGTACCCGAACTCGCGGTCGCCGTCGTGTCGTTGCTGCTCGTCCTCGGCGCGCTGCTGCTCACCTCGCCGCTGCTCGCGCTCACCTCCCTGGTCGGGCTGCCGCTGCTGCTGGCCAGCTCGCGCTGGTACTTCCGGCGCGCGCCGCAGTCCTACCGCAACGAGTCGGCCGGGTACGCCGCGGTGAACACCGTGCTCGCCGAGACGGTGGACGCCGGGCGGACGGTCGAGGCGCTGCGCCTGGGCGACCAGCGGGTCGGCCTGACCGACCGCAAGCTGCGCGAGTGGCTGGCCTGGGAGCGGTACACGCTGTGGCTGCGCTCGGTGTGGTTCCCGACCGTCGACGCGGTCTACGCCTCGGCGGTGCTGGCCACGCTGGTGCTCGGCGGACTGTTCACCCTCCGCGGCTGGATCACCGTCGGCCAGCTGACCACCGGGGTGCTGTACGCCCAGATGCTCACCGGCCCGGTCGACCTGATCCTGCGCTGGTACGACGAGCTGCAGATCGGGCAGGCCTCGCTGGCCCGGCTGGTCGGCGTCCGCGAGGTGCCGGAGCACGAGGGCGACGAGGGCGCGCGCCCGGACGGCCGCCGGGTCGAGGCCACGGACGTGCGGTTCGGCTACCGCGAGGGCGCGGACGTCCTGCACGGGATCAGCCTGGACGTCGCCCCGGGCAGCCGGGTGGCGCTGGTCGGGCCGTCCGGGGCGGGCAAGTCCACCCTCGGGCGGCTGCTGGCCGGGATCTACGCGCCCGGCCGGGGCAGCGTCACGCTCGGCGGCGCGGCGCTCGCGCGGATGCCGGCCGAGCGGGTCCGGGCCGAGGTGGCGCTCGTCAACCAGGAGCACCACGTCTTCGTGGGCACGCTGCGGGACAACCTGCGCCTGGCCGCGCCCGGGGCCGACGACACCGAGCTGAGGGCCGCGCTCGACGCGGTGGACGCCGGTGCCTGGGTGGACGCCCTCCCGGAGGGCCTGGACACCGAGGTCGGCTCCGGCGGCGCCGTGCTGACCCCGCCGCAGGCCCAGCAACTGGCCCTGGCCCGGCTGGTGCTGGCCGATCCGCACACCCTCGTGCTGGACGAGGCCACCTCGCTGCTCGACCCGCGCGCCGCCCGGCACCTGGAGCGCTCGCTCTCCCGGGTGCTGGAGGGGCGGACGGTCATCGCCATCGCGCACCGGCTGCACACCGCGCACGACGCCGACGTGATCGCGGTGGTCGAGGGCGGGCGGATCAGCGAGTACGGCAGCCACCCGGAGCTGGTCGCGGCCGGCGGTCCGTACGCGGCGCTGTGGCGCTCCTGGCGGGACGAGCGGTAGTGCCGGTCAGGTCCGGGGCCGTCCGGTCCGGGGTCGTCAGGTCCGGAGCGCTCCGGTCCCGCGCGGCGAGCGCAGGGCCCGGAACGCCCCAAACCCGCACGGGGCCGGATTGCCCCGTGCGGGTTACTCCACCCGCACGGAAGGGCGCGTAACCGGGCAAACCGGGGTCCGGGCCCGCAGACTGCTCCGGTGACCAAAGTTTCAGGCGGCTCGTCCGGCCCCCAGCGCAGCGAGATCGGCGGGATCCCCACCCGGTACATCGGGATCGGCGTCATCGTCATCCTCGCGGTGTGGTTCCTGTTCGCCAACCTCGACAAGGTGAAGATCCAGTTCTGGGTCTTCACCGTCACCGCGCCGCTGTGGATCGCCCTGCTGGCCACCCTGCTCGCGGGCGGCGCGCTGGGCTGGCTGCTGAAGGGGCGGCGCGCCCGGTGACCGCCGACCCCGGGCCCGCGCAGGGCGGCGCGTCCGGTTTCGCGCCGCTGATCGAGATGCGCGGCGTCAACAAGCACTTCGGCGACCTGCACGTCCTGCAGGACATCGAGCTGACGGTCGGCCGCGGCGAGGTCGTCGTGGTGATCGGACCCTCCGGTTCCGGCAAGTCCACACTCTGCCGGGCCATCAACCGGCTGGAGCCGATCGAGGGCGGCACCATCCTGATCGACGGCGAGCCGCTGCCCGAGGAGGGCAAGGGGCTGGCCCGGCTGCGGGCCGAGGTCGGGATGGTGTTCCAGTCCTTCAACCTGTTCGCGCACAAGACGGTGCTGCAGAACGTCTCGCTCGCCCAGATCAAGGTGCGCGGCCGGCCGAGGGCGGAGGCGGACGCCAAGTCCCGGACGCTGCTGGAGCGGGTCGGGCTGGCCGATCAGGCCGGCAAGTACCCGGCGCAGCTGTCCGGTGGCCAGCAGCAGCGTGTGGCGATCGCCCGCGCTCTGGCGATGGACCCGAAGGCGCTGCTGTTCGACGAGCCCACCTCGGCGCTCGACCCCGAGATGATCAACGAGGTGCTGGACGTCATGCGCCAGCTCGCCCACGAGGGCATGACGATGGTCGTCGTCACGCACGAGATGGGCTTCGCCCGGGCCTCGGCGAACCGGGTGGTCTTCATGGCGGACGGCCGGATCGTCGAGGACCGCGCCCCGGAGGCGTTCTTCAGCGCTCCCGAGAGCGAGCGCGCCCGGGACTTCCTCTCCAAGATCCTGAAGCACTGAGGCGGCGCCGGTGATGAGGAAGGCCGTTGCGAGGAAGGCCGTGACGACGAGGGCGGCGGAGAAGGCCGGGACGAGGAAGGCTGGGACGAGGAAGGCCGGGACGACGAGGGCTGGGGCTAGGAAGGGAGGGGCCGCCGCCGCGTTGGTGCTCGCCGTGCTGGTGGCGGGCTGCGGCAAGGCGGGCACCCCGCCGCCCAAGGGCCCGCAGCCCAGCGCCCTGCCCAGCTACCAGGTGCAGGACGCCGCCGCGATCACCGGCTCGCCCACCCTGAACGCGGCCCGCGGCCGCGGCCACCTGGTGGTCGGTGCCAAGGAGGACCAGCCGTACCTGGGGCAGAAGAACCCGGCCACCGGCGTGTACTCCGGCTTCGACATCGAGATCGCCAAGATGGTCGGGGCCTCGCTCGGGTTCGCGCCGGACCGGATCCAGTTCAAGACCATCGCCTCGGCCAACCGCGAGACCGCGCTGCAGAACGGCCAGGTGGACTACTACGTCGGCACCTACACCATCAACGACAACCGCAAGAAGCTGGTCGGCTTCGCCGGCCCGTACTTCGTCGCCGGGCAGTCGCTGCTGGTGCGCAAGAACGACAACAGCATCCACGGCCCGCAGGACCTGGACGGCAAGAAGGTGTGCTCGGCGGCGGGCTCGACCCCGTACCAGCGGATCCAGTCGAAGTACCCGAAGGCGAAGCTGATCGGCTACGACACCTACTCGGCCTGCGTGGACAACCTGATCACCGGCCAGGTCGACACCGTCACCACGGACAACGCGATCCTGCTGGGTTACGCGGCGAAGGTGCCGGACGAGCTCAAGGTCGTCGGACCGCTGTTCTCGACGGAGCCGTACGGGATCGGGACGCCGAAGAACGACACCGTGCTGCGGTACGCGCTGGACGACGCCCTGGCCCAGCACGAGCAGAACGGCGACTGGAAGAAGGCGTTCGACGCGACCCTCGGCCTCTCCGGGGAGCCCGCGCCGACCCCGCCGCAGATCGACCGGTACTGAGAGGGGCCGCGCCGTGAAAACGCTGACCGACAACTGGTCGACCTACTGGGACGGGTTCCTCGGCACGCTCTCGCTGTTCGCGGTGAGCGCCGTGCTGTCGCTGGTGCTGGGCGTGCTGATCGCGAGCTTCCGGGTCTCGCCGGTGAAGCCGCTGCGGATCTTCGGCACGGCGTGGGTGACGATCCTGCGCAACACCCCGCTGACCCTGCTGTTCTTCATCGTGGTGCTGGGCCTGCCGCGGTTCGACATCACGCTGCCCTTCTACACGTTCGCGGTGCTCGCGCTCGGCTGCTACACCTCGGCGTTCGTCTGCGAGGCGATGCGCTCGGGCGTCAACACCGTGCCGCTCGGTCAGGGCGAGGCGGCGCGCAGCCTGGGCATGACCTTCGGGCAGACGATAGGGCTCGTGGTGCTGCCGCAGGCCTACCGCTCGGTGGTCGCGCCGATCGGCAGCGTGCTGATCGCGCTGGCGAAGAACACGGCGATCGCCGGCTCCTTCAGCGTCACCGAGCTGCTGGGCACCTACCGGACCATCAACGAGCTGGGCTACAGCATCGTCTGGACGTTCGTCTGGATCGCCGTCGGCTACCTGATCATCACCCTGGCCATCAGTGCCGTCTTCAACCTGCTCGAACGACGACTGGCGGTGTCGCGATGACCGTTGAATCCTCGGCGCTGTACGACATCCCCGGCCCGAAGGCGCTCGCCCGGCACCGGACGTACGGCGTGGTCGCGCTGGTGCTGATCGCGGGGCTGATCGCGTGGATCGTCTACATGCTGTTCCACACCCACCAGTTCACGTACGCGAAGTGGGAGCCGTTCGAGTACCGCGGCGTCCAGGACCTCCTACTGCGCGGGCTCGGCAACACGCTGCAGGCGTTCGGCTGGACGGTGCTGTTCGCGCTGCCGTTCGGGGCGCTGTTCGCGGCCGGGCGGCTGTCGGACCACCGGGTGGTGCGCTGGTTCTCCACGCTGGTGGTCGAGTTCTTCCGGGCCATGCCGCTGCTGGTGATGATCTTCTTCGTCTTCGTCGCGCTGAAGGTGCAGCCGCTCTGGGCGCTGGTGGCCGGGCTGGTGCTGTACAACGGCTCGGTGCTGGCCGAGGTGTTCCGCGCCGGCGTGCTCGCCGTGCCGAAGGGGCAGCGGGAGGCGGCGTACGCGCTCGGGCTGCGCAAGACCCAGGTGATGACCTACGTGCTGGTGCCGCAGGCCAACCGGGCGATGCTGCCGGCGATCATCAGCCAGCTGGTGGTCGCGCTCAAGGACACCTCGCTCGGCTTCCTCATCACCTACGAGGAGTTCCTGCACGCGGGCAAGCTGATCGCCACCAACCTCGACTACGACCTCCCGTTCATCCCCGTGGTGATCGTGATCGCGCCGATCTACATCGGGATGTGCCTGCTGCTCTCCTGGCTCGCCCGGTGGGTCGAGCGGCGCAGCCGGCGCAGCCCGAGCGTGCGGGGCGGGGCGCCGGTGGCGAAGGCGGGGGTGGCGCTGGGGCTGCCGCCGTCGGCGCAGCAGTGAGGCGGGTGACGCGGGTGACGCGGGTGACGCGGGTGACGCGGGTGGCGCGGGGCGGCGGCCAGGGGTGGTGGAGCGGTCGCGCCGGGGTGGGTCCGCCGTGCCGGTGTGGCGGCTGGTTCGCGACTGAACCATAGGTGTGCTCGGGGTCAGACCCGGAACCTCCAATTTCCTCTTATGATTGCGGAGGCTGGAGGCAGACGACCGGGCGGAGGGGCCATGGAGCCGGTGTTCGACTCGCGGCACATCAGGACGTTCCACGAGGTGGTCAGGGCCGGGTCCTACTCGGCGGCGGCCCGCGAACTCGGCTACACCCAGCCCGCCATCACCCAGCAGATGAAGGCGCTCGAACGCACCGTCGGCGTCCCCCTGTTCACCCGCGCCGGACGCGGACTGCGCCTCACCGAGGCCGGCGAGGCGCTCTCCCGGCACGCCGAGGTGATCCTCGGTAGCCTCTCCGCCGCCCAGCAGCAGCTCGCCGCGCTCGCCCGGCTGCGCACCGGGCGCGTGCGGGTCTGCGCGTTCCCGAGCGCCAACGCGACCCTGATACCGCAGGCGATGGCGCGACTGCTCGACGAGCACCCGGGCGTGCGGGTCGAGCTCCTGGAGGCCGAGCCGCCGGACTCCGTCCAGCGGCTGATGCGGGGGGAGTGCGACATCGCGTTGGCCTTCCGCTACCCCGGCGCCCCGGCCGACGTGCCGGAGGGGCTGGACGAGATTCCGCTGATGGAGGACCTGCTCACGGTGCTGCTGCCGGTCGGCCACCCGCTCGGGCGCCGTCATGCCGTGCGGCTCGTCGACCTCGACCGCGAGCGGTGGATCGCCGGGTGCCCGCGCTGCCGCGCGAACCTGCTGCACGTGTGCGCGGAGGAGGGCTTCGCGCCGGACATCGTCTTCTCGACGGACGACAACCTCGCGGTGCAGAGCCTCGTCGCGGCCGGCGTCGGGATCGCGCTGATGCCGGCCCTCGTGCTCTCCTTCATGTGCCACCGCAAGGTCACCGGGCGGGCCGTCGAGCCGCACCTGCGGCGGCACGTGAGCGCGTACGTGCTGCGCGAGCACCGGCGGATCCCGGCCACCGCGCTGGTGTTGGACCACCTGCGGCAGGCGGCCGCGAGCCGGGTGGGGTGCTGAGCCCGGTCCCGGTGCACTGCCGGCCGTCGGCTGGTGGGGACGGGTTCCCGGGTTCGCCATCGGGGGGAAGATCGCCTGCGGACTTATAAGCGCATGTTGGAATACCGCTTACGATCCCTCGTTGGACGTGATAGGTCCGCTTGGCCGAACCTGCTGGCATGACAGCCCCAGCCACGGTCGACAGCGACCGTCTCACCGAGCGGATGAACGCCCTCATCGGCGAGATCCGCGCCGTCGTCGACCGCGGCCTGCCGCCGGAGCTCACGGCGTACCTGGTCGGCGAACGCCTCGCCCCCCACCTGTCGGCCGACCCCGACGGCCCCGGCGCCCTGCTCACCCCCGCCCAGTGCGAGGCCGACCCCGCCCGCTACCGGCAGCACGTCGTGCACGCCGAGGAGGACGGCAGTTTCTCCGTCGTCGCGCTCGTCTGGCTGCCCGGCCAGCAGACCCCGATCCACGACCACGTCTCCTGGTGCGTCGCCGGCGTCCACCAGGGGCAGGAGAGCGAGATCCGCTACCGGCTCATCTCCGACGGCCGCACCGCCCGGCTCGTCGAGACCGAGCACGTGGCCGGACCGGCCGGCACCGTCGCCGCCTTCGCCCCGCCCGGTGACATCCACCTCGTGCGCAACGCGTGCAGCACCACCGCCATCTCCATCCACGTGTACGGCGCCGACGTCTCGCGCCTCGGCACCAGCATCCGGCGCGTCTACCGGCTGCCCGCCGACGGGCAGCGGTGAGCGTGGCGTGGCGCTGACCCTCCGGGAGCGGACCACCCGGGAGCGGACCACCCGCACCCGCACCCGCTCCCTCCCCCCGCTCGGCGGCGACGCCCCCGGCCTGCTCCTCGCGGCCGTGGGCGTCGGCGCCGCGCTCGCCGTCCACGCGGCCGTGCCGGCCGTGCCCAAGCTCACCGCCGCCGTCGTGCTCGGCATGGCGGCGGCCCACCTGCCCGGGCTGCGCCCGGTCGTGCGCGGCGTGGCGCGGCCCGGCCTGTCCACGGCCGGCAAGCGGCTGATGCGGCTCGGGATCGTGCTGCTCGGCCTCAAGCTCAGCCTCGGCGACGTGCTCGGCCTCGGCTGGGCCACCGTCGCCATGGTGATCACCGTCGTCGCGGCCACCTTCGGCGGCACGCTGTGGCTCGGGCGCAGGCTCGGGCTGCCGGGGGACCAGCCACTGCTGATCGCCACCGGCTACTCGATCTGCGGCGCCTCGGCGATCGGCGCGGTCAGCCAGGCCTCCGGCAGTGACGAGGAGGACGTCGCCGCCTCGGTCGCGCTCGTGACGCTGTGCGGCACGCTCGCGATCGCCGTGCTGCCGCTGCTCCAGCACCCGCTCGGGCTCGGCGAGGTGGAGTTCGGGCGCTGGGTCGGCGCGAGCGTGCACGACGTCGGGCAGGTCGTCGCCACCGCGCAGACCGGCGGGCCCGGAGCGCTGCGCGAGGCCGTCCTGGTCAAGCTGATGCGGGTGGTGCTGCTGGCGCCGCTGGTCGCCGGGGTCGCGGTCGCGGTGCGGCGCAGGCAGCGGTGGAACAAAGAGAACATTGCTGGACCAACTGCTAAAGAGTCGGTCAAAAGCGACACCCGGCCGCCGATCGTCCCGCTGTTCGTCGCGGGCTTCCTCGCGATGATCGTCCTGCGGACCACCGGAGTGCTGCCCGAGCGGGCGCTGACCGTGGCCGGGGACGCCCAGGAGCTGCTGCTCGCCGCCGCGTTGTTCGGTCTCGGCAGCGCCGTCCACCTGCCGACCATGGTCCGCACCGGCGGGCGGATCGCCCTGCTCGGCCTCGGCTCCTGGGTGATGGTCGCGGGGGTCTCGTACGCCGGAGTGCTGCTCACGACCTGAGGAAAACGGCTGCTGGCACGGTGACGACCTTGGGTATTGTCGGGCGGGTAGTGGTCCTGCGGGACCGTCCCGCACCCGAGTCCGCCGAGGAACGCGCATGCCGACCGCACTGCCCGAACGGAACGACCGCGACGCCGTGGTCACGCTCGACCGGCGCGAGGGTCCGTTCGGCGAGGTGGTGCTGCGCCGGCGCGGGCCGGACTTCGAGATCATCGCCAACGGCTGCTTCCTGATGGACACCGCCGACGGCCGCTCGGAGCGGCTGCTGATCCAGGCCGCGCTCGACGAGCTCGACCGCGCGGGCGGAGCCGCCGGGCGGCCGTCCGTGCTGATCGGCGGGCTCGGCGTCGGCTTCTCGCTCGCCTACGCGGTCGCCGAGCCGCGCTGGGGGCGGATCGCGATCGTCGAGCGCGAGACCGCGATCATCGACTGGCACCGGACCGGGCCGCTCGGCGCCTTCTCCGGCGGCGCGCTGGAGGACGAGCGGGTCGAGGTGCTCCACACCGACCTGCTGGAGTACCTCGCCGCCGCCGACGGCGAGCGGTACGACGCGCTGTGCCTCGACATCGACAACGGGCCGGACTGGACCGTCACCGACGGCAACGCGCCCCTGTACGGGGCCGACGGGCTCGCGGTGCTGTGGCACCGGCTCCGGCCGGGCGGGGTGCTGGCGGTCTGGAGCGCCCAGCCCTCGGCGGCGTTCGACGAGGCGCTGCGGGCGGCGGGGTTCTCCGACGTCGCTTCGCACGAGGTCCCCGTCTCCCGGGGAGTGCCGGACGTGGTGCACCTGGCGCGGCGCGCGGGCTGATCCGGCTCGGGTCGGTCGGGGTCCGATCGTTCGTTTCGGTGCTGTGGGGCTGAGGAGTTGGGCATGGCGGAGGACGGGACGCCGTCGGGGCGGATCCTGGCGGAGCTCCGACGGCGGATCGCCTCGGGGGAGTTGGCGCCGGGGGAGCGCGTGCCGTCCACCAGGGCGATCACCCGGGAGTGGGGGGTCGCGATGGCCACGGCCACCAAGGTGCTGAGCCGGCTGCGGGAGGAAGGGCTGGTCCGGGCAGTGCCCGGGGTCGGGACGGTGGTGGCGGGGGCTCCTGTTTCTGCTGGTCCGTCGGCCGCCCCCGCGGCTCCGGGCGGCTCGACCGGACCTTCGGGGACGGCTGTTGCGCGGCGGGCGGCGCGGGGCGGGGAACGGGTCGCGGAGCGGGGTGGGGACCGGGGTGGGGACCGGGGTGGAGACCGGGAGCTGTCCCGGGAGCGGATCGTCACGACGGCCGTGCGGGTGGCGGACGAGGAGGGGATCGCGGCGCTGTCGATGCGGCGCATCGCGACCGACCTCGGTGTGGCGACGATGTCGCTCTACCGCCATGTGCCGGGCAAGGACGAGCTGTTGAGGCTCATGACGGACCGGGTCTTCGGCGAGGAGCCGCTGCCCGATCCGCTGCCGGCGGGGTGGCGGGAGGCGCTGGAGACGGTCGCCCGGTTGCAGTGGCGGATCTACCGGCGGCACCCGTGGCTGGCGGGCACGATGTCGTTCACCCGGCCGGTGCTGGCGCCGGACGCGGCCGTGCACACCGAGCGCACGTTGGCCGCGCTCGCCGGACTGGGGCTGGGCGTCGAGGAGATGGCCCAGGCGTCGGTCACGCTGGCGGCCTTCGTGTGCGGGCTGGCGGTGCACTTCGAGCGGGAGGCGCAGGCCGTCCAGGACAGCGGGATGTCCGCGGACGAGTGGATGGACCGCCAGGACGGCGAGGAGCGGGACCAGCTGATGGCGGACCCGGAGCGGTTCCCGATGTTCGACGCGCTGAACCGGGGGCCGGAGATCGACATGAGCCTGGACGCGCTGTTCGCGTTCGGGGTGGCGCGCATGCTCGACGGGATCGGCGCGGTGATCGCCCGGCGGTCGGGCGGGGGCTGACGGGCGACGGCGGACAGGTGACAGCGAACAGATGACAACTAACAGATTTCAGCGAACGAAATCTGAAATCTGTTAGTTGTCAGCTGTCATCCGTCTGCTCGCCGCCGTCTGCTCGCCGCCGTCGGCTCAGCCGAACGGCCGGGCCTCCGGCATCGGGGGCGTGGCCGGGGTGTCGGCGCCGGAGCGGGTGCCGTCCGGGGTGCCGTCCGGGGCCTCGACCGGGAGGGGCGGGAGGGTTTCCGGGGCGAAGGGGTTGAAGTCCGGCGGGGGCACCCGCACGGGCGTGCCCCGGAGGGCCGGGTCGCCGTCCGGCCCGTCCTCGTCGTCCGTCGGCGGGTGCCCCGGGCCGTCGACCTGGGCGGGGATGCGCGGCGGGACCGACGGCGGCGGCGGGACGGGCGGACGCTGGGGCGCGAGCGTGGTGCCGAAGGGGTCGCTCGGCTCGTCGGCCACCACCGTGCCGAACGGGTCGGTGGCCACGGCGGGCGCGCCGTCTGGGGCCTCGCCCGGGAGGGGCGGGAGGGTTTCCGGGGCGAAGGGGTTGAAGTCCGGCGGGGGCACCCGGACGGGCGTGCCGCGGAGGGCCGGGTCGCTGTCCGGCTCGTTCTCCTCGCGTTCCGCCTCGCGCTCCTCGTCAGGCTCGTTCTCGCCCTGCTCGTTCCGGTCCGGCGCGTCGGCGATCGCCGCGAAGGGGTTGAAGTCCGGCGGGGGCCCGGCCGCCGGGGTGCCCCGCAGTGCGGGGTCGTTCTCGGCCGCGGGCACGGCCGTCGCGTCGGCGAGCGCTGCGAACGGGTTGTGGTCCAGAGGCACGGCCGCCTCCCGTTCGGCGGGCAGAGGCAGGGGTACGGGCGCGGGCACGCCCGGCGTGCCGTCCCACCCGAACTGGACGCTCTTCAGCAGCTCCGCGAACGCCTCCGTGTACAGGTCCCAGTCCTCCGGCTGCGCCGTGGAGAGCTGGACGCAGAGCACCGACGCACCGTCCGGCAGCGGGACGAACGCCTCGACGACCGAGGTGACCACCCAGCGTCGCTGCCCGTCGGCGGCCAGCGCCCCGGGCACGGGGACCGTCCGGCCCTCGACCAGGACGGCGGCCGGCCCGGCCGGCAGCAGGACCGTCCACACCTCGGCGTGCCGGCGGACGGTGGCGAGTTCGGTGGCGAGCGCCGTGATCGGCAGCGGGTGCCGGGCGAGCGAGACGACCAGGGTGGCCTCGGTGGTGCGGCCGTCCGCCTCCAGGGCGCAGACGCCCGCGTAGACGGCGCCCGCGGCGTGGACCACGTCGGCGAGGGCGGCCGTGATAACGGCGAAGTCGCGGCGCGGGCCGGGGCCGGTGGCGCTGAACAGTTCCTCGGCGACCTCGGCCAGGTGTCCGGTCAGCCCGTCGACGGCCGCGGCGACGGCCCGGTCGGCGCCGTGGCCGGCCGCTCCGTCCGGCGTTCCGTCCGGCGTCGCGCCCAGCGGCGGCACCGCGCGGGACGAGACGCCCGCGGGGCCGTCGGGGGAGGTCAGGGGGTGGAAGCCGGGCGGCACGACCAGGCGGACCTCGGTGCCGGCGCCGGTGGCCAGCTCGACGGGCAGTCGGGTCTGCTGACCGCCCGCCAGCGCCGCCAGAGCGGGCGCGAACGGCGGGCGCAGCTTGGGGTCGGCGATCTCGCCGGTGACGGGCAGCTGGAAGAGCGCGGCGGAGGCGGTGCCGCGGTCGGCGGTCGTGCCGCGCACCGCGCCGCCGCCGTAGCGGGCGAGGAGCGCGGTGACGGCCCGTTCCGCGACCGGCGCGCCGGTGCCGGGGCGGGCCGTTCCGGCGGTCACGACGGTGCCGAGCCGGTCGACGGCGGCGTGCACCGGTCCGTTGGGCGCCAGCGGCAGGCCGAACAGTTCCTCGGCGGCCGGGTGCCGCTCCGACGACCCGCGCGACCCGCGCCGCGGGTCGAGCGAGGCCACCGGGTGACGGGAGGCGCGTCCGTCGAGGAGGGCGTCGGTGAGGGTGGAGAGGGTCGCGCTGACCTGCTCCGCGGCGGCGAAGGGGTTGGCCTCCGCGGTGGACCGGTCGTCGAACCGGCCGCCGAACTGGCTGTCGAACTGGCCGTCCTGGGTCAACTGTTGAGCCCCCCGCTCTGGTGCGTCCGCGGTCGGTGTCCGGGTGGTCCGGGCGCGCGCCCGGTGGCATGCCGCCGGGGTCCGCGGCTGTTCCCGGCCGTGGTCATTCCTATCAGAGCCCACCGTCGGGGCAGAACCGGCGGCCGTCCTGCGGACCACCGGCCAAGCCGGGGCCGGCTACTCCGTGGCCTGCGCCGACGGCCCGTCGGCGACGGGCTGAGCGGGCGGAGCGGCGAGCGCCCCGAGCGCCTCGGTGATCCCGGGCACGGCGAGCAGTCCGGCGAGGTCGTGCACGAGGCGCCCGGTCGGCCCGTCCGGCCGTTCGTCGGCGAGGAACGACGCGAGCTCGGCGCCGAGGGCCGGTTCCCGGGCGGCGGTGAGGACCAGCGCGGCGACGAACTCCTGCACCAGGTGCAGCTGCAGCTCCTCCAGCGGCACCGAGCGCTCGGCCAGCCATTCGAGCGAGGTGATCTCCGCGTTGGCGATCCAGGCGCGGACGGTCAGCCGCAGCCCCGGGCTCGGGTCGGGGATGGCGAGGTGGCCGAGGATCTGGTCGTGGGCGGCCCGCCGGACCTCGTCGATCACCGCCGAGGTGCCCGCGCTGGCGGCCACCGAGCCGCCGCGCAGCAGCGCCGCGAAGCCGGGTCCGTGGCTCTGGACGAAGTCCAGGTAGCGCCCCATCACGCGAAAGAGGCGTTCGGACAGCGGCCCCTCGGGGGGTTCCTCGAAGCGTCCGGCGAGCTCGCGCCCGGCCCGGCGCAGCGACTCCTCGTACAGCGCCTGCTTGCCGGGGAAGTAGTGGTAGACCAGCGGCCGGGAGGCGCCCGCGGCGGCGGCGATGTCGTCGATCGACACCTCCTCCGGCGGGCGCACGCTGAAGAGCTCCAGTGCGACGGCGATCAGCTGCTCGCGCCGCTCGTCGACGCTCAGCCGGCGGCGCGGGCGCTCGCCCGCCGCGGCGGGCGCGGCGGGCGCCGGGGTCCGGTCCGGGCCGGCGGTCCGTCCGGTGCGGGCGGCCGTCGGCGACGGCGTACGGGAGGCCATGCGCGCCACCTTATCCGGCGGGGGCAACGGGCCCTATGCGGCGCGGAAGTCCAGGTAGCGGCGGTAGGCCTCGCGGCCGTCGGGGACGAAGTCGTCGCGGGCGAGGCGCGCGTCGAGTTCGGCGGGGGTCAGCCAGTCGTGCCAGGCGACCTCGGACTCCTGCGGGGAGACCGGGCCGTCCCACTCGGCCTCGTACATGTCGCACCACCAGGACAGGTGGTCCTGCCGGAAGAGGAACTTGAACAGCGGGCGCGGGGCGATGCCGCTCACGCCCAGTTCCTCCTCGGCCTCGCGGACGGCCGCCTCGCCGTACGTCTCGCCGGAGCCGACGACGCCGCCGACGAACATGTCGTACGCGCCCGGGGCGAAGAGCTTGGTGTCGGTGCGCCGGTGGACGAAGATCCGCCCGGCCGGGTCGCGGACCAGGATGAAGACGCACCGGTGGGTCAGGCCCCGCCGGTACACCTCCCCGCGCACCGCGGTTCCGATCACCCGGTCGTGCTCGTCGACGACGTCCAGCAGCTCTTCGGCGGGGTTCACTGCGGCAGGGTTGGTCATGACGGACAGGTTAGGGTTTCCGGGCCCGGTTCGAACGCGGGCGCGAACACATTCGGACACGTGCAGAGACATGTACGGACAGGTGCGGTCGGGCCCGATCGGGCCGGACGAGCTGAGGACGGCGCGCGATGACGGAGATCTGGGGCGAGACGGCCGAGGGCTTCGAGCCGGTGCGGGAGGCCTTCGCGCGGAACTTCCGCGACTACGGCGAGCTCGGCGCCGCCTTCGCGCTGTACGTGCGCGGCCGCAAGGTGGTCGACCTGTGGGGCGGCGACGCCCGGCCCGAGGTCGGCGGCCGGCCCGCGCCCGCCGTCGCCTGGACGGCGGACACCGCGCAGGTGCTGCGCTCGGTCACCAAGGGCCTGACCGCGACCACCGCCCTCCTGCTCGCCGAGCGGGGCGAGCTCGACCTGGACGCGCCGGTGGCCTCCTACTGGCCCGAGTTCGCGGCGGCCGGCAAGGGCGGGGTGCCGGTGAGCTGGCTGCTCTCGCACCAGGCCGGGGTGCCCGCGCTGGACGTGCCGCTGCGCCTGGAGGACGTGCTGACCTGGGAGCGGGCGGCCGCGGCGGTGGCCGCGCAGGAGCCCGCCTGGGAGCCCGGCACCGCGCACGGCTACCACCCGTACACCTTCGGCTGGCTGGTCGGCGAGGTGGTGCGGCGGGCGAGCGGGCGCACCGTGGGCCGGTACTTCGCCGAGGAGATCGCCCGGCCGCTCGGCCTGGACCTGTGGATCGGGCTGCCGGCCGGCGCGGCGCCGCGTGTCGGCCGGCTGGTGGACCTGCCCGCCCCCGAGGCGGCCAGGACCGGGCCGAGCGGGCTGCGGCTGCGGCCCAAGCAGTCCGTCCGGGACGCCTACCAGGACCCGTCCTCGCTGACCGCCCGCTCGTTCGCCTCGGTGCGTCCGGGAGTGGACCTCAACGACCCGGCGGTGCAGGCCGCCGAGATCCCCGGGGCCGGCGGTATCGGGACGGCCCGTTCGCTGGCCCGGTTCTACGCGGCCCTGGTCGGGGCGGCGGACCGGCACGACGGCTCGGGCGGCACGCTCGCTCCGCTGCTCGGGCCGCAGGTGCTGGCCCGGGCGGTCGGCCCGGCGGTGAGCGGCCCGGACCGGGTGCTGATCGTCAACTCCACGTTCGGCCTGGGCTTCTGGCGGCACGGCCCGACGGCGCCGATGGCGTCCCGGGCGAGCTTCGGGCACCCGGGCCGGGGCGGCTCGCTGGGCTTCGCCGACCCGGACCTCGGGCTCGGTTTCGGTTACGTCACCAACGGGATGCAGCCGGGCGTGACCGGGGACATCCGCTCGCGCAACCTCATCCGCGCCGTGCGCGGGTGCCTGGGGCTCGACGGGTAGCGGGCCGGCCGGCGCTCGGGTCCGGCCGGCGGCGCCCGGGCCCGGCCGGTGCCGCTCAGGCCTGGCCGGTCTCGAAGCGGCTGATCTTCCCGCCCTGGACGGTGAACCGCCAGGCCGTGCGCATCTCGCCCCAGGTCGCGTTGGTGAAGTCGGCGACGAGGGCGTGGCCGTCGTTCGACTCGGTCCGCACGTCCATGTGTCCGTTCGGCTCGAAGATCTCCCGGTCGATCCACTGCATCAGGTCGCGGTCGGAGCCGTCGTCGGACATGGTGGCGTCCGGGGTGAGGGTGGCGAGGAAGGCGGCGCGGTCGTTCGCGTTGATCGCGGCGACGAAGGCGCGCACGGTGGGGTCGGAGAGCTTGGCGGGGGAGATGGTCATCGGGGCTCCCGGGTTGGAAGTGACGGGAGCCCCTGTGTACGACGTTCGCCGGGCGGGTCCGGGCATGTCGGCGGCGCGTCGGCGAAATTCACGCATTCATGTGCTTGGATCAACAAATGGGCGATTTGGTGGTATTTGCCCTGATGTCACGGGGAGTGGCAGCGGATCGGGAGACCGGCAGCGGTCTCCCGACCCGCGACGACTTCGGCCGCCGAAGGACCTGGCCGTGATCCTTGGCCGTGGTTCCTGGCCGTGGTTCCTGACCGAGATCCCTGGTCGGGAGGCCTGTCGGGAGGCCTAGAAGAAGCCGACCTCGTCGGGCGAGTAGCTGACCAGCAGGTTCTTGGTCTGCTGGTAGTGCTCCAGCAGCGCCTTGTGGGTCTCCCGGCCGATGCCGGAGTTCTTGTAGCCGCCGAAGGCCGCGTGGGCCGGGTAGGCGTGGTAACAGTTGGTCCAGACGCGGCCGGCCTGGATGGCGCGGCCGGCGCGGTGGGCGGTGTTGAGGTCGCGCGTCCAGACGCCCGCGCCGAGGCCGTACTGGGTGTCGTTGGCGAGCGCGACGCCCTCGGCGAAGTCGTCGAAGCGGGTGACGGAGACCACCGGGCCGAAGATCTCCTCCTGGAAGACCCGCATCCGGTTGTCGCCCTCGAAGACCGTCGGCGTCACGTAGTACCCGCCGGCCAGGGCGCCGCCGAGGTCGGCCTGCTCGCCGCCGGCGAGCACCTTGGCGCCCTCGGCGCGGCCGATGTCGAAGTAGGAGAGGATCTTCTTGAGCTGCTCGGCGCTGGCCTGCGCGCCGACCTGGGTCTCGGTGTCGAGCGGGTTGCCCTGGCGCATCGCGCGCACCCGCTCCAGGCCGTCGGCGAGCAGGCGCTCGTAGACCGAGGACTGGATCAGCGCCCGGCTCGGGCAGGTGCACACCTCGCCCTGGTTGAGGGCGAACATCGCGAAGCCCTCGACGGCCTTGCCGTAGAAGGCGTCGGTGGCGTCGGCGACGTCCTCGAAGAACACGTTGGGGCTCTTGCCGCCGAGCTCCAGCGAGACCGGGATCAGGTTGTCGCTGGCGGCGCGGGAGATGAGCCGGCCGGTGCTGGTCTCGCCGGTGAAGGCGATCTTGCGGATGCGGGGGCTGGCCGCGAGCGGGGCGCCGGCCTCCTCGCCGAAGCCCGTCACGATGTTGACGACGCCGGGCGGCAGCAGGTCCGCGGTGAGCTCGGCGAGCAGCAGGACGGAGGCCGGGGTCTGCTCGGCGGGCTTGAGGACGACGGCGTTGCCGGCCGCGATCGCCGGGGCGAGCTTCCATATCGCCATCAGGATCGGGAAGTTCCACGGGATGATCTGGCCGACCACGCCCAGCGGCTCGTGGAAGTGGTACGCGACGGTGTCCTCGTCCAGCTGGGAGATGCCGCCCTCCTGGGCGCGCAGCGCGCCGGCGAAGTAGCGCAGGTGGTCGACGGCGAGCGGGAGGTCGGCGGCGAGGGTCTCGCGCACCGGCTTGCCGTTCTCCCAGCTCTCCGCGACGGCCAGCCGCTCCAGGTTCGCCTCCATCCGGTCGGCCAGGCGCAGGAGCACCTGGGCGCGCTCGGCGGCGGACGTGCGCCCCCAGGCGGGCGCGGCGGCGTGGGCGGCGTCCAGGGCGGCCTCGATGTCCTCGGCGGTGCCGCGGGCGACCTCGGTGAAGACCTCCCCGGTGACCGGGGTCGGGTTCCCGAAGTACTCGCCCCGCACCGGCGGCACCCAGTCGCCGCCGATCCAGTGCTCGTAGCGCGGACGGTAGGCGACGATGCTGTCGGGGGTGCCGGGCGGCTGGTAGACCGTCATGCTCTGGTGTCTCCTCGCGACGTCGGGCGCTGCCCGTGTCCTGTCCTGCGGCCGGGCAGCGGGCCGGACCGCACGGTTCGGGAGCGGTCCGGCGGGAGGGATGTGAACGCGCGCTCGCGGCGGGGCCCGCCGGGGCGCCCGCCGCCGAGCACGATAGTCGCGACGGCGCGGCGCGGCTACGGTCCGTACGGAACTCGTGTACGGAGGGTGCGCGTTCCGGCCGTTGTGGAGATCGCCGGGGCCCGGCCGCGCGCCTCGTGGTACCAGGGCGCGCGTCGCGTCGGGCGTCGGGTGCACGGGCTCCGGGGTGTCCGGAGCCCCGGGGCGCGGCGTCCCGGGGGCGGGGCCGCGTCGGACCGGGGCCGCCCTGCGGCGCCCCGCCGTCGGCGGGTGCGGCGCTGGGGGAGAGGCGGGCGGCCCTGGTGCGGTGCCGGTGGGTGTCCGGCGCCAGGCGGAGCGGTCGGACAGCGCGGTGTCTGACGCAGTCTGACGGAGTGGCGTCAGACGGAGTGGTAGCGGCCCGTGCGGGACTCCCAGTACTGGTAGCCGGCCAGCCAGGTGAGCAGCCCGTCGGCGTAGCGCTGGGCGATGCTCGCCTCGACCCGGGACAGGCCCAGCTCCCGGTAGACCTCGGGGAGCTGGGCGTGCAGCTCGCCGCAGCGCTCCACCATGATCTGCGCCTCGTCGAGGACCACCGCGCAGGCCTCCTCGGCCGAGCAGCGGCGTTCGCGCTGGACGATCAGCACGAGGTTGTTGACGTCGCCGCGCGGGGCCTCCAGCGGGAAGGACCGCACGTCGTTGCTCAACGAGGGTATGTCGGCGGCCAGTTGGCGCAGCTGACGGAGCACCGGGTGGTGCAGGACGGCGGGCGGCACCTCGAACTGGCCGAGCCGTTCGACCATGTCGAAGATGGTCTCCATGGCCGCGGTGCCCCGCCGGAGCACGAGGTAGCCGGCCCGGTCCGGCGGGCGGGTGGAGATCCGGCCGGCGGCCTCGGCCGGGTGACTGGCCAGGTACCACTCCCAGTTGTAGGCGGCGCGGGCCTGCCAGCGGGCGGGCATGCCGCGCGCGCTGCGGTCCCAGAGATCCGCGAACGCGGTCTCGACGGGGGAGCGCTGGTCGGCGCGCGCGCCGTGCAGGACCGCGATGAGCCGCTCGCAGATCGGGGCGACCTCGGTGGGCCGGCGGCCGAGCGGGCCGTCGAACTGGTCGTCGAAGAGGAAGTAGAACCCCATCAGGTCGGCCGCGAGGGCGAGTTCGTCCGGCCCGGCGTCCGGGTAGCCCAGGGCGGCGAGCTCGACGATCTCCCAGTGGGCGTACCCGGGGCGGTCGGCGTCGGCCAGCAGCGGGTGCCGGTGGAGCCAGTCGCGGTGCAGTGCGGCGGCGTGCGGGATGTGGGAACTGCGGCGGTGCGGGAACGGGATCTGAAGTGAGGTGTCGTCAGACATCGGACTCCCGGTGCAGCGGAGGGTGGGGGCGCTAACGGTTCGGACACGGCGTGTGGGGGGAGTTGACGCAGCGAGGCTCTGTGCGTGAGGGTGGCAGGACAAGATCATCTTCGCCTCGCGGGCCGTAGGGTATCTGATGTAATGATCGGACGTTAGGGATATAGGGCAATTGCCCTTGGCAAGCCGTCCGAACCCTCACCGTCCGTCTCAGCCTGCGCGAATGCCGCACGGCACGCCCCCCGCGGCGCTAACCTCGGCACACGACCAGGGAGTCAGCAGGAGCGGCGGAGGCATGACGTGACCGAGCAGGGCAACGGACTTCGGGCGGGAACCGGCCCCGGCCGGGACGGGGACGGCGCCGCTCCCCGGGTCAGGCTGCGCGACCGTGACGCGGAACTGCGCTCCGCCGAGACCGCCGTCGAAAAGCTGTGCCGCGAATTCGCCGCCGGCGGCACCGAGATCGGCGAACTCCTCACCATCTCCGGCCGCCCCGGCATCGGCAAGACCAGCCTGCTCCACGAGGTGCGGCGCACCGCCAAGCTCCGCGACGGCGCCACCGTGCTGTTCGCGCGCGGCGGCGAACAGCAGGTCAAGGAGCCCTACCACGTGCTGCGCCAGCTCCTGCAGCCCGCGCTCACCGGTCTCCCGCCGGCCGAGTTCCGGCAGGTCATGGGCACCTGGGAGGAGGTCGTCGGACCGGCCATGGGCCTCAAGCAGCCCAAGGCCGGCGCCCGCCGGCTCGACCCGCAGGGCGTGCGCGACGGACTGGACTACGTCCTCACCCAGCTCGCGCCCCGCAGCGCGCCCCTGGTGATGATCGTCGACGACCTGCACTGGGCCGACCTGGAATCCCTGTCCTGGCTCACCCAGTTCGCCGTCCGCGCACGCGAACTGCCCGTCCTGCTCGTCTTCGCGTTCCGCGAGGACGAACACGACTGGCAACCCGAAGCCCACCCCCACCACTCCACCGTCCTCAAGCTCGCCACCCGTCGGCACGAGCTCAACCGCCTCTCCCTCACTTCGGTCACGGACATCATCCGGGCGGAACTCGGCGAGAAGGCCGAGGACGCCTTCTGCTACGAGTTCTGGAACGTCGTCAACGGCAACCCCTACGAGGCCATCGCCCTGCTCGACCAGGTCCGCGACCAGGAGCTCGAACCGGTCGAGGAGAACTCCGTCCAACTGCGCGAACTCGCCGTCGACGCCAACGGGATGACCCTCAAGACCTGGCTCGACCGGCTCGGCGCCAGCACCCTGCGCTTCGCCTGGGCCTGCGCCATGCTCGGCACCGACATCCGGATCGACCTCGCGACCCGCATCTCCACCCAGAGCGCCGAGGGCGCCCGCGAGTCCATCAAGCAGCTCCGCAAGCAGCGCGTCCTCACCCAGACCCCCAACGGGAACCTGGAGTTCGTCCACCCGCTGATCGGCAGCTCGATCTACAACACCATGCCGGAGGCCACCCGCACCGGCATGCACGGCGTCGCCGCGGCCGAGATCGAGAACGCCGGGCTCGGCCTGCTCTCCGCCTCCCGCCACCTCGTCGAGACCTTCGCGGGCGAGGGCGACGACCGCACCGTGCGCAAGCTGCGCAAGGCCGCCGCCGAACACCTGCTCATCGGCGCCCCCGAAGCCGCCCAGCGCTGCCTGCACCGCGCCCTCAACGAGCCGCCCGCCGACGGCATCCGCGCCGAGGTGCTCTACGAACTCGGCTGCTCCGCGCTGCTCACCGACCCCGTCGCCACCGTCAACCAGCTCAAGCTCGCCCTCGACCCGGAGGAGGGGCCGCTGCGCCCCGAACTGCGGGTGGACGCCACGTTCCGGCTCTCCGAAGTGCTCGCGCACAGCGGCGAACTGCGCGAGGCCGCGCTGGTGTGCCAGGAGGAGGTCGCCGCCACCGACGACGCCGCGGGCCGGCTGCGGCTCCAGGCCGCCTCGTTCATGTGGCACGCCTTCCGCAAGTCCGAGGAGGACGGCCCCGGCCGCTCCCGGCGGCTCGGCGAGATGTGCGAGGGCCTCACCGGCCGCGAGCCCGCCGACCGCGCGGTCCTCGCGATGCGCGCCTGGGACCTCACCCTGCGCGGCAAGCCCTCCGTCGACGCGCTCGCCCACGCCGACGACGTCCTGGAGGCCGGCCGGCTGCCCAAGGGACTCGGCTGGACCGACAGCACCTGGGGCTTCGAGCTGCCCGCGATGCTCGGCCTCACCTACACGTACAACGACCGCATCGCCCAGGCCGAGCGGCTGTTCGCCGACGCCATCGTCCAGTTCGAGGTCGCCGGGTGGAGCGGTGCCCACCGGGGCTTCGCCTACTTCCTGATGGGCCTCGCCCGCTTCCGCCGCGGCCTGCTCGCCGAGGCCGAGGACTTCCTGCGCCGCGCCCTGCGCCTCTCCGAGCGGATCGCCCCCAAGCTGCCGCTCGCGTGGGACGCCGTCGGCGTGCTCGTCGACACCCTGCTCGCCCGCGGACGCGTCGAGGAGGCCTGGGACCTCGCCACCGGCTTCGGCTTCCAGCCGCCGTACCACGACACCGCGATGGTCCTGCCCGACGCGCCCTCCCTGTACGGCAAGCTGCTCGTCGCCAAGCGGCGCTACGCCGGCGCCGCCGCCGCGCTCACCGAGGCCGGCGCCCAGCTGGAGGCCCGCGGCTGGCACAACACCGTCTGGGCGCCGTGGGCCGGCCACCTCGCCATCGCCATCGCCCAGGACGAGCCCGACCGCGCCCGCGAGTACGCCCACAAGGCCGTCCGGGACGCCCGGACCTTCGGCACCGCCTCGGCGATCGGCACCGCGCTGCGGCTGCACGCCCAGATCGAGGACGGCCAGCAGGCGGTCGAGCTCCTGGAGCAGGCCGTGGCCTACCTCGGCCAGTCCCCGGCCGGCTACGAGCACGCCGTCGCGCTGGTCGAGCTCGGGGCGGCGCTGCGCCGGGTCGGGCGGCTGGAGGACGCCCAGGAGTACCTGTACCAGGGCATCGAGCTGGCCCAGCACTGCTCGGCCGAGGGCCTGGTCGAGCAGGCGCGCCGGGAGCTCGCCAACTACGGCCTGCGGCCCAACCGCCTGGGCGACTTCCGCGCCTCCCGCGAGGCGCTCAGCCAGCCGGAGTGGGACGTCGCCCAGCTGGCGCTGCGGGGCGTGCCGCCGCAGCGGATCGCCGACGAGCTCGGGCTGCAGCTGAGCCTGGTCAACCGGCGGCTGGCCGCGGTCTACCGCAAGGCGGGCAGCGGGCCGGACGGCCTGGCCACCGCGCTCGGGCTGCCGGGCCAGCCGCGTGCCACCCGGCCGACGTGGCCGACCACGCCGGCCCAGCCGACCCGGCCGGCCGGGGACGCGGAGCAGGAAGAGGCGGGCGACGCGTAGAGCGTGTCCTTCGGCTCGGGCCGCCGTCGCGGCCGGGCGTCCGCGCCCGGCGGACGGAAGCGCTCGGGCGGCGCGCGGGGGTTCGGGAGCGCCCCCGCGGCCGTTCCCGTCGTTAGGCTGACGCAGACCGGGGCGGCCACGGCCGGCTTCCTGACGGTATTCCCGGCCCACCCCCGTTCCACCCCGTCCCATCCCCGGTCGGTTCCCGGCCGACCCCCCGGACCGACCCCCGTTCGGCGCGACCGCGGCACCCGCCCCGGCCGCCAGTGAGGAGCAGCAGGGCATGGCGACTCAGGCCACCGGCGTGCGCCACGAACCCCTCGACGCCTCGGGCGCGGGCGCCGCGATCCAGCGCTGGACGCTCACCGCCGGCCCGTACGAGGCGAGCGTGCTCACCCTCGGCGCCACCCTGCACACCCTCACCGCGCCCGACCGCGCCGGCCGCCCCGCCCAACTTCTGCTCGCCACCGACGAGCTGGCCCAGATCCTCGGCCCGGCCCGGCACTACGGCACCGTCGTCGGCCGCTACGCCAACCGGATCGACGGCTCGCGGATCACCATCGACGGCGAGGACCACCCGCTCGCCCCCACCGGCGGCGGCATGACCCTGCACGGCGGCCCCGACGGCTTCGCCAACCGGATGTGGGACGCCACCGGGATCCCGGGCGGCGTCGAACTGCGGCTGCACAGCCCGGACGGCGACCAGGGCTTCCCCGGCGCCCTCGACGTCACCGTCGCCTACACCCTCGACGCCGGCGGCGAGCTCACCATCGCCTACCGCGCCGTCACCACGAAACCGACCGTCGTCAACCTCACCAACCACGCCTACGTCAACCTCGCGGGTGAAGGCAGCGGCGACGTCCTCGGCCACCTGCTCACCCTCGACGCCGACGCCTACACCCCGGCCGACGAACGGCAGATCCCCACCGGGCGGATCGAACCCGTGGCCGGTACCCCGTTCGACTTCACGACGGCCCGGCCGATCGGCAAGTCCGTGCACGACGAGCACCCGCAGCTGACCGGGCCCGGCGGGTACGACCACAACTGGGTGCTGCGCCCGCGCCCGGCCGACGGCACCCCGGCCCGGGCGGCGCTGCTGGAGGACCCGGTCAGCGGGCGCACCCTGGAGGTGCTGACCACCGAGCCGGGCGTCCAGGTCTACACGGCCAACAAGTTCCAGGGCGCGGTGACGGGCGCGAGCGGGGTGGCGTACGGGCCGTTCGCCGGGGTCGCGCTGGAGACGCAGCACTTCCCGGACTCGCCGCACCACCCGGACTTCCCCGGCACGGTGCTGCGCCCGGGGGAGGAGTTCCGCTCGACGACCGTCCTGCGCTTCGGGACGAACTAGTCGATGACCCCCTGGCGCGCCGGCAGGTCCCGGCGCATGCAGAGCCGGGGCCAGCGGTCGAGGCCGTGCTCGGCCTCCTGGCGACGGATCTCCCGCAGGCCCGGCGTGAGTTCGCCGTCGGCGAGCGGGCGGAAGCCGCAGCGGGCGTAGTAGGGGGCGTTCCACGGGACGTCGGCGAACGTGGTGAGGGTGAGCGCGGGGGCGTCGGTGGTGGCGGCGAGGTACTCGATCAGCGCGCGGCCGATGCCCCGGCGGGCGTGGCCGGGGTGCACCGAGACCTGCTCGACGTGGCACGCGCCGTCGACCGGTTCGGCGAGCAGGTAGGCGATGGGGCGGTCGCCGTCGTCGACCGCGACGAGGGCGGTGCCGTCCGTCAGGTAGCGGGCGAGTTCCCCGGGGGCCGGGGGTTCGTCCTCGGCGATCTCCGGCATGCCGATGGCGGCGAACGGGGCTCCGGCGGCCCGTTCCAGCTCGCACAGCAGGGGCAGTTCGTCCTTCACGGCTGGTCTGATGCGCATGCCACCCAGTGTCCTGCAAGCGGCTTTCCGCCACGCAGGGTGGTGTTCCAGGCCACAGGCCGATGGAGCGGAACGGTCAAAGCCGGACATAGCCGGGCGCTGTCCACTACCGTGCGGCAACATCCAGGACACGCGGCTGTAACGATCGCCGTTTCTTGCAGAAAGTTTCTGCAAGGGGTTTCCGTGACGTTTCGCCCGCTGTTAACTTCCTTCCAGCCCGACGGCAGCGAAGGTGCAGTCGGCACGAGGCAGCCATTATGCGCCTGTCTCCGAACATCTCGGGCACCCCCACCCTCCCAAGGAGTTCTCATGCGGCGTGGCATCGCGGCCTCTGCCCTCGTTGTGGCCCTCGCGGTCTCGATGGCTGCCTGTGGCAGCAGCGGCTCCAGCTCGGACGGCAAGGCCGACGGGCCGGTCACCCTCACGTACTGGGACACCTCGAACGCCACCAACGAGGCGCCGAACTACCAGGAACTGGTCAAGAAGTTCGAGGCGGCCAACCCGACCGTCAAGGTCGACTTCGTCAACGTGCCGTTCGACCAGGCGCAGAACAAGCTGCAGACCGCCATGGGGGCCAAGGGCGCGCCCGACGTGTTCCGCTCCGAGGTCGGCTGGACCGCCGCCTTCGCCAAGGCCGGCTACCTGGAGCCGCTCGACGGCACCCCGGCCGCCGCCGACACCTCCGCCTTCCAGCCCAGCCTCGTCCAGCAGGCCAAGTACGACGGCAAGCTGTACGGCGTCCCGCTGGTCACCGACACCCTGGGCCTGCTCTACAACAAGGACCTCTTCGCCAAGGCCGGGATCACCGACGCCCCGAAGACCTGGGACGAGCTCAAGGCCGACGCGGCCACCATCAAGGACAAGGACGGCGTCGACGGCTTCTGGCTGAAGGCCGCCGACGGCTACTACGCGATGCCGTTCCTGTTCGGCGAGGGCACCGACACCGTCGACGCCGCCGGCAAGAAGATCACCATCACCTCGCCCGAGGCCGTCAAGGGCATCGAGACCTACAAGTCGATGTTCACCTCGCCCGGCACCGCCAAGGCCGACGTCACCACCGACGCCTACGCCCACATGATGGACGCCTTCAACAGCGGCAAGGTCGCGGCGATCATCCAGGGCCCCTGGGAGATCACCAACATCTACAAGGGCTCCGCCTTCGCCGACAAGAAGAACCTCGGCATCGCCGCCGTCCCGGCCGGCTCCAGCGGCAAGGCCGGCGCCCCGACCGGCGGCCACAACATCTCCGTCTACGCCGGCTCCGACGCCGCCCACAAGGCCGCCGCCGAGAAGTTCGCCGCCTTCATGACCTCGGCCGAGAGCCAGGCGTTCATCGCGCAGAAGAACTCCACCCTGCCGACCCGCTCCGACGCCTTCACCGCCGACGTCAAGGCCGACCCGGGCATCGCCGGCTTCCAGGCCGTCCTCGCCAGCGCCAAGCCGCGCCCCGAACTGCCCGAGTACAGCTCGCTGTTCGCCTCGCTCGGCACCAACCTCGGCAAGGCCGTCCAGGGCACCAGCACCCAGGACGCGCTGAACACCGTCGCCACCGACTACGCCAAGCTCCTCCCGGGCTTCGCCAAGTAGCCGTCAGCCGCCCGGCCCGCCGCGGGTGAGGGACACCCCCACGTCCCTCACCCCGGCGGGCCCGGCGGCCGGACCCGCTCCTCCCGAGGCGGCCGGACCCGCTCTCCCCGAGACCTCCCCCGAGAAGGTGTAATCGATGTCAGTCGCCGTGCAGGGCGCCACCGGCAAGGGCAGCCGGCCGCGCGAGCAGCGTCCGGGCCCGCTGGAGCGCCTCAAGCGCTCCTACGCCAAGCACTGGTACGCCTACGCGATGACCGCCCCGGTCGTGCTCGTGCTCGGCGTGCTCGTGCTCTACCCGCTCGTCGAGGGCGTCTGGCTCACCCTCACCGACGCCAACAGCCTCAACTCGGCCCGCACCATCGGCGTCAACCACATCCCGGCCAGCTACAAGTTCGTCGGCCTCCACAACTACGCCGACATCCTGTGGGGCCCCGGCTCGTACGACCGCTTCTGGTCCCACTTCGTGTGGACCATCACCTGGACGGTGCTGTGCGTCGTCCTCCACTACACCATCGGCCTGGGCCTCGCCCTGCTGCTGAACAAGAAGCTGCGCGGACGCGCCGTCTACCGGATGCTGCTCATCCTCCCGTGGGCCGTGCCGACCTTCGTCACCGTCTTCTCCTGGCGCCTGATGCTCGCCGACGGCGGCGCCGTCAACGGCCTGCTCTCCGCCCTCCACCTGCCCCAGCCCGGCTGGCTGGACGACCCGCTGGCGCAGAAGGCCGCCGCCGTCCTGGTCAACACCTGGGTCGGCGTGCCGTTCATGATGATCTCGCTGCTCGGCGGCCTGCAGTCCATCCCGGCCGAGCTGTACGAGGCCGCCGAGATGGACGGCGCCACCCCGTGGCAGCGCTTCCGCCACGTCACCCTGCCCGGACTGCGCACCGTCTCCTCGACCGTCGTCCTGCTCGGCGTGATCTGGACCTTCAACCAGTTCGCCGTCATCTTCCTGCTGTTCGGCACCAGCGGCGGCTCCGACGCCCAGCTGCTCGTCACCTGGGCCTACCGCCTCGGCTTCGGCCAGCAGCCCCGGGACTACGCGCAGTCCGCCGCGTACGGCGTGATCCTGCTGTCCATCCTCATCGTCTTCACCGCCTTCTACCGGCGCTGGCTCGCCCGCAACGAGCAGGCCAACGGCTAGCAGGCCGACAGCCAGCAGGCCAACGGCCAACAGGCCAACAGCAACAGGCCAACGGCTGCGGCCCCGGACCCAGTTGACCCACGAAGGCAGGTACCCCCGATGAGCACCACCACCGAAGCCGCCGCGCCGGCCGCGCGCCCCGCACCGGCCACCCGGCCCGCCAAGGTCCGCCGCCGCGGCGAGAGCAGCCCGCTGGTCACCGCGCTGTCCCACGGCGCCCTGATCCTCGCCAGCCTGATCGCCCTGTTCCCGGTGCTGTGGATCCTCTACATCTCGCTCGGCCCGGACAAGACGGACTACCTCCACCCCGGGAAGATCCTCGGCAAGCTGACCCTGTCGAACTACGACCACGTGCTGTTCGGCACCGACTTCTTCACCTGGTTCGGCAACTCCTTCCTGGTCTCCGGCATCACCACGGTGTTCGGCGTCATGGTCGCCGCCACCACCGGCTACGCCGTCTCCCGGATGAAGTTCCCCGGCCACAAGCCGCTCATGTGGTCGCTGCTGGTCACCCAGATGTTCCCGATCGCGGTGCTGATCGTGCCGATGTACACGATCCTGTCCGAGCTCGGCCTGCTCGACGGCTACACCGGTCTGATCCTGGTCTACTCGACCACCACCGTGCCGTACTGCGCCTGGCTGCTGAAGGGCTACTTCGACACCATCCCGGTGGAGATCGACGAGGCCGGCCGGGTCGACGGGCTCAGCCCGATCGGCACCTTCTGGCGGCTGGTCCTGCCGCTCGCCCGCCCGGGCCTGGCGGTGGCCGCGTTCTACTCCTTCCTGACCGCCTGGGCCGAGGTCGCGTTCGCCTCCACCTTCATGCTCAGCTCCGACAAGTACACGCTGGCCGTCGGCCTGCAGACCTTCGTCAGCGAGCACGACGCCCAGTGGAACTTCATGGCCGCGACCGCGGTGCTGATCGCGATCCCGTCCTCCGTCTTCTTCTACCTGGTGCAGCGACACCTGGTCACCGGCCTGACCGCCGGCGCCTCCAAGTCGTAACGCCGGCACACGCCGGCACTCGACAGCACCCGTCTCAGCGCTCCTCGCTCCTCTATTCTCCGAGGGATTCCGTCCATGACCCAGAACCTGGCCGACACCTCCCGGCCCGCCGCCGACACCGCTCACGAGGCGGCCGCCCTGGCTCCGGTGACTGGCAGCGCGTCCAGAGGCTGGTGGCGGGACGCGGTCATCTACCAGGTGTACCCGCGCAGCTTCGCCGACTCCAACGGCGACGGCATGGGCGACCTGCCGGGCATCCGCAGCCGCCTGCCCTACCTGCGCGACCTCGGCGTGGACGCCGTCTGGCTCTCGCCGTTCTACGCCTCCCCGCAGGCCGACGCCGGCTACGACGTGGCCGACTACCGCGCGGTGGACCCGATGTTCGGCACCCTGCTGGACGCCGACGCGCTGATCCGCGACGCCCACGACCTGGGCCTGCGGATCATCGTCGACCTCGTCCCCAACCACTCCTCGGACCAGCACGAGTGGTTCCAGCGCGCCCTGCGGGACGGCCCCGCGTCCCCGCTGCGCGAGCGCTACCACTTCCGTCCCGGCAAGGGCGAGACGGGCGAACTGCCGCCCAACGACTGGGAGTCCATCTTCGGCGGCCCGGCCTGGACCCGCACCGAGAACCCCGACGGCACCCCCGGCGACTGGTACCTGCACCTGTTCGCCCCGGAGCAGCCCGACTTCAACTGGGAGAACCCGGCCGTCGCCGACGAGTTCCGCTCGATCCTGCGGTTCTGGCTCGACATGGGCGTGGACGGCTTCCGCATCGACGTCGCCCACGGCCTGGTCAAGGCCCCCGGCCTGCCCGACCTCGGCGGCTCCGACCAGCTCAAGCTGCTCGGCAACGACGTCATGCCGTTCTTCGACCAGGACGGCGTGCACGAGATCTACCGCAGCTGGCGGGGGATCCTCGACGAGTACCCCGGTCAGCGGATCGGCGTCGCCGAGGCTTGGACCCCGACCGTCCAGCGCACCGCCAACTACGTCCGCCCCGACGAGCTCCACCAGGCCTTCAACTTCCAGTACCTGGGCACCGACTGGGACGCCGCCGCGCTGCGCGAGGTGATCGACGTCTCGCTCGACTCGATGCGCCCGGTCGACGCCCCCACCACGTGGGTGCTGTCCAACCACGACGTCACCCGGCACGCGACCCGCTTCGCCAACGAGCCCGGCCTCGGCACCCAGATCCGCACCCCCGGCGACCGCGCGCTCGGCCTGCGCCGGGCCCGCGCCGCCACCCTGCTGATGCTCGCGCTGCCCGGCTCCGCCTACGTCTACCAGGGCGAGGAGCTCGGCCTGCCGGACGTCACCGACCTGCCCGACGAGGTCCGCCAGGACCCGTCCTTCTTCCGCCAGGCCGGACAGGACGGCTACCGCGACGGCTGCCGCGTGCCGATCCCGTGGTCCGGCACCGAGGCGCCGTACGGCTTCGGACCGGTCGCTGGCGGGCCGTCCTGGCTGCCGCAGCCGGCCCAGTGGGCCGAACTCAGCGTCGAGGCGCAGACCGGCGACCCGACCTCCACCCTGGAGCTCTACCGCAGCGCGCTCGCCGTCCGCCGGGCGCAGCCCGACCTGGGCGCGGGCACCGGGGTCGAGTGGCTGGACGCCCCGCAGGGCACGCTCGCCTTCCGCCGCGGCTCCATCGTCTGCACGGTCAACGCGAGCGGCGAGCCGGT
Organism: Kitasatospora sp. NPDC057904; assembly: GCF_042887925.1. Taxonomy (NCBI): domain Bacteria; kingdom Bacillati; phylum Actinomycetota; class Actinomycetes; order Kitasatosporales; family Streptomycetaceae; genus Kitasatospora; species Kitasatospora sp. NPDC057904. The sequence goes on from NZ_JBHVOL010000003.1 coordinate 658,338, forward strand.
GCGCATACCCGCCCCGGGCACGCTGCTGCTCGCCTCGGCGGAACTGGTCGTGGACGGCGGCGAGACGGTGCTCGCACCGGACAGCACCGGCTGGTGGGCGGTCTGACGTGGTTGCAATAGGCTCTGGGACCGTGACTACGGCGCGACTTTCAGACATCGCGGCGCAGGCGGGGGTCAGCGAAGCCACCGTCTCCCGCGTACTCAACGGCAAGGCGAACGTCTCCGCCGCCACCCGGCAGACCGTGCTGGCGGCCCTCGACGTGCTCGGGTACGAGCGGCCGACCCGCCTGCGCCAGCGCAGCGCCGGGCTGATCGGGCTGATCACGCCGGAGCTCAGCAACCCGATCTTCCCCGCGCTCGCGCAGGTCATCGAGCAGGTGCTCAGCCGGCACGGCTTCACGCCGGTGCTGTGCACCCAGACGCCCGGCGGGTCCACCGAGGACGAACTGGTCGAGATGCTGGTGGACCGGGGGGTGGCGGGCATCGTCTTCGTCTCCGGTCTGCACGCCGACTCCACCGCCGACCACGACCGCTACGCCCGGCTGGCCGGGCGCGGGGTGCCGTTCGTCCTGATCAACGGCTTCAGCGAGCGGATCGACGCGCCGTTCATCTCGCCGGACGACCGGGCCGCCATGTGGATGGCCGTCCAGCACCTCGCCGAGCTGGGGCACGAGCGGATCGGGCTGGCGGTCGGCCAGAGGCGGTACGTGCCGGTGCTGCGCAAGATCGAGGGCTTCACGGCCGCGATGCGCACCGTCCTCGGGCGGACGCAGGAGGAGGCCGAGGAGCTGGTCCACCACACGCTGTTCAGCGTCGAGGGCGGGCACGCGGCGGCGGGCGCGCTGCTGGACAAGGGGTGCACGGCGATCGTGTGCGGCAGCGACATGATGGCGCTCGGGGCGATCCGGGCGGTGCGGCAGCGGGGGCTGTCGGTGCCGCAGGACGTGTCGGTGGTCGGCTTCGACGACTCGCCGCTGATCGCCTTCACCGAGCCGCCGCTGACGACGATCCGCCAGCCGGTCGAGGCGATGGCGACGGCGGCGGTGGACGCGCTGCTGGAGGAGGTGGGCGGGAACGCCGCCCAGCGCGGGGAGTTCATGTTCCAGCCGGAGTTGGTCATGCGCGGCTCCACGGGGGCCTGCGCGCGCTGAGGCCGGTGACGGCCGTGTGAAGGGCCCCGGAGGGCGGTTGCTCTCCGGGGCCCTTCGGCGTGCCGTGCCGGGCTGTGCCGGGCTTGTGCTGTGCTGTGCCGGGCTGTGCTGTGCTGTGCTGGGCTTGTGCTGCGCCGTGCTGGGCTGTGCCGCGAGTGCCGTGCCGGGCCGGGGTCAGCCCTCCTGGACGGTCGGGCGGTCGGCGGTGACGCGGTGGCCGTCGGCGGCGTCGCCGGTGCGGGTCTCGGTGCGGCGACCGCGGGCCAGGTAGTCGCGCAGGATCAGTTCGACGGCGTCCTGGGGACTCTTGGTGCCGGAGAGCATCATCGCGTCGATCGCGAGGTTCGCGTCGAGCGTGACGGTGACCTGGGCCATGGGTGACTCCTCCTCGGGTGCAGAGCAGCAGCATGCCCGCTGGGCCGGGGTTTGACCACGCGAATGCTCCGATGCGCGGAGCCGCGGGTGCGCGCCGGGGGGAGGCGGCACGGACTTCGGAGGCGGGTACGCCGAAGCCCCGGGGAGAGCGACCAGTCTCTCCCCGGGGCGGTGGGCGGGTGACAGATAACAGATGATGAAATCTGTCATCTGTTATCTGTCATCTGTTCGCTGTCATCCGCGATCCGTCACCCGTCCCCGGCGGGACGGTTCCGGAAGGATCCTCAGACGCGGCCGGCGAAGTCCGGCGCCCAGTTGGCGATGGTCTGCAGGCGGACGCCCGAGCTCGGGTTGGCGGCCTCGACGTACTGGCCGCCGCCGATGTAGATGGCGACGTGGTAGACGCCGGAGTCCTGGCCGTTGTTGGACCAGAACAGCAGGTCGCCCGGCTGCAGGCTGTCCAGCGAGACATGGGTGCTCGCGGCGGCCTGGTCGTTGGCGACGCGCGGGATGGAGATGCCCGCGGCGCGCAGCGCGGCCTGGGTGAGGCCCGAGCAGTCCCAGCCGCCGTTGCCGGTGCCGCCGTAGACGTACGCCTGGCCGACCTGCGCCTTGGCGAAGCTGACCGCGGCGGCCATCGAGCCGGTGACGGCCGGGGCCGGGGTCTGCGCCTGGGCGGAGGGCTTGGCGGCGGGCTTCGAGGACGGCTTGGCGGCCGGGGTCTGGGCCTCGGCGGCCGGCTGGGCGGTCACGGCGTTCCCGGCGGAGGACTGGCCCGGCTTCTGCGAGCGGTCGAACCAGTTGAAGTCACCGGACTGGCCGGCCGGCGCCTGGGCGGAGTCGCCGAAGGACAGGTGCTGGCCCGGGTAGATGGTGTCCGGACCGTCGGTCAGGGTGCCGCGGTTCAGCTCGTACAGGCGCTGCCAGCCGCCCTTGACGTTGTGCTTGTCGGCGATCGTGGACAGCCAGTCGCCGGCCACGACGGTGTAGTCCGAGGCACCGGCCTGGGTGGTGCCGCCCTGGGTCCAGTCCTGGCGCTTCTGCGTCCAGGTGCCCTTGGCGGAGTCGGCGGCGGCCGGGGCCTGTGCCTGGTCCTGCGCCGGGGCGGCGGGCTTCGGGGCCGGCTTGACGGCCGGGGCGGCCGGGGCGGCCTTCGCGGTGCTCGCGGCGGCGGAGGTGTCGACGGCGGCCGGGGCGCCGCCCGCGGTCAGGCCGGCCTGGACGGAGCACACGGGCCAGGCGCCGGGGCCCTGCGAGGCGAGGACCTTCTCGGCGACGGCGATCTGCTGGTCCTTGGTGGCCTGGTTGGCCTGCGGGGCGTACGAGGTGCCGCCGAAGGCGGCCCAGGTGCTGGAGGTGAACTGCAGGCCGCCGTAGAAGCCGTTGCCGGTGTTGATGCTCCAGTCGCCGCTGCTCTCGCACTGGGCGACCTTGTCCCAGGTGGCGACGGAGGCGGCGGAGGCGGTGCCGGAGGTGAGGCAGGGGATGGTGAGGCCGACGCCGGCGACGCCGAGGGCGGCGATCACGCGGCGGGTGCGGCTGGACAGGCGAGTGCCGTTGGTGGGCAGCATGAAGACGCGGTCCTCTCCCACGCCTGCGAGGTGAGCTGTCGGATTCGGGCCGGAGTTGCCCGGCCGCGCTGTGGCGCGGCTTCACCCCTAGCCCAGGACCGTTCCGTGGATCGGTCCGGGGCGACTTACCTGTGGGTCCCCCGCTCCTGCCGTGGTGCGTTTTCGCGCTTCCAGCGCACCCGACGGCAGGACTCGGCGTTGCGGATGTGCTGGGTCCGTGTGGTCACGAACGGGGAGCACGTTAAGCAGACTTAAGTACGAACTGCAAATACCTGTGATGCGCATCACGGATTATGGAAAGCCGCCAAGAATTTCCTTCTCCAAGATCGAAAATGATCGTTTTCTCGCAATAAACCTGCGGATGTGCACAACTGTCAGGCTCTCAGGAATCGCATGACGGGCGGTCACCCGATCGCAAACAATCACAGAACGGACATCTCGCGCATTCGGCTCTTAATTCCCTTACGCCGCAAGCCGAAAGGGCCCGGAGCGCGGTCGCTCCGGGCCCTTCCGTACGCGTTGTCGGCGGTTACTCGCCGGCGGCCTCCCCGGTCGCCCCGGAGGCCGTCCCGCCGGCCGCGTGGGCCGCGCGGGAGCCCTCGGAGGCGGCCTCCGCCGCCTCGGCCTCGGCCTGGGCCTGCGCGGCGGCCAGGGCCTCCGCGGACGGCGCCGGCAGCGCGGCCAGGTACAGCGAGGCGATGAGCTGGCCGACCGTCTGGTAGGCGCCGAGCGGCGCGGCGGACGGGCAGCCGGTCTCCTCGGCGGCCGTGGCGAGCAGCTCGGAGTCCGCCTCCGGGCCGATCACCAGCGGGGCCAGCGCGGGGCGCTGCGAGCCGGTCTCCTTGAGGTGCGCGACGGCGGCGGCGACCGAGCCGGGCACGTCGAGCGCGGCGGGGACGACCGGGACGGCCAGGCGGGCGGCCAGCAGCACGCCGGTGATGCCGGCGGCGGCCGCGGCGTCCTCGCCGCCGACGGTGGTCAGCACGACGCCGTCCGCGGCGGTCGCGATGGCGAACAGGCGGGCGCGGTCGGCGCGGGCCAGCCCGGCCTCGGACAGGCGGACGTGGACGGCCTCGGCCAGCAGCGGGTGCGGGCCCAGCACGTCGGTGACGTGCGCGCCGTACTCGGCGGCGAGTGCGTGGAGTTCGGGCAGGAAGTCGTGCGGGCCGGGCACCAGGGGTACCAGGATCGGTGCCGGGACGCCGGCCTCGGCGGCGGCCGCCAGCAGCTCGCCGATGCTGCGCTCGGTGCCGTCCGCGCCCTCGGTGCCGTCGCCGGGGAGGTAGCCCACCGCGGTCTGGACGCCGTTCTGCTCGCTGCGGACGATCGAGAGCAGCTCCTCGACGACCGAGTGGGACTCGGGCCCGGCGGTCGCGGGCACGGCGAGCACCAGGGCCGGGGAGCCGGACGGGATCTCGGGGCGCTCGGGGCGACGGTGGCGCCCCCGCGCACGGGAGCCTGGAGTGCGAACGGGCAGTGGCGCGCCCGGGATGGCTGCGGTGCTCATGGCGGAGATCGTAGGACATCGGCCCGTCAGGGCTGCAGTCGGCTGCCGTGCCGGTTTCGCGCGAGCGTGGTGTGCGCGGCGCGCGGAGCTCCCGCGTGCGCGGGTCGATGAGCGGTCATTAGGTCATATTCCGGACATACCTGGCCCAACCCCCGCGCGTCCGCCGGTATCTCCTGGAGACGTGTCCGGTGGGGCGTCACGTTGCACCTGTGGCGCGTGAGATGTCTCACAGTCGACGGGCGGTCTGACGGAGGGTCACGAGTGCGCGACTCCCGGCTTTCGAAGATCAACATTTAGCGGGGAGCCGCTCACGGCCGGTTATCGGAAGCGGGCCGGTTCGGTCGGCTATGTCCGTTTACGTACCGTCAGGAGAAGGGTCCGTGAAGAGTTCAGGTCGGCCGGTGAAAGGCCTCGTGCACCTGCACCGTCTCGTGCTGATGCACGTGCACAAGGGCTATCATCGCGTCAAGTGAGGCGTTGTGCCGGGCTGGTACGGGGCCGGCCCGTTCGTTCGGCGGGTGCCGGGGGCGCCGCGCTGGACCGCAACTCCGGGGCTCTTCGGGAGACTTCTATGCACGACTCGCACGAATCGCAGGAACTGGGCGGCTCGTACGGTCCCTACAACGGGATGGCCGCCACCGAGCTGGAGGGAGTGGTCTGGCAGAAGAGCCTGCACAGCAACTCCCAGGGCAACTGCGTCGAGTTCGCCGCGCTGCCGGGGGGCGACGTGGCGATGCGCAACTCGCGCTTCCCGGACGGTCCGGCGCTCATCTACACGCGGGCCGAGATCGCCGCGATGCTGTTGGGGGCCAAGGACGGGGAGTTCGACCACCTGTCCGCCTGACCGGACGTCCGTCCGGCCGTTCACCGGGCCGTCCGGCCGCTTCACCGGACGTCCGTCGGTCCGGCCACCGCTCCGCACCAGGAGCCATCGGGGGGCCGTCGTGGGTGCTGACACCACGGCGGCCTTTGTCTTCTCCGCAGGCTCGGCCCCGCGGTCGTCCGCGCGGTTCGTCACGCGCTCGGTGGTGTGCCTCTTCGCGGGCTTCTCCACCGTCCCGTGCGCTGCTGTCCCGCGTAACGCTGTCCCGTGCGCTGCTGTCCCGCGCACTGGCGGCCCGTCGGCCGTCGGGGGCGCACTGGTCGTCGCGGGTGCGCTGCGGGGGGCCGGTAGGTCTCCGGCGCGAGCCCGGCGAGGGCGAACTACCGCTTCTTCCCGGGGTTTCGGTCCTCCCGGGGTGTCCATCGATCCGGGGACGCGTGCCCGCGCTGCGGGGGTGCGTGCCCGTCCGCCGCTAGGCGGAGCGCCGGTGCCGGCCACCGAGTTCGGGGGTCGCGGCCTGCGCGTCGGCCTCGAACAGCGCCCAGACGACCTTGCCCCCGCCCAGCGGGTGCCAGCCCCAGGAGTGGCTGAACGAGTCCACCAGGTGCAGCCCGCGGCCGGATTCGGCCACGAAGTCCGCCTCCCGGGCGATCGGGCCGGTGCTGCTCGGGTCGCTGACCGCGCAGACGATCTGCGGCGCGCGGTGCACGAGGCTTATTCGGATCGGCAGCCTGCCGTCTCCACCGTGCTGTGTGGGAAAGTCGTACTCGCCCAGGGCGCCGCCCACCGGGTCGGGCCGTGCGCCGATCGCATGCCGCAGCGCGTTGGTCACGAGTTCCGACGCGACCAGCGCGACGTCGTCGAACAGCTCCATCAGCCCCCAGCGCTGCAGAGCGGTCCGGGCGAAGTCACGTGCGGTTCTGACGGCTTCGAAGCGAGGAGCGAGCGTACAGGTGACCACGTGGGGGTCAACCGCCAAAGCCGTACCGGTGCCCATGAAGAGCTCCTCCCATAAGGGGGCGGACACGGCTGGACCCGCCGGGGTCATGCCGGTCACCTCCGACTCGCTCGGCCGCACGGCCCCCTCCTCGACGAGGCGCGCGCGCACACGAAGGCCCGGTGGCGTGGGGGACGCTGCCGGGCTGGTGCACGGAGTCGCGCGTGGGGTCGACGCGGAGCCCGCGGGATTGCCAGGGATGTGCAGGTGCACGTGCACCATGGTCCTCTGCGCTCACTGCAGATGCAAGAGTCGATTCACGTGCAGTCGCACTATTGGCATATGCAAGCGCCGGATGCACGTGCATCCTGGTGTGTGGAGTGCAGAACTGATAGGAACATCCGTCAGTATCGGCACCGTGAGCGCTCAACTGATGGCAGACTGTGCGCTGTTTGCCCTAGGTGGAGGTTTCGACCGCATGACCACAGTTCAGCCGGGCGGCGGCTCGATGGTCCGCCGGATCCTCCTCGGCTCACAGCTGCGACGCCTGCGTGAGGCGCGCGGCATCACCCGCGAGGACGCCGGCTACGCGATCCGCGCCTCCGAGTCCAAGATCAGCCGCATGGAGCTCGGCCGGGTCAGCTTCAAGGAGCGCGACGTCGCCGACCTGCTCAGCCTCTACGGCGTGGACGACGGCCTGGAGCGGGAGGCCCTGCTCGGCCTGGTCCGCGAGGCCAACAAGTCCGGCTGGTGGCACAGCTTCAACGACGTGCTGCCGGGCTGGTTCCAGACCTACGTCGGCCTGGAGGAGGCCGCGCAGCTGATCCGCACGTACGAAGTGCAGTTCATCCCGGGACTCCTGCAGTCCGAGGAGTACGCGCGGGCGGTTTTCGGTCAGAGTCGGCCGGTCATCAGCGAGGAGGAGGTCGAACGGCGGGTCAGCCTCCGCCTGCGCCGCCAGAAGCTGCTGACCGAGGGCAACAACCCGCGCCTGTGGGCCGTCATCGACGAGGCCGCGCTGCGCCGCCCGGTCGGCGGGCCCAAGGTGATGCGCGGCCAGGTCCAGTACCTGATCGACGTCGCCGAGCAGGCCAACGTCGTCATCCAGGTCATGCCGTTCCGCTTCGGCGCGCACGCGGGCGAGTCTGGCGCGTTCACGATCCTGCGCTTCCCGGAGCAGGACCTCGCCGACGTCGTCTACCTGGAGCAGCTCACCAGCGCGCTCTACCTCGACAAGCGGGACGACGTGGACGCCTACATCCAGGTCATGGAGCGCCTCTGCGTGGACAGCCTCACGCCCGAGCGCACCATAGACCTGCTCGCCTCGATCCTGAAGGAACGCTGAGCCTCCGCCCGGAGGGGCCTGGACGTCCGGGCCCGAACGGCCGGACCACGAGCCGTGCTTGCCCGCCGCCCGGACCGGCCGTCGGCGAGCACCGGCCGCCGGAGCATCCGCCGCCGCCCACCGGCCGTCAGCCGCGGGCCGGCGGCCGTTCGCGTTCCGGCGGCAGCGGCAGCGGCAGCGGCAGCGGCAGCGGCTGTGGCAGCGGCTGCGGCGGGCGGCCCAGCTCCCACGGCAGGTCGTAGCGCCGGAACAGGTCGGCCCGGATCGGCGCCAGCGGCACCTCCGCGCCCGGCAGCAGGAGGCCGATGCACCCGCCCATGAGCGCGCTGCGCAGCACCGCGTGCTCGGCGGCCGGATCCGGCGCACCCCACTCCCGCAGCAGGCCCTGGAGGATCGCGCCGAGCTGCTGCTGCTCCGGGTCCTGGACGAAGGAGCCGGTGTCCGGGTCGAGGATCAGCGCCAGGTGGGAGCGCATCACCCGCGGGTGGTCGAGGGCGAGGCCGAGGACGGCGTCGATGGCGCGGGCCAGCCGGGCCTCGGGTGTCGCGTCCGGCGCGAGTTCGGCCAGGGCGCTGCTGAGCGACTGGTGCATCATCCGGTGCGTGGCGGACTGCATGAGCAGCCGTTTGCCGTCGAAGTAGTACGACAGCAGCCCGCGCGCGAGTCCGGCGCGCTCGGCGATGTCGCTCAGCGTGGTCCCGGCGTATCCGTGCTGGTCGACCAGTTCGACGGTGGCCCGCATGATGCGCCGGCGCGAGCGCTGACGCATTTCCTCATTGACCGAATCCCCGCGGGGTGCCATCGTGACAGCTCCGAACGTTCGTTGGCTCCCGGCCAATATACTGGGGGAGTCGACGGCCGATCCGTGGAACCGCGTTGACGAGCGGCGCACGGACGGCTGGTGCGGGGGCGGCCGTTACGAAGACGGCCGGCTCCACCAACACGGGGGTTTGGTGGAGCCGGCGGCAGTGCCTGGGGGGCGGACGTCCGCGTCGGCTCGACGCGGCGCGGTGTGGTGCGGTCCGCCGTTGTCTGGTGCGGGTCCGGTGCGGTCTCGCGTGGGCGGTTCGGCGTGGGCGGAAGCGGCGCGGGCGGAAGTGGTCAGCGCTCGGCCAGTACCTCGGCCCGGTCGGTCGGCCCAACGGTCCGTGACGTGTAGTCATAGTCCGGGACGGACACGGGAGTTGACTTCTTTCGGCGCTCCAGCAGCGCGCCCACGAGGGCGATCAGGAACCCGAGCAGCGCGACCGCCGTGACGAACAGCAGGGCCGGCCGGTAGCCGTCCAGCTGCGCCTGCGGGCTGTCGCCGCCGGCGCTCCCGGCGGTGATCATCGCGGTCGCACCGGCGAGCACGACGGCGGTGCCGACCTGGATCGCCGTGTTGACCAGGCCCGAGGCCAGGCCCTGCTCCTCGTCCGCGACGCCGTCGGTGGCGGCGATGTTCACGGAGGGGAAGGCGAGCGCGAAGCCGACGCCGAGCAGCAGCATCGACGGCAGCACCAGCGCGGGGTAGGAGCTGTGCTCGTCCAGCCGCAGGAACAGTGCGAACGCCGCGGTCAGCGACAGGACGCCGATGGGCAGCAGCCGGCCGGTGCCGAAGCGGTCCACGATCGGGCCCATGAACGGCGCGGACAGGGCGATGAACGCGCCGGCCGGCAGCAGCCCGAGCGCCATCTCCAGCGCCGACCAGCCGAGCAGGTGCTGGAGGTAGAGCGTCACGATGAACTGGAAGCCGCCGTAGGCGCCGGTCATCGTGAAGGCGATCACGTTGGCCCGGGCCACCGCGCCGTTGCGGAAGATGCCGAGCCGGACCAGCGGGTGGGCGGCGCGACTCTCGGTCACCAGGAAGGCGGCCGCCAGGGCGGCGACCACGGCGAACGAGCCGAGTGTGCGCAGGCTGAGCCAGCCGGCACCCTGCGCCTCGGTGACGGTGAAGACGAGCAGCAGGACGGTGAGCGTGCCGGTGATCGCGCCGAGGACGTCGTACCCGCCCTTGGCGCGCTCCTCGACCGGGCGGGGGAGCAGGCGGACGGCGAGCAGCAGGGCGATCAGCGCGACCGGGACGGGCATCAGGAACGTCCAGCGCCAGCCGACCGAGGTGAGCAGTCCGCTGAGTACGAGACCGAGCGAGAAGCCGCTGGCGGCGCAGGTGGTGTAGATGGACAGCGCCCGGTTGCGGGCGGGGCCCTCCGGGAAGGTCGTGGTGATGATCGACAGGCCGGCCGGGGCGGTGAACGCGGCGGCGGTCCCCTTGAGGAAGCGGGCGGCGATCAGCAGTCCGCCGTCGTCGACCAGTCCGCCGAGCAGGGAGGCGGCGCCGAAGACGCCGAGGGCGACGAGGAACACCCGGCGGCGGCCGAGCAGGTCGGCCGCCCGTCCGCCGAGCAGGAGCAGGCCGCCGTAACCGAGCACGTAGCCGGAGACCACCCATTGCAGGGTCGAGGTGGAGAGGTGCAGTTCGGAGCCGATGGACGGGAGGGCCACTCCCACCATGGAGACGTCCAGGGCGTCCAGGAAGATCGCGGCGCAGAGGACGAACAGGGTGCCCCAGAGGCGGGGGGTCCAGGCCTGTCCGCCGGTTGACGGTGCGTCGGGTGACGTGACGGTCGCGGTGGTCATGGGGAGGAGACTACATGCACGTGCAATCAATGCAAGTGAATAAGATGTAAACGCATAAGTTGCGGTGGCGGTGGTAGGGTGGCGCCGTGGCTGAACTCGACTCCCCGGCGGAGGCCGGTCTCGTCGCGCAGTGGCGCGAACTGCTGGCCCGGCACGCCGAGACCTCCTGTGCGCTCGACCGCGAGCTGGGCGAGAAGCACGGGCTCGGGATGAGTGAGTTCGAGGTGCTGGAGCGCCTGGTCGAGGGCTGCTCGGTGGACCGCAGCCACCGGCTCCGGGTCCAGGAGCTCGCCGACGTCGTCCACCTCAGCCAGAGCGCGCTGTCCCGTCTGATCGGCCGGCTAGAGAAGGCGGGACTGGTGACGCGCGAGATGTGCGTGGACGACCGCCGCGGCATCCTGATCGTCCTCACGGACGAGGGGCGTGAGCGCTACCGGCAGGCCCGTCCGCTCCACCGCGACGTGCTTGCGCGCACGCTCGGCGATGAGGTCACTGGCCCGTGTGAGGCGTGATGCTGACGGTTCGTCAGCAGATTTCCCAGCAGGTTCGTCAGCAGGTTCTTCGGCAGGTTCTTCGGCGGTCCTGAGGGTCCGGCGGGGCGATGGGGCGTCTGGCTAGAACTGCGAGACGAGTCCCGGAGCGGCGGCCAGCAGCACGACGGCCACGGGCGCGGCGAGCGCGGCGACGGTGAGTTGGAGCCGGTGCGGAACGGACAGCCGGGGGCGGCCCGCGAGCAGGCGGTCCACCCGCTTCGGGGACTGCGCGAGGCCCGGCGGACAGGAGCCGAACACCCCGCGGCCCAGGTTGAGTTCGGCCAGCGCGAGGGCGGTGGTGTGCCGTCCGTGCCGACGGGCCGCACGGTCGTCGGCCGCCAGCTCGACCAGCTCGCCGACCTGGTCCCGGAAGGTGCTGAACACCCGGACCCCCGGGAACCCGGACGCGAGTGCCTGGGCGGCCTGCGCGAGCCAGTCGTGCCGGGCGCGGACGTGCCCGCGCTCGTGGCTCAGTACGGCCGCCAACTCCCGTGCGGTCAGCTGTTGGAGGGCGCCCGTGGTGACCACCAGCCGGGAGTTCGGGCCGGGCAGCGACCAGGCCTCCGGCCGGACGTTCTCCAGCACCACCAGGCGCTCCCGGCGGCTGCGGGCGGCCGCGATGGCCTCCGGCAACTCGGGAGCGCGGTCGGAGAGTTGAGCGTGACGGTGGTTGCGCAGAGCCTTCGCCGAACGGACCTCACGGGTGACCGCCAGCACCGTCTGCAGTCCGCCCGCGGCCAGCACCGCCGCGCAGAGCCGGCCCCAGCCTTCGGCGTCCTGGAGCCCGTACGCCGCCTCCACCCCGTGCGGCGCTCCGGCGAACACGAGTGCGCGAAGTTCGGGCAGCGCGGCCGAGGCGGCCAGGACCAGGCTCAACGCGCAGCACAGCAGGACGGCTACGACCAGGCACTGCCACGCCAGCAGCGCCAGCACGGGTTCGCGCTCCACCCAGCGTGCCCGGGCGAGCAGCCGGGGCACGGCGGTGGAGAGCAGCAGGCCGAGCAGCAGCAGGCCGATCAGGGCAGTCATCGCATGGGCTCCCCGAGTGCGCACGGAGCGCGACAACGCGCTCCTCGCCAACCTATGCGCTGGCGACGTCCGGTGGAACGGCTTTCGGGCGGCCAGTGACCAACGCCACGCGGGCCCGGGGACCTTGGTCCCGGGTGTGGCTCGGCCAGGGCGCGCGGGGTGGGGTTGGGGTGGCGGGTGGGGTGGGGGACGGGTGTCGGGGACGGGCGTTGGGTGTGGGTGTTGGGCGTGGGCGTCGGGGGCGGGCAAGGTCACATGGTCAGGAGCATCGCGAACATCCCGATGCCCATGGTGAGCCGGCAGGCCTGCGGGAGGCCCGCCGTTCCGACGGTGACGCTTCCGCCGGGGGCGTGCAGGAGCCGGGTGCCGGCCCAGAGGGAGTAGGCGCCGAAGTACACCAGCAGCGCGCCGGTGAGCAGCGGGGCGCCGGTGCTCGGGGCGTGGTGGTGATGGCCGGGGGAGGCGGTCATGGCGAGGGCTGCGTAGGTCATGGCGAGGCCGCCGATCGCGTGGTGCAGCCGGTGTCCGCGGCGGTCCGGGGTGCCGGCGGCGGCGAGCAGGAAGAGGGCTGCGGGGACGCCGAACAGCCAGGCCCAGACGGGCGCCGGGACGGCGGCGCCGGTGACGGCCATTCCGGCCATGCCGAGCCCCATCAGCGCTTCGGCGGCGTCGGTTTCCCGGGCGAGAAGCCGTCGGGCGCCCGTCGGGTGGGTGGTGGAGGGCGCCGGTGCGCAGGTGGTGTGCGGCGCGTACGGGGCGCCGGGGGCTCCCGGGGCATGCCGGAGGCGGGTCAGGCAGTAGGCCCCGGCGGTGGCGGTGAGGAGGGCGAGGAGCCAGTTGACCAGCGTGGGTCCGTGCAACGGCGGCCTCCTGGGGTGACGGGAGGACGGCGAACAGCGAACAGCTGACAGGTTTCAGATAACAGATAACGAAATCTGTCATCTGAAACCTGTCAGCTGTTCGCCGCCACCCGTACTCTGCGGCGTTCGTCCTGTCCACGATCACCGCTGCCGCTCCCGGGAGGCCAGGGCGCGTGCAGGGGCGCACGGTGGTGACCAGCGGAGTGCGTTCCTGCGAGCGCCCTATGCCTGCCTCAACAAGCCCCCCAGCCAGACCTCGCCAGATCTCGCCGGACCCCGCCACCCTGCCGCCGCCACCCCGCCGGAATCCACCTGCCGGAGCCCGCCCCCGCGCGTCCCGTCTCAGCCCTGAAGCCGCCCCGAGGCGACGATCCGGCTGAGGAACCGCCGGGTCCGCTCCTCCCGCGGATCGCCGAACACCTGCTCCGGCGGCCCCTGTTCGAGCACCACCCCGCCGTCCAGGAAGCAGACCTGGTCGGCCACCTCGCGCGCGAACCCCATCTCGTGCGTCGACAGGACCATCGTCATGCCCTGTTCCTTCAGATCGCGCACCACCGACAGCACCTCCCCGACGAGCACCGGGTCGAGCGCCGCCGTGATCTCGTCGAGCAGCAGCAGCCGTGGCCCGGTGGCCAGCGCCCGCACGATGGCGACGCGCTGCTGCTGCCCGCCGGAGAGCCGGTCCGGGTACTCCTTCGCCTTGGCCGCCAGCCCGAGCCGGTCCAGCAGCTCCAGTGCCTTCGCCTCCGCCTCGGCCCGCCCGAGCCCGTGCACCCGGCGCGGCGCGAGCGTGATGTTCTCCAGCACCGTCATGTGCGGGAACAGGTTGTAGGCCTGGAAGACGACACCGATCCGGCGCCGGACGGCGTCCTCGTCCGTCCGCGGGTCGGTGATGTCCTCGCCGTCCAGGAAGATCGCGCCGTCGTCGACGCCCTCCAGCAGGTTCACGCACCGCATCAGCGTCGACTTGCCCGAGCCGGACGCCCCGATCAGCGCCGTCACCGAGTGCTCGGGCACGGCGAGGTCGACGTCGCGCAGCACCACCTGTGAGCCGAAGGTCTTGCGCACCGACTCCAGCCGCAGCACGTCCGCTCCGGCGCCCACCGGGTCCCCGCCCACACCGCTCGTCCTGCTCGTACTGTTAGTACTGCTCGCCCTGCTCGCCCTGCTCGCCCCGCTCACACCGCACCTCCCTGGACCTGCCGACGGTTCATGCGCGCGGTCAGCCAGTCGGCGAACCGCGTGAGCGGAATGGTCAGCACGATGAACACCAGCCCCGCGACCAGGTACGGCGTGTAGTTGAACGACCGGGACGCGATGATCTTCGCCGCGTAGACGGCGTCGATCGCCCCGCCGATCGAGACGAGCCCGGTGTCCTTCTGCAGGCTGACCAGGTTGTTGATCAGCGGCGGCACCACCCGCCGCACCGCCTGCGGCAGCACGACGTACCGCATCGCCTGCGCGTTGGTGAGCCCGAGCGAGCGCGCCGCGGCCCGCTGGCTCGGGTGCACCGACTCGATCCCCGCGCGGAACACCTCGGACACGTACGCCGAGTACGTCAGCACCAGCGCCGCCCCGCCGAGCAGCAGCGGATCGGTGGTCACCCCGGTGAGGCGCAGTGCCGGTACCCCGGTGATCATCACCAGCAGGCAGATGATCATCGGCAGCCCGAGGAAGAAGTCCACGTACGCGGTGGCCAGCAGCCGGACCGGCAGGAACACCGGACCGCGCAGGGTCCGGAGCACCGCCAGCAGCAGGCCGAACACCAGGATCAGCACGCCGCAGCCGAGCATCAGCTCCAGGTTGAGCCGGAGCCCGGTCAGGACCTCGGGCAGCGCCTGCCGGGCGTAGTCGAGGTTGAAGAAGGTCCGTCGAGTCACCTCCCAGCCGGGGGAGTTGACGATGAGCAGGTACAGCACGACGGCCGTCAGCAGCGTCGACGAGCCCGCGATCAGGGCCGAACGCCGGGTCCGCCCGCGGCGGTAGGCGTCCCGGGCGAGCCGGCGCTCGGACGGACGGTAGCCGTCGTCCTCCCCGCCGCCGGGCGCACCGTCGTCCCGCGCGCCCGCCTCCCGGCCCGCCGCGCCGTCGGCCCCGACGCCGCCGCCGGCCTCGACGCCGCCACTGGCCTCGATGCCGCCGCTCACTTCAGCACCGGTGCCGAGACGGCGTCGGACAGCCACTGCTTCTCCAGCTTCGCGAGCGTCCCGTCCGCCCGCAGCGCGTCCACGGCCTGCGACACGCAGCCGGTGAGCCGGGAGCCCTTGTCCAGCACCAGTCCGAACTGCTCGCCCTGCGACGCGCTCTCGAACTGCCCCACCACCTGAGCCTCCGGCACCTCGGCGCCGGTGATGTAGAAGGCCGTCGGCAGGTCGACCACGAGCGCCTCGACCTGGCCGTTCTTCAGCGCGGCCTTGGCCAGGTCGTTGGAGTCGAAGACGGCCGGCCGGGTGCTCGGCTTGATGGTGTCGGTGATGGTGTCGAGGCTGGTCGTGCCCACCTGCGCGCCGAGCTTGGCGCCCTTGAGGTCGGCGATGCTCTTCGCACCCGCGGCCTTGGAGTTCTTGAGCGCGATGACGGCCTGTCGGACGTCGTAGTAGCCGGAGGAGAAGTCGACCGCCTGCTTGCGCTCGGCGCTGATGGACACCTGGTTGACGTCGAAGTCGAAGTCCTTCGGGCCGGGCGAGGTGGCCTTGTTGAACGGGGCCACCACCCAGGTCACCTTCTCCTTGGGGTAGCCGAGCTTGTCGGCGACCGCGTAGGCGACCGCGGACTCGAAGCCCTTGCCGTTCTCCGGCTTGTCCTCGGAGAACCACGGGTCGTACGCGGGCTTGTCGGTGCCGATCGTCAGCGTGCCGGCGGTCCGGGTCGCCAGCGCCCCCGGCGCGCAGCCGGCCGATGTGCCCGACGCGCCCGCGCCCGCGGCCGCGGTCCCGTCGGTCTTGGCGTCCTGCGGCGCGCACGCGGTCAGCGCGGCGGCGGCCGCCAGCAGCGCGGCGACGGGGAGGGCGGCGGACTTGCGGAAGCCGGGGCGGAGACGGAGGTCGGTCATGGCAGGGCTCCAGGGAAGGAAGGCCGGGCAGGACAGGAG
The DNA here is from genome assembly GCF_042887925.1 of Kitasatospora sp. NPDC057904. Taxonomy (NCBI): domain Bacteria; kingdom Bacillati; phylum Actinomycetota; class Actinomycetes; order Kitasatosporales; family Streptomycetaceae; genus Kitasatospora; species Kitasatospora sp. NPDC057904. The sequence continues at coordinate 674,179 of NZ_JBHVOL010000003.1, forward strand.
ATGCGGCGGCCGGGGCCGGAGGCGGCCGCGGACCCGGCGGGTCACTTCCCCCGGTGGCGGCGCCGGAACACACGCGGCATGGTCGGCGTACGGGCCCGCGTCCGCGGCGCCCTCCGAGCCTGATCGGCGGATCGGCGAGTGAGCGGATCGGCGGATCAACGACAGCAGCGGCGGCGACAGCAACAGCCGCGCGTGCCACGGCAGGCGTGACAACGAGAGGGCACCCGGAACAGGCCGTCGTGCCGCTCGGTCATCGTGATCACCGCCGGGAGCATGGCGGGAGGTTCGCATCCCGACGGCGCCCGTGTCCAGAACATCCACCGCGGCGTCCACATGCCGAACATCCGGTCGCGGCGTCCCCGAAACCCCCCACCACCGGAGGTTCTCCGATCGGAGCCCCCTTGAACAGGAGAACCTTTCGTATCTATGGTGTCTCCATCGAAAACCTCCTGTCGAAGTGAGTCCACGATGCAGAATCTTTCGCCAAGGCTCGCTGTGGCGGCCGACGCCCCGGTCTCGACCCTCGCCGGCCACCCGGCGTGGCTGCGCCTGAAGGAGGCCGTCGAGACCCTTCGCCCGCTGCAGTCCAAGGACGGCTCGATCGACCTGGCCGCCGTCCAGCGGCACACGGTCGATCCGCTGGTCGCCACGGTCCGCAGCGCGGTCGCCGAGCTGGCCCCGCTGTTCCCGCACGACGAGGCCTACCTGGCCGCCGTCGACGCGGACCTGGCCAAGTGGGCCGACACCGGCTACCGGGAGCCCGACTTCCTGGACTCGCTGCTCGCCTTCCAGCCCGCCGACCAGCGCGTCGACGGCCTCGAGCACCTCGTGGTCTTCCCGATGTACACGCAGAACGGGAACCCGGACCGCAACCTCGAAGCCGTCCTGCTGCGCGTCGTGTGGCCCGACTGGCTGGCCGAGCTGGAGCGCACGCGCTTCGACAACCCGATGTTCGTCCCGATTACCTTCACCGACTTCACGGCCGGGTACGACACCAACTCCGCCGTCCTCTTCCCCGAGACGGTCGCCGTGCGCAAGGCGCCGGAACGTTTCACCTGGGGCGGCATCTTCTGCGACCGCGAGGCCGCCCGCTTCCGCGCCGTCACCACCAGCGCCGTCCAGCAGCTCGGCCTGGCGATCCCGGACGACGCCGAGGGCCTGCTCAAGGACCAGGCGCGCGCGCAGGAGACCTTCGTCCTGTGGGACCTCGTCCACGACCGCACCCACAGCCACGGTGACCTGCCGTTCGACCCCTTCATGATCAAGCAGCGCAGCCCGTTCTGGATGTACGGCCTCGAAGAGCTCCGCTGCGACCTCACCACCTTCAAGGAGGCGGTGCAGCTGGAGGCCGAGGGCAACAAGCACGCCCGCGACGTCCAGTACGCGATCCTCTTCGACCGCCTGTTCCGCTTCCCGGTCAGCGGCGACCGCGTGCGCAACTACGACGGCATGGGCGGCCAGCTGCTCTTCGCCTACCTGCACAAGAACGACGCGCTGCGCTGGCGGGACAACCGCCTCACCATCGACTGGGACCGCGCCCCGCAGGTCACCAACGAGCTCTGCGCCGAGATCGAGACCCTGTACCGCGACGGCATCGACCGGCCCAAGCCGGCCCACTGGATCGCCGCCTACCAGCTCGTCTCCCGCTACCTCACCCCGCACCCGGCCTCCACGTGGGCGAAGGGGGCCGACGCGCTGCCGCTCGACATCACCGACGGCAAGGCGCTCAACAAGGCGCTGTGCGACGCGGTGCTCCCGGACGAGTTCCCGCTGAGCATGTTCTACGAGGCCCTGTCCAAGAAGCTCGGCGGCGTCATCGCCGCCACCGCCGGCATCACCGGCAACGGAACCAAGGGAGTCGCCGCGTGACCACCACCCCCAACGCCCCGCTGGCCGGCAAGGTCATCGCCGTCGCCGGAGCCAGTGGCCCGGCCGGCCAGGCCGTGCTGCGCCGCCTGACCGCGGACGGTGCCACCGTGATCGGTGCCGACATCGACCCGGTCCGGCTGGAGAGCGCCCTCGACGCCACCCGCGTCGCCGTGCGCGGGGCGAAGGTCAGCGGCCAGGTGATCGACCTGCTCGACCCGCAGGAGGTCCACGACTGGGCCGACCACCTGGAGGCGGAGCACGGCCACGTCGACGGCCTGTTCCACCTGGTCGGCGGCTGGCGCGGCAGCAAGACGTTCTTCGACACCCGCCTCGACGACTGGGACTTCCTGCACGACACCGTCGTGCGGACCCTCCAGCACACCTCGCTGGCCTTCCAGCCCGCGCTGGTCCGCAGCCCCGCCGGCCGGTACGCGATGGTCTCCGCCGCCGCGGCCCACAAGCCCACCGCCGGCGGCGCCGCCTACGCGGCCGCCAAGGCCGCCACCGAGGCGTGGACCCTCGCCATGGCCGACTCCTTCAAGAAGGAGACCACCTCGGCCGACGGCGAGCCCACCGCCGCAGCTGCCATCCTGGTGATCAAGGCGCTGGTCAGCCCGGAGATGCGGGCCGAGAAGCCGGACGCGAAGTTCGCCGGCTTCACCGACACGGCCGACCTCGCCACTCACCTGGCGGGCCTCTGGGACCGCCCCGCAGCAGAACTGAACGGACAGCACCTGTGGCTGACAGCCCGATGAACGACTCCACCCGCACGGACGCGGTACGGCGGCACGACCCCGCCGTCCGCGGCTTCGCCAGCGACAACTACGCCGGCGTGCACCCCGAGGTCCTCGCCGCGATAGCGCTCGCCAACGGTGGCCACCAGGTCGCCTACGGCGAGGACGACTACACGGCGCACCTGCAGGACGTCTTCCGCCGCCACTTCGGCGAGAAGGCCGAGGCCTACCCGGTCTTCAACGGCACCGGTGCCAACGTGGTCGCCCTCCAGGCGCTGCTCCCGCGCTGGGGCGCGGTCGTCTGCGCCGAGTCCGCCCACATCAACGTGGACGAGGGCGGCGCCCCGGAGAAGATGGGCGGCATCAAGCTGCTCACCGTCCCCACCCCCGACGGCAAGCTCACCCCCGAACTGCTCGACCAGCAGGCCTGGGGCTTCGGCGACGAGCACCGCGCGCAGCCGCTCGCGGTCTCCATCACCCAGAGCACCGAGCTCGGCACCCTCTACACCGCCGACGAGATCCGCGCGATCACCGAGCACGCCCACCAGCTCGGCATGCTCGTCCACGTCGACGGCTCCCGCCTGGCCAACGCCGCCGCATCGCTCGGCCTGCCGCTGCGCGCCTTCACGACGGACGTCGGCGTCGACGTGCTGTCGTTCGGCGGCACGAAGAACGGCCTGCTGTTGGGCGAGGTCGTCGTGGTGCTGAACCCCGAGCGGGTCCGCAACATCAAGTACCTGCGCAAGACCTCGATGCAGCTCGCGTCGAAGATGCGCTTCGTCTCCGTGCAGTTCGAGGCGCTGCTCTCCGGCGACCTCTACCTGCGCAACGCCGGCCACGCCAACGCCATGGCCAGCCGCCTGGAGGCGGCCGTCCGGAAGATCGACGGCGTCGAGATCGTGCGCCCGGTCCAGGCGAACGCGGTCTTCGCGATCCTCCCGCGGGACGTCAGCGAGCGGCTGCAGAAGCGGTACCGCTTCTACTTCTGGAACGAGCACACCGGCGAGGTGCGCTGGATGTGCGCCTTCGACACCACCGAGGCCGACATCGACGCCTTCGCGGCGGCCATCGCCGAGGAGATGGGCCGCGTCTGACGGCGCTCCACCAGCGGATCGTCCCGTCCTGCGACAGCAGGGCGGGACGATTTGCACGGGGCGCCTCCGGCCCCGTACAGTTCCGGAGTCGCCGCGGGAGACCGGGGCAACGAAAGCGGAAAGCAAATCCGATGAATGAAACTCCGGAAAACGGAGCGGAAAACATCTGATAAGCTGGAAACACGAAAGAACGAAGCGCCCGGAGGGCCCGCTGGAAGGCGGCTCGAAGGAAGCGTCCGTTCCTTGAGAACTCAACAGCGTGCCAAAAGTCAACGCCAGATATGTTGACATCCCCGGCCTCGGTCACTTGATCGGGGTTGGAGATTCCTTTTGAAATAACACTAGCGAGGACGCAGTGCGCGGGACCGCCCTATTCCGGTGGTTGCCGTGCCGCTCAACGCGAGTGTGCACCGGATAGCCGGTATACATTCACGGAGAGTTTGATCCTGGCTCAGGACGAACGCTGGCGGCGTGCTTAACACATGCAAGTCGAACGGTGAAGCCCTTCGGGGTGGATCAGT